>NZ_CP016452.1:0-740053 GCF_001713395.1 Sinorhizobium sp. RAC02 | reverse complement strand
GGAACCGCCATGCGCAGCCACCTGAACGGCATCCTGGCCGACCTGCCGCAGATCGAGGCCAGCAATCCGGACCTGTTCGAATAGGCTCAGGACCTGTTCATTTGGCTTCAGATGTAGTTCACCGCCGCCTGACAGCTTGCCGACTTCACAGTTAATTGCGCAGCTATAATGAGCATCAGCGTATGGCGCGCTTCTCGCCGATCCCATGAAGGATTTGTCGCGCCTCTTTCCGGCGCCGCCATTTTGAAAGCTGTTGCCCCACTCTCCTGCTCTCATCTATGCGTGTATCTTACGTCTCGCACAACCCAACTGGAAACGGAATCGACGTTGTGGTCCGTAGACTAAACAGGCTGATATTTGAATAGCCGCATCAACTATAAAATGCATATTTCCTTCCAACTTTAGAGATCTTTAAGCTAAGGCGCCTTCCATAGGCACAACCAAAGGTTTGCAATAGATGCGTGCCAGAATTGGGGAGCGTGCCTGTGAACTTGGGCAAGGCCTTTAGGTGGATAATCGTTGTTTTACATTACGTCGGGGGAACTCAGGTCGCGTCGCTGACCCTGACGGCGCTCGCTGTCGTCGCCCTGTTCCGGCTGAAGCTTTCCGTCGTCGCAACGCTCGTGATCTACGCGTCGGGCGGCATCGCCTGGACGTTGCTTACAAGCGCCGCCGCGGCATGAGCGAAAGCAAAATGACCGCCGCCTCCCTGCCAACCGCCGCGGCCCGCGGCCGGATTCCAGCCACCGTCTGGGTCCTCGGGATCGTCAGCCTGCTGATGGACGTCTCCTCGGAGATGATCCAGACGCTCCTGCCGTTCTATCTCGTTTCCGGCCTCGGCGCCTCGGCGCTTGCCGTCGGCTTCATCGAGGGTCTTTCGGTCGCGATCTCCACCACAACGAAACTTTTCTCCGGCATCATCGCGGACTGGACTCGACGCCGAAAGGCGCTCGCCGTCCTCAGCTACGGCCTCGGCGCCCTGTCGAAACTCGCCTTTCCCTTCGCCACCTCCGTCAGCTGGATCGTCGCTGCCAAGGCGGTGGACCGCATCGGCAAGGGCATTCGTGGCACCCCGCGCGACGCGCTGATCGCCGACGTCTCGCCCCGGGAGATCCGGGGAGCGGCCTTCGGCCTTCGCAAGTCCATCGACACGGTGGGGGCTTCATAGGCCCGCTTGCAGCGATCGGACTGATGTTCGCGCTCGACGGCAACGTGCTCACGATCTACTGAATCGCAGTCGTGCCCGCATTCCTGTCCGTCCTCATCCTGGTGATCGGCATCCGGGAACGAGGGAGCCGGCGGCGGCGAAGGCAGCGGCCCCGCGACTTCGCATCAGCGATATCATCCGTCTCAACAGCTCTGTCTGGGTCGTCATCATCGCCGCCTCGATGCTGACCTTCGCTCGTTTCAGTGAGGCCTTCCTGCTCCTGAAGTCGCAAGAGGCAGGTTTTATCCCCGCATGGATCCCGATCACGATGGTCGTCATGCATGCGGTCTACGGGCTGACCGCCTATCCGGCAGGCCGGCTGTCGGACGCTATCGGGCAGTCCGGCATTCTTGCCGCGAGTGTCGGCTTGCTGGTCTTGGCCTACGTCGCCCTGACCTTCGCCGGCTCGATCCCGATGTTCCTTATTGGCGCTGTCCTCTGGGGCCTTCACATGGGCCTCTCCCAAAGGCTGCTGGCAACGCTCATTGCCGACACGGCGCCGCCAGCCCCAAGGGCACGGCGTTCGGTGTCTTCAACCTGATGACCGGCAACATCATCGCCGGCCTGCTCTGGGATTCCTACGGCTCGTTCGTGACATTCGCGACCGGCGCGGTGCTGTCGCTGATCGCTTTGCCGATCGTGACGCTGGTGTCGCGCTGGAGAGTGCTGAAGCCATAGGGATAGACCCCGTCGGACCTGCGTAGGCCCCAGCACTGCAGGACCAAAACCTGCATTCCAGCGAGAGGCTACCTGCAGGCTTGACAGCCGTGTCAAACAGCAAGGTCCGCGTTGGAATAAGCAGCTCGCCGCCTGCAACACCGGGCAGCGAGGCTGACCCCGATCAGGAACCCAGCGCCTATTCCAGCGACCACCTGCGCCCATCCTTGTGGTAGCGGTTGATCAGCCGCGGCGGTGACGAAGTCGTAAAACTGCGGCGCTTGCAATCACCGTAATAGGGTTACGGAACGCAGGCCGTTGCCCCGGAAGCACCGACCCAAGCTTCCGGCCAGCAGATTGACGACCATATGCCAATGATCGGCAATCAAGCCGAATGGAATGGTAACGCGGTCGCAACAACCACGAGGCTCATGGCCTTGATCGAGCCGTCGGGAGCGCAGTCTATGCACCTGCGCTAAGCGATCCGACAAGCAAGACCAAGCCGCCAGAGATCAGAATGATCGCCATCACCTGTGCAACACGCCTTCCGCCGGGCGCAAGTTTCTCAATGGCGACATAGAGAGCGATGCCAACGATCCACCAGATATTCATGACGCCGCCGACAAACAGCAGCGCCATCAACGCCCAGCAGCAACCGAGACAATAGCCGCCATGGACGAGCCCCATCCGGAACGCCGCCGCGTGCCCCGTGCGCCGATGGCGGGTGAGTGCCTCGACCGGACTGCGGCAAAAATCCAGACAAGCGGCCTTCAAAGGAGACAGCTGATAAAGACCGGCGCCGATCAAAACTGCTGCCGCGAGATAGATCGACGCAAGGTTCATGTACATAGCGGAAACAAGCCCGCCTGCCGACAAGGCCCCCTGGATCAAGGTCGCAGCCGCGCTGAACCCTGCCCATACCGCGAGGTAACCGAGGAAGAATTCAAGTGCCGGCCCAGCACCCTCATCTCGGTGAAGCGCGCCGTAGAGCAGAACGACCGGCGAGGCGCTGGGAACCATCATGGCGACCATCATCAGCCACCACATGACGAAGATGACGATCAGGTAGCCGGGTGTCCAAATCACCGAACTGACCATGTCCGGCGTGCCGGCGATAAGGGCGCCGGCCGGACCTGTATCCATCGACATGCCGAGTGAGGACATTCCCGTTCCCCCGCCCGCCAGGATGTAGGCGGCGGAAAGCGCCACGGCGCTCGACAACGACAAGAGGACGATCAAACGATCGCGGGAAAGGAGACCTTCAAGCGTCGACCGGCCCATGACGGACCCCTTATGCGGCGTGATCGATAACGCCTTGCCCGTTCATGTAGATCCGGCAGATGTGAGCGTGCGTCCCCCTGTTCTTTTCGAGCGAAATCGCCCCTGATGTCTGCGTCGTGCCGCTGGCCATCTCCGCCACGCGATACTCGAAGCCGTATGGCAGGTTGATGCGTGCCCGATGCTCGGCGCCCGTCACCGGATTGCGGATCGGCTCGACCCCAAGATCGAATACGTCTGCCACCCGCACATATCCCGTCCGTGCTTCCGCATCGACCTGCGCGTCGATCCGCTTCGTCAGCGTTTCGAGCTTGTTCGGCGACATCTTGCTGAACACCCAGAACATGGTTGCCATGTCCTCGGTGTCGCTACCCGTGACGATCTTCTCCACGGCCTCGCGCTGCTCCGACGTGAGTGTGGTGTCCACGACCAGCTGTATCGTTCCGTTGCCAAGATGGATCGGCCCGGGCCATTTGGCTGTCAGCGCAAACTTCACGCCGTCCAGCCGGACACCGCCAAAATGCCCCTTCCTGACGATGAAGCCCACGGCGGCTTCGCAATTGCCGTGGGTCGGAAGCGAATTGAACTGGCACGGGCATCCAAAATTGCAATTGCAGTTCGCGATCTCCATCGCGTCGATTTCCCAAGGCGTCATGTCAGCCTCCTGAAACTGGTCCCGATGACCGTCATTACAGATACCACTAAAGTACGGTGCGAGATAGGGCGGAGCGACGGCGCCGGGCTGGAGCAACCTCAGATCTTGGGCCGAACCTCCAGGAAGACCGAAGTCTTGCCGTCCTTGCCGACGCCGATCACATCGTAGGATGCAGAAGGATCGTCGCCCATGCCGAGCGATCCGGCCGGCATGCCCGGCACAACCAGCCCGGCAAGGTCCGCTCTGCTTTCAAGCATCCGTGTCGCTTCGAGAGGAACATGACCCTCGAGGAACTGCCCGCGGTAGACCGCCGTGTGGCATCCCTGGATATCCAGCGGCACACCGAGCTTCTGTTTAAGGGAAACCAGGTCACGCTGTTCGACAATCTCCACCCGATATCTCGCCTTCCCGTAGCCGTCCGCCCATAGAGAGCAGCAGCCGCAATTGGGATCTTTGTGGACCGTCAAGATATCGGCATTCGTCGCCGCGAATGCGGAGGTGCCGGGAAACGCGGCGGTGGCGGCCAGGGCCGTGATGAACTCTCTTCTCTTCATGGTCATGCTCCTTCCAAAGCCGGCGTGGAAACCGTCCCCGACGCGGCTGATTGATGTTCTTCTGTCTTCCCAAGCTCAAACCCCTTTACGAGGCCGTAGACGGCGGGAATGACGATCAGGGTGAGCAGGGTCGACGAGACCATGCCGCCGATCATCGGCATGGCGATCCTCTGCATGATCTCCGATCCGGTGCCCGTGCTCCAGAGGATCGGGACGAGGCCCGCCATGATGGCGACGACCGTCATCATTTTCGGCCGCACGCGCTCGACCGCGCCGACCATGATCGCCCGGTTGAGGTCGGCGGAGCCAAAACGGCGGCCTTCGCGTTCGCAGGTCTCCTTCTGCTCCCGGAGCGCCTGGTCGAGATAGATCAGCATGATCACGCCCGTTTCGGCCGCCACGCCCGCGAGCGCGATGAAACCGACGGCGACCGCGACGGATGCGTTGAAGCCGAGCCACCACATCAGCCAGATGCCGCCGACCAGTGCGAAAGGTAGCGACAGCATGACGATCATTGTCTCCGTCAGCCGGCCAAAATTGAGGTAGAGCAGCAGGAAGATCAGCGCGAGGGTCAGCGGCACCACGATGGAAAGCCGCACCTTTGCCCGCTCAAGATATTCGAACTGGCCACTCCAGGCGACGGAATAACCCGGCGGCATCGACACGCGCTCGGCAACCGCCCTTTGCGCATCGGCAACGTAACCGCCAAGATCGCGCCCAGCGATATCGACGAAGACATAGACCGCAAGCTGCCCGTTCTCGGTGCGGATCGATGTCGCACCACGAGTAAGCTCAACCTTGGCGACCTCGCCGAGCGGGATCGTGCCGCCGCTCGGCAGGGAGACCTGCACTTCCTCGGCGATCGATTTCGGATCGCTGCGATAGGCGCGAGGATAGCGCACCGCCACGCTGTATCGCTCCCGACCCTCGACCGTGGAGGTGATGCTTTCCGAGCCGAGCGCCATGGCGATGACGTCCTGCACGGAGCCGACACTTATGCCGTAGCGCGCCAGCGCGTCACGGTCTGGAACGATGTCGAGGTAGTAGCCACCGATGACACGCTCGGCATAGGCCGACGACGTGCCCGGTACGGCCTTGAGGGTGGTCTCGATGTCGCGGGCGATGCGCTCCATTTCCTTGAGATCGGTCCCGAACACTTTTACCCCGACAGGCGTGCGGATGCCCGTCGAGAGCATGTCGATGCGCGCCCGGATCGGCATCGTCCAGGCATTGGAGACGCCGGGGAACTGGAGTGCCGCGTCCATCTCCTGCTTGAGGCTATCGACGGTCACGCCAGGCCGCCACTGTACCTTGGGCTTGAGGGTAATGATGGTCTCGAACATCTCGGTCGGCGCGGGATCGGTCGCGGTCAGAGCACGCCCGGCCTTGCCGAACACGGTCTCGACCTCCGGGAACGACTTGATGATGCGGTCCTGTATCTGCAGAAGCTCGGCCGCCTTGGTGACGGAGAGACCCGGCAGGGTCGTCGGCATGTACATCAGCGTTCCTTCGTTCAGCGACGGCATGAACTCGCTGCCGATCTGCCGGGCGGGCCAGGCCGTGGCGGCGAGGATACCCAAAGCCAGCAGGATCGTCAGTGTCTTGGCCTTGAGCACGCCAGAGATGATCGGACGGTAAGACCAGATCAAGAAGCGGTTCACCGGATTGCGGTGTTCCGGCACGATGCGGCCGCGCACGAAGATCACCATCAGCGCCGGCACCAAGGTCACCGAGAGAAGCGCCGCCGCGGCCATCGCAAAGGTCTTGGTGAAGGCGAGCGGTCCGAACAGCCGTCCCTCCTGCGATTCCAGAGTAAAGATCGGCAGGAACGACACCGTGATGATCAGCAGGCTGAAGAACAACGGCGGGCCGACCTCGGAGGCCGCTTCGACCAGCACCTCGGTTCGTGGCTTGTCGGGCGGCGCGCGTTCCAGATGCTTGTGGGCGTTCTCGATCATGACGATGGCAGCGTCGATCATCGCGCCGATGGCGATCGCGATTCCGCCGAGGCTCATGATGTTGGAGCCGAGACCGAGCAGCCGCATGGCTATGAACGCCATCAGGATGCCGACGGGCAGCATGATGATCGCCACCAGCGCGCTGCGGACATGCAGCAGGAAGAAGACGGTCACCAGCGCAACGACGATCGATTCCTCGACCAGCGTCGACTTCAGGGTCTCAATCGCCGCCTCGATCAGCCGCGAGCGATCGTAGACCGGCACGATCTCCGCGCCGCCGGGCAGGCTCTTCTCGGCGATCTCCAGATTCTTCTTGGCATTGTCGATGACGGTCAGGGCGTTTTCGCCAAAACGCTGGAGCACGATGCCGCTTGCCACCTCTCCCTCGCCATTCAGCTCGGCAATGCCGCGGCGTTCGTCGCCGACGACTTCGACCCTGGCGACATCAGACAGGCGGAGCGGAACCCCGTCCTGGCTCCTGAGACCGATTCTCTCGATGTCCTCGACGCCTTTGAGATAGCCCCGGCCGCGGACCATGAACTCGAACTCCGACAGCTCGACGGTTCGCCCACCGACGTCGCGGTTGCTCGAACGCACGGCATTGGCGATGTCTTCGAGCGATACGCCCTGCGCCTTGAGCCTGATGGGATCGACCACGATGGAATACTGCTTCACGAAGCCGCCGACACTCGCCACTTCGGCGACGCCCTCCGTCTTCGAGACGGCGAAGCGCACCACCCAATCCTGAAGCGATCGGAGTTCCGCAAGCGACAGTTCCTTGGCGACGACCGCATACTGGTAAACCCAGCCGACGCCCGTCGCGTCCGGTCCGAGGGTGGGCGCCACGCCCTGCGGCAGCCGGCTCGCCGCAGCGTTCAGATATTCGAGCACCCGGCTGCGCGCCCAGTAGGGATCGGTGCCGTCTTCGAAGATTACATAGACGAACGAAACACCAAAGAACGAGAAGCCACGCACGACCTTGGATTTCGGGACCGTCAGCATCGAAGTCGTCAAGGGATAGGTGACCTGGTCCTCGACCACCTGCGGCGCCTGGCCCGGATAGTCCGTGAAGACGATCACCTGGACATCCGAGAGATCGGGGATTGCGTCGAGCGGCAGGGAGCGCAGCGAATAGAGGCCGCCAGCGACGGCAAGCATCGCGCCGACGATGACAAGCAGCAGGTTGCGCGCCGACCACGCGATAAGGTTGGCGATCATGGCGTGGCCTCCGTTGCCGTCATCGCGTTGAGCGCGGAGGTCAGATTGCTTTCGGCATCGAGCAGAAAGTTGGCCGCAACGACGACACGCTCGCCGGCCTTGATCCCGTCCGTGATCGCGATTTCTGTGTTCCCGCGCAGACCTTGCTTGACGTCGCGCGGCTCGAAACGACCGTCACCGAGATCGATGAATACGACCTGCCTGTCGCCGGTATCGACAACGGCGGTTTCCGGCACGCTCACAACCGGCGTCGGCGAGCCGCTTTCGATTTCGACTTCCGCCAGCATATTGGCCAGCAGCATGCCGTCGGGGTTGGCGATTTCAACGCGGACCTTGGCTGTGCGGGTTTCGGTACGGAGTTCGGGATAGACGAGCGAGACCTTGCCGACGAACCGTTTGCCGGGCAGGCTACGAACCGAGACGGTCGCTTTCGCTCCCTCGCGAACGGCGTCAAGCAGGCTTTCGGGCACGTCGGCGACGACCCAGAGTTCGGACGTATCGGCGATGCGGAACAACGGCAGCCCGGCGCTTGCCATCATACCCGGCGTGGCCAGCCGTTCGAGGATCACGCCCGATACTGGCGTCTCGAATGCGATCCTGTCGGGCACTTTTCGGCTCTGGCGCATAGTGTCAATGACGTTGGCGGAGAGGCCGTAGTTTCTAAGCTTCAGAGCACCGCCTTTGTTTGCCGCATCCTGGCCGATCACAAGCTCGGCGCCGGCGGCGGCGATATCCTTCGAATAGAACTGAAACAGCGGTTCGCCCATTTGCACCTTGTCACCTGTGGTGACGTCGGACACCGCCTCGATGAACGCGTCGGTTCGCATGGTCACCATGCTGACACGGCGCTCGTCGAGCAGGACCGTACCCGGCACCCGGATCGTGCGCGAGATCGGCCCGAGCTTCGCCTCCACCGACCTGACGCCAGTCCGCTGGAGCTTGCCCGGCGAGACCTTGACGGTTGCCCCGTCATCGGCCTCACCCTCGAATACCGGGATGTAGTCCATGCCCATGGAATCCTTCTTGGGCACTTTAGAAGTGTCCGGCAGGCCCATCGGGTTGCGATAATACAAGATCTTGCGGCTCTCAGGCGCGGCTGCGTCCGCGACCTTGTCGCCGGGGTTTGCGGGGTCGTCGAATTTCACGTCCTCGCTCGCGCGAACGGGCACAAAGTCACGCCCGTCCGCCGTTTTCCTGGGCGTGGCCGAATAGTCGGGACTTCCATCCGGATGCCGGTAATAGATGACCAGCCCAGAGCCTTTCGGCTTCTCGGCGGCCTCCGACCATTCTGGCGGCAGCCATGCAGCGACCGTGGCGGGATCGACCGGCGATTTGCCCGATCCCACGAAGTATCCTCCCCCGCCGGCCACGGCGAGGGAAACAGTAATCAGTGCGGCGCGGAGCATGGTCAGTCGCCGGCCTTGAGGATGACTTCGCCCTGCGCCGTCTCTTCCTCGCCCTGGATTTTTGCCGCTATCTTGAAGCGCCAGCCCCCGGCCATGCTCAGGTTGAGCTTGAACCGGTAGACGCCCGGCTCCTCGGCCGGCAGCGCATCGACCTTGGAGGTCATGGCCTCCATGCCGTCGGGCGCCATGTCGAGCCGGGTTTCGAAGATCACCGCGTCGGCAACAGACTGGCCCGTGCGTTTGTCGATGATCTTCACCGCGAATTCGGACTCCGGCCCAGTGGGCAGTTCCGTCTTAACGGGTTGGAACTCGTAGTCGGCGCCGCCGGCGAAAACCGGAAGGGTGGAGGCGGAAAGGAGAAGGATTGCGAGGGCGATCCTCACGGTTGAGAGAATGGTGTTCATGGTTTCACATCTTCATGCTGGCGGACTTGGGTCCGGCCTTGTTGATATCGGTCGCGCATGCCCGCAGCATCACAGCCGCGGTCAGCGTCATCGTTGAAGCGAATGTGAAATCAGGCTTTTGGAGGTCGCGCCGGAGGTTCTTCCTCCAGCGAATGCAAGCGACCGAACCGCTGGCTACCGTACTCAAGCGGCGCCCATGCGAGCGCGGCAGAGGTCCACGTGGTCCTGAAAACCGCGAGAGGTGCCGGCGTCGAGCAGATGATGACGAACGGGCAGCTTTGATCGCAGCCTGATTTGACCGGCTGCTCATCCGGGCAACAGGACATGTCGTCCGGCATTCCAGCCATAGCGTCGACCGTGGCGGCGGCGGTTATGTCGACCATCGCAATCTCGGCTGCACTTGTGCTCACGGGAGCGGTCAGCATCCCGACGAGGGCAAAAAGCGTCACGAGCCGCAAAAGAGCAGACACTAGTTTCATCAATTCCTTGATTGACACAGGGAGCATGGCTTTGAAAGAGCATCACGGAAATTTGCGATAGCTTGCGATCTCCGAATTCTCTTATGCCGACTGTCCAATCTCGTGATGTTTATGCATACATATCGCCCATGACTGATGCCACCAATACATCTCATGCCCGCAGTCCCGTCGCAGTCTTCGGTGGAGGCGCGATTATTGGCGCCCTGGGAGGCCTCATCGGTCTCGGCGGCGCCGAGTTCCGCCTTCCAATCCTGATCGGGTTCTTCAACTTCGCAGCCCTGGAAGCGGTCATTCTCAACAAGGCGATGAGCCTCGTCGTTGTCGCGACCGCGCTCCCCTTCCGCGCGGGCACGGTGCCTTTCAGTGTCATTGCCGACAACTGGCCGATTGTGCTCTACCTTCTCGCGGGAATCCTGATCGGCGCCTGGTTCGGCGCTGGCTGGGCGACAAAGTTGCGGTCGGAGACGCTTTACAAGGTCATCGCCGTTATGCTCGTGACGATCGCGATCGTTCTGGTGCTCGGACATGATGCGTCAGCGGGCCAACCTATGTTGACTGGTGCGCGCCGGCTCGTTGCGGGGGTCGTTGCGGGCTTCATCATAGGCATCGTCGCTTCGCTCTTGAGCGTGGCAGGTGGCGAGTTGCTGATCCCCACTTTGCTTCTGCTCTTCGGCGCGGATATCAAACTCGCGGGTAGCCTTTCGCTTGCCGTAAGCCTGCCGACGATGCTGGTCGGATTCAACCACTACAGTCGCGACCAGAGCTTCTCCGTCATCGGCCGCAACAAGGCTTTCCTCCTCATCATTGCTGCCGGATCGATCGTTGGCACGTTTATCGACGGCCTGCTGCTCGGGATCGTTCCGAACACGGTGCTTCTGCCCACCCTGGCAATCATTCTGCTGATCTCCGCTGTTAAGGGGCGGCGGCATTGGGGCTCGCGCGCTAAAACTGCTATGGTTTGCCACCGAGGTCCGTCGTGCTGCGCTAGATTTGAAGGCTTCGCACGGCGGACCTCGCCAAAAACGCCGCGGGAAAAAATTGGGTGTCCACATAACTGAGTTCATCGCGCCGGCGGATCACAAAAAGAAGCGCAAGGACAAGTGGCTGTTTCGCAAGATCGGCGAACCGATCGTCGCCATCCGGCGCGAAACCGAGGAGATCGGTGAGGCCTTCACGATGCTGACAATGGCGCCTGGGCCGGACATTGTGCCGTATCATGACGGGCAGATCGTCATCCTCGAGCGGGAGACGTGGGCAGACTGGCTGGATCCTTCGGTTTCCGCGAAATCGCTGATCAAAATGACCAACAATCCAAAGGAACCAAAAAAGCCTCTGGAGGCTCCGCTTCAGTAGACGCCAGACATTCCCGAGCGCCCGATTGAGGAACCGGCGCCTGACATCGTGCCGGGAGAAGCATCCGACGTAACACCCGTCCCAGGCGAAGACCTGCCCACGAAGATGGACGGGTAATCCAGTCCAAGCGACCTAACACGTCTGCTACGCAAGTTTCATCAATCTGTCACGGAACCACTTCCACGGATTAGCATTTACTGCCCCGTTCAGATTGGGAATAATGAAATGCTTTCTGTGATTTGGGACCACGCACTTGCCATTCTGCTTCCGGGTATGCCCCGTGCAATAGAGATCAAGGATCCACGGAGCGCCATGTTCGTGCTGGCTGAGAGATGGCCGTTGACCTACGGACGCGCATTTCAGCGGGCGCTGGCGTTTTGCGCCAAGGCTATCGAAGGTAAATGCTCCCCAACCAAGGCTCGACTGGCGTTTCTCGCAGCAGCCCGGGAGGCCAACGTCTTGGTCGTACGATAGCGCGCCAACCAGGGCCGTTGGTTGCTGAGCTTGGTAAGGGCCGGAACGAATCGCAAGTTCCAAGCATTTCTCCCACACGTTTTAGTCCTCTGCTTCGGAGACCACCGATGAAGTTCCGAATTCCTCCACCTAAGCAACTGACGACCGATCCAGACGTCGCACTCGAATGCGAGCGGGCGGTCGATGCGCCGGTGCAGAAGCTTGCTGACCTTGTGATCACCGCAGGGTGGCCACCGGAGGCGGTATTTCAAGCTATCAAGCGCGTTGCGCATCGTCAGGCGGCTGCGTTCCAGAAAGATCCGGATCCAACAGACGATCCGGTCTCGGTCCGTCCCCGAACAGGGTTTTCAATGGCACCGTTCTGAAGGACGTCAATGACGTGGAACCTTTCCCCACCTTCAACGTTTTCTGTGGTTGGCTTTATGGGGAAAAAAGATGGTTGGAGACGAGGGATCGGCCTTTGCCGGGGAGGACCGGTATAAAGTGCTGGTCGATGCAATCACCGACTATGCCATCTACATGCTGGATCCGCAGGGCAATATCGTCAGCTGGAATGCCGGCGCGAGCCGTTTCAAGGGGTACGAGGCAGGCGAGGTCCTCGGCACGCATTTTTCCCGGTTCTACCGTGCAACCGACCGCGACAAGGGCCTTCCCCTTTTCGCCCTGACGCACGCCGCTGAGAAGGGCCGCTTCGAAGACGAGGGCTGGAGGGTGCGCAAGGACGGGTCCGAATTCTGGGCGCATGTCATCATCGACCCCATCAGGGACAATGCCGGCAGTCTCGTCGGCTTTGCCAAGATCACCCGCGACCTGACCGAGCGGCGGCAAGCGGAGGAGCATCTTCGCAGAACGGAGCAGCAATTCCGTCTTCTCGTGCAGGGTGTCACGGATTACGCGATCTATATGATGGATGCCGACGGCCGGGTTTCAAGCTGGAACGCCGGCGCCGAGCGCATCAAGGGCTACCGCCCGGGCGAGATCATCGGCAGGCATTTCTCCCACTTCTTTCCCGAGCAGGACCGGCTTTCCGGTATTCCGGACCATGCGCTAGACATCGCCCGCAACGAAGGCCGGTACGAATCGGAAGGCTGGAGGCTGCGAAAGGACGGCACCCGTTTCTGGGCAAATGCCATCATCGACGCGATCCGCGACGACGATGGCGCGCTGATCGGATTTGCCAAGATCACCCGCGACATAACGGAAAAGCGCGATGCACAGGCAGCCCTTGAACTGGCGAGAGAAGAGCTTTTCCAGGCGCAGAAGATGGAAGCCCTCGGCCAGTTGACCGGCGGTGTCGCGCATGACTTCAACAACCTCCTGATGGCTGTCCAGGCGAGCCTCGACCTCCTGAAGCGCCGCATCTCGCCCGCACCCGAAGCCCAATCACTGATCGACAACGCCCTGCAGGCGACGCGCCGCGGCGCCTCTCTCGTCCAACGGCTGCTCGCCTTCTCGCGTCGCCAGGAACTGGATTTCGAGTCCGTCGATCTGTGGAGCCTTATCCGCGGCATGACAGATATGCTGCAACGATCCATCGGCCCCTCGGTCATGATCGAAACACACTTCCCCCCGAACCTGCCGCCTGTTCGCACGGACCCGAACCAGATGGTGAATGCGCTGCTCAATCTGGCGATCAACGCGCGCGATGCGATGCCGGACGGCGGGCGCCTTTTCATCGGCGCACGCCTGGAAGCCGACGGAACCAAAAGCCATCCCGACCTGCAGAAAGGGGCCTATCTCTGCCTCTATATGCAGGATGAAGGACAAGGCATGGATCCCGATACGCTCAGGAACGCAGCGTCGCCCTTCTTCACCACCAAGGGCGTCGGCAAGGGTACCGGGCTGGGGCTTTCCATGGTGCAGGGATTGATGGCGCAGTCCGAAGGAAAGCTCGTGCTCCAGTCCAAATCGGGCGCCGGCACCACCGCTGAGCTGTGGCTTCCGGTCGCCGAAGCCGGGGCCACGGCCATCGAGTTGGCAAGGAAGGAGGTGCCAACCGCACCTCCAGTGCCCAAAGAGATCCACCCGCTCTGCGTGATCGCCGTCGATGACGATCCACTCGTGTTGATGAACACCGTCATGATGCTGGAAGATATGGGCCACATCGTCTGTGAAGCCAGTTCCGGCACGAAGGCGCTGGCATTTCTGGCCGAGCGGACGATCGATCTCATCGTCACCGACCAAGCCATGCCGCAGATGACCGGCTCCCAGCTTGCCGACATCGTCCGCGAGCGCTGGCCGGACATTCCGATCGTCATCGCCACGGGCTATTCCGAATTGCCCCCGGAGGCGCGCGCCGATCTGCTGCGCCTGTCGAAGCCGTTCAGCGAACGCCAGCTCGAAGACATCATACGAAGAGCCGTGTCCGGGGACCGCCAGCAACCGTCACCTTCTTAAGATAGATGACCGGCCCGGTGGGTTTGACAAAAAGCAGCGACACACCCAACCCTTCTCGTTAAGATCGATGCACTTGGGGGATAGCAGTGCTGCGCGGGCTGAACATTCATTTCACGCTGGCAAGAGCGGCTGCGATGATCATCGTTGCGATGTTCGTCTCGCTTGTCCTCATGCTCGGCCTGTGGCTCAACACGAGCTATCGGGATGCGGTCCGCCGCACCGAGGAGCGGGCGGTCGCCGCCTCCAAGATCGTTGCCAGCAACGTGTCCCTGCTCGATTCTCTGGCACGTCAGGCCCTTCAGCGCATCGACGAGACGCTTGGCGAGAACATCGTACCGCCAGCATCCGCCAAGGTGCACAACATCGACGAGGCGGTCGCCGACCTGCCGGGCCAGGTCAAGGCCTATGTGGTCGATGATACGGGGCTGACGCTTTATTCGACCGATCCGATGGTCAAGCCGATCAGCATTGTCGACCGGCCGTATTTCTCGGAGCTGGAAAAGGGCGCCAAGAAGCACATTTCAAGCCTGCTGATCAGCCGCCTTAACGGCGAGCAGATCTTTGCCTTCAGCCGCAGGCTGGAGCGGAACGGCCGTTTTGCCGGTGCCGCCGTGGTTTCCTTCGAGGTGAAGGTGCTGGCCGATGTCTGGGAGGCCGTCGATCTCGGCCCGAACTCCACCGTCAGTTTCGTCCGCTCAGACGGCCAGCTCGTCGCCCGCTACCCGCTTGCCGACGGGCCGCTCGACATGAGCAAATACGTGCTCTTCACCAATTACCTCCCCAAGGCCGCGGCCGGCACCTATGACGCCATCTCGCCCGTCGACGGCGCCCACCGCATCGTCGCCTATCGAACCGTCGATGGTACCGGGCTGATCGCGCTCGCCTCCGCGGACTACGATTTCGGCATCCAGCGCTTCTGGCGGGATGTGACGGTGGCGGTCTCGGTGCTTATTCTCGCAAGCGTCAGCCTCCTTGCCGCCGGCCAGTGGATCCGCCACCTTCGACAACGCGATGCCGCGCAGTCCCAGCTGCTCCGCAATGCCCTTGCGGACAATCAGTTGCTCCTTCGCGAGATCCACCACCGCGTCAAGAATAACCTGCAAGCCGTCCAGAGCGTCATCCAGCTGCAACGCCTGGCCCCGGATATCCAGCAATCGCTGACCGATCGCATCTCCTCCATGGTCGCCGTGCATGAGCAGATCTACAGGCATGATGAATTTTCTCGCCTCCGTGCACGGGACCTGATGACATCGGTGACGGAGAAACTGATCACCGCCTATGGCGCGCCCGTGAAAGTGGATTACGATATCGACGAGCTTGCCGTCTCGGCCGACAACGCCACCCCACTTGCCCTGCTGACAAGCGAACTCCTGACCAACATTCTGAAATATGCTTTTCCGGAGGGCCGCGAAGGCCGGATTTCCATCGCACTCAAAGCTGTCGGGGAGCGACGAGCCCGACTTACCGTCCACGACAACGGCATCGGCTTTGATCCTCAAACCATAAAGCAGGGCATGGGAAGCCGCCTGATCCGGGGCGTCGTCAATCAGTTGAACGGCACCCACATATTTGACGGAAGCAATGGAACGACCTTCACCGCGGAGTTGGAGATCGTGGAGATCTAGGCACGCCAAGGGTCAGATCGGCCTGCTCAAAGAAGGCGACCCTTTCACGGCGAAACGCCAGGGGCGTTCGGCAGCCTTACTGATCCCGATACGGACACCGCTCGCCGATACAGGCGCCTCGGATGGGGGTTTCAGGGAAAAAGGTGCGTGGAAAACCGAAAGCCCGTTCATGCCGACGGTGACGCCGAGTGCCTTGCACAGATTGCCCGGCCCGGCGCAGAGCTTGCGCGCTTCGGTTATGGACCGCCGCTCCATCATCGCCCCAAGCCCGTGCGTCGGCTCCAGAGCGCGGATGAGCACCGCGCTACCCCGCTGGCAGACGATGTTGAAGCACCAGTGCAGGCCATAGGAGCGATAGACATAGGCGCGGCCCGCTTCACCAAACATCGCAGCGTTTGCCGCCGTCTGCCCGCGAAAACTATGGGATGCCTCGTCGTCCTGGCGATAGGCCTCAGTTTCCACGATGCGCCCTCCCGCGCCATCGATCAGCAGGCGTGCCCCCAGGAGATCCACGGCGACGCTGACCACGTCACGTGCGAAGAAACGTTCATCCATCCTGCAACCCGTCGTCAAACCATGTGATCGCGCATCGCCAGATTGCAGTGCACCACGGCTGGCACTATGGGTGCGAGGAGCCTAGCCAAAGTTCGCACATTCCAAATCGGCTGGCATGCTTGCGTGCGCAACAAACTAACCTTTACAGATATGTTATGGGCTCGATGCGGATAGCCCTAGCATTTGCGCGATCACCGCTCCTTTCACGACCGCGCCCGCTCGACGCGGCCGCGGAACGACGTCGGGCCACAACCCAGCACTTGAAGGCTACGGTGACAGTCAGCAGCGATCGATATAGCGATTGCCATAACGGTCGCGGTAGTAGCACTGGCCGGGTTGGTTAGCGACATTGCCGATTAGGGCGCCCGCCACTCCGCCAACTGCTGCGCCGACCGCTGCACCACGAACGTTGCCGGTCGCGACCCCTCCAACGACTGCGCCGGTTGCCGCGCCGATACCAGCGCCACGCTCCGTCGCAGTGCATGCCGCCAGCGACAGCCCCATGCAGGCGAGGATGATGATCTTCTTCATTTGAGCCTCCTGATGTTTACCGTCGTAAAAACTCACCAAACTTGACCTTTGTTCCAATGCGATGCGTCTGAGGCAGAGCCAGCGATGGCCAGGCGGATTGTCTGACTCCGTAAAGCAAGTTTGACGACGGTGTATCGCGCAGAACCTTCCAGCACCTTTCCATTTCACTAGCGCGGGCTGTGTCGATGGGAACCTGGACATTGTGAACTTCCGCATTCTCCCCATGGCCAGCGCCGGCAGGCCAACCTCTAATCGTCTAAAGGGGGTGAAGATTTGACGCCGATAAAGGGTCCACATTCCGCGCCGATTGACGATCAGGTGATGCTCATGCTTCAATGCAACTTGTCAAAACCATTTCCGGCACCATCGCCCTCAGTCAGCAGATCCTCCTCATTTTCGGACAGGGGGACTTTGGTGCTTCTTCAATGCCCTGGTAGTCAGCAAGCGCACTCGACATTCATATGGTTGGCTTTCCTCACCGGTACCCCTGGATAAGCAGAGTGTGGTCACGCCCATCAAGGGGCGCGTGCACTGCTGTGTCCGCATAAGGCAGCATCGAGCCATCCAACGTTGCGCAGGGCGAGCCACCCGCCCAATCCGCTGTTCTTTCCACGCGGATATCGTATCGGGTTTCGCCCATTCTGAGTGTCACCTCGAACTGCGGCCATGACTTCGGCAGGCAAGGCTCTATGACGAGGACTGCGCCTTCCTTGCGCAGGCCGAGGATGCCCTCGATGCCGGCGCGGTACATCCAGGCGGCGGAACCGGTATACCATGTCCAGCCGCCACGCCCGACATGGGGGGCGATCGAATAGACATCGGCGGCGACCACATACGGCTCGACCTTGTAGCGCGCTGCCGCCTCGGGCGTGTTTGCATGAGTGATCGGATTCAGGAGGCCGAAGAGATCATGTGCCTTGTCACCCTCTCTCAGCCGGGCGAAGGCCAGGATGGCCCACATGGCGGCGTGGCTGTACTGGCCGCCGTTCTCCCGCAGGCCGGGCGGGTATCCCTTGATGTAGCCCGGATCGCGTGGGGTGGTGTCGAAAGGTGGCGTGAAGAGGAGGGCGAGGCTGTCCTCCTTGCGGATCAGGTGGCTTTCCAGCGACGCCATGGCGGTTTTGGCCCGTTCGGGATCGGCCGCTCCTGACAGGACGGCCCAGGATTGGGCGATACTGTCGATCCGGCACTCATCACTATCCTTCGAGCCCAGCCACGTGCCGTCGTCGAAGGTGGCGCGCCGGTACCAGGCCCCATCCCAGGCTTCGCGCTCGACAGAGGTTTTGAGCGCTGTGGCACGCGCTTTCCAGCGCGCCGCGCGGTCACGGTCACGGGTCTCGGCAAGCGGCACGAACAGGTCGATCGTGCGGATCAGCAGCCAGCCGAGCCATACGCTTTCGCCCTCCCCGCCCTCGCCCACCCGGTTCATGCCGTCGTTCCAGTCGCCGGTGCCCATCAGGGGCAGGCCATGCCTGCCGGTGAGCGCGATTGCTTGGTCGAGGCCGCGGGCGCAATGTTCGAAGAGGGAGGCGGCCTCACCGGACGGCGTCGGCTGGAAGAAGGCGTCATGCTCCCCTTCACCGAGGGCAGGACCGTCGAGAAACGGTACGCTCTCGTCGAGGATCGCCGCATCGTCGGCCGTTGCGATATAGGTCGCGGCGGCGAAGGCGAGCCAGACCCGGTCGTCGGAAATCCGGGTGCGCACGCCGGCGCCCGAATGGGGCAGCCACCAATGCTGCGTGTCCCCTTCGGCAAATTGCCGTCCGGCGGCGCGCAGGATATGCGCACGCGTCTCCTCCGGTCGGGTGAAGGCCAGCGCCATGCCGTCCTGTAACTGATCGCGGAAGCCATAGGCACCGCTTGCCTGATAGAAGGCGGAGCGCGCCCATATCCGGCAGGCGAGCGTCTGGTAAAGCAGCCAACCGTTGAGCATGATGTCCATCGCCCGATCCGGCGTCCGGACCTGAATGGTCTCAAGGACCGTTTGCCAGTGCCCGGCAACCTCTGCCAGCACCGCGTCCAGGTCTGTGGCGCGATAGCGGGTAACGAGTGCGCCGGCCTCCTCGACTGAAGCGACCTGGCCGAGGAAGGAGACGATCTCGACGCTTTCACCGGCGCCGAGTTCGATCATGCATTGCAAGGCCGCGCACGGATCAAGGCCCGCGCCGACCTTCGCACCGAGCGCTACTCGATCTCTGAGGGCCGCGGGCATTGCGGGGCTGCCATTGCGCCCGAGGAATTCCGCACGGTCGGCGGTCCAGGCGGTCTGTCGTCCGCCAAGATCGGCAAAGGCGACACGGCCGGGAAAGGCCGTGGCCCAGCGATTGCGGGCAAGGATCGCCCCTGTCTCGGTGTCGAGAGAGGTCGATACGAAGGGTCCATTTGCCCCGCGTTGCGTGCCCAGCACCCATTCGGCATAGCTTGTGACCGACAGGCGGCGCGGCCGGGACGAATGGTTGGTGAGCGTCAGCCGCGAAATGCGGATCGGGTCGGCGAGTGGCACATAGGAGAGCAGCTGGCTTTCGATGCCGTGCGCCCGGTGGCTGAAGCGGCTATAGCCGAAGCCGTGGCGCGCCACGTACCGCCCCGCATCCCGGATCGGTTGGGCCGTCGGGCTCCAGAGGTCGAGTGTGTCCTCGTCGCGGATATAGAGCGCCTCGCCGGACGGGTCGACGACCGGATCGTTGGACCATTGCGTGATCTGGTTCTCGCGGCTGTTGTCGGCCCAGGTATAGGCGCTGCCGTCGCTCGACACCTGGAAGCCGAAGGCAGGGTTGGTGATCACATTGATCCACGGCATCGGGGTCGTCGAACCACCTTCCAGGACGGTGACATACTCCTTACCGTTTGCGCCAAATCCCCCCAGTCCGTTGAAGAACTCGAGTGCTTCGGGTTGGGCCACCGTTTCGGCCGAGGGCCTCGACTGCAGGCGGGTGACCAGCGGAACCGCCCGCTCGACCACCCCGGACAGACGCGCGAGCTGGTCGACGATCAGGCCGCGGTGGGCCGCCAGAACGACGCGCGCGGTCGCGCGCAGCAGGTTCTTCGTGTCCTGGTTCAGGAAGTCGGCGCGCAGCACGTACACCGCACCCTGTGCCGGAACATCGCCGAAACGGGGGCGGGACTGGCTGGAGCGGACGGCCGCCTCTATGGCGTTTTGCAGGTCCTGCACATAGGAGGCACCCCGCTCGTTGACGATCACCAGATCGACGGCAAGGCGCTTGATGCGCCAATATTCGTGGGCACGCAGCATCTGGCGCAGCTGAGGAAGGTCCTCGACGTCGTCGATGCGGAACAACACGATCGGCAGGTCGCCCGAGATGCCATAGGGCCAGAGACCGGATTGCGGACCGGCACCGGCGAGAATGGCGTCCGAGGCTGGGCGGAAGCGCGGATCGGCATAAAGGATGGGCGCCGCCAGACGCTGGAAGTCCGCCGCCTCCTCGAGATCCACGGCGAGATGGTGAAGCTGCACCTGCGCCTGGGTCCAGGCCAGCGTCTTCGCCCGCTCGAAGGCGCTCCTGTCGTGATGTTTGTCGATGCGTTCGAGAAGCTCCTCCCGCGAGCCTGCGACGATCGTCCAGAAGGCGACCCGCGCCACCTTGCCAGGGAGAACCCTTATGCTGTGGCGCAGCGAAAAGATCGGGTCGAGCACCGTTCCCGCGGTGTTGGACAGCGCCTGCCCGTCATGGATGGCGGCGGCGGTGGCCATGGAGCGGTTGCGCCCGAGGAAACGGGCGCGGTCGGATTCGTATTGCGGATCGGCGATCGCATCGCCCTCGACCACGGCGAAGTGGGCGGCCCAGATCTCGGGTTCCGCGGGCGTCCGGCGGCGGCGCGTCGCGATGAGCGCGCCGTATTCGGCGAGATGTTCGGTCTCGACGAACATCTTGGCGAAGGCGGGATGCGCATTATCGGTCGCCGTGGTGGCGAGCACCAGTTCGGCGTAGGAGGTCAGTTCGATGTCGCGCGCCCGTCGCCCGCTGTTGGTGAGGCAGATGCGGCGTACCTCGCCGTCGTCCTCTCCCGAAACGATGACATCCATCTCCGTCGTCAGCGTATCGTCATGGCGGATGTATTGCGCATGGTCCTCCCCGAAGACCACCGAAGTCTCGGCCCTGTCGCCGGTCGCCGGTGCGACGGGGGAAAAGACCATGCCGCTCTGCATGTCCCTGAGGAAGATGAAGGCACCACAGTCGTCGAGGGTTGCATCCTCGCGCCAGCGCGTGACGGCGATGTCGCGCCAGCGGCTGTAGCCGCCGCCCGATGCCGTCACCATGACCGCATAACGGCCGTTGGACAGCAGATGCGTCACCGGCGCGCCGGCGACGGGCAATTGCAGTCGGCGAACCGATGGCGCGGGGTTCAGCGAGATGCCGGCAGACGCCTTGACCTCTTCTGCCCGCGGGCGGGCGATCGCAACATCGCGCGGCATACGTTCCGACAGCAGCAGTTCGCTGGCCATGATCATCGGCTCGCGGTGGAACCGGCTGCGCATGCGCCCGTCCTGCAGCAGCACGGCGATGGCGACGATGGTCATGCCCTGGTGGTGGGCCATGTAGCTGCGGATGACTTCGACGCTCTCGTTTTCAGGCAGACGGGCGCGGGTGAAGTCCAGCGCCTCGTAGAAACCGTGCACGCCCCGGGCACCCAGTGCCTCCAGGCGCTTGTAATTATCGAGTGCCGCATGGGGATCGACCATGGCGGCAAGGCCGGTGGCATAGGGGGCGACGACCATGTTGCCCGACAGCCCGCGCTTGAGGCCCAGTCCCGGCACGCCAAAATTGGAATATTGGTAGGTGAACTCGATGTCGCGCGCATTATAGGCCGATTCCGATACGCCCCACGGCACATCCCGCGACCGCCCATAGTCTTCCTGGCGCGCCACGATCAGCCGGTTGGTGTCGGCAAGCAGGCTTCCCGAAGGCGCGCGCATCACCAGCGACGGCATGAGGTATTCGAACATCGAGCCCGACCAGGAGATCAGCGCCGACCCGCTGCCGAGCGGCGTGGCCGCCCTGCCGAGGCGGAACCAGTGCCGCGTGCTGATATCGCCCTTGGCGATGGCGAAGAAGCTCGCAAGGCGCGCTTCGGAGGCCAGCAGGTCGTAGCAATTCCGGTCGAGGCCGTTGTCGGCGAGCGAATAGCCGATCGACAGCAGCTTCCTGTCCGGATCGAACAGGAAGGCGAAATCCATGTCGAGCGCCATCGAGCGGGCCGTGTCCGCAACCGCCTGAAGCCGCTGCTTCAGGGATACGGCATCGTCATGCAAGGCCTGCCGGTCGCGCGCCGCCTGGGTGACGGAGCGTGCGAGTGCGGCAATCCAGAACAAAAGCTCGGCGGTCGTACCGCTATCGGCAGGTCCAGTCTGCTGCGCCAGCTTCAGCGCCTTGTCGAGAAGGCGTGCCAAGGCGGGCGTTGTGGCCTCGATGGATTGCGGGCCGCCCAGCAGGGTTTCGATCTCGTCGAAAACCGATGCGAGGCCGGCACTCTGTTTTCCGGGTATCTCGGCAAGCGCCATGCGGGAGAGCGCCAGCGTATCACGAAAACCCTGGACATTTTCAGCGGGGGGCGCCTCGGCCCATTCCTCACAGGCATTCGCCAGCGCGATCAGGTGGCCGGCGAGATTGCCGCTGTCGACCGACGACACATAGGCCGGTTCGAGGGTCCTGAGATCACGCGTATCGTACCAGTTGAAGAAATGCCCGTTGAAACGGTCGAGCCGCTTGAGTGTCGTGAAGCTCGCTTCCAGCCGTTCGAGCGCTTTGAGGGTGCCAATCCAGCCAAAATCGCGGGCGGCAACCGTTGATAGGAAGTAGAGGCCGATATTGGTCGGCGAGGTGCGGTGTGCGATGACCGGTGCCGGTGTTTCCTGGAAATTGTCCGGCGGCAGCATGTTGTCCGTCGGCGTGACGAAGGTTTCGAAAAACCGCCAGGTGCGCCGCGCAACCAGCCGGAACTGTGCCGCATCGGTGTCCGAAAGCACCTTGCCCGGTCTTGCCGTCGGGGACCGACTGACCCAGAGCGCGATGGCGGGTGCGGCAAGCCAGAGCAGAGACAGGACCAGTGCTAGCGGCCAGGCGGCCGGCGAAAACGCAACGGCGGCCGCCAGCAGGATCAATGCCACAACCGTGCCACCCGCCATATCGTGGTAGAAACCGGCAAGGGTCAGTCGCGTGCGTTTTCCGGAGGTTGCCGCGGTCGTCCATTCCAGAAGTTTCCGACGTGTTACCAGCATCCGGTAGAAGGTTCGAACGATGGCATCGCTGTTGCGCCATGCCTGATCGGGCAGGAAGGCAAGGCCAAGCGCGGTCTGCATGGCAGCCAGCTTGATGTCGGTAGCCAGCCTGATCGCATGGCTGTTCAGTTGCAGGCCGCTGCGCCGCGGCAGAATGGCGAACAGCACTGGCAGGAAAGCGGGAATGGCGATGCTGGAGGCGAGCATCAACGCACCCACTATTCCCGCCTGCAGCGGCATCGCGCAGCAGGCGACGAGGGCCAGAAACGTCGACGGCGCGATCAGGGTGCGGCGCAGATTGTCCAGCATTTTTCCACGGCCGAGCGCAGGAAGCGTCCATTTTCCAAAAATCCAGGGCAGCAACTGCCAGTCGCCGCGCGTCCAGCGATGCTGGCGCCGGGCCGCCACGTCGTAGCGCGAGGGGAAATCATCGACCACCTCGACATCCGAGGCGAGCCCCGCCCGCGCGAACGTGCCTTCGAAAAGATCGTGACTGAGCAGGGTATTGTCCGGGATGCGCCCGGCAAGGGCGGCCTCGAACGCATCGACGTCATAGATGCCCTTGCCGGTGTAGGAGCCTTCACCGAAGAGGTCCTGATAGACATCAGAAACGGCTGCAGCATAGGGATCCATGCCGCCGGGGGCCGAAAAAACCCGCTGGTAGAGCGAGCCTTCACGCCCGACGGGAAGCGACGGGGTGACGCGCGGCTGGATGATAGCGTAGCCGTCGACGATGCGCTGTTGCCCGATGTCGAAGCGCGGCCTGTTGAGCGGATGCGCCATCTTGCCGATCAGCCGCAGGGCCGTATCGCGCGGCAGCTTCGTGTCGGCATCAAGGGTGATGACGTACCGTACCTCCGGCGGAACGGTCGGCGGTTTTCCCGCAAGCATCATGAAGCTGGTGTCGGTGGCGCCACGCAGCAGGCGGTTGAGTTCGTGCAGCTTGCCACGCTTGCGTTCCCACCCCATCCAGACACCTTCGCTGGCGTTGAAGCGGCGCCTTCGGTGCAGTAGCAGAAAACGATCACCGGCCGGGCCGGGGCCATGGCGAACGTTCAAGTCGGCCATGGCCGCGACGGCGAGATCGAGAAGTGCGGCGTCGCCTTCGACGATCTCCTGTGACGCATCCTTGCCGTCGGTCAGCAACGCGAAGCTCAGATCGCCGCCAGCACCGGACAGATGATGGACCTCCAGCCGTTCGATCTGCTCCAGCAGGTCAGCGCGACTGCTCAACAGCGTGGGCACAACGACAAGCGTGCGCGACACCTGCGGAACCCCTTGCGACAACTCCATGCCCGGCAGGCCGACGGCACCGTGGCTCCAGCTCACGCAGCGATTGACGAGCGCAGTGGCGATGTCGGTTGCCGGCAGCAAAGCCAATAAGGCGAAGGAAACCATGGCGAGTGGGAAAAGTCCGAAGCTCGACAGCAGCATAAGGGCGAGCGCGAGAAGGAGCACTGTCACGAGGCCGATCGCCCCGACATAGGCGGCAATACCCACCCGGGCGACCAGGCGTCCGAACATCAGGCGCCGGGGCTGACGGAACCCGACGACACGCTCGAGGGCAGGCCGCCCTTCCGCGATCAGGTGATAGCCCGGATCGGCCATGCGTTCGGCTTCCGTCGCGGCGATGCCCTCGACCGGTGCTTTGCGCGCGGCCTCCAGCGCGTGGCCGGCAATCTCAAGCTCCGACATGTCCGAGCCGCGCGCGAGGTCCTCGATGGCGCTGCGATAGAGATTGCGTGTGGCGAAATCCATGTGGGCGAAGCTGCCGTCTGTCGTCAGCCGCGTATCGACGAGGCTGACGCTTTCAAACAGGTCGGCCCAATCAACATCTGAGATCAGCCGCATGCTGGTAATGATGTTGCGGATCGTGACGTTGGAAGCGCCCTGGCGTTGCTGGGCATGGCGCACGACGGCATCGACCGACGTTCCCTGCCGGGCGAGCCGCATCTCCAGCCAGCCATGGGCCGGCGTCGTGCTGGGATCCTGGTCCCGTAGGCGTTTGGCAAGCTGAGCCGCCAACAATTCAGGCAAAGGATCGTCCGACATCTTCTGAAGCACATCACGACCGGCGTCTTCCGCAAGCAGCCGGTCGGCCAAAGCGTCGGCCTCAGCACGCATCCTGCGCCCGGCAGTGATCTGGTCGGCCAGTCGTCGCAGGTTTTCCACGAGCACGATGCGCAAGGTAATCGCCACCGCCCACAGTTCCCCGATCGTCAGCGGCTGGATCTTCTGATAAGCGCAGATGAACCGGACAAGCGTCTCCGGGTCGAAATGGCTGTCGGTGTGTGCGACGAAGGCCCAGGCGATGCCGAACACCCGCGGATAGCCGGCGAAGGGACCCTCGGCGAGCTTGGGCAGTTGCCTGTAGTAGTTGGGTGGCAGATCATCATGGATCTCGCGGATCTGCTGTTCGATAAGATGGTAGTTGTCGAGCAACCATTCCGCTGCCGGCACGACGCCGCGCTCGTTCTCGACCTCGAACGCACTGGCGCGGTAGGCGGCGAGCAGGACAGCCGCATTGTTCTTCAATCGTTTGTGCAAGGATTGGACGGAGGGCGGCCACCGCGTCACCGGTTGCGCAAGCGCGAGTGTCGCGGCGTGCTGTTCGAGCCGTTCGATGCCGAAGAGTTCTTCGCGCACCGGTATCGGGTCGTTCCACGGCGATCTCGACGTCCGGTGAAAGCGGAAACCGGAAGTACGCTTGGCGACCTCGCCTTTTTCGCGGTGAGCGGGCAGCTCTTTACGAATGGGTTTGGCGCCCGTATCGGGAGTGGGGGACCGCTCGGCGACGAGCTTTTCCGGCAGGACGAGGGTTTCCGAGTGGCCGCTATCTTCGATGTCGTGCTCTTGGCCTCTGGCCATTATCATTCCTCGCCCGGATACGGCCGAACAGCCGGCCGGGCATAGCCCGACGGTCGGTTTTGACAAATCGATCTGGGATAACAACCGGTATGACCCGGCAGTTCCGCTACATATTCATCGACACTGGCGGCAGGGAACGAGCGCCAAAGCGCGCCCTACGTCCGAGCGTCAGCCGAAGTCCGCACGCGTCAGGACGTAGGTTGTTCGACGGGCGCCGGAATAAGCCCGGCGCGCAGCCTTGTAGATGGCAACCCGGGCGGCATCGAAGGCGTTCAGGTAAGCGGCTTCAGACGTTGCAGCCGGAAAAAGATCCGCCCCCGCGAAGAAGGGAATTTCGAACATGCCGTCATGGCCGATGAAGCGGATGCGCTTGCCCGCCTCCTCATAGCTTCGGCTCTGGTTCGGAAAACTCAAGCTCATGGAAAACTCCTGAAAATACACCGTAGGCCTGCCCCTTCAACACGAAGAAACACCCATCCAGCGCTATGAAAACCGATACGCATAAATAAAATCGAAAGAATGATAGCCGCCATCTCGATATCCTGGCCTCACTCTAAGATTTAACTGCCAACAATAATGTCAATTAGAATTGGACGCGCGTAAACTTGCGCGATTTACAATTAAGTTCATCATAGCACGAAACCAAGGGTTCCGATTTTTTATTTATCGCGGAGGAAATTATTCGAGATTTATCGATTTAAATTCGCAATTTCATTTACTTTTCATAAGGCATCATCTCCACCCCGGTCACGGCTAAAAACGCTCCAGTAAGCGTTATGCGCTCGGGATTTGGCTTTGCGGACGCGCTGTAAAGCTGGTCGTCGCGGCACGGCTGCCTCGATGATCGGCCATATCTCCGGCATAGACGGCGCGCCATTGAATTGGATCACCCAGTTCGACCTGCGAAGTGTGGCTTCGGCCTCCGCTTTGACCCAATCGTCGACCCTCGCCGTCACCAGCATGGATATGGTGATCCTGATACTTAAGGGACCAGATAATGGTGCCGGATTCCCAAGGACGATTCTTCGCCAGGTTCTCCGTGACGCAAACTACCAAAGCGAAAATCTCGCGGAGGCACCGGCCCAGAGAACGAAAAAGCGCGCAATTTAGTACGGCTCATCAAATCCGCGACGATCGACCCTGCTTAGTATCCACGCTCCCGATCGTCGCTACCTCGTGACCAGAATTCGGGCATTGACGTTTGGGACAATGAGGGCGACGCAACGGAGTTCGGAGCAAGACTCCCTATGACGTGAAAGCAAAAGTACTACGAGCAACCATGCCCCACGCCTAGTCCAGCACGCGAGGGCAGTCCGATACGGATGTACGACGGCTAAATGTCGCATTTTGCACTGCAAGCATCGTAACGGTTCAGCTCCGCGTTTGGAAAGAGCGCCTTTGGCAACCGACCCGGGAGTCGAACCCGCGCGAAATCGCTCTGGTCATGATGGTGATCGCGGTGGCCGCGCCTTGTTTGTATTGCCGCCAGGAACTGCCACGAAAAGGCGGACACGTCATGGAAGACTATGCCCAACGGATCTAAGGAATGGCCAGAACCAACCCATCCCATCCTCGCACGTAAACATACGCCGTGCCGATGCCACCCGACACCATCTATCGGGCTGCCCTCGCCGCTGTGCTTCTGGCAATCTGCAACCCATCAACCCGTAGCAAGCGGCACACCTTGCATACACGCCCTACCGATTCAGTTCGCGGCCGGTAACTTCGCTGTCTTTGTTGGTGACTTCGTGTCGCCGGGGTCCTTAGCATCCTTCGGCTTGATCTCGCCAGATAGCCGCTTGCGTGCATCCTTCCCCGCGACAATCACACCTTTTTTCTCAGCCATCGTGACCTCCTTCGGTTCAAGCAACAACTCTATGTGCGTCGATTAGGTTCCTGACGAGACTTTCGGTTCTTCCCACTGAAACTGACGGAGGGTTGCCATTCTCCTACCGCCGCGAACGGACCTTTTCGGCTTCCGGGCCAGCAGCTGGTCAGCGCAAAGCAACGAACATTTGAAACCTATGCGTATACGGTTTCCGTAGGCGGTCATCCGCTCGCTTGCCTGGCCACGCTCGAGCGAAAATCGAAAGCACCCTTTTTATCTGCGTGTTCCTGACCGCAGAGCACCCTTGGCCTTAAGTGCTTGAACCGCCAAATCGCTCCAACATCTTTCGAAGCTGAGCGTTCTGCTGCTTCAGTTTCTCCGCCAAGTGGCGCGTCAAAACCCGAATCTGGACATCAATTTCGGCAACTTCGATATGGATGGTGTCTCCCATAGATCTGGTCGGCGTCTCAACATTACTCACAGCATGGACCGTTTGCTTCATCGATTCGGTTGCGACTCGCCTTCCGCCTCGCCTGGCTCGCGTAGCCGGTTGTATATTAATGATCTCTGCCGTCTTGGCTTTTTTGGTCTTTCGAGAAGCGCCGCTACTGGATTTTTTCGTCGGCCGCGTTGCTACCTGATCGACAGCGACCGGATTCGGGAGGGGGATGATGTCGTCGCGTTCGACAGCCTCAAAAGCCCTTTGGCCAACCGGCTCAACATCTTCGGTCCGAGGTTCAAGGAAAGGCCGAATCAACGATGGTGGCGACAACGGTGTCTTCCCGTCATCAGCGACATCCACCTGGCGCGCAGGCTGCTCATTGGCCAAATCTCGCGGTTCCCCCGTCGGCCGGTGACGGAAGATCAGTTCACCAATCATTTTCCAAGGTGACTTCATTGCGCTTCAACCTTCAGTGTCCGCAGCAAGAGTCGCGTATTCCACCTCTGGTTCGCTCTAAATCGGAGGGGCATGGCGTGTTGCAGCATCTGCAGCCGAACTGGTTCGGCTGCAGATACGCCTTCACATCAGTTCAGACCGAGCCGTTTGCGCAGATTTGCATTCTCTTCGCGTAGTTTTTCGGCAAGGGTTTTCCGAAGACGCTTGTTCTCTTCTTCCAACTGTAGGAGCTCGGCCATGTCGTCCAGAACAGGCGCAGGTCCGGTCGCTAAAGCCTTCGTAGACTTAACGGCCGCAGGAGCCTTTTTGGCCCTCGCTTTAATGGGCTTCTTTGCGATCACTGCAACTTTGGCATCGAGATCAACATTTGCGACGCGCTTCTTGCGTTGGTTTACGATGGGTGCAATGTCTAGCGGAGCGCTCTTCGCCTCAGGGGCGATTTTCGCACGCCGAGGGGCGCGCTCTTTCTTCAGCGCCGGCGCGGTCACTTCGGCCGATGCTGCTTCACCTATTTCGATCGTCTTGTCTTCTTCAGCCATAAGCTTAGCCCCTTTATGCTTTAAACTTCTTTGTCCGTCAGGCGGGGGATCAAGTCAAGATCTACGCATTTCGGCGTGACAAGCGGATCACTGGATTAGCAAAAGGCAAAATGACTCTAGGTGTCTGCATTGTGGGTGCCCTTGATGAGGTACCCACAATGCAAGCGGACATGTGAGGCAATTTGGTTCTGCCTTGGCACCGAAAATTGGCATGATGGCATGCAACTCGGGCACCGCGTTCATAACAGATGCGATCATCGGCGCAGCCACCTACAATTAGCCTCGTCGGCCGGCGACGCCCACGTCGCCTAGAGCACCAACAGCCAGCAGACATACCAGGCACCGGAAAATGCCTCGGGGCCGAACATCTGCCGAGGGTGTGGAGCCTACGCCCACACGGTCGCCAGCCTGCCGGCACACCTGGCCCGCTCACCGGCAACCTGCCGTCCGAACGATGACATCTTCCACACCTGTTTCATCGAGCTATCTGGTTGATCGTAATGGCTTGGCCTATTGTTCTTCCATGACCCCACCAACAGATCATCGCCCATGGCGGTTATCCCGATCCGATGACGAATGCCTTGATGTGGTCCAGAAGCAGACATTCCGCTACTTCTGGGAGGGCGCGCATCCGACAAGCGGGCTGGCGCGTGACCGACAGAAGACGACTGGCGACCCCGCCAATGACCTCGTCGCCATCGGCGGTTCGGGCTTCGGCATTATGGCAATCGTTGTAGGCGTCGCACGTGGGTGGGTCTCGCGTTGTGACGCCGTCAACCGGCTCGACAGGATGCTCTCGTGCCTGGAACAGACGCCGCGCTATCACGGAATGTTCCCGCATTTCATCGACGGACGAACCGGAAAAACCATTCCCTTCAGCCGGAAGGACGACGGCGGCGATGTGGTCGAAAGCGCGTTGCTGTTCCAAGGGCTCCTCTGCGCGCGTCAATATTTCGACGACGGCACAACTTTGGAGCGAGATCTTCGCCGTCGCATCGACCGACTTTGGCGTGAGGCGGAGTGGGGCTGGTACAGGCGGGATGGCGGCAACCATCTCTACTGGCACTGGAGCCCCCGCCACGGATGGGCGATGAATCGCAGGATCATTGGTTGGAACGAAGGTCTGTTGGCCTTTGTGCTTGCCGCCGGCGCTCCAGATTACCCAATCGACGCCGACGTCTATCACGACGGATTTGCCTCAGGTCCTGGTTTTCGCAACGGACGAAGCTACCACGGCGTGGAGCTTCCGCTCGGCATGAACTATGGAGGCCCGTTGTTCATTTCACACTATTCCTTTTGCGGCCTCGACCCGCGCGGGCTGTCGGATCGCCACGCCGATTACTGGCAGCAGAACCGACGCCATACCCTCGTCAACTACGAGCATTGTCTACGCAACCCATTCGGGCACGCGGGCTATGGGCCGGACTGCTGGGGATTGACGTCCAGCCACGGGCCGAGAGGCTATGTGGCCCACGCGCCCGATAAGGATATCGGCGTCATTACCCCGAGCGCGGCCCTTTCGAGTTTCCCCTACACACCGGAAGAGTCGCTCCGCGCGCTGCGCTCTTTCCTCACCAAACCGAGGCACCGCATATGGGGCCGATTCGGTTTCGTCGATGCTTTTTGCGAAAGCCGGAACTGGTATGCTCGGACCTATCTTGCAATCAACCAGGGGCCGATCGTCATCATGATGGAAAACTTTCGGACCGGGCTGCTCTGGGACGTCTTTATGAAATCGCCGGAAATCCGCACCGGACTGTCCAGATTGGGCTTCAACAGCCCGCATCTGTCGCGGGTCCCCAGCGCTCCCGCTATGCTTCAGGCGCAACACGAACTTTGACCTCCATGGCGATGAAATCCCCCACGCGCCGATACAACCGCCTATGACCGGCATGATCTGGCGATCGCTGCGGGCGACCGCCACCGGGATGAGATTGGCGCCGCCATCCGGCGATGGGTTGGGTCAAAAGTGTTCCATCCCACGCCGGGAAGATAGAATCCTGTCCCAGGCATGGGTCGAGTCGGAACCGTACGTGGACGCATCGGCATCGAATAGAAGCCTGAGACGGCACCCGCGCCGATGCCTAGATGACGAAACGCTTCAATGAACAGTGCGGCGATATCGCGACATGACCCGCTTGCTAGGAAGAGCGCTTCGCTCGAGGACGAGGGATATCCCGCAACGAAGCTTTAGCTGCGCTGCTCCGCGACTGACCGGTCGAGACAGGCTCGTGATACCAAGCATGAGTGAACAACCTTGCCAATGTCGCAAGGATGGGCTCAGGGCTTCACAGCCACCTGCATTTGGTTCCCGGAATAGCCCATCGTAAAGTTGTGCTCGACGGTTAGGGCGAAGACGTCACTTTCTCCCGGCCCCCATAGCGCGATCTGCATTGAACGACCTGAAAGACGAGCGGACGCGCGATACGCGCCAAAAGGGATTCCGGTGACGACAAGGCCTTCGCCGGTCGAGCGCACCGTCTTAACGTACGTGGCGCCCGTTTCGATGTTCACCAGCGTGATCTCGGTACCACTAAGGTCCGTGTAGTCCCTGATAGCATTGTTGACGACGACAATTCCAGCATTGCCGTAGGGCATGTCGTCAGAGATTTCGACAATTCCTACGGAAAAGTTTCGGATCGTGTCGGCACTCCCTGTGAAGGTAGAGGGATCGCTGCCCACAGCATCGACGTTCACCTCCTCGTCACCATTCACGATCACCTGATAGGCATGCGCGGAATATTCGCCCCGAGGCAAATAAGTGGTGTCAAGCGTGTAAAGCCCATTGGGCCCAGACACTGTTTCTGCCTTGATGCTTTCACCATACCCCGTAAGTTGGTCCGAATTGAAGGTCTGGTACAAGACCTCAACATGGACGCCAGCCACCGGCTTGCCTTGATCATCAACGACTATACCACTGACCGAGCCTGCGAGCGCATACGATGTGCCCAATAGGGGGGCTGCAAGGTAAAGGCCGAACCGCTTCAACTGCATTTTTCTCTCACTCTGAATAATTTCGACAAGAGGGTTCGATAGGCCGTCATCTCGCGAACCACTCGTGGCGTCTCAGCCTGGAGTAACGAGCCAACCGCGCCTCGCGCATGCATCCATTGCCGGCTCATAGTTTCGGTGCGCGTCCCAAACGGCCCCATGAGCGCGATGACTTCGCCGGTAAAATTACGGCAACTGATTTGGCGAGTACGTCGAAATTTTCCGTCGCGGTTGCAGCATGCTGCAGTACCCTCCGTCAGCGCGATCCTGCGATGCCCCGAACGTATACGTCGCACTGACAAAGAGGCGTAACCTCGGTGACAGGGATAAGGATCGAAGTGTGCCGGAGACGGCGGGCGCCAAGGCGCTTTTGAAAGTGAGCGACACGTCAATGGATATACTTCAGGGAATGGGGCAGCCCACTGCCGCATGGAAGTCCCTTGTGAAGGCAGAGGTGGCGTCTTCGAATGCAATCGGCTTATGAGTGACCCAGTATAAATCCGCGGAACCTTCCAACACCTTCTCCATTTCCTCTATTAACGAGGGCTGTGTCGATCGCACGAGAAAACATGGACATTGTGGTTTTCCGCCTTCTCACTACGGCCAGCGAAAGGCACTCAAGCGCCTACGTGTACGCGTCTCACTCTTTTGCGAAGGTTCTGCGCCATGTCCGAGACTCTGCTTGCCGATATCGCCCGAAAGCTGAAGAAGATCGACTTCTGCATGATGTCGACCCACGGAGGATCGGGGGCTATCACCAATCGCCCGATGAGCAACAATGGCGATGTCGAGTACGATGGCGACTCCTGGTTCTTTTCCTTTACCGATACCAATAAGGTCGCCGATATCGGCCGTGATGCGCACGTAACGCTGTCCTTCACGGAACCGCCGAGCCTGCTTGGAAAGCCCGGCATGTTCATATCGATCGAAGGCGAAGCAAGCCTCATTCGCGACATGGCTCAGTTCGGGGAGCACTGGGTACCTGATCTTGACCGCTGGTTCCCGCAAGGTGTTGAAACGCCCGGCCTCGTGCTGATCAAGGTCCAGGGCAAGCGCGTGCAGTACTGGGATGGCGAGGAGAACGGAACGTTCCAGCTTTGACGCAAGGCACACGTCGCCAGCTCACTATAGCGCCTCAAGCCTCTCCACCAACTGCCGAACATGCCTTATGTCCTCAACGAAGCGGGCCTGTTGGTACCGGCGTTCGGCCCCGTCCGGCACCCGGAGCAGGTAGGAAGGGTGGATGGTCGGGTAGAGCACGATATTGCCTTGCATGGTGAGCGTCTTGCCGCGCATTTGGTCAAGCGGCTTGCGCTCCCCGCTCAGCGCATAGAGCGCGGTGGCGCCCAGCGAAACGACAAGCCGCGGCTTGATAAGATCTACCTCCTTTGCCAGCCACCAGCGGCAATGGTCGATCTCTCCCTTGTTTGGCTTCTCATGGATGCGCCGCTTGCCGCGTGGCTCATACTTGAAATGCTTGACCGCATTGGTGAGGTAGACAGCATCACGGGCGAGGCCCGCCTCTTTCAGCGCCGCATCGAAGACCTTTCCCGTCGGGCCGACGAACGGGCGACCGGCAAGGTCCTCCTGATCACCCGGCTGCTCGCCCACCATCATCAGAGGGGCACTTTGCGGCCCCTCGCCGAAAACGGTCTGCGTTGCCATGCAATGCAGCGGGCAGCGTGTGCAGCCGCGCGCCTCCTCCCGCAGGGCCTCGATGGTCCCGGCTCCAAGAGGCTCGATCCTGGGCATGGCCTGCGCCGTTTCCTGAAGACGGTAGTGAAACAACGGCGGATCTTTCGCCGCCTGTTCGGCCATGGCCCGCACATTCGCCTCGGCATTGGCGATCATGCCGGGAATGAGATCCGCCTCCGGCAGGTTGCGCCAGTATTTCTTCGGCATTTCCGCCTGCATGGCTTTCAGCTTGAGGCGGGCCGGATTGAAGATGCTCGCATAATAGGTCCGCCAGAGATCGTCCGTCGGATCGCCATGACCAGGATTTTCGCCCGGCCGGGCGTCGAAGTTCAGCCTTTCGCCATCCCAGCTTGCCGTGCCGTTCGGCGTCGCGATGATCCAGTCCATGTCGGCAAAGCGCCCGCGGAAGAAGGGTGCAGTCCGGGCGACGACGAAATGGGAGGGCTCGAACCAGGCGAAGAAGCGCCGCCGACCGTTCATCTGGCCGGCGATCTCCTTGAAGCGCACGAAAGCCGTCATCTTGTGGCCGTCGCGTTTGACGTTCTTGGCAAGCAGCCGTGCCCAGGCGACATCCGGGTCCGAGTCCAGTTCCAGCAGGTGGCGGTCGGATTGCAGCCGCCACAGCAGCCTGTAGAGCAGGTGGAAACGGCCGGGCTCCGTGTGACAGACGACTGCCTCGGCCAAGGACAGGAACGCGGGCGGCACGGTGAGCGGCGGCGCACTCTCGTCGGGCTTCGGCAAATCCGGCAGCGCATCGGCAGCAAACAGTTCATCGCCTAGGCCACGGATGCGCCAATCCACCATGCGGGGCGAAATGCCGGCCGCGGCCAGGGCCCGCGCCGCATCACGCCACTCAGAGAAATCGCCTCGTCCGGAAAGCGGGATCGTCTGCATCAGAGCAACGAGAGTTGTTCCGGCTTCGGCGCGAAAAGCGCTTTCAGATCGGCGCGATCTGCGAGCCGCAGCGGCACCCAGCCCTCCGCCTCGATGAAGGCACGTACCTTGCGCAGCGAAACGCCGAGCCGCGCTAGGTCCTCGAGCCTGAGACGCCGGAACCGGCGGCTGGAGAGAATGGACGTGACCGTCTTCGTGCCGAGGCCAGGCACACGCAGCAGCCGCTCGCGCTCCGCCCGGTTGACGTCAACCGGAAAATCCTGGCGGTTGGCGAGCGCCCAGGCGAGCTTGGGATCCATGTCGAGATCCAGCATGCCGCCCGTCGCGCCGGTGATCTCCTCCACGCCGAAACCGTAGAACCGATAGAGCCAGTCCGCCTGGTAAAGCCGATGCTCGCGTACCAGCGGGGGCTTGATGAGCGGCAGCGCGCGGGAGGCATCGGGAATGGGGCTGAAGGCCGAATAGTAGACGCGCTTCAGCCCGTAGCCGCTATAGAGCCGGGCACTGGTTTTCAGGATTGTGGCATCGTCCGCGCCATCGGCGCCGACGATCATCTGCGTGCTCTGGCCGCCGGGAACGAAACGCTTGCGCCGCTTGGTCTGCAAGGTCGGGTCATCGGCCGCCTCGATCTTCCGGCGCAATTCCCCCATCGCGCGGCGAATTCCCTCGGGACGTTTTTCCGGCGCGAAGCGCCCAAGGCCGGCATCGGTCGGCAGTTCGATATTGAGGGAGAGGCGATCGGCATAAAGCCCGGCCTCCTCGATCAGTTCCGGAGCGGCATCGGGAATAGACTTCAGGTGGATGTAGCCGCGAAAACCGTGCACGGTGCGCAGGTCCCGCGCCACCCGCACCATCTCGCCCATCGTGTGATCCGGCGAGCGGATGATGCCGGAGGACAGGAACAGCCCCTCGATATAGTTGCGTCGATAGAATTCGAGGGTCAGCCATACGACCTCCTCCGGCGTGAAGCGGGCGCGCTCCACGTTGCTGGAGGAGCGGTTGATACAATAGGCGCAGTCGAAAATGCAGAAATTGGTGAGCAGGATCTTGAGGAGCGAAATACACCGCCCGTCCGGCGCATAGGCATGACAAATCCCCGCCCCTTCCGTAGAGCCCAGCCCGCCGGTTCGAGCGGAGTCGCGCTTGACTGTTCCGCTCGAGGCACACGAGGCGTCGTATTTGGCGGCATCCGACAGGATGGCCAAGCGTTGCTGCAGCGATTTCTTCATATATGTTCACTATATGTTCTTTCCTGTGTAGTCAATTGGAAAGAATGTTTCAGGGGAAGCGGGGCGGAGCACCGACCTCCAAAGATCATCGAAGCAGCATGCCGGCGCGGCAGATACACGATTAGGGTGTCAACCGTTCGATGCGGCCTTCGCGCTGAGCGTCTTGATGAGGATTAGTCCGGAAAGGCAAATGCAGATAGCGTTCGTCAGGATTGTCGGCCACTCGACGCGCAGAATACCGAACGCCGTTCAGAGGGCGAATCTTGTGACGGTGAGACCTGCGTAACAAAGCTAGTGATGGAAGAAGCCTATGCGAGATAGCCGACGAGCAAACTCCGTGGGTTATTTCACCGTCATCAGCGACCCAGGAGCGTTATTCGCCCTCCCGGCGGTCATCCTTGCCCTCTTCTTTGAGGTTTGAGAGGGTGCGCAACGTCAGAAATGTTACGAGAGAGAGCACGATTGCCGTGTCGAAGGAGCCGAGCCCGACGGCGGTTCCGATAGCGCCCGTCGCCCATAGGCTTGCGGCCGTTGCCGTGCCGCGTACGCTGGCCTTCACGACGAGGATGGCGCCGCCTCCGATGAAGCCCATTCCGGTGATTAAACCTTCGACGATCCGGGCGGTGGCTTCAGCGTTGCCACTAATGAGCGGTTCCGCGGCCTGGATGAAGCCACAGCTTGCGATCGCCACCAGGGGAAACGTCCTGAGGCCGGCGCTTCTCTCGTGCTTTTCGCGGTCCCAACCGATCGGTAAGGCAAGCACATAGGCGAAGAGAAGCGACCCCAGATGCGGAAGGAAGTCGAAGTTTGCCCCAATCGTTTGCAGCCACTCGGTCAAGCACGCCCCCCTCTGCCAATCTGCAGGTTAGATAGCTTCCCACCCCCGCGGGACAAGGTGTGGAGGTCTCCATCGGTCTTATTTATCACCGGCAACGTTCCATAGGCATAGCTCCCTTCCCGCGACAGCCCGACGCCAGCTCATTGTCCAATCACAGCCTTATCTGGGAGGTAGAAAGGATCGCGGCGGTTTTCCGAACTGGTACCTTCGAAGGCGGCCGTCGGGCGGCGCGCGCTGGTGCTTCTTGCCGAGCTCCCCATCCGAATACGCTCCGACCGCCCCAATCCTTTCACCGGCAGAGCGCGCCAACCGCGCCTTTCTGGAGCTCCGCACCAATAGGCTGCACCTGGCCGCACGTCTCCGGTTAGACCTCGGAGAACATAGCGGCGAGGGAAAATGTCCTCTCGCGTCTCCGCCCGTAGGCGACCGCATGAAGCACCTCAAACGGAAGGTGGAGAAGCCGTTCGGAAATACGGTACGGCCCCACAGAGCGGCAAAGGATGCCGCTCCGTTCACGGCGTTTTACTTTTGTGGTGGAGGTCGGAACAAAGAGGGCCGAATGTGAATTTGAGCGTCCGATCAGTCAAGCTGGGAGAGCGCTATGAGAGGCAGATCGCAAGAGCAAAGAAAGCAAGACCATACTCTTTTAGCGGCTGGGGCGCTGGTGGTAGCCGGGCTTATGATGCTTGGCATTCCGCCGTGGATTCTCTTTGGCGTCTAAACACTGCGCCCTGCATAGATTGGCGGCACGCGCCCGTACGCGTGAAAGTGACGTGCACGCGGCGAGCATGGTGAGCTTAGGGTTTGCCATTGCTCTTCTCTATATCTTTCTGATGACTCGACTCGCCCCGTAACCCGTGTTTGATTTCAAGCGAAGGGGAAGTTTCAAATGGTCTACGAGTGGGACGCAAAGCGCGCTCGGCGCGCCTATTCAATTAAGTGGCTGTCGGTGGGCGCTGCGACCTTGGCGACCGTCGGCTTACCACTTTGGCTCGTTCTTCATGCCATGGGCTTTCTCGCCCTTTAAGCATCGTGCGAAAGTTGCACATTGTAGGGAGGCAGTCGCGCGGGCCAGACCGCCTGTCGCCGGGCTTATGCCGAGTCTACCATGTGATAATCACGACCATCCTGAGCGTCTGCGAATGGGGAGTATTGTCGACCGATTGGCGTACTGTTGCGGCGCAGTAGTTCTTTCGAGCCAAGCAGTGTTTAGCGTTGCGCAAATCAATGCACACGTCTTAGCAACCGAGACATCGCCGTGGCACTTGCAACGGCTGTCCCACACTCTTGAGTACTGACCTCAGCTTCGGCTTACGTCACTGAGCCTTGCATGCTCTCATTCAAGTGCGAGGTCCAAAATATCCATCCGCAGAAATCACCTGTCTCTCTTCTCTGCACCCGCGTCGTCATGTCAGGCCGACTTGCGACTGATCGAGCCCCGGGCGATGAACGTGCATACGACCTTATGAAGGCTGCGGTGCCCTGAGCGGGATTTCTTTGCGAGTTCCTCGATGGCCCAGGCTCCCATCGGTCGGTGCGGAAGCTCCAGGGTGGTCAGTTGTGGCCGCAAATGGCGCGACAGTTCGTCGTCATCGTAGCCGACGACGGAGATGTCCTGGGGAATGCGCAAACCTGCTTCGCCAATCGCCATGAAGCAGCCCATCGCCATCTTGTCGTTCTGGCAGAAGATCGCCGTAGGCGGCTCTCGAAGTGAAAGGAGCTTTTGTGTTGCCTCGAAGCCGGATGTCGGCGTCCAATTTCCTTCGGCCACGAGGGCGTCATCGTAGTTAAGCCCCGCTTCCGCCAGCGCCGTACGATAGCCCGCGAGGCGATCCTGCGCGGCCTCCATGAAGCTCTCACCGACGATCGTTGCGATGCGTGTATGCCCCTTCTTGATGAGGGATGTCGTGGCCGTGCGCCCCCCGGTCATTTCATCAGGAACGACGGCGGGAAAACGGTTATCACTGGTGTAGCAGTTGAGCAGAACCAGCGGCACTGAAAGGTCGTCGAAGACCGCGTCGAGCGATACGCGACGGGTGAAAATCGACATGTAAACGATACCCTGGACTCCGGCCTGCAGAAGGCGCGCCACCGCCTTTCGCTCATTTTCGGCTCGCCCCTGCGTCTGCGCCACGAGAATTGTAACATCGTTCTCCCATGAAGCGTGCCGGGCGCCCTCGATGGCGTTGACCGCCTCAGGGGTTGTCGCGAGCTGGTCGACGATGAAACCGATACAGCCACCTCGGATGTCTTCGAGGCCCGCGCGACGTATGGGGCTTGCGAGCCCATAGCCAAGCTTATGCGCTACATCTAGCACGCGGACGCGAAGGTCAGAGGATATTTTGATGTCCGTGACATTGTTGAGGACGACCGAGACCGTTGCCTGCGAGCAGCCTGCCGCCTTGGCCACATCCATCATAGTCACGCGCTTCTTCGTTTTCCCGCCGCTCATGTACCCCCCATTTTTCCCTCTCTACACTAACTAATAAAATTCGGCCATTGACTAATAATTATTAGTAGAGGTAGCCTTTCCGAAGATCGGGAGGAGAACCGGATGAACACGAAGCCAGCATTCGACTACGATATCGCTGCGCAGACGGCGCAGCTGGCAGCAGACGGCATCATTGGGCTGAAGGCTGCCTTCAGCCCTGCATGGGCCGACGAGATGCGTGAAGACATGATGACGGCCTTCTGGTCGGCTATCCAAAGACCCGGGGGCGCGGTCGGCCGGGGACCACGCCGCTGGTATGTCGAAATCCATCCGCAGGCCTTCCGCGGTTTCGTCGATCTCATCACCCATACATGGGTCGTGGATGTCTGCACCAATGTGCTGGGACCGGACTACCAGATCGTAGAGATCGGCCTCGACGTACCGTTCCAGGGGGCGAAGTACCAGCCGTGGCACCGCGACTTCCCATCTCCCGCCGATACTTATCGTGACCGCCAGATCACCGCGCTTGCCTTCAACCTCACCGGTGTCGACGTCACCGAAGACATGGGGCCGTTCGAAGTGGCGCCTGGAACGCAATACGACGATGGCCGGGAATGGAAGCACGAAATGTTCCCGGATAAGGCGCTCTGGAGCCGTTTCCAGGAACGTGCAACACGCAAGTATCCGCAGCGCGGCGACATTTCCTGCCGCTCGGCGCTAACGGTCCACCGTGGCACGGAACATCAGTCCCCAATTGCGCGGCCTGTCTTGGTACTGGGTGTGGACAGGCCGGGCGCTGGACATGCCGAACTGCACGACATGATGGTTACCCGGGACTGGTACGATGCCCTACCTGAAATTGGCAAGAAGCACCTCGTCTGCCGCGTCGTTGACGAGCTCGCTCCGATTACCCAGAAGCACGACATCGAGGGCCTTGTTATGGGCGCTGACCCAAGTTGATCACCGCCTTACGGCGGCCTATCGCGACGTCACCGACAGAAAGCAAGGCATTCCGATCGCGACCGACATCATCACCCTGAGGTTTGAAGACGAAGGGCGCTCGAACCTTATCGGGGAGCGCCTTCCGACCATGAGGACTACAAACGCGCGACAATTGATCGTCGCTGCAGGTAGTCATCGATGACGGGCAGTAAGCGAGGGATCGGGGAAGGTATCCGACAAATCAAGGTCATCCGGATGGGTCAACACCTGAACAGGCGTTTCGAGGCAGGCGTCGCAGATCCCGCACCCATCATCGTCCATCGGCTGCCCAGCCTGACCACAGCAGGCGCAGACCACTGGTTGGCTCCCCCCGAAGCATCGCCGAGGCAGTGTAATTTCAACAGCGTCATCGGACAGGATGTCGATGGCAATTTCTTGCATCGCAGGTGTCTCCGTCAATTCGTGATGAGGAAATAGTTTCGGCCAAAGGCTTTGCAATGGCGATTTCTGGCCATTGGTGTCCCCGTCTTGCCGCCATGTCGTGCCGCACTATCTCCGGTGGACGGATGGTGATTTCGTCTCCACTTCCGAGACGACAACCAGTCGTTCCGACGGCTCGCTGATGCGAGCCCGCGCGTCCGGCGGTTTTTTGGATGATGCACGAGTGGAGGCCTAGATGGATAGACATGATCCTTTCAAGCTCTCACGATTTGTCGACGCTCAGGAACTCGCATTTGCTGCCGCCCTCGACGAACTGCGGGCGGGACGCAAAGAGACCCACTGGATTTGGTTCATCTTCCCGCAACTGCGCGCACTGGGCCGTTCGCCGACCGCCCAGTTCTATGGACTTGTATCATTGGAAGAAGCACGGGCCTATCTCGAACATCCTGTCCTGGCTGACCGCCTTGCGCAGGTCACAGATGCCGTTCTCACCCATCGCGGTCGAACCGCTCACGACATCTTCGGTTCGCCCGATGACCTGAAGTTCCGCTCTTCTATGACGCTGTTTTACGAGGCTTGCGACCACACTATTCCGCGGTTTCGCATCACCCTAGAACGATACTTCGACGGTGAGGCGGACAACCGCACCCTGGAGCTTATCCGACGCTGATGACCAATTGCAGAAAACTGCTTCGCGCTGGCGGCGCTTCAAAAGGAGCGGCCCGTTAACGTCTTTTCGCATCTAAGCGGCCGTGTCTCGACTGTAGAACATCCTCGCAGACGCCTCGACGACCGAGCGATGCTTCTTTGCATCAAAGGCACCGGCCGGAAATGTTTCGATGAGATATTTGGCAAAGGCCTCCTTAGCGCCATCGGAGGCGTCAAACCAAGGTTGCACGGTCATTTCGTCGAACAGCAGTTTAAGGCCGTGTAGCTCCTCTGGTTCAAATGCCGTCTTGACGAAAATATGATCCATGTGCGCCTCCCAAAATGCGCGCTTCAGATAAGGGTCCGGACTCACTAGAGCCACCAGATGACGGCCGCGGCGAGAGCGACGGCACCCATGAAGTTTTTGATGTTGCGATCGAAGCGGGTGGCGAGGCGACGCCAGTCCTTGAGACGGCAGAACATACGCTCGATGACGTTGCGCTGCTTGTAAACGGCGCGGTCGTACTCGTACTGGACCTTGCGATTTCGACGTGGCGGGATCACAGCCTCGGTACCGCGCTCGTCGAGCCACTCGCGCAGAGCCTGGCTGTCATAGCCCTTGTCCGCGACGAGCTGCGCGCAGGGCGGCAGGGCTTCGATACACAGCCTCGCCACCTTGCAATCATGGACGTTGCCGGGCGTCAGGAGCAGGACGTGAGGGCGACCTTTCGCGTCGCAGACGGCATGGAGCTTGGTGTTCCGTCCGCCTTTCGTGCGGCCGATACCATGAGCCAAGGCCCCCCTTTTCCCCCGCCTGCGCAGCGGTGGACCTTGATGCAGCTACTATCGATGAACAATCGGTCCGGCGCATCTTCGGCTCCGGCAAGTGCGCTGAAGATGCCTTCCCAGATGCCGCGCTCGGACCAGCGAACGAAGCGATTGTAGAGCGTCTTCTTCGGTCCATAGACGTCGGCGCAGTCCGCCCAGCGGCCACCGCATCGCAGCGCGTGGACGATTCCGCTCAACACGCGACGATCGTCCACCCGCGGCTTGCCCCGCACATCCGTTGGCAGGAGCGGTTCGATCCGTTCCCACTGCGCATCGGAAAACCAAAAGAAATCATACATCTCACCGCCCTTTCGTCGCGGCAATGAATCATGTCCCAGCGCTCAGGGAAAGCCAATTATTGGGTCCGGACCCAAGAGACTTCCTTACGATTTCAAGAGATTGCCGCTCCACGTGACTATAGATAGTTTCCGCCGGCACGCGGGCCGAACGCAACATCCAGCTGGCTCAAATAGGCACCGCCGCGAAAGGCGTGCCAGGCAAAAAGGACCGATCCTCCAGGACCGGGCCTTTCGCCGCGACTGCTGCTGGCTGAAGCACACACACTCCAGCAACAGCCCACCCCCGGATGATGTGATCCTATGCCGGTGCGACCGTCGCCGCTTTAAACTTTGACATACTAATCATGCGTCCACATCGCTCCTCGACCGCCGTCCCGCAAACTGGAACTGCTAGAAAGCAGGTTCTGCTATGGGAAGAATTTTAGGGGTCGGGGTGTTCGAACGATTTTCAAGATAGACTCTGGCCGGCGCGAATGCTTCATTTCCGTCTTGGAGGAATGCCTATGGTGTACGAGTGGGATGAAATGCGCGCCCGACGGACGCGAGTAATCAAAATTGCCTCGATGGTGGCTTTGACAGCGTCTGCAATCAGTGTGCCGGTCGCGTTGCTGCTGACCGCCTCGCCGCTCTAGACGGTTTGCATAGGTATCGTGGCCTATGGAGCGGTCGGTGGAATAGGTTGGAGAGCTTATGCAAACCGCACAGCCAAAAGCGCCCAATGCGATCGATATCACGGTCGGTCGACGTAATCGTCCGCGGCGTGCAATGCTGAGTTTTAGCCAAACCAAACTGGCCATTGAAGTGGGGGGACGTTTCAGCAGGTGCAAAAGCACGAAAACGGGCGTAGATAGCGTCGGATGGAGCCGTTTGCAAAGCATCGCCCGATTTCTCGGGATTCCAGTATCGTGTTTTTTTGACCTCGGAGCCTCCCGGTCAGAATAGGCCACTGCCTCCAGCGAAACTTTGTACGACTTCGTGCTTTCCGCGGAGGGCCTGGAGCTAGATCAAGATTTTCTCTCGCTTACCAATGAAGAGGTTCGCCGCAAACTCGTTGCGATGGCGAAGGCTCTCGCCAATGACCAAGATGACAGCGATATCGAGTAAGCGCACGCTGGAGACTATGTCTCAGTGACCAATGCGTGGTGCGCATATGTCCTCGCTCAGATCATAATCTCACCTCCCGTGACGGGTATGATCGCACCGGTCATATAGCTGCCGAGATCAGAGGCGAGCAGAACGAATGCTCCCGCCAGTTCGGCGGGCTGGCCGGCGCGGCCAAGCAACGCCTGCTTCCCGAAACTCTTTGTCTTTTCTGGCGGCATCGTCGAGGGGATGAGCGGTGTCCATATTGGCCCCGGCGCGACGGCATTGACGCGAATGCCCTTGTCAGCGACCATTTCGGCAAGGCCAGCGGTAAAATTCGATATCGCGCCCTTCGTTGCGGCGTAGGCTAGGAGATGGGGCGACGGCTGGCGTGATTGAATCGATGTCGTGTTGATAATTGCGCTTCCGGGTTTCATGTGCGGGATTGCCGCCCGCGCGAGAAAAAATGGCGCATAGATGTTGGTTCGAAAGGTTCGATCCCATTCCTCGGTGCTGATATCGCTAATGTCAGCATAGGTTCGCTGGAAGGCAGCATTGTTCACGAGAACATCGAGCCGGCCGAAGTTTTCCAGGCACTGGCGTACGAGATGCTCGCAGTGAACTTCGCTGGTGATATCGCCAGGAAGGATGACAGCTCGTCGGCCCGCATCCTCAACCCACCGCGCCGTTTCGTTCGCATCCTCGTCTTCGCTTTGATAAGAAATGACGATGTCGGCACCCTCGCGCGCAAATGCGATCGCGACAGCGCGGCCGATACCCGAGTCCGCCCCTGTGATTAGCGCCACCTTCTGTTCAAGGCGCCCCGATCCTGCGTAGCTTTCTTCACCGTGGTCTGGAATAGGCTGCATGTTTTTCGTTAGACCAGGTGGAACCTGTTCCTGAGCGGGTTGCGGCGGCATTGGACGGTGTACAGCATCGTCACGCATCCCTATCTCCGTTGGTAAGGGGATTCACCACCAAACTCGCGATCGCCATTTATGTTCCTGCTTCGAGAGACCACAGCCCGTTTGGACACTATACCCGGCCGGAACTTTTGAAATTGATGGACGGTTTTCTCTTCCACCTGATCGCCGGATGAAGGAGAAATTTATGAAAATCGCCACCTACAACGTCAACGGCATCAACGGCCGTCTACCCGTCCTCCTTCGGTGGCTGGAGGAAGATGCGCCCGACATCGTGTGCGTGCAGGAACTCAAATCACCGAACGAGCGCTTTCCTCTGCGCGAACTGCAGGCGGAAGGTTACGAGGCCGTCTGGGAGGGGCAGAAGAGCTGGAACGGCGTCGCGATCCTCGCGAAGGGTAGGTTGCCCGTCTTGACGCGACGCGGCCTGCCGGGAGAACTCGACGATCGCCATAGTCGCTATATCGAGGCCGCAGTCGACGGCATCCTGATCGGCTGCCTATACCTACCGAACGGCAATCCAGCGCCCGGCCAGAAGTTTGACTATAAGCTGCGCTGGTTCGAGCGTTTGCAGACTTATGCGGCGGACCTACTCGCACTCGACCTGCCGGTGGCGCTGATCGGCGACTTCAACGTCATGCCGACCGATCTCGACGTCTACGCGCCGGAGCGCTGGCGCGACGACGCATTGTTCCGACCGGAGGTCAGAAAAGCCTATGCCGATCTCCTCGCACAGGGATGGACCGACGCAATCCGCCACCTGCACCCCAAGGAACGCATCTACACTTTCTGGAAATACTGGCGCGGCTCCTTCGAACGTGACGCCGGCCTGCGCATCGACCATCTCCTCCTCAGCCCGGCGCTTGCGCCCTGGCTGAAGAAGGCGAGCGTCCGCCGCGGCCCACGAAGCTGGGATCATACCAGCGACCACGCGCCTGTCATGATCGAGATCGAGCCGCCATCGGATTGACGTCAGGCCGGAGCCTCTCTTCTGACACTGCGCTCGTGCGCCCTTGCCGTCCGCCGCGCCTCGCGCAATTCCTCAAGGGTCGGCAGCCACCAGCCGCGCTGGTGCTCGTGCTCTTCCGGCACCTTTTTCGAGGGCCAGGTCTGCACCAGCTCCTCCAGCGAAGGCGTTCGCCATAGACCCCAGACATGATCTTCCGCGATATCACGATAGAGATCGGCAATCTCGTCGCGCTCGACCAGCTCACCGGTGATGTCGATCAAGACAACGATCCCATAAAGCCTTGTCGCAAGTGGCCGATCCAATAGCGGCAAATCATCGCCTGGAAGAGGGATGCGCCGGCGCTTGCGCTCGGCCGCCCGGCGGCGGGACAGTCTTTCCTCGTCGGTTCCCTTGCGCGCCGCGGCCCGCTTGCGCCGTTCTTCAGGTTCATTTCGCTGCGCTTCCGCCTCGATAGCCTCCCAGCGATCGACAAGATCGTCATAGGAAGCGAACGGCACCCGCCAGACCTTATGCTCGCGATCCCAACGGGCAAGTGGAACCTGCCGGATTTCCGCGATGAGTTTGTGTGAAAAAGGCGTTCGGATGCGAAACCCGTCCCTGTCGGCGCTGAGATAGGGGCTGAGGATCGGCTCGAACGCATAAGCATCTCTGCCCTTTTCCTCGGCGTATGGATCGACGCGGGATTCTTCCTTGGCCAGCCAGCGATCGATGCGCCGGCGCGCAGTCGTACCGGGGACGATCCAGGCCTTTCGCCGGTCGCTCCAGCGAGCACGCGGGAATGCCTCGCGAAAACGCTGTACCGTCATCCGGTCGAATGGAAACGAGACCGTGGCGCGCTCGTCGACCTCTACGGCGTCGCCGCTAATCTCGTCATCGTCGACCATCGCATCACCCGTCACGTTCTCTTCCAGTTGAGATTCTCAAGAAACGCACGCCGCCCCGAAAAGATGCAGCAAATCAAAGGCATGATCGAGACTCGTCAAGAACGAGGAAGAAGCGGCCTAACTTATTGATTTCTGATTCTTTTCGACTCGGAACAAATCTGCCCGTCATTCGCTTGACTCGCTTTGGTTGCGTCGAGTCGGGAGTTTTCAAGAATGGGCGGTCACCGTGCTCAGTGGAAGGGTTTCATCAAGTTCGGCGAAGTGAGTTGCGGTGTAGGCCTCTACACGGCCGCCAGCACGTCCGAGCGCATCTCGTTTCACACGATCAACCGCCGCACGGGCAATCGCGTCAACCGTGTCTTCATCGATAGCGACACCGGCAAGGAGGTCGAGCGCGAGGCCCAGACCAAGGGCTTTGAGATCGAGAACGGACAGTACATCATGGTCGATCCGGAGGAGGTGGCCGCTACCATTCCGGACAGCGACAAGACGCTGCAGATCGAGGCCTTCATCTCCTGCTCCGACGTTGACGACGTCTATTTCGACAAACCCTACTATCTCGTGCCGAACGACCGGGTTTCGTCAGACGCCTTCACCGCGCTGCGTGATGCGATGGAGAAGTCGAAGGTCGCCGCAGTTGCCCGCACCGTCCTGTTTCGCCGCATGCGCACCGTGCTGATCCGTACCCACGGCAAGGGCCTGATCGCCACCACGATGCAGTACGACTACGAGGTCCGCTCCTCGGAGAAGGCCTTTGACGAAATTCCGAAGCTGCGCATCAAGGGGGAGATGCTGGATCTCGCCAAGCATATCATCGCCACCAAGAAGGGAGCCTTCGACCCGACCGCGTTCGACGATCGCTATGAGACGGCGGTCGCTGAACTGGTGAAGGCGAAGATCGAAGGCAGGGCCTTTCCGAAGCGCAAGGCGGTCACGGTCTCCAAACCGGACGACCTGCTGGCCGCGCTGCGCGAAAGCGCCAAGATGCTGAAGGCCGGTGGCGATGAACCGAAGCGGTCCGCCGCCAATGCCGACAAGGGCGCCGGGCGCAAGCCGGCGGTGCGCTCCGCGGCATCGAAGGCGCGCGGCTCGTCGTCCGCACAGCGTAAAGCCGGTTGAGGAGAACGATCATGGCGCCGCGTCCATACTGGAAAGGCTACCTGAAGCTCTCCCTCGTCACCTGCCCCGTCTCAATGTCACCGGCGACCTCGGAGAGCGAGAAGGTTCGCTTCCACACCTTGAACAGGGAGACCGGCAACCGCGTCGTCTCGCAATATGTCGACTCGGTCACGCGCCAGGCGGTGAAGGACGAGGACGAGGTGAAGGGCTATGCCCGCGGCGAGAACGACTATGTCCTGCTCACCGACGACGAACTGGACGCCGTCGCGCTCGACACGGTGAAGACCATCGATATCGACAAGTTCGTCCCGCGCGACAGCATCGAATGGATCTATCTGGAAAAGCCGCACTATCTCGTGCCCGACGATCCGGTCGGTCATGATGCCTTCGCCGTCATCCGCGACGCTATGGCTGCCGACAAGGTGCTCGGCATATCAAAACTCGTCATCGGCCGGCGCGAGCGTGCTGTCGTGCTCGAACCGCGTGGCGAAGGCATCGTGCTCTGGACGCTGCGCTTCGGCGACGAGGTCCGGCCGGAAGAGCCCTATTTCGAGGATATCGACGATGAATCGGACCCCGATCTCATTCCCCTTGTCGAGAAATTCATCAAGCAGCACACGAAGACCTGGTCCCCGGACATGGTTTCCGACCCCGTGCAGGACGCTCTCCTCGACATCATCGCAAAAAAGAAGAAGGCGCTGAAGCCCTCGAAGAAGGGCAAGGTCAAGGAAGAGACCGGCGTGGCTGGCAGCAACGTCATCGACATTATGGACGCTCTGCGCAAGAGCTTGGCGGCGAGCGGAAAAGGAAAGCGCGCATCCTGAAATCGTCACGCAGGGCACTTATGTTCGTATTCTCTCGCATGCATGATGGATCTCCATGAAAGTGAAGCGCCGATCGGCCGTACCCTTGCTCGATGAATCCGGCACTGCGCTGCGGTCGCGGCCGGTCCGCCGACGCGACCCCGAGCAGCCAAGCCTGCCCTTCGATCCGATGCCCGAACGCGTCGAGCCGTGCCTGGCGCTTCTCCGGCCGACCGCGCCGGAAGGACCGGAATGGCTCTTTGAGATCAAATGGGACGGCTATCGCCTCGCCATCCACATCGAGCCGAAGGGCGTGCGGATCATCACCCGCAGCGGCCATGACTGGACCCATCGCTTTCCCGGGATCGCGGAAGCTGCGAAGAAGCTCGGCGTCGGGACCGCCATCCTCGACGGCGAGGCCGTGGTTCTCAACAAGGAGGGCCACGCGGATTTCGGGGCGCTGCAACGCTCGCTGGGCGGGCGCGGCGGCAAGCGCGCCTCGACGGAGGCGGTCTTCTTCGCATTCGATCTCCTCTATTTCAATGGTCACGATCTGACGAACACGGAGCTTTCGGTTCGCCGGCATCTCCTTTCCGACTTTCTCGACGGCGCGATCGGCGCCGTGCAGCTCTCGGAAGAAGCCCACGGCGATGGCGTCGAGCTTCTGGCAAATGCCTGTTCGATGGGCCTCGAAGGCATTGTCGCCAAGCACCGCGAGCGGCCGTACCGGTCGGGACGAACAGGCGACTGGGTCAAGATCAAATGCGTCCAGAGTGAGAGCTTCATGATCGTCGGCTACGAGCAGTCCGCTGCTGCGCGTGGCGGGATCGGTAGCCTTCTGCTTGCCGCCCGGCGCGGCGATAGCTGGGTGTCGGTCGGCTCTGTCGGAACCGGGTTCAAGGCGAAGGATGCCGGATACCTGCGCAAGACATTGGACAAGCTGAAGTCGAAGAAACCGGTCGTGCCGGTCAAGGGGAAGAACTACGTCTTCGCGCTGCCGACGCTCATCGCCGAGATGGAGTTCCGCGGCTGGACCGACGACGGAAATCTGCGCCACGCCTCCTATAAGGGCCTGCGCGAACGACAGGACAATGCCGCCGTCTTCGACATGGATACCTTGGTCGGCGGCAAGTGATCGTCCCTATCGATCGAGATCTGCGTGATCGAGGCCGAAGTGGTCCAGCACCAGCTGCAGATTGCGGCGATTGGATTTGAAATAGACATCGAAGACATCACCGAGCACCGGCACGCTTCCTGCGACCGTGTCGAAGCCGACATTGACGAGCATCTTCACCAGCTTGTCATTCGGCACGCCGAGACGGCGCGCCTCGTTGACGATGACGAGGCTGATGGCCGCCGCTGCGAAATCGCCGACGCCAGGGATCACGCCAAGAACCGAGTCTGCGCCCAGCGATATGCGCGTGCCGGGAACGCGGAGCGCCGTGTCCATCAACCGCGCCAGGCCGCGAATGCGCCGAAGGCGGATCAGGTGCTCGATGGGGACATTGTGATTTTTCATGCTTCCTATGTGGTCTTGGCGCCCCGCCGTTCAACGATCATGCCGCAGCCTTGTGCTTGCCGAGCCGCTTGATGGCCTGTTCGAGCGGGCGCTGTCCGTCGCAATAATCTTCCCAGGCGCTTGTCTTCGCCAGCAGCGCCGGCACGGTCCGCACTGTGAACCGCTTCGGGTCGAGATTGGATTTGACCTGCGTCCAGGTCAGCGGCATCGACACGGTGGCGCCCGGACGCGCCCTTGGTGACAGAGGGGCGACGGCCGTCGCCATGCGGTCGTTGCGCAAATAGTCTAGAAAGATGCGGCCTTCCCGCAGGCTCTTGGTCATCTTGATGAGATAGGCGTCTGGGTTGTCGCGGGCCATCTCCTGGCAGACGTCATGGGCAAAGCCCTTTGCCTCGGCCCAGGAGAGTGGCTTGCGGGAATTGACCGCAAGTGGCGTCACGACATGCAGCCCATTGCCGCCGGTCGTCTTGCAGAAACTGATGAGCCCGAGGTCGTCCAGTCGGTCGCGCATCTCGCGGGCGGCCGCGACGACAGCCGAGAATGGAACATCCGGCCCGGGATCGAGGTCGAAGACCAGCCGGCCCGGCACTTCGGGCTTTCCCGGTTCGCAATTCCACGGGTGCAGCTCGACACCTCCAATCTGCGCGATGGCGATGAGCCCTTCGATCCGGTCGACTTGCAGGTATGGTTTCTTGTCGCCGAAGACCTTGACCAATTCCAGCAGGTTCGAGGTGCCGGGCATGGCGTGGCGCTGGAAGAACTGTTCACCGCCGATCCCATCCGGCGCGCGGATGATCGAACAGGGGCGACCCTTGACGTGTTCGGTGAGCCAGGCGCCGACGGCTTGGTGATAACGGGCCAGATCCTCCTTGGTGACGGGCTTACTGTCACCAGCGTCCGGCCAAAGCGGCTTGTCCGGATTGGAGATGAAAACGCCCATGACCTCCGCTTTGGCGCCCTTGCGGCGCGCGGGTTTCGCATTGGTTTCAGGCGCGGGCTCGGGAGTCTCCGTCTTCGCCGGCGAGGCCGGCTTCTCCGCTTCGACCTCCGCCGCCGCCTTGTCTTCCCGAAGGCCCTTGAAGGCAGCCTGGCGAACCAGGCCGTCGGCCGTCCAGCCGGCGAACTCGATCTCGGCGACCAGCTCCGGCTGCAGCCAGAAGACTTCCTTTTCTTTTCTCGGTGCGCCGATCCCGGTGAAGGGCGATTTCGAAGTTTCGAGCGCCCTCAGTTTTGGTAGAAGCGTTTCGACCTTCTTCGCGCCATAGCCCGTGCCGACCCGGCCGACATAGACGAAGTGTTCGCCGCGATTCACGCCGACGAGGAGGGAGCGGAACTTTCCGTTCGTCCTGGCGTAGGCGCCGATGACAACCTCATGCCCGGCCCGGCATTTCGATTTCGCCCACGTATCGGTCCGGCCGGATCGATAGGGCGCATCCGCCTGTTTCGAGACGATCCCCTCAAGCGAGAGCTTGCAGGCGGAGCGTAGAACCGCATCGCCGCCCGTCTCGAAATGCTCGACGAAACGCAGATGCGGATCCTTGGTCGCGTCCACAAGCAACTGCTGCAGGCGGGCTTTCCGGTCGACCAAAGGCTTTCTGCGAAGGTCTTCCCCGCCATCGAACAAGAGGTCGAATGCAAAATAGACGAGATTGCCGGTGTTGCGCTCCGACAGCGCTGCCTGCAATGCGGCAAAGTCCGGGGCGCCGTTGTCGTCGAGCGCGCAAATCTCCCCGTCTATGATGCAATCGGGAAGCGCCGCGGCTGCTTCCGCAATCTCAGGATACTTCGCGGTCCAGTCCAACCCCTTTCGGGTTTTCAGCGTCACCCCGCCGTCAGCGACCCGCATCTGAATCCTGTACCCGTCGAACTTGATCTCATGCAGCCAGTTGTCGCCGGCCGGAGGGCGTTCGAGCGTCTGGCAGAGTTGCGGCGGTATGAAGTCGGGCAGGTCAGCGGCCGTCGATGTGGCTACATCCTTGCGGGCCCTCTTTTTGCGCTCGTCGGCCGCGAGGCCGTGCTTGCTGTCCCACACAGCATCGGCCTCAACCTCCCCGCTTGCCGTCATGAACGCTACCGGATACCGCCCCTTACCGGCGGCGATCTGTTCCATCTTCCGGCCGGATGCGACCGAGGTCATGTTCTCGTCCAGGATGGCAGCGCCGTTCTCATCGACGGCGTGTTCGTCGTGATGCTTGATCAGCAGCCAGTTGGTCCGTTTACCGCCATCGCGATCATTGCGCATCCGCACCAGAACGAAGCTGCCACTCAGGCGCATGCCATGGAGCATGAACTTGAGGTCACCCTTTTTCAAAGCTTCTTCCGGGGACTTGTTGCCTTCGGGTTCCCAGTAGCCGCGATCCCACAGCATGACCGTACCACCGCCATATTGGCCTTTCGGGATGGTGCCTTCGAAGTCGCCATAGTCCAGGGGGTGGTCCTCGACTTCGACGGCCAGCCGCTTGTCATGTGGATCGAGCGATGGGCCCTTCGTCACCGCCCAAGATTTGAAGACGCCGTCGAGTTCGAGGCGAAGATCGTAGTGAAGGCGAGTGGCATCGTGCTTCTGGACAATGAAGCGAAGCTGATTTGCTTGTCGCACAGCGGCAGACCCGCTTGGTTCCTGCGTTTGCTTGAAGTTGCGCTTGCTCTTGTAGGTTGAGAGCTTGTCACTCGCCATGTTTACCTCGTTACTTTCGCTTCACGGAGGCGCTCACCTAATACCAGATCCTTCGGTCCAGCTGCGTGGCGATCATCGGGACGGCGGCAGCGCCAGAAGCACCGAGACGTAAGCGCTGGACGAGCCGGCCAAGAAGACAGGTTACGGCAATGATTGCAGCAATCCTTAGCCAAGCATGACGCTCGCCCCGCGACAGTGGTGTATCAATCCCGTCCGCCTGCCCACGAATCGCGACCAATCTGCCGCGGAGGTCAGCGACTTCCCGTCTAAGCGCCGCGAGCTGCCGCCCAGTGGAGAGGTTATCGCCCTTCACATCGGGGTTGCTGACCAGAATAGCCTCTTCGATTTCCGCCAGGTGCTCGCGCAACTGCGCTGGGCTGTCGAACCCCTTCGCTCGGATATCGGTCATCCTAAATATCTCCATCGCCAGATTCAAAGCCCAGCAACCAGGAATATGGGCGCTGTGCGTTGAGAACCCCGCTGCACGACAGTTGTTCCCATCGCCTGCGCGTCGCCGATTGCGTACACGCGGGCGGGTAGCATTGGCCGAATGACGGACTGCTGAAGCGGGCGCCGTACCGTGGCACCATGAAAAAACTGACAGACGTTGACGATTGATCGCTTCTCATCTGGAAACCATTGTCGAAGAACAAGGCCACGAACGGCTGGGTCCAGCTGCAACGGTCGAGCAGGCTCTTGCCCATGCGCCGCGAGCGGACGTCGCATTCGTGGATGTCGGACTTTCCGACGGGAACAACGGGCAATTGCTGGCGCGCCGCCTTGTCGACCGCTTCGGGATAGAGGTTATTTTCGTCACTGGGGATCCGGGCACACTTCAAAACGGCTTTGATGGGGCTCGCGCGGTCATAAGGAAGCCCTTTCGCGAGGAGGACATCATATCAGCGCTTACTGCAGCGCTCGACCGACGCCAAAGGATGGTCGGAAAAGCACGTTTACCACAATGATCTCGCCAAGGATTCGAATTTGCATGCCACTACGATGGGACGAAGCGTATCGACCCAGATGAAGCGCGGGCAATTTTGCTTGAGATTTCAGGCCTTGCCTGCGGTGCCGTAGTGGTCGTGCAAGCGTCACCATTTGTAGGGCTCTCCGTGGGGTCGACCGACAGGTGCATCCTGCCAGGTTTCCTGCCTGCCTAGGGGCGTTAGATCAAGAAGCGTGAAGACCGGGCCTACTGCCTCCACACCGCGACCGTTCATGAAATAGGTGCGATACGCTCGATCACCGTCACGGACGAAGACATTGATGCCGAACATGTCCTCGACATCGAAATCCTGAGAAAATCGATTGTCCGGCAGCGTCACCCACGGCGTCGACCAGCCCATCCGCTTCTTGTAGGCGGCGATTCTGTCCTGCGGTGCGGTCGACGCGACCGTAAACGTAATGTCTCGGGCTGCCAGATGCTCGTGGTGCGTGACACTGTCGGCGAACATGGAGCATCCCGAGCATGCGCCGTCCGGCCAGTTTTCCACGTCAGGAGCAAAAAAGAAGCGATAGATGATGAGTTGGCGGCGCCCCGCGAAAAGGCCAAGAAGATCGGTTTCGCCGCGCGCGGTCAGAAACCTGTAATCCGTCGCCACTTCCACCATAGGAAGACGGCGTCTTTCAGCTGCCAGCGCGTCGTTTTCCTTCATGAGGGCCTTTTCTTTCGCAAGTAGGCCGCTTCGCGCTTCTTGCCACTCCTGTTTCGACACGATCTTGGGCCACTTGATGTGGTTCACGGTCGATGACGGGGGAGGAACTCCCGGTTTTTCGTGCGCCATAGCTGGATCCCGTCAGAAAGCAACTCACTACAACGATGCGCGCCGTCGTTGGGTTCCTATTTCAAAATCGCCTGCTGCGGTCCAAGGATTCTCCCTTCGGTCGTCGGCAGCATGCCGTTCCACTGGACGTAGTGACACTGCCCGGCGGCGGTAAAGACTTGAGCGGCAATGGAACAAACGCAGTCTGCTATCGTTCGGCAGGGAACTGGATAAGACCATGCCAAGATTCTACTTCCACATTCGCGACGGAGAGAGCTACGAGTTGGATACCGTTGGGGCGGAGTTCGACAGTCTCGATCTGGCTCGACGCGATGCCTGCCTCGCTGCGCGCGAGATCATCGCGGAAAAGTTGATGGCTGGCGACGTGCTCGATGGGCAGCGATTCGAAATCACCGATGAGACAGGCGTACGTGTAGAAACAGTTGTGTTCCGATCGGTCCTCAACATCCAATAGAAGATTGCGTAGCCATAGACGTGGCGTCAACGCTCGCTTCCCCCTCGCACCTGAAGACGTGCCAATGACAAGTGAATCCCCTTACGTTTTGATCGCTGAAGACGAATTCCTCATTCGGATGAGCGTCGTGGAAGATATGAGGGACGCGGATTTTCATGTGTTCGAAGCAAGCAACGCGGTGGAGGCGTTGGCACTTTTGGAGGCCCATCCTGAGATAGACACGCTTTTTACGGATATTGATATGCCCGGCTCGATGGACGGATTGGCGTTGGCGAAAGCGGTCCGTGAGCTGCGCCCCGATGTCATGATTTTGCTGACCTCGGGTTACCTGAGGGTCGCGCTCAATGACCTGCCGGACCAGTTTCCCTTTTTCTCCAAACCCTATGAAATCGGCCGCGTCATAAACCATATCCGAGGGCATCTGACGCAATAGGCTGGTACTGATTGCGTTGGTTCGACCTTTACGCCATAAAAATACGATTAATAAGCCGCCTCGAAGTGTGCAGCGTCTCTTTCCTTGCATGCTTGCCCTCAGGCTTTCTGAGATATTGGATTGTCCATGGCACTCGTAAAGACATCTCAACTGGGCGCAAAGGCTACGTCGGCCAAAGCCACTCAGGGCGAGCCTCCGGCTCTAAATGTCGGCAAGGCCGCAACCACACGCCGGTCACAGGACCGCACTCGCCTCCGCCGGCAGAAGGCGGCAGAGCGTATCGGCGCAGCGACAGAGGAACTCGCGACCGGGGTCGCCGAGGCCGCATCGGCAGCAGAAGAACTTCGGCGCGCACTAGAGCAGATCGCAAGCGGCGCCGAAGAGGCCGCAGGCGCAGCCCATGAATCCCTCTCCGCAACGACCCACCTCTCCGAACGGTTTTCCGAAGCCCGCTCCGAAGCCGAAGCCGCGCGAGGTCGCACGGAGAAGCTTCAAACGTCAGTTTCGAATCCGCCGCGCAGATCGAGTCGTCAATCTCGGCGATCGAAGCAAATGCCGCGCGGCAGACCGCATCTGTCGCGGTCATCGCCAAGCTTCAATCCCAGGCGGAAAACATTGGTACGACGACCGGCGCCGTCGCCGACATCTCGGACCGGACGAACCTGCTCGCTCTCAATGCGGCTATAGAGGCGGCCCGCGCCGGTGAGAATGGTCGCGGCTTTGCCGTCGTGGCGGACGAGGTGCGCGCACTTGCCGAAATTGCCGAACGCAGTTCGCGCGACGTCAGCCAGCATGCGGCAACGATCGTCGGCGGTGTTTCTCGGATTGCTGCACGAATTGCCGCCGCAGCGGAGAAGGCTCAGGCCCAGACGAAGGCAGGACGGACAGTCTCCGAGGAGCTTCATGCAGTTCGCGCGGGTCTGACGAACAGTGTTTCGGAGCAGTTCTGCCGGCTATTCGGGCTGCACCCGACGCGCGTCCTCCCCATCGGAACGCTGAATGATCTCATTCACCCGGACGACGAGCGGGTGATTGACCTCAGCGATCCGGATGCCCTCCAGAATGATCGGCATATCGAATTTCGCGTCACACGCGCCGACGACGGCGCCGAGCGCTGGCTTGCACGCCGCGGTGAATATGTCGATGACATCAAGAGTAGCGGTCGACGTTATGTTGGGGTGATCTTCGATGTCACGGATGCCAAGCGGACCCAGGAAAGCCTGCACGCGGCCAACGACGCCCTCGCCAAGCTCGCGCAAGAGAGCATGCGAGAGCGAAATCGCGTCTGGAACAATTCGCGTGACCTCCTTGTCGTGCTCGACACCGCCGGCGTGTTTCGGGACGTCAGCCCGGCGTGGGCGGAGATACTTGGCCACGATCCGGACGATGTCGTCGGTCGGCCGATCGTCGATTTTGTGTGGCCGGAGGACGTTGATCTCGTCCGCGCGGAAATGCGCAAAGCGGCCGAGAATGTCTACAATGATCTCGAAATCCGCGTCTCCCATATCGACGGAACGCCGCGTACCATCTCCTGGAGAACGTCGCGAGAGGACGACCGAATCTTTGCCTACGGTCGCGACATCACGGTGGAGAAGGAACAAAAGGCCATTCTAGAGCAAACCGAAGCGCAGTTGCGCCAGGCGCAAAAGATGGAGGCTGTCGGGCAGCTTACCGGCGGCATCGCGCACGACTTCAACAATATGCTCACCGGCGTGATCGGCGCGTTGTCGCTCATCAAGAGGCGCATTGCAGCAAACCGTCTGGACGAATTGGATAAATTCATCAATGCGGCGACGTCCTCCGCCGAACGCGCGGCGGCCCTGACCCATCGTCTGCTGGCCTTCTCCCGCCGGCAACCGCTTGACCGCCAACCGGTCGACGTCAATGGTCTCGTAGCCTCGATGGAGGATCTTTTTCGCCGCACCCTGGGTGAGCAGGTTGAACTGCTCATCAATCTTGCGCCAGATATCTGGAAGGCCTTCACAGATCATAATCAGCTGGAAAGTGCCGTTCTTAACCTTGTTATCAACGCGCGTGACGCAATGCCGCAAGGCGGCAAACTTACCGTCGAGGCAAGTAACGTCGTCCTCTCAGCATCCGATCTGGCCCAAGGGGAAACGTTGAAGCCGGGGAGCTATGTCGTGCTCGCCGTCAGCGACACCGGGATCGGCATGTCGGAAGCAACAATCGAGAAGGCGTTCGACCCGTTTTTCACCACCAAGCCCATCGGTCAGGGAACCGGCCTCGGCCTCTCGATGATTTACGGGTTCGCCCAGCAATCAGGTGGACATGTCCATATCTACAGCCGTGTCGGTCTGGGAACGACAATCAAGCTCTACCTGCCGCGAAGCCTCGATGAGAGATTGTCGGGCGAGGGCATGATGGAAGAAGGGGCCGCCCCGCCCCGCGGCGAAGGGCAAACGGTACTGGTCGTTGAGGATGACGATTCGGTTCGCATGCTGGTCGTCGATCTCCTGAAGGAACTTGGATATCGCGTAATCGAAGCTGTCGACGGCGCAGAGGCGATGCCCGTCATCGACGGCAAGGGACGCCTTGACCTCCTGGTCTTTGACGTAGGACTGCCCGGCCTAAACGGCAGGCAATTGGCGGAAATCGCGATCGCGAGCCGTCCCTCGCTGAAAATTCTCTTTATCACCGGCTACGCAGCGACCGCGGCATCGCGCGCTGATTTCCTCGCACCAGGCATGGAGATGATCACCAAGCCATTTGCAATCGACTCGCTCGCAAAAAAGGTAAGCGAGATGCTCAACACCGGTCCGTAAACCTTTCCGGCTCTCGCAATGCTATTGAGTAGAGCGGGGCGACGCGGTAGGCCGACGGCTTTACGACTACAACTGAAAAAGGCCGGCAATTGCCGGCCTCTTACTTGAACGCTTTAACGTCTGTAGCGCAGACGTTCCTGCTCGATTTCGGCCGTACCATAAGGCTTCTGCGTGTCATCGAAGCGCGTCCAACCGCCCTCGGCATAGGCCGCGCGCCGCTGCTCGGGATCCACCCAGTTCGACTTGCGAAGGATGGCTTCGGCTTCGGGCTGGAGGCTGTCGTCGACCTTCGCGGTCACCAGCGTGCCGCCGCGGCGCACACCTTCGGCATAGACGTGGGCGTGTTCTTCGGACACGCCGGATTCGGTCAGAGCGCCGATCAGGCCACCGGCCGCACCGCCTGCCACAGCACCGGCGACAGCACCTGCTGCCGTGGCAGCAAGCCACCCGGCAGCGACCACCGGCCCGACACCGGGGATGGCCATGATGCCGAGGCCCGTCAGCAGGCCGCCGACGCCACCGACGGCAGCGCCGATGCCCGCGCCGGTTCCGGCGCCTTCAGCGGCATTGGTTTCCTTGCCATGGCGTTCGTCTGCATTGTTGGAAACGATGCTGATATCGCTGGAGGGCACGCCGCGTGCCTCCAGGGCGCTGACGGCGGCGCTGGCATCGGAGTAGTCGTCGAACAGTCCGGTAACGGTTTTCATGGGAATCTCCTGAAGTCTGAAGTTACTTGGCGACGATGTTGCCCTGGTAGTCGAGCGCGACGGTCACGGCCTTGCCGTCCTTCATCGCCTTAGCCTGCCAGATGCCCTTGTCGTCCAGGACAAGGTCGGTGACCTCAGCATAGCCGGCCTCGGCGATGCGTTCCTTCGCCTGGTCCTCGGTGAAGCTGTTGGCACCTTCGACCGGCGCCGTCGCATTCTTGCTGTCGGGCGTGGCGACCGCGGGTGTGTCGCCATCAGTCGTCGGGGTCGTGGACGTCTGAGCAAAGGCGCCAAAAGTCGAGGCGCCCACAAGCGCTGCGGCTAGGAGAAGTTTTTTCATGATTCTATCCTCGTTGAAGCCTGAGAGCAGGCTCCATAGAAACACCGCGCCGGCCGCATGGTTCCACGAGGAGAAAAATAGAAAATGGTGATGATAGTCCGTGGAACATCAGCCGTTTCAAAGAGTTGACGCGCCATGCTGCGAACATTCGCTCGCAGGCAATTGGAGGTTCTCAAAATGGGTCGCGGTATTCTTCTCTGGCTTCTGGGCATTCCCCTGCCGATCGTCATCCTGCTCGTTCTCTTCCTGCGATAGGAGGCGTATATGTCCCTTTACAAATCTGACGTCTCCGACGTCGGCGTAGAATCTAGCACACCGGCTTTAGCGTGGGGTCCCGTCATCGGCGGCGCGGTGGCCGCAGCGGCAACCTCAATAATTCTTCTTCTTCTCGGCTCTGGCGTCGGCCTTACGATGGTGTCGCCATGGGCAGGCGACAGCGCGTCCTTTACCACCGTGGGCGTCACGGCCGCGATCTGGTTCGTGGTCGTACAATGGCTCGCTTCCGCTCTCGGAGGGTATTTGACCGGCCGCTTGCGAACCAAGTGGGCGAATGTCCATACGGATGAGGTGTTTTTCCGCGATACCGCTCACGGTTTTCTGAGCTGGGCGCTGGCAACTGTGGTCGTCGTGGGTATGGCGGGATCCGCCTTTACGTCGCTTGCCGGGACGGGCGTGCAGGCCGCGTCGACGGTCGCAGCAACCGCGACGGTTGCAGGCTCGGCCGCGGCGGCAAGCAGTGATGCGTCGCCCGACGCGGCCACGGGCTACTTCACCGACCTTCTCCTTCGCCCACAGAATCTGACGACCCGGGCGCAGGGGGACGATGCATCGGCCACCGCCGAGATTTCCCGCATCCTGGTGCAAGGCGCGGTAAACGATGGTGTGCCGGAAGCCGACCGGGCTTACATGTCCGCCATCGTCGCGTCGCGGGCGGGCGTGACCCCGGAGGAAGCGAGTGCCCGCGTCGACCAGGTCCTCCAGCAGGTCGAGGATGCGAAGAATGCCGCGCTGAAAGCCGCCGACGAGGCGCGCAAGTCCGCCGCGACGGTGGCGATGCTCGGTGCCCTGTCGCTGCTCGTCGGTGCGTTCATCGCGTCCGCTGCCGCTGCCCTCGGTGGACGCCAGCGTGACGACGAAGAAGCCGCATTGATCGTCAAGCGCTAGACCTGATCGAAGCCGCCTCCCGGGGCGGTTTCTTTCTTTAAAGCAGATTTATTGTGCAGTGCAGCAACCATATCGCTGCTGAGGTGTTAGAGTGTATGCGCCAATCCGGCGCGCCCTGGAGCACCCCATGCGATCCCTGTCCGATACGCTCGAACGCCTTGCCCGGTTGCGCGCGGTGAAACCCGCCGCCCCGACCAGCTCCATCCTCAGGAAACTCGATCAATTCGGGAGCAACCCTGGTGCTCTGACCGCGTGGCACCATGTGCCCAAACATCTGCCTGCCGCGCCGGCCCTGGTGGTCGTGCTGCACGGCTGCACGCAAACCGCCGCCGGTTACGATGCCGGCTCCGGCTGGTCGGCGCTTGCCGAGGATTACGGCTTCGTCGTCCTCTTCCCCGAGCAGGTTCGGCAGAACAATGCGAACCTGTGCTTCAACTGGTTCAATGCCGCCGACACGCGGCGCGACGAGGGCGAGGCCATGTCCATCCGGCAGATGATCGCCACGGTGGTCGCCGCACACCGCATCGACGAGCGCCGGGTCTACATCACCGGCCTCTCGGCCGGCGGCGCCATGGTGAATGCGATGCTGGCCTGTTACCCGGATGTTTTTGCCGGCGGCGCCATCATCGCCGGCCTCCCCTACGCATCCGCGTCCACCGTGCCGGAAGCATTCGATCGCATGCGCGGGCAAGGCCTTCCCAAAACGAGCGCCCTGCAGGCTAATCTGCGCGCCGCCTCACGCCATGAGGGCGCGTGGCCAACGGTTTCCGTCTGGCACGGAACAAGCGACAACACGGTGGTGCCTGAAAATGCGGCCGCGATCGTCGCGCAGTGGCGCGGCGTGCATGCATTGCCGGAACAGCCGACATCCTCACAGACATTCGCCAAATATTCCCGGTCGGCCTGGCGCGACGAACGCGGCACGGATGCCATCGGACTCTACCGGATCCCCGGCATGGCCCACGGCACACCCGTCGATTCCTCCACCGGCTATGGCCACGGCGCGCCCTTCATGCTCGATGTCGGCGTTTCCTCCACCGTGGAGATCGCAAGGACCTGGGGTCTCGCAGCCTCCTTCGAGCGCCGCGAACGCCCGAAGGCCGAAACCCTCGACGAGCGGCCGGCCAGACACCCGAGCGCCGGTGGTGGGAACAAGATCCAATCCGTTATCGAGAACGCGCTGCGCTCGGCCGGGCTTATGAAATGATGTGATCTTGGCTCGCCTGACACGGCGGAGCAGGTGCTCCGTCGTTGCTGAAGGAAGAACCGACGGTCCGACCGCCACAATCCGATAGCGATGGGCTTTGGTTCCGATGCGATAGAATGGAGCCTCGGCGGCGGCGACGCCGGCATGCGCCACGCGTCATCCGCCGTCGTCGAGGTGTGTCTTGCCGGCCGCATTCGAGGCTGACATCTGACAAAGGACTTTAGGCCTTCTTGAGTGCCTCGGGTTTGTGCGCTGCCCGCTTGCCCGATTTGTCGCTTTCGACAATGAACTGCGGATCGCTTTTCGTGGCCTTGACGGTGTGGTCCTTGATCTTTGTTTTGCTGGTCTGCTTCCTAACGACCTTGCCTTCGGTTTCGCCCTGGCTGGTATCCCATTTCACTTTGTCGGCTTTTTTGAACTTCTCGCTCATCTTGACCTCCAGCAACGTCAATCGGGGCTTGCCACTGAGGGAGGCTTGATGTTTTCGGGCTCGCTTTCCCTGTCGCCGCGTGCGAATTCGTCGTCGGCTTGCTGATTGACCCGGGTTACATCATCCGACGCATGGTCGCTCAATTGCCCCTCCTCCCCGGCGCGCCTCCAATGGTCGGCATGTTGACCGTCCGGACGGCCTTCATCCTCCCAGATTTTATAGGCACGCTCACGTTGCCGCTGCTCCTTGTCCATTTCAATCTCCCGCGAGTTTTGAGCCGATCTACGAACAAAAAGCCCGGCATCGAGCCGGGCTTCAGGTCTGCAGAAATACCTGTCAGTGGTGGTGTTCGGGCATTTCCTTGAGCTGGTCCTTGGTCCAGCTCGTCACCGCGTGAACGTCGCCGTCCTCGTCGCGCATGAACTCGAGATCGGTCAGCGGAACGCCGACCGGCTTCGCACCGATGCCAAGGAACCCGCCGACGTCGATCACAGCGGTGCTTCCGGAGCCAGCACCGTGGACATGGTCGAGCGTCCCGACCTTGTGGTCGTCCGCCCCGTAAATCGTTGCGCCCTCCAGGACGTCGGGGGTGAGTTCGGCAGCGGTAAGGCGTACGTGGTTCGTGTGGTCCATGTCGGTTTCCTCCATGTGGATTGGAGTGGTGGAAATCCGCATGGATCGCCTTTGTTCCGTCTAGACCTGACATTCCGCTCTGTTTCGAAAAGGCGGGTGTCCAGCGAACCGGCGGCGTGGGCTCGGCCACGCCGACCGAATGTCGTTATCTCTCAAAGTCGGCCATGATCGACGAGACAGCGTCGAGCGCAGCCTTCGCATTGATCCCATCGGCTTCCCGGTCCTCAGCCCACTTGGATTGAATGCCCGGGACACCGATGCCGTCCTCCCATTGGTTCACTTCTTCAAGAGTAAGACTGCGCACCGTCGCGCCAGCAGCTTTCAAGTCCTTCAGTTGATTGTCGAAGCTGGCATCCATGACGGGTCCGAGCGCCGTGTACGATTTCTCGCCCGCCCGACGAATGGCATCGCGGTCTTCCTGCGCCAGGGCGTCCCAAACGGACTTGTTCATCGCGAGGATGTAGACATGCCCGAGCCACAGGTCTTTCGAGACCAGAACGTTCGGTGCGGTCTCGTGGACCTTGAGCATGTAGCCGCTGTCGACATTGACCATGAGCCCGTCCAGCGTCCTCTGCTTCAGGGCGTCATAGATTTCCGGCCCCCAATGCATGGTCACCGGGGTAGCGCCCGAGTTTCTTAGGAAATCGAGGTGCCAGAAACTGGCGGAGCGCCACTTGCCGCCCTTCAGTCCGTCCAGGTTTTCCATGGGTTGAGAACTGTAGAATGCCACAGGGTATCCGGTCCCGAAGAAGAGGTGCACCAGGCCGTTTTTCTCCAGTTCTTCTGGAAATGCCGGAACTTCGGCGTAGACGCGCTGGAGGAACTCGATCTGCCTGCTGCCGGACGGACCCGTCGGGAAACCCTTGAATATCTGATGCAGGGGAAGTTCCTTGGCTGTGTACTCGGGCACCACCGTGGCCATGTCCGTAACCTGACCTCCGCTCACCGCGCCAAGCGCATCGTAGGCCTTTGCGATTTCGCCGTCCCAGTGGTCCTCAATCTTCAGGCGGCCATTTGACTCCACCTCGATGGCCGGAAACAGCACGTCCTTGAGGAACCGGGTTCGCATGCCACCGAGGGGTTCATGGTCGCTGAACTTGAGGACGCGCGGCGAAGACGACACCGTCTGCGCTTTCCCGTCAGCTATCCAGGCTGTAGACAGGACCATGCCGGCGGCAAGCGCCATGGCCAGTCTACGGGTCATTTTGACTCTGTGATCTGCTGCATTCTTGTCGTTCATCGCTCTGCTCTTCTTGCTTTCTGACATTCCGATACCGCCGAGGTCCACACCGCGGAGCCGTCTGCGAGCCATCTCCCCACCGTCGATCAGGCGGCAGGTTGACCCTGACCCCTCCCAAAAATATATCTGAACAATCCTTCAGTCAGGTATTCGCATTTGAAGAACGCCTCTCCGACCGTGCCACAGCGCCTGAAACCGAGGAAATTGCCACTCCAGGCGCGGTCCGGGGCGACCGTCGAGGCAATTCACGAAGCCGTGATTCAGGTTTTGCTTGCTGAGGGGCTCGGGCGGCTCACGACCACCCGTGTCGCAGAGCGGGCCGGATGTTCGGTCGGCACGCTGTACCAGTATTTTCCGAACAAGGAGGCGCTGCTCTTCGCGATCCTCCAGAGCCATTTTGAGGACGTCGTTGCTGCCATCAAGGCCATAGACATCGGCGCAGGAACTCGCCGTCTCGCCGATCTGGCCGATGCCCTGGCGGACGCTTACGTCTCGGTAAAGGTCGCACGGCCTGACGCAACGACGGCGCTCTATCGGGTGGCGGGCGCGATCGACCAGTTCCGGCTGTCCTCCGATGTGTTTGGACGGCTCCAGTCGGGAGTCGTTCGGGTCCTCGACAGTGCCTCCGATGTGAAATTCCGGGAGCCAGGGCAAACCGCGTTCACGCTTCTCGCCGCATTGGCCGGGCTTTCACGCGCAAGCTTCGGGGCCCTTGTCTCGGACACCGACATCCTGCTCCGATTGAAGGTGGAATCGCGGCTTCTCGCCCGGTCATATCTTGCCGCGGCGGCCAGGCAGGTGGAAGGCTAATGAACGGCACTTTCGAGAAGCTGTAAGTCGCCGACTTGGATCAGCCGTGGTGCGCCTAGGCTCAATGCGGATAGGTCACATAGGCCGTAGCGCCATCCGTACAACTTCCGCTGCCTTTGCCATGAATAATTTATTTTCGAACCGCAGGAACGTCGTCCCTGATCAACGGTTTCTTGAGTCCAACCTCTCGAAAACGTGATCGGAAACTTCAATGGCTTCGGAAAAGACTCTCAACGACCTCTTCCTTGATACGCTCAAGGACATCTACTTCGCCGAAAAGCAGATCCTGAAGGCATTGCCCAAGATGGCGCGTGCGGCCCAGTCGGAAGAAGCCAAAGCCGGCTTCCTGCAGCACCGCGATGAGACCCAGGGCCAGATCGAGCGCCTCGAACAGGTGTTCGAGCTGCTCGGCAAATCGGCCCGCGGCAAGACCTGTGAAGCCATCCAGGGCATTATCGCGGAAGGCGAAGAGATCATGGAAGACTACAAGGGCACCGATGCCCTCGATGCCGGCCTCATCTCGTCGGCCCAGGCGGTCGAGCATTATGAGATCGCGAGGTACGGTACGCTGAAGGCCTGGGCGAAACAGCTCGGGCTGAAGGACGCGATCCCACTTCTTGATGCCAATCTCCTGGAGGAGATCGCCACCGACCAGAAACTGACTGCGCTTGGCGAAGCCTCAGCGAACGCCAAGGGCTCGATGAAAAAAGCGGGCTAGACTGCCGACAACACGATCAGGCCGCCCTTGAAGGGCGGCCTTTCTGCTTTCGGGCCATCGGCGCCCGTTAAAACAGTTCATCAGGAGTCCATCATGGCCAAGAAGACGACCGCCTCGCCGCGCACTGCAACCGACACCGCTATAATCCACGATGTGAAACTACAGCGTGGGGCTGGGGGCGAACTGCACCAGACCGCCGAAGCCGACACGCCCTTGCTGACGACAGCCCAGGGCGGGCCGGTCGCGGACGACCAGAACTCGCTGCGCGTCGGCCCGCGCGGGCCGCTCGTGGTCGACGACTTTCATTTCCGGGAAAAGATCTTCCACTTCGATCACGAACGGATCCCGGAGCGCGTCGTCCACGCCCGCGGCTACGGCGCGCACGGCTTCTTCGAGACTTACGAGTCGCTCGCCGCCTACACCAAAGCCGACCTATTCCAGCGCGCGGGCGAACGCACCCCGGTCTTCGTGCGCTTCTCCACGGTGGCCGGCAACAAGGGCTCGGCCGACCTTGCCCGCGACGTGCGCGGCTTCGCAGTCAAGCTCTACACCCAAGAGGGCAACTGGGATCTCGTCGGCAACAACATTCCGGTGTTCTTCATTCAGGACGCCATCAAGTTTCCGGACCTGATCCATGCAGCCAAGCAGGAGCCCGACCGGGCGTTCCCGCAGGCACAAACCGCCCATGACAATTTCTGGGACTTCATCAGCCTGACGCCGGAAAGCATGCACATGGTCATGTGGACCATGTCGGACCGGGCCATTCCGCGGTCCCTGCGCTTCATGGAGGGTTTTGGCGTTCATACCTTCCGCTTCGTCAATGCCAAGGACGAGTCGACCTTCGTCAAATTCCACTGGAAGCCCAGGCTGGGCCTTCAGTCCGTGGCCTGGAACGAGGCGGTCAAGATCAACGGCGCCGACCCGGACTTCCACCGCCGCGACCTCTGGCAGGCGATCCAATCCGGCAACTTCCCGGAATGGGAATTGCAGGTCCAGCTTTTCGACCAGGAGTTCGCCGACAGCTTCGATTTCGACGTGCTCGACCCGACAAAGCTCATCCCGGAGGAAATCCTCAAGCCGCAGCCGATCGGTCGATTGGTGCTCGATCGCATGCCGGAGAATTTCTTCGCCGAGACCGAGCAGGTCGCGTTCATGACGCAAAACGTGCCCCCGGGCATCGACTTCAGCAATGACCCGCTGCTGCAGGGCCGCAACTTCTCCTATCTGGACACGCAGCTGAAGCGCCTCGGCGGCCCGAACTTCACCCATCTGCCGATCAACGCGCCGAAGTGTCCCTTCGCGCATTTCCAGCAGGATGGACATATGGCGATGCGCAATCCGGTCGGCCGGGTGAATTACCAGCCGAATTCGTTCAACGAAGGTCCGCGTGAATCTCCGACGCGCGGCCACCGCCCCTTCCCTGCCGAAGAGCAGGGCACCAAGGCCCGGCTGCGCCCGGAAAGTTTTGCCGACCACTATAGCCAGGCCCGGCAGTTCTTCATCAGCCAGACACCGCCGGAGCAACGCCACATCGCAGCCGCCCTCACCTTCGAACTCAGCAAGGTCGAAACGCCGGCTATCCGAGAGCGCATGGTGTCGCACCTTCTGAACATAGACGAGACGCTCGCGACAACGGTGGCCCAGAAGCTCGGCCTCCAGCCCATGCCGAAGCCGGCCGATGCGGCTGTTCCGACGCGCCAGGATCTCGAACCCTCGCCCGCGCTCAGCATCGTCGAGAACGGGCCGAAGCGCTTCGAAGGCCGCAAGCTCGGCATCCTTGTCACCGACGGCGTCGATGCCAAGCTGTTGAACGGGCTGATCACAGCGGTCAACAAGGAAAAGGGCACGTGCGAACTGATCGCGCCCAATGTCGGCGGCGTCACGGCATCGGATGGATCGTTGGTCAAAGCCCACCACATGATCGACGGCGGGCCGTCGGTCCTTTTCGACGCGGTCGCGTTGCTGACCTCTGCCGAGGCGATCGACGACGTGGTGGCGGAGGCGGCCGCGCGCGACTTCGTGGCGGACGCCTTCCAGCACTGCAAGTTCATCGGTTACGACCAGTCGGCCATGCCGTTGCTGGCCAAGGCCGGGATCGCCGATGCCCTTGATGAGGGGGTACTTGTCCTTCCCGGTGAAGACGGTCTTTCCGGGTTCGTGTCAGAACTCGGCAATCTGCGCGTATGGGGAAGGGAGCCATCGGTCAAACTCGGAAAGGCATCCCCTCCCGTCAAGTAACTCGTTAGGGACGCGCTCCTCGTGGAGAGTAGCGCGTCCTGCGCGGTGTCCAGCTGTGGAATGGGCGCCATTTTCATGAGATGCCGAGGTCCACGCGCTTACACGAGCGAGCCCTTTCAGCTTGCTCTGGGAAAGGAGCGCTTTGCCTTCGGCAAAACGCGTCCCACCCAGAACGGCATTCTTGAAAGGCGAGCGAGCCTATCCCACACGCCGGCCGGCGCGTCATAGCGAATGATGCGGGGGGCGGAGATACTGATGGGACCTCCAACGTGCGACCCCGATGCCGTACGCGCCATCCTGTTCACATCGTGACTTTGGCATTGTCGCCCATATCCGGTCGGGCGTGACTGACCGCCGCAGCTGCCATCTTAATGTAGCTGATGATCGTGCCGGGGCTATCCCAATATTCTGCGGACTCGGGGGTGACCTTCAGAATCCGAATTGAGGGATCGTCAGGATTGTCCCACCACGCCTTGGCCGGTGTCGCCCAGAGTTCACGGATCTTCTCGCGGTCGTCAAGAACCTCCGCCCTGCCGGATATCGAGACATATTTCTGGCCCTTGGAATCTGCGAAAGCCAGACAGACATTCGGCTGGCGCTCGATCTCATCGTCTTTGTGGCTGTTCACGTCAGTAAGGAAGTAGAAGGCGTTTTCGATGACTTCCGCGTAAGCCGACATCGGGCGAGCACGAATGGCGTCGCCGGTCTGCGTCGCAAGCATACAGAACCCAATCTTTTCGGCGAGTTCCCAGACCTTGGTCTGGTCGTCTTGAACATGTGACATTGCATTCTCCTTTGGGCGTAAACGGTGGCGGGTTGGGGTATGTGAGCGTGGCAGCCTATGCCCGTGGCTTAGACCGTTGCGGAAGCCTTCGTGGCCTTTTCGAGGTCGATGAGGGCTATGCCGAGATCGGGCCGGTGCTTTCGCCGGAGATCGGAACGTGTCTCGCGCAGCATGACTTCCAATGTGGGACGGACGTGGCCTTGCAGAAAATGCCCGCCCTTCGTGCTTCCATCGGAAAAACCGAGCACGACGTGCAGATGCAGACTGACCTTGCCGTCGTCGTCGATCGCCACGTCGCCTAGCATGCTCAGCACTTCGGATTGCACCTCCACGGGGATCTTCCGGTAGTTCCTGTTCTCAAATTCGAAGAAGGCAATCGTTGCGGAGCGAAAGGCGCCGATGGCGGTAATCGATGCGGCGGTTACATTTTCGCTTTCAGCAAAATCGGTGATGCACTTGAACGCTTCATCGCCCTCGTCGAGAACGAGGATGTACGTGCGCTCGCCTGCATCGTTTGCCAAAAGTTTGTGCTGCATGTTCCGCCTCCGATGGTTCGAGGGAGAATGGCCCAGGACGCACTTCTGTTCCGAGCAATCGCGACGCCCCCCAATTGAAGCTAGTTCACACTCCCTGCATCGCTACCCCTTGCCCGCCGGAAGATGCGAACCATATCGCTTCAGGACACTCGAATGGAGCGAGAGACATTTCCCGACGCGCCCTGCCCATCCTGCTGGTCATGTTGAGCGGCTGTTCCGGCACGCAGTCGGCGCTCGATCCTGCCGGCGAGGAGGCAGCCGCAATCTACACGCTCTTCTTCGTCATGGTCGTCGGCGGCACCCTCGTCTGGCTCTCGGTCGTGGGGCTTCTGCTCCACGCAGCGCGGCGGCGGGAGGTGCCATGGCGTGAAGAGACCGCCGGGCGGCTGATCGCCTGGGGCGGGGTCGCGTTTCCCGTGGTCGTATTGCTTGCGCTGCTCGCCTATGCGGTCTGGCTGATGCCAGCGATCCGGCCTTGGTTGGCGCGCGTCGCCCCGGCACCGGAGACGATCGAGGTCACCGGCGAGCAATTCTGGTGGCGCATCCGCTATCCGGCCAGTGACAGCATGGCGGGCTTCGAGACGGCAAACGAGCTGCGGCTGCCGGTCGGGTCGCGAACGGCCTTTTCGCTGGAGGCGGCCGACGTCATCCATTCCTTCTGGATCCCGGCACTCGGCGGCAAGATGGACATGATTCCCGGTCGCACAAATACGCTATCGCTGTTGCCGACGAAGACAGGCGTCTTCCGCGCGCCTTGCGCCGAGTTCTGCGGCACGTCGCACACGCTGATGGCCTTCTCCGTCATTGTCATGGAGCCCGCGGACTATATGGCGTGGCGGCGCGCGCAGGCGGCGGGCGAAGTTCCTGGCGGCAGCGAGGGCGAACAGCTTTTCGCCCGGCACGGCTGCGCGGGTTGTCATGGCGTGCGCGGCGTGACGGGGCCGGCAACGCTCGGCCCGGACCTCACCTTCTTTGGACAGCGCCAGACGGTCGGCGCCGGCACACTTACCAACACGGCGGAGAATGTCGCCCGTTTCATCCGCGACCCAGGCGCGGTTAAACCCGGCGCAAAAATGCCGGCCTTCGACATGCTGCCGGAACAGGACATCGCCGCCATCGCCACTTACCTGGTGGGGCTCCAATGACCGATCTCTCCAGTCAGGACCGGACCGCGCAGGAGGCGCAATTGCGCGAGGTCTGGCGCACGCCATCCGGCTGGCGCTACTGGACTTCCGTCAACAATACCGAGATCGGCTTGTGGTACGGCGCGGCCGCCTTCATCTTCATGCTGTTTGCCGGGGTGCTGGCGCTGCTGGTGCGGGTGCAGCTTGCCGTGCCGGGAAACGATTTTCTTTCCGCCGACGTGTTCAACCAGGCCTTCACCCTGCATGGCACGGTGATGATGTTCCTCTTCGCCGTGCCGATCTTCGAGGCGGTGGCGATCTTCCTGCTCCCTTCCATGCTCGGCGCGCGCGAACTACCCTTCCCCCGGCTTTCAGCCTTCGGCTTCTGGAGTTTCGCGCTCGGCGGCGTCTTCGTCTGCGGCTCGATCTTTTTCGGTGCGGCACCGAACACCGGGTGGTTCATGTATCCCCCGCTCGCCACCGACAAGGAATATTCCGGCATCGGCGCGGATATCTGGCTGCTCGGTCTCTCCTTCATCGAGGTCGCGTCGATCGCCGCCGCGGTGGAGCTGATCGTCGGCATCCTGAAGTGCCGCGCTCCCGGCATGCGCATCAACATGATGCCGCTCTTCGCCTGGTATCTGCTGATCGTGGCCGGCATGATCCTCTTCGCCTTCCCGCCGCTGATTGCCGGCGACATCCTGTTCGAGATGGAACGGATGTTCGACTGGCCGTTCTTCGACGCGGCGCGTGGCGGCGATCCGCTGCTCTGGCAGCACCTGTTCTGGATCTTCGGCCATCCGGAAGTCTATATCATCTTCCTGCCGGCCATCGCTCTGATGGCGATGATCGTACCGACCTTCGCGCAAAGACCGATCGTCGGCTATTCCTGGATCGTGCTCGCCGCCGTCGGAACCGGGTTCCTGAGTTTCGGCCTGTGGGTGCACCACATGTTCACCACGGGCCTGCCGCAGATATCGCTCGCCTTCTTCTCCGCCGCCTCCGAAGCGGTGGCAATCCCGACCGGCGTGCAGATCTTCGTCTTCATAGCCACCATGCTTGCCGGCCGCGTCATCTTTTCCGTGCCGATGCTGTTTGGCGCAGGCGGGCTTGCAATCTTCATCATCGGTGGGCTGACCGGCGTGATGGTGGCGCTGGTGCCGTTCGACTGGCAGGCGCACGACACCTATTTCATCGTCGCGCACCTGCATTACGTGCTGATCGGCGGCATGCTCTTCCCGATTGTCGCGGGTATCTATTATTACTATCCGCTGCTGGATGCACGAAAACTCTCGGACCGGCTGGGGAAAATCGCTTTCTGGCTGATGTTCATCGGCTTCAACGTGGCATTCTTCCCCATGCATCTGGCGGGCCTGCGCGGCATGCCGCGGCGCGTCTTCACCTATCCCGCCGATATCGGCTGGGACTGGTTCAACCTGATCTCCACCATCGGCGCCTTCGTCTTTGCCTCCGGCGTCGCCCTCGTGGTGATCGACGTGCTGCGCCCAAAACGTCGCCAGCCGAAGGTAGAGGAGAACCCCTGGAACGCCGGCACGCTGGAATGGATCAGCGAGCCGGAGGAAAAGTGGGGCGTGCGCTCCATCCCGATCATCAGGAGCCGCTACCCGATCTGGGACCAGCCCGGCCTGATCGAGGACATCAAAGCCGGCCGCTTCTACCTCCCCGATGCCAAGGACGGTGCACGCGAAACGTTGGTCACGTCCGTGCTCGATGCCGAGCCCATCCAATGTTTGCGCGTCGGCGGCACCTCGAACCTCACCATCATCGCCGCCTTTTCGCTCGGCGGCGTCTTCATCGCGCTGACCTTCCATTGGTGGATCACGACGATCGTCTGCGCAGTGGCGACACTTGCCGCAATCGTTGCCTGGCTCTGGACCGGAACCGCTGTGATTCCACGCGAGGAGATGCGTGATGTGGGTCTCGGCAAGACCTTGCCGCTCTACACATCCGGGCCGGAGTCGGTCGGCTGGTGGGCTATGTTCATCACCATGGCCGGCGACGGGACAGCCTATGCCAGCCTGATGTTCGGGTATTTCTTCTACTGGACGATCCACGAGGATTTCACCGCCGGCCATGCGGGTCCCGGTATTCTCTGGCCGCTTAGCGCCGCCGGCCTCTTCACGCTCGCCTGGGCGACCATGCTTGTCGCGCGATGGGTCAACGAAGCGGACCGGCGCGGCCTCACCCGCCTCGCGCTCACCGTCGCCATCCTCCTGACGCTTGCCGCCTGTTGCGCGGGGCTTGCCGGGCCCTATCTCACCGGTATGGACCCGACCGTGCATGTCTATCCGGCGATCGTCTGGGTCGTCGCCCTCTGGACCGTCGTGCATGGCGGCGTCGGCATCATCATGCAGCTCTACTGCCTCGCCAGGAACCTTGCCGGGCGGATGAGCGCGCGCCACGACATGGATCTTCGCAATGTCGTGCTCTACTGGCACTTCCTCGTCATCACGGCGATCACGTCCTTCGGTGTGCTCGGCCTCTTTCCGGGTTTGAGGTGACACAATGCGCCTCATCCCAAAGGACGTAGAAAGCCTCTGGACCCTCTTCACCGCACCGATCATCTGGGCGCTGCATTTCCTCGTCTGTTACGTCACCGCCGCCGTCTTCTGTGCCAAGGCGGGCGCGGCCCCCTTTTCCTTCGGGGCGATGCGGTTCGCCCTCTGCGGCGTCACACTGCTTGCCCTGTCGGGCATCGTGCTCTCGGCCTATCTCGCCTGGCGCCAATGGGGTTTTGGCACAGGCGATCCGCCGCACGACGAGCCAACCCGGAAAGACCGCTTGCTTTTCCAGGGATTCGCGACACTGCTCCTTTCCGGCCTCAGCTTCGTGGCCGTGCTCTTCGTGGCCGTGCCCCTTGCCTTCATAGAGGCGTGCCAGCCATGACATGCATCGCACGCCTCCTTGGCCCCGTGCTGCTCGCCGTGCTCGGTGCGCTATTTCTTGCCAGCTTCGGTGGCGGCTCGTTTGCGGCCCACATGGTGATCCACATGGGGATCGTCGCAGTGGCCGCGCCGCTCATCGCCTACGGCTTGCGTGACACGCGGCTCGATCCACTGCCGGGAACCCTCAGGGTAAGCCCCATGCTCGCGTCGTTTATCGAGCTCGTCGTCGTCTGGTTCTGGCATCTTCCCGCTTTCCGGGCGAGCGCCGATGCGAGCCTCATCCTGTCCCTTGTTGAACAGTCAAGCTTTCTGGTGGCCGGCGTCCTGCTCTGGCATGCCTGCTTCCGGCCGAAAGACGGCCGCCTCGCCGGCACGGCCGGGCTTTTGTTCACCTCCATGCACATGACCCTGCTCGGGGTGCTGCTCGCACTCGCTCCGCGTCCGCTTTATGGCGATGGCGATGGCGATATCACCTGTTTCGGCATTCCATTGTCTGCTGCCGCCGACCAGCAGATCGGCGGCGTTGTCATGCTCATGGCTGGGGCGCTGGCCTACCTCCTGGGCGGCATCCTGCTTCTTGCCGGCGTATTGCGAGACGGCGAGACGGTGCGGGAGAGAGCGCGATGGTGATCAGGTGGAGACATGTCGTCGGCGTCCTCCTTGCCGGCATATTGGGGGCCTTCCTCGTCGCCTGGTCCGGACTGATCAGCGTCAAGGCGAGCACAGGCCATTGGAGGATCACGGACCTCGTCCTGCACTGGGTGATGCGATCGTCGGTCCGCACCGCCGCGATCGGCACGAAGGTTCCAGCCTTCATGGAGGGCATGTTGCCAATGGCGGCCGGCCACTTCGAGGCCGGGTGCGCTGTCTGCCACGGCTCGCCCGCCATGCCGAGGCCGGAGAGCGTCGCCAGAATGCTGCCACCACCGCCCGATCTCAAGGGCAAGATCGCGACCTGGAGCGACGCAGAGCTGTTCCAGATCGTCCAGCATGGCATTCGCTATACGGGCATGCCCGCCTGGCCGGTCGCCGATCGCGAGGATGAGGCGTGGGCCATGGTTGCCTTCCTGCGCCGGTACCCGGAGCTCGATGGCGATCAATACCGCGTGCTGACGGGCTTCACCGCAACCGCGTCGCAGGGGATGGACCGGCTCGTCGCGACCTGCAATGGCTGTCATGCACCAGACCGTCTCGGGCCCGAAAGCCTCATTCCCCGGCTTGCCGGGCAGTCCGCCACCTATCTCGAACAGGCTCTCACCGCCTATGCCGACGGAACGCGCCGTAGCGGAGTCATGGCTGTCGCGATCGAGAAACTCACCGAAGCAGAGCTAAAGGATCTTGCCCGCCGTTTCGCGGGCGAACGCCCCGATCCTGTGCCCCAGTTGGCTGGCAATCTATTCGAGCGGGGCCAGACGCTCGCTTTAAAAGGCCATCCGAGCCGCGGCGTTCCCGCATGCCTCTCCTGTCACGACAAAGCCGAAGCAAACCCCAGCTACCCCCGCCTGTCCGGCCAACCCGCCGCCTATCTCGCAAACCAACTTCGGCTCTTCGTCGAGAAAAAGCGCGGCGGCGGACCGTTCAAGGAGGTGATGACCCGCGCGGCTGCCAAGCTGGAAGCGAACGACATCTCGGCGTTGGCCGCCTACTTCTCCGCTCGCGATATGGCGGATCAAAACGACGCGAATTGATCGGAACATCGCGTGCGGGAGCCTGTTTATCGATGCGTGAAGACTTGACGAGGCTGTGTTCGCGCGCACCCCCGTAGCCCTCTATGCGCAGCACCATGTCCGGGAGGTGCCGCTCTTGGCATCAAAACGAAACGAAAGTGGGTTTGAGGAGACTTCGAATGGATACGCTCGTTCGGCATCGTCGTGTTTCGGTCGGAGGGACCGACACTTTCTATCGCGAGGCTGGCCCACGGGATGCCCCGGTCATCCTGCTGCCACACGGCTATCCCTGCTCCTCCTATGAGTTCCGCAATCTCATGCCTTGCCTTGCGGACCGCTGGTGTCTGGTCGCGCCGGATTTCCCGGGCGCAGGCTACAGCGCAACACCTGACGATTTCGACTATAGCTTTGAAGGATATGCTGCCTTCCTGGAGACCTTTGTCGGAACCCTCGGAATCGACCGTTTCGTGCTCTACCTTCACGATTTCGGCTCGCCAATCGGTGCACGACTGGCGATCCGGCAACCGGACCGCATCGTGGCGCTGATCATCCAGAATGGAGACATTCCCTATGAGGACGCGCTGGGTCCGAAATATGCGGATATCGAGAAGACGTGGACGCTTCCGACCGCCGAGATGAAGAAGGCCCTTGCGGGGACGGTAACGGAAGAGGCGTTCAGGGAGGAGTTCCTCAACGACCTGAAACCGGAACTGGCAGCAGCGATCCCGCCTGATCTGTGGAAGCTCCATTGGTCGCTTGTCACGCCAAGACGCAAGGAGATCGCCATCGACCTGATCGCGGGGCTAAAGCAGAACCGGGCCTGGTTTCCGGACCATCGCAAATACCTGCGCGAACACCAGCCGCCGACGCTCATCGTCTGGGGTCCCAACGATCACTATATGCCAGAACGCTCGGCGCGTGCCTATCTGCGAGATCTTCCGGAGGCTGAATTGCATCTTCTCGATGGCGGGCACTGGCTGCTCGAAACCCACCTCGAGGAAGTGGTCCACCGTGCTCGCGATTTTCTCGGACGGGCGCATCCGGGTTGATTGGTATCAACTTTATGAGCGACAGTTTCCTGCGCAGACCGCAGCAATCCCGATCCGAAGAGCATACAGACTAAGGACGCAAAATAGGTCAATGCCATCTAATTGGCTGGACGGGACGATCAGATGAAACCGCAAGGACGCCAGTCTTCAATCGTTGTGCCTTGCGCTGCTCCACGGTCAGGCCCGCGCCCCAGCCGACTACTGACCGTCCTCGGGTGAAACCGCCGGTGCAATGTCGGTTTGAGAGGCGTTTCGTTCCTGGAGGGCATCCCGCGTCGAACCTTGGTCCTCGTTTGTCACGGCAGAGGTCGTTACCCGGTCGCTCGGTATTGGCTGCGCTGTGACTGACCCATCCGCTGCGGCGACGCGCCAGACGGTGTTTCCGGCATCGTCCGCGATCAATAACGCCCCCGTGCCATCGATTCCAAGCCCGACCGGACGCCCATGGACCTGGTCGTTTTCAAGAAACCCGGTAACGATATCCTGTGCCTTGCCAGAAGGTTTTCCATCGACGAACGGGACATAGATAACCTTGTAGCCGTTGAAAGCATTGCGGTTCCAGCTACCGCGGTTTCCGACAAAAGCTCCGTTGCGAAATGCCTCGGGCAAAGCAGAGTCGTTGGTGAAGGCAAGACCCAGGGCCGCGACGTGGCTCGACAGCGCAAAGTCGGGCGAGATCGCCTTTTCCACGAGATCGGGGCGTTCCGGACTGACCCGCGGATCGACGTGCTGGCCGTAATAGCTCCAGGGCCAGCCGTAAAAGCCGCCTTCCTTCACGGATGTCATGTAATCCGGAACGAGATTCGGGCCGAGCTCATCACGTTCGTTCACCACAGTCCAGAGTGCGCCCGTCTGGGGATGGAAGTTGAGCCCGTTGGGATTGCGAATACCCGACGCAAAAACCTTTGCGGCACCCGTCTGGCGATCGACCTGCCAGATTGCGGCACGCCCCTTCTCCGACTCGATCCCCCTCTCGCCCGCATTGGAGTTGGATCCGACGGAAGCGTAGAGGAAGCGTCCGTCGGGGCTGAGGGCGAGATCCTTGGTCCAATGATGGTTGATGGGCCCGCCAGGCAGCGGCGTGAGGATCCGGGGCTGCGCTGTGATGGCGCCACTACCAAGTTCGTAAGGATAAGCGAGTATCGCATCGGCAGCAGCGACGTAGAGTGTGTCCTCGTACCAGGCGACACCGAACGGCGAATTCAGGCCGGCCAGAAGGTCGACGCGCTCGTCAACCGTGCCGTTCCGGTCGCTGTCCCGCAGAAGAGTGATGCGGTTTGTTTGACCGCCACCGCCCGCATCACCTGCGGCCATGGACATGATCCAGCCGCGGATGATGTCCTTCGGACGTTCAAGCGGCTTGCCTGCGGGCGCCTTCGACTGGACCACAAGGATGTCGCCATTCGGAAGCGTATGAACGGTGCGCGGATTGGCCAGATCTTTCGCATAGACGGTGATGGTCAATCCAGCCGGAACTTTCGGAAGTTGACCATCCTGCCAGCCGACGACCGGCGCGACGTTGAGGTCCGGGAGGAGACTTTGCGAGGGCTCCGGCAGAACCGGATCTGGCCCAATTTGCTGCGTCGTATCGAACTCACCTTCACTACCGCTGCAGCCGACGAGAACAACGCCGGCGAACAAGGTCGCAAGTGAAATGCGGGCCTTAGACATTTACACCTCCTCTGCGACCGGCAAGACCTGCAACGGCCATGACGAGCACTGTGACGACGGAAACCGCAAGCCCATAAGGCATGACCGCCGTCCAGCCGTCTGCCGTGTGTATAAAACTGTTGAGGGCCGCGAGCGCGAACGCAGTGACCTGACCCAGCAACCCGAACAAAGTTGGCCCGTACCATCGCGCAACGAGGGCGATGAGCGCGACGATGATGGCGACCGCGCCGAATACGAGGCCGGCAAGGAGCAGCCATTCCGAGAAGTGAAGCCAGATCAGGTTGGTCGTTTGCCAGTACGCAACATCCGTCAAGAGCGCGAGAAAGAAGCAGGCGATCGGGAACGACAAGAAGAAGCGGTAGATAGCATAGGCTAGCGGGTGGGTGACCGGCATGGTGTATAGGGTCATTGCGTCAGCCTGCCATTTCGATGTGGAGCTGTGGACATACGCACGCGGGCCGAAAATGTTCCCTGTTTCGTTCCGGACCAGACTTTGGTTTCGAGACCAGCAGTTCTCACGCCACCATACAAATCTACCGCCGGCCGCGTGGGCGCCCTCCATGAAGTCGCGCATAGCATCGAACAGACGGCCTTATGGGCTAGTCGCGCACACCGTATGGACGACTGGCGGATAAGTGCGCAGTTGCGTTGGTGGACACTAGGGCAATGCCCTGAACTATCCTCGTCTGGTACAAACCGGCGACTCTGAATCCCGCAAACCACCGCCGTTAATGCGTAGAACTTACCACCTTGATCGAGCGAATACCGTCCGTGCGATCCTCTGCGACCAATTCGTCAACTTCGTCATCGACCTCTTTTTCCGCCTGCAGCCAATGAGCCAAGCTGCGGCCATCGAGGCAACCCTCCCGCTGCCACAATTCAAAGGCTCGTGCTGTAATGCGGCGTTCGCGTTCGTCGGTCATCATCTTACTCTCCGAAATGGAAAGGCCCGCCGGAACGACGGGCCTTTGTTGGATCACCAGGTCTGACGGCCATACCAATCATCGATATCTCGGGACACGCGATCCTTTTCGTAGCCGTAGCGCTCCTGAACTTTGCCTTCGAGCTGGTCGCGCTTGCCTTCGATCACGTCCAGATCGTCGTCGGTGAGCTTGCCCCACTGCTCTTTGATCTTACCCTTGACCTGCTTCCAGTTACCTTCGACTCGGTTCCAGTCCATCGTGATTCCCTTTCGTAAAGGCTGATCTTAATGAAATGCGTGAGGCCGACTTTTGATCCAGCGACGAGTTCCCATCTTCTTGCGTGTCGCCTGTCTTGGAATGCGCCGCAATACACCTATATTGCGATGCACAATAGGAGATGCGCACGATGATGAATGTAGGGAATCCGATCACTGAGCTTAGGAAAACGACGGGATACTCTCTTGAGCAGCTCTCAGTGATTTCCGGTTTGACCGAACTTGAAATCACCAAGCTTGGAAGCGGAGAACTCAAGGACCCGGTGAGGCTTTCTCGGCTGCTGACGGCGGCAGGCATAAAACAAGCCTAGTTTCTAACGGCAACACACTTGCCAACCCCGGACAATGCCATACTTCGCCAAGTGCACTCGGCTCGGGGTTCGCGATGAAAGGGATCGGAAAATGGGAATCTTCAGCTCCATCAAGGAAAAACTCTTCGGCAAGGCGGCGGAGACAACAGATGTTGAGAGCGCACCGACGAGAACAGTCCTTGCCAACGATGTTCAGACCAAGGCCGCGGGCGTTATCGCAACGCCCGATCTCGACAGTGAGGTCGCAGCGACGCTGGCGGGGGCCAATGCCGAACCTGCTTCCCTACGGCAGACTGCCCCTGTTGACTTAGCGGCCATCCTTGATGAAGCAGTGAAGAAATACGCAGAGAAGCTCGACTGGCGCCATTCGATTGTGGATTTGCTAAAGGCTCTGGGACTCGAAGCAAGCCTTGCTGAGCGCAAGGAACTTGCGGACGAGCTTGGCTACACGGGCGAAAAGACCGACTCCGCCACCATGAACACATGGCTTCACAAGGCGCTTCTGAAGGCATTGTCCGAAAATGGCGGGAAAGTCCCTGCCGATTTGCTGGATTGACAGATGTTGTAGGTCAAACTTTTCGCTGCCCTTGAGTTATCTTACCACACGCCCAGCGGTTTCGTTTCGATCGCTTGGACCGCACGTAAACGTTGAGAGCGCACCCTACCTTACCGAAAGCAGATATTGTTCGCCGCGTTCATGGCGTTGCCGTACCGAGCCGCTTCGGTGGCATCACGCCGACAAGACTGCAAGGCAATCTCATCGGCTTTCTCGGAGAGGCCAACGAAGTCGGCGTCGATGAATCGGCGGTATTCGCCGCGAAGCAGTCAAAATTTTGCATTTCGCCGTGAGAACGACCGTCTCGATCCCACGTAAGGCAGGCCACAAATGATCTGCGCCCTCTAGAATATGTTCTCAGTTGGAAGTCCGAGTGCGAGTGAACCCGCATATTGTGCCTGGGCTCCGGGCTGCATCGGATGATAGCGAGCGCCCTGTATATCCCGAAAACGGCGTTCCAGTCCGCTGTCCCGATAGAATGCCGCGCCACCCGCGGCCTCCATTGCAAGCTCCGTCACTTCGATCGCGTGCCGTGCGACCAAGGAACGGCCGATCATAATCTCGTTAATGGTTTCGGCGGACGGCGCATTTCGCCCAACCACATCCAACATCCAGCGATGTGCGATCTGGGCGGCTCTGAGAGACGTTTCCATGCGCCCGACCAGCCCGATCACGTAATCGCTGGTGGCTTTATCACGGACCATTTTGACCGCGATATCGCGCGCGCTCTCGGCGACGCCGACATAGACTGCGTAAATCAGAGGAAACGCGATCGTCCCGATGATTTGGAATACGGGGTGCCATTGCCCTGCAGCTCTGAAAAATGCAACACTCCCATCCGGCACGAAGAGGTTTTCGACGATGACGTCGTTCGACCCCGTTCCCCGCATTCCAAGCGTTCGCCAAGTATCCTCGATCGAAACCTCCGGCGATGCCATCGAAACGCCGAAATGAACGACGGAGCGAACGCCGCTCTCTTCTTCATGAACAGCTCCGGTCATCAGGATGTTTCCTGCCGCCGCACCTGACGTGAAGCGCTTGCGCGCGGTGATCCTGTATCCGCCATCAACTTTCACGGCTTTCCCTGATCCGCCGATCCAGTCCGATCCGCCGCTCGAAAGCAATACTACTTGTTCCGATGCAACACGTTTCAGGAGCGGTTCGACCGCGGCCACCTTCTGATGCCGCCAGCGCCAGGCGGGGATTGCGACTTGATGGGTGTGCATGGAAAAGGCAAGCGCCGTTGACCCGCAGACCCGCGCAATGGATTTGAGCATCTCAGCAAGTTCCGGTACTTCCGCACCCAGTCCGCCCAGTTCGATGGGAACGCCTGCCCGCATGAGACCGATGTCCTTCAGAAATGCGTAATTTTCACCGACGAAGGCATCGCTGTCGTCGATCGATGCGGCACGTTGGGCTAAGGTGGGCAGGATTGAATTGGTCAACTCGGCGATCGACAAACCGCCGCTAGAATTCTCCGCTGGTTCTATAATTCCGAGCATATCAGTGCCTCCTATCTGATGAGGATCTAAACTGTGCGCTCGTTTCAGATTAGCGGCTAGTACACGAACTGTACCAGATGTCGCCGCGGTATGGCGAGGAAGGGGTGATTGGCGGATCGATTGCTTTGCAATATCTTACCTGATCCAGACCGTTGGAGGTCCCCATGGTAGAGCGTGCCGGCTATGGGCAATTCTGCCCAGTCTCGATGGCGTCGGAAGTTCTCTGCTCACGTTGGACGACACTGGTTGTCCGCGAGTTCCTTTGCGGTTCGACGCGCTTCAATGAACTGCGCCGCGGTGTGCCAAAAATGTCTCCCGCACTCCTGTCTAAACGGCTGAAAGAGTTGGAGCAATCCGGGATTATCACGACAAGGAATGTAAACGGCACCACCCATTACCTGCTCACAGCAGCGGGCGAAGAACTGAGGCCTTTGATCATAGGGCTTGGCAACTGGGCGCAACGGTGGATGGAGTCACGACTTTCCCTGAGGAACCTAGACCCTTCTTTGCTTATGTGGGACATGCGGCGGAACCTCGATACGAAAACGCTCCCGGCTCGCCGTTGCACGATACAGTTTCTGTACCCGGAACTTTCAGCCTCCCAAAAGTGTTGGTGGCTGGTGGTCGAAAACGGAAAAGTCGATCTTTGCAATTTTGATCCGGGCTATGATGTGGACCTGCTTGTTGAAGCAGCGCTTAGTTCGATGACAGCAATTTGGATGGGCCTCTCGACCATACGGCAGGAAATCGATGCGGAAACGCTGAGACTGGAAGGGGACAAGGGTCTCGCGCGCAACATTCAAGAGTGGCTCGGTCTGAGTGTATTCGCCAAGATACCTCGAATGAGATCCATTGGAGACTCTCCAAAGAATGTAGCTGTTGAATGAAGAATGCGCCGTATGTGAAATTGCCGCGCGGCTGCGCGACGGCCATACCAAGGATTGACACGGAGCAGCCGAGGCGGTCGTTCGAGATGAAATTCCTTCCTTAAGCTCGATATCGCAGGTGCTTGAAGCCCATGCGCAATCGCGAGAAGTTTACTCGGGGTCACGGTGATGAAAGCAGCATGCTCAGCTCAATACCCGCCTGAGGGGCGGGACGCGGGCACAGGATATCGGCATCTTATGCTTGAAGTTAGGCGTTACATCAAGGTGATATACTCGCGCCTATGTAAGGATTTGCCCTACCCGATTCCGGGCGGCTTTCTAAAACAGTATCATCTTTGAAGCGGGGCCCTGCGTCCACGCTAGGGTGGATGCTTACATCGAGCGACTGTAATGCGATCGCGCTGAACATTCTACGATCTTGCGGAACCGTGTCGGCTCAATCTGACCTATGGAATAGGTGTCTATCAGATAACGTGCGAATGATGATCGCGCTTCGTCGGTCTTCGAGAACCACTCTTGCGTCACGATGTCATCGTACACTTGTTTGACGGCGGTTAGTTTTTCGGGCTGTAGGTGGTTGGAATGCATGGAAGTCTCCTGACTTCTCAGCGAAAACACCAGCGCTTTGTGAATGCCGTGGCGCGCTACGATGGTGCCGAGCCGCCCGAATGTACGCTCGACACCCACCCGGCACTATTAACTTTGACGTGCTTCGTAATCGACCGCTTTCCTGCGCTCGGGCTATTTCATCGAGACCTGGAGCGAGGTGGCGGGCGCTGCCCTGTCCGAGGGCGGGCTGCCATCCTTCCTCGACCCCGTCCAAAAGATTGCTATGGTCAGCACGATCGATGTCGGGCGCACCGCCGCGGTCCTGCTCTGCGAGGACTGGACCGGCCGGCGCATGGTGGAAATCGCCGGGCCGCAGGACTGGAGCGCCGGCGACGTGGCCGCGGCCTTCGCGCAGGCTCTCGGCCGCCCGGTGGTGCCGGCGCTGGTTCCGCCCGAGCGCCGCGCCGCGCTGCTGGCCGAAGAGGGCGTGCCCGGCGCGGTGGCAAGCGCGCTCATCGACATGTATGACGGCATCGCCAAAGGCCTGTTCCTGCACGAGGCCGGCACCGAACACCGCCGCGGCACGATTCCGCTTTCGACAGCGGTCGAGCGCATCGTCGCACGGTTACCGGCAGCATTCCGGGGCGCGAATCCGAGCGGAAGCCAGTAGTTTGGTGGCGGTTTATCTGGTACTGCCAAGGCAGCGACTCTCCTGCCCCAGAATGCATCCCGTGCTCACCTTTCCCTTCTCCCTGGCCGATCCCATCCGCTATCCCGGGCCACCGCCGCAGGCGTCCGAGGTGGTCATCATCGGCGGCGGCATCATCGGCGTCACCACGGCGCTCTTCCTGGCCAAGCGCAACATCTCCGTTACGCTGTTGGAAAAGGGACGCATCGCCGCCGAGCAGTCCTCGCGAAACTGGGGATGGATCCGCAAGCAGGGCCGCGATGCGGATGAGCTTCCGATCGTCATCGAGGCCTGCCGTCTCTGGCGGGAACTGGCCGAGGAAAGCGGCGAGGATATCGGCCTGATCCGGACGGGCGTGACCTATCTCGCCCGATCGCAAAAGGACCTGGCCGGCTTCGACGCCTTCATGAAGATCGCCGCCGAGCACGACCTCGACACCCGCCTCATCGATGCGAACGAGACCGCCAGCCTCTTCGAGGGTGCCGCACGCCGCTATGCCGGCGCGATGGTCACGCCCTCCGACTTGCGCGCCGAGCCGTGGCTCGCCGTGCCGGCGCTCGCCCGCCTTGCGGTGCGCCACGGCGTGAAGATCGTGGAAAACTGCGCCGCACGGGCGCTGGAGCTCTCGGCCGGCCGGGTCAGCGGCGTGTGGACGGAGGCGGGTCCGATCGCGACTTCCAGCGTGCTGGTCGCGGGCGGCGCGTGGTCCTCGCTCTTCCTGCGCAAACACGGCATTTCCATTCCGCAGCTCAGCGTGCGGGCCACCGTGGCCGCCACCGGGCCGCTGCCGGAGATCCATGCGGGTGCGGCGGCCGATGCGCAAATCGCCTTCCGGCGCCGGCAGGATGGCGGCTACACGCTGGCACCGGGCGGCAGCAGCCAGCTCTCTCTCGGCCCAGATGCCTTCCGCCACGCGCCAAAATATCTTCCCGTCCTGAAGGCCAATCCGCTGGGCATGCGCTATCGCCTCACCGCGCCGGCGGCGTTTCCCGACGGCTGGACGACGCCGCGCGACTGGACGCCGGACGGCGCGAGCCCCTTCGAGGCGATGCGGGTCCTCGATCCCGCGCCCGAACACGCCCGTCTCCGCGCGATCGAACGCGACTTCCAGGCGCTTTTCCCGCAGATCGGGCCGGTTTCGCTGCGGACGACGTGGGCGGGCATGATCGATGCCATGCCGGATGTCGTCCCCATCGTCGACCGCGCGCAGGCCATCGACGGCCTCTTCGTGGCGACGGGGATGAGCGGCCATGGCTTCGGCATCGGGCCGGGCATCGGGCGCGTCGTCGCGGATCTCATCCAGGGCAACGATCCCGGCCATCGTCTCCACCGTTTCCGGCTGGTGCGCTTCAGCGATGGAAGCCCCATTCGGCCAGGCCCCGGGCTTTGACGGGCGAAAAGGCATGACATCTTGAGGCCATCATGAGTTCCGGACTGATCGACACGAAACCGCTGGCCGGCATTGCGCTGGCCTCGGCCGGCTATGCCTGTTTCGCCATGCAGGATGCACTGGTGAAATGGATGGTGGCGACCTATGAGGTTCCGCAGATCCTGTTCGTGCGCAGCCTCGTCATCGTGCTGGTCTCCGGCGTGCTGATCCGCTTCTACCGCCATCCATCGATCCTGAAGAGCCCCTATCGCGGCACCGTGGTGCTGCGCGCCGCGCTGATGCTCGTCGCCTGGCTGCTCTACTACAACGCCGCGCGCTATCTGGGTCTCGCGGAACTCACCACGCTCTATTTCTCCGCGCCGATCATCACGGTCTTCCTGTCGATCCTCGTGCTCAAGGAGGCCGTGGGCGCGGGCCGCTGGATCGCCTGCGTCGGCGGTTTCGTCGGGGTCATCATCGCGGCCAACCCGTCCCATTCGCCCAACCTCATCCCCGCCGCCATGTGCCTCGTCGCGGGCTTCTGCTGGGCCTGGAGCACCATCCTCATCCGCCTCGTCAGCCGCAGCGAAAGCACGCTCACGCAGATGTTCGCGACCAGCCTGCTCTTCGGCATCGCCTGTGCGGCCACCTTTCCCTGGATGTGGAAAACGCCCGATGCGGAAGGGTGGATGCTGATGTTCGCGCTCGGCCTCGTGGCGACGCTCGGGCAGTTCCTGCTCTACGAGGGTTTTCGCTATGCGCCTGCCTCCGCGCTGGCGCCCGTCGAATATACCGGCCTGATCTGGGCCTTCGTCTACGGCTACGCCATCTGGGCGGAAATCCCGGCCCTCAACGTCTTCATCGGCGCCTTCCTCATCGTCGCCGCCAGCATGGTCCTCGTCATCTGGGAGCGCCGCGTCGCGCTGTCGCCGCGGAATATCGCCTCACCCTGAGCAGCGCGGTCCTAGTGCACCGCCTTGGCAAAGCCCTTGGCGAGGATCGGCCCGGTGGGACGGCCCGAGGTGGACCCACCCGCCTGTTCGAGCGTCAGCTCGTAGAGCTGGTCTTCATTCGGATCGGGCAATGTCGGCCCTTCCAGCCGGGCGGACCGGCTGCCGTCCAGAAGGCCGAGCGAAACGGGGCCGAGCTCGCGCGAGGGAAGCGTCCAGACCTGGATGGTCTTGTCGGCCGGCACCTCGAAGGCGCTGAGCAGGCGCACATTGGCCGTGTCATTGCCGAAGTCCTCGACGACCGCCTGCACCTCGCCGGCCTCGTTGAGCAGGACGGCAATCACCACCGGCTCGACCGTGCGGCCGAGGCTCCAGACGAGACCCGCCGCCAGGAGCAGCGTGGCGGCAAAGGAGGAAAGCGCCGCCAGCCGCCAGCCGGAGCGCCTGTTGTCGTTTGCCGGTGCGGCAACCGGACCGGACTCGCCGTGCGCCGGCAGGCTCGCCTCGATCCGGTGCCACAGTCCATCGTCGACAGCGGCCGGCGCAAGCTGGGTGTCGAGCGGCAGGAAGCGCTCGCGGCTGGCCGCGACCGCCGCGCGCAAGGCCGCGTCGTGCTCGATGCGCGCATCCACCGCCGCCGCCTCGCCGGCATCCAGCAGGCCCAGCACATATTCGTCCGCAAGCGAAAGCACGTCCTCTCTGCCGCCGGTCATGACATGCACTCCCTCAACGCCGAAAGGCCGCGCCGTATCCACGACTTCGTCGTGCCAAGCGGCAGGCGCAGGCGCCCGGCGATTTCGCCATGGGTGTAGCCGCCCACATAGGCCATGAGAATGCCGCTGCGCCGCGTTTCCTCCAGCCCGTCGAGGCATTCGCGCAGGCGGCTGTCGCGGTCGAGCATCTGCCAGGCCGCCATGACCTCGCTGGCATGGTCGCGGTCCTGCAGCGCCTCGATGTCGTCGACCGCCTCCTCGCGCCCACCGTCGCGCAGCAGGTTGAGCGCGCGGTTGCGAACGATGGCATAGATCCAGCCGCGCGCCGAACCCCTCTCGCGCGAATATTGATGCGCATGGGTCCAGATGCGGATGAAGGCCTCCTGCACGACCTCTTCCGCAAGCTCGCGCCGGCGCACGATGCGCTGGGCGACGGCGACCAGCCGGCCGCTTTCGCGATCGAAGATCACGCGGAGCCCGCTTCGCTCTCCCCTGGCGCAGGCAAGCACCGCGGCTTCCAGTTCGTCCGGATCGTCAGGTCTAAAAGCCAATCCACCCTCTTTCCGTCGAATAGTGCCGCCGGCCACGGTTTTCTCAAACGCAGTTGCCATCATCCGCATGATTTCGTCCAGTCATCTCTCCGGCATCGGTGCTGACAGGAAGACACGAGGGCGAGCCGGCTGGATGCAGCATGGAGATATTTTTTTGCCGGCTGCATCCAGGGGCCACCCGCCATGTGTCTTCGGATGGAGAGCATTTCCTCTCTCTAACGCCAAAAGCACCGGAGAACGACATGACCAAGCACTTCCACGCCCTCACCGCCTCCCTCGCCATCGGCCTTCTCGCCACCACCGCGTCTGCCGCGCCCATCCTCGGCCTTGCCGGCGAAAAGACGCTCGTGCTGTTCGACACGGAAAAGCCCGCCGTCTCGAAAACCATGGAGGTCGGTGGCGTCGACAAGCTCCTCGGCATCGATTTCCGCCCCGGCAACAAGACCGTCATCGGCGTCACCACGGATCACCGCATCGTCTCGATCGATCTCAACACCGGCGCGGCAACCGACGTCGCGAAGATGGACAAGACGCTCGATCTCTCCGAAGCGCCGGTCGTCGTCGATTTCAACCCGATGGCCGATCGTCTGCGCTTCATGACCGGCACGACCAACCACCGCGTCCATCCGGATACCGGCGCCGTCACGGTGGACGGCACGCTCGCCTTCGAGGAGGGCGACATGCACAAGGGCGAGACGCCGAACATCGTCGCCGCCGCCTATACCAATTCCTTCGGCAAACCGGAGAAGACGGCGATGTACAATCTCGATGCCACGATCGGCGCCCTCATCCAGCAGACCAAGCCGAACGACGGCACGCTGAAGGCGATCGGCAAGCTCGGACTGAAAGAGAAGCCAGCCACCTACGCGTTCGACATTCAGGGCGAGGAAGGTGGCAAGAACACTGCATACCTCGTTGCCGGCAAAATCCTCTACACGATCAGTCTTGAAACCGGCGCAGCAACGGAAGTCGGCGCCATTACCGGCGTAGAAAATGAGGTTCGCGACATCGCGATTCTCCCGGCGATGTAATCGGTTATCGGGGGCGGAGTCGAATGTGGCGTCCGCTTGCACCATTCGAAGACGACTATCGGCCGCGTGATCTGCGCGGCCGATCTCATTGTGCGAGCCATCTTAACAACGCTTACATCTTCGGAAGCAGGGCGTGGTCGATGGGGACAGAACGGCGGCGAAACGATCGAGGTGGAAATTTCAGGATCTCTTGGGGATCACGCGTCAAGAATATGGGCAACGACTATCGATTGAGTTCTGCCGGCCATGTTACGAGCCCGCCTGCGAACAGTGCGATCCAGACAATCACCGGTTGAAGCGGCAGACGGCAGATGTGGTACACCATTGCAGGATCGACGGCTCGCCTAGGAGCGTGTCCAGAGCGTGCTTGATGTTTGCAGGAAACACGCAAACCGCGTAGAGCGCCAGTCCAAAACCGGCCGCTCGCCTCAGCGACAAGATCAGTAAACCGACCGCGCTCGCGATTTCGCAGACGCCGGTCCCAAAGATCACAAGTCCCGGCGCAGGAACCCAACCAGGCGTAGTTCTCAAAAGCCGTGCAGGCCACACAATATTCAGCACACCAGTAATCCCAAAAGCAGGCAAGCCCGATCGCGCATCCGCGTCGCCAACACTCAAGTTTTTTCCGTCATAGGCAATCCGCTGTTCAAGCACGCGTTTGGCAGCCCTGAGATCGATGCGTCGCCCCGACACCTTTTCAATCGCCGCGACCACCAGATCGTTTGCGACGAAGTCCGATTTGTGGCTGAGATTGTGAACAACAATGAGCGCTGAACCGCGAACGTCGCGACGGTGTTCGACCATTTCGTCCCGGCCTTCATCGACTTTACGGGCGAGCACCGAGAGCCGGGAGTTGCACCGGATTCGTCCGTCGCCGGATGACACGATCGGGACGAAAACCGCTGGCGCCGCAGCAAGGCCCTTCAGGGGTGCTGGCTACCCGACACGGCGAGGTAGACCGAATAGAGCGAGGCTGTTGCCGTGATGAAAAGCCGGTTGCGCCGCGGACCGCCGAAGGTGAGGTTGGCGACGGTCTGCGGCACGCGGAGCTTGCCGATGAGTTTGCCCGCCGGGTCGAAGCAATGCACGCCATCGCCGGCGCTGGACCAGAGATTGCCTGAAACATCGGTGCGGATGCCATCGGGGATGCCGGCGTCGATGTGGCAGAAGACACGGCCGTTCTCGAGGCGGCGACCATCGATCACATCGAAGGCGCGGATATGGCGCGGCAGCGCAGGGTCGTGGCTCGCGGCGGAATCGGCGACATAGAGCGTACGTTCGTCCGGCGAGAAGGCGAGGCCGTTGGGCTGGGTGAAATCGCTGACGACAGCCTCGATCGCGCCGCTTTCCGGGTCGACGCGATAGACGTTGCGTGCCGCTTGCTCCGGCTCGGCCCGGTAGCCTTCGTAGTCCGAGAGGATGCCGTAGGTCGGATCGGTGAACCAGACGGAGCCGTCGGATTTCACCACGACGTCGTTGGGGGAATTGAGGCGCTTTCCCTGATGGCTATCGGCGAGGACCGTGACCGAACCGTCGATCTCCGTGCGCGTGACGCGGCGCAGGCCATGTTCGCAGGAGACGAGGCGGCCCTGCCGGTCGCGGGTGTGGCCATTGGCGAAATTCGAGGGCTGACGGTAGACGGAGACACCGCCCTCCGGCGTCCAGCGCAGGATGCGCTGGTTGGGGATATCGCTCCACAGGAGCTGGTTGGCATCACTGAACCAGACCGGGCCCTCCGCCCAGCGGCAACCGGTATAGAGCTCCTCCAGCCGCGCGCTGCCGACGATCAGATGCAGGAAGCGCGGATCGTGGATTTCGAAAGGGGAATCGGAGTGCATAGATGGGTTCCTGGATTACCGGGCGCCAGGTCTGCGGCCGCCCGCAAGCATGATGACGCTGATGATGATGAGGCCGGTCATGATGAGGCGCACGCCGGCGCCAAGACCGTAGGTGTTGAGCATGGAGACGACGAGGAACATAAACAGCGAGGCGCCCCAGATGCCGGGCACGTTGGAATCGCCGCCCGCGACCGCCGTGCCGCCGATGACAACGACGGCAATCGACATCAGGAGATATTCCGAGCCCATGTTGAGCGCCGCACCGCCGGAAAAACAGGCGAGCAGGTAGCCGGCAAGCGCGGCGAGCACAGCGCAGACGACATAGGTGACGAAGCGCACGCCATCGACGGGAATACCGGCCATGCGCGCCGCCGGCATGCTCTGGCCGATGGCGGAGATCCAGCGGCCGTAGAGCGTCTTTTCGAGCAGCAGCCAGGCGACAAGCGAGAGCACAAGCGCGATGAGCGCCACATTGGGCACACCAAGGGTGCTGGCCGTGGTGAAATCGGCAAGGAAAGGCGGCGGTTTGATGCGCAGGCCCCGGTTGGTCCAGATCGCCGTCGACTGCACGATGAAGCTCATCGACAGCGTTGCGATGATCGGCGGGATGCGCAGCGTCTTGATGAGCGCATAGTTGCCGATGCCGACGGCGACGCCGATGAGGATGGCAACGGCGAGGCCCGGCAGGATTATGCCGTTCTCGACATTCATCAGCTTGAGCGCCACCGTGCCGGCGAGCGTCATGGTGGCGGGCACGGAAAGGTCGATATTGCCAGGTCCCAGCGTGATGACGAACATCTGGCCAATGCCAACGATGATGGAGAAGGCGGCAAAGGTGAGCGCGGCCTGGGTGAGGCCGACCGCGCTTGCGCCGCCCGTGACGGAAATCGTCGCAAGCCAGACGACGAAGGCGGCGATCCACGACCAGATCCAGCTCTTCTGCGCAAGATGGCGGAACAGGGTCATCGCCGCTTCTCCCTCACCTCGATGCGGTTGAGGATGAGGCGAAGCGCCAGCACGACGATGAGGATCGCGCCCTGCGCGCCGATCTGCCAATCGGGCGAGATACGCAGGAACGAGAGGAACGAGCCGGCGAGCGTCAACGTCAGCGCGCCGATGACGGCGCCGACCGGTGAGACGCGGCCGCCTATGAACTCGCCGCCACCGAGAATGACGCCGGCGATCGAGAGAAGCGTATAGCGCAGCGCGATGTTGGCATCCGCGGAGGTGGTGAGCCCGACGAGCGCGATGCCGGCAAGCACCGCGAAGAGGCCGGCGAGCCCATAGGCCGCCGCGCGTGCAAAAATCGCCGACCAGCCCGCGCGCTCGACGGAGCGCTGGTTGCCGCCGACACCACGCACGAGCACGCCGAGCGAGGAGCGCATGACGAGAAAGTGGGCAACAACAGCGATAACGACGCTGGCGACGATTGCCATCGGCACGACCGGCGGTTTTACCGTCATCAGTGCGCGTGCCCAGTCCGGCGCCTGCCCGCCGGGCGCGGGCAGCAGCAGCACGGCAAGGCCAGCCCAGACAAAACTCATGCCGAGTGTGACAACGATGGACGGCAGGTTACGCAGGTGGATGACGACCCCGAGCAGCGCATAGACGCTGATAGCCCCGGCAAGGATGAGCAAACCGAGGAGCGGCGCATCACGCAGGAAGGTGGCAGTCACGCAGGCGACGAAGCTGACGAAGGCGCCCATGGAGAGGTCCAAATCGTTGACCGCCATGATCAGCATCTGCGCGATCGTGGCGAGCGCAATCGGAACCGCGAGATTGAACAGGAGGTTGAGGCCGACATAGCTCATCGCCCGCGGCTGGAGCCAGAAGACGGCTGCGAGCAGCACTGTCAGGGAGAGCGCCGGAATGAGGAGGCGCAGCGCGTCGCTGGATATCCTCATGCGGCCGGTCCCTCGAAGGAGGCGGCGAGGATGTTGGCTTCGCTGACGGCGTCGCCCGCGAGCTCGGCGACGATGGCGCCCTCGCGAAAGACATAGACGCGGTCGCACAGGCAGACCTCCTCCATCTCCGTCGAATACCAGACGAAGGTGCGACCGTTTTCTGCCTCCTGACGCACGATCTCGTAGACCTCCTGCTTGGTACCGACATCGACGCCGCGCATCGGATCGTCCATCAGCACGACCGGTGCGCGGGTCGAAAGCGCCCGTGCGAACAGCACCTTCTGCTGGTTGCCTCCGGAAAGCGACAGGATGCGGTTGCTCATGTCCGGCGTGCGGATCTCGATGCGCGTCTTCCAGTCCGCGCCGCGCGCGTCCTCCTCGCCGGTCCGCACCAGGCCGCTGCGCGTCATGTCACCGAGCGAGGCGATGGAGAGATTGCGCAGGATGCTCCAGAGTTCGAACACGCCGTTGAGGCGCCGGTCGCCGGCAACGAAGGTGACGGCCGGATCGCGTGCCGGCATCCAGGCGCCGCTTCGCGCCGCATGCAGCGCCATCAGCATCTCGGTCTGGCCATGGCCGGCGAGGCCCGCAAGCCCGACGATCTCGCCGCTCCGCGCAACGAACGGCAGGCCGCGCCCGCTTTGCTCCAGCACGACGGGCGCACTGGCAAGGTCACGCGCGGCACAGCGAGGGGCCTCGCCCTTCACCATGCTGCCCATGGTCTCGACGAGGCTGCGCTCGGAAAAATCCGCCGCCGGCCGCTCCGCGACGATGCGACCGTCCTTCATCACGACAATCCGGTCCGCGGTCGAAAGAATCTCGCTCAGGATGTGTGAGATGAAGATGACCGACCCGCCGCCCGCGACGAAGCGGCGGACATGGGCGAGCATCTGTTCGGCAAGGCTGGCATCGAGCGACGAGGTGGGCTCGTCGAGGATGATGAGGCGCGGCGCGACGCCCGCATCGGAAAAAGCGATGGCGATCTCGACCATCTGCCGCTCGGCGATTGAGAGTTCGCCGACCGTGCGGTCGCTCGTAATGCCGTGGCCGGGAAAGATCGCGGCAAGGCTCGCCTCGATGACCGCCCGCGCCCGCCGCCGCCAGCCGAAGCCGTCAAGCGAACGGTGCATCAGCCGGACATTCTCCACGATGGAGAGGTTGGGGCAGAGCGACAGTTCCTGGAAGACGCAGCGCACGCCGCGGGCGCGCGCCGCGGCGATGCCGTAGCGTGCAAGCGCCCCGTCATAGCCCACAACACCGCCCCCGTGGGGCGTCAGGCCGCCGTTGATGACACTGACGATCGTCGACTTGCCGGCGCCGTTGTGGCCGACGAGACCGACGCATTCGCCCGGCAGGATCGACAGCGTCACGCCGTCGAGCGCCTTGACCGCCCCGAAACTCACCCGGGCCTCGGTGACTGCGATCACCGGTTTCCGCATCTCACCCGTCATTGACCATCGCTTCTGTGCTGGAAAAGGCCGCGCAGCCAGGGCAACCGCGCCTCGCCGGGAGGCCTTACTTGGCGGCCTCGATGACCTTGATGGCGTCAGCCTGCGAATATTCCACATTCGCGACGCCGCCCGCCTGGGTGGTGGCGAGGTTTGCTTCCAGATTGTCCTGGTCAATGCGCAGGAACGGCACGACGAGGTCCTTCTTGACCTCCTTGCCGTCAAGAATCTGCTGGGCGACCCAGAAGGCGAGCGTCGAGACGCCGGGCGCGATGGAGACGGACATGGTCTCGTAGCCGCCTGCGTCCTTCTGTTCCTTCCACCATTTCAGCTCGTCCTCACGGTTGCCCATGACGATGACGGGTATCGGCCGCTTGGCCGCAGCGATCGCCTGCGCCGCGCCGTAACCGTCGCCGCCCTGCGTGACGACGCCGACGATCTCGGGCAGGCTCGGCAGGATGCCGGCGACGGCCTTCTGCGCGACGTCCTGCGCCCAGTCGCCATGCACGGAGCCGACGACCTTGAACTGCGGGAACTGCTTTACACCCTCATGGATGCCCGCCGAAATCTCATCATCGACGAAGACGCCGGCAAGGCCACGGATTTCGAGCAGATTGCCACCCTCTGGCAGCTTCTTCGAGAGGTACTCAACCTGGCTGCGGCCCATTTCCTTGAAATCGACAGCGATGCGCCAGGCGCAGGGTTCCGTCACGATACCGTCGAAGGAGACGACGGTGATGCCGGCATCGCAAGCTTCCTTGACCGCACCGTTCAACGCCGTCGGCGAGGCGGCGTTGACGACGATCGCGTCATAGCCTTGCAGGATCATGTTCTGGATCTGCGCGGCCTGTTCGGTCGCCTGATTCTCGGCCGTGGTGAACGGATCGGCGGCGGCGACCGCGCCAGCCTTCACGGCCTCGCCCGTCACCTTGTCCCAGCTCGTCAGCATGGCCTGGCGCCAGGAGTTGCCGGCATAGTTGTTGGAAAGGGCGATCTTCTTGCCCGACGTATCGGCGAAGGCGGAAGCAGGCATGGCGACGCACGCGGCGACGGCCGATGCCAGAAGCATCTTACGAATTCCCATCTGTCTCTCTCCCTCAGGATCCGGTAGGCCGGATCGAAATCGTTGTCCGCTGAGCTTCCTCCTCTCAGCCATTGCAGGATGCGGGACAACCGGGGACCTGTACAGGTGCGGTTCGGCAAGACATTTGCGGGATTTGCGCGAGAAGTTGCGGGTTTCCGCAAGACGCGGCTATGCTTGTCGGCGCTTACTGGAGGGCGGTGACGGCATGGGAGGCCGCCGCCGGGAGGATTTTCGCCCATGCTGCAACTCGCGCCCGCTGCGCTTTTCGAGCACTATCTCGGCATTTCGCGACTGCTCGCGGGCCAGCTCGATTTCCGCTCGGCCATCCGTTCCGTAGCCGCCGAGGTCGCGCATATCATCCCGCACGAGCATCTCGACGTCTGCGTGCTGGTGGAGGACGGCAACTACCACACCGCCTACGAGACCGGCATCGACACCGCGTGGGGCGACCTAGAAGGCGCACCCGTCGTCTACAGCCCGATCCGCTCACTGCTGTGGGGCGAGGTCGACTACCTCCTCAGCGACGATGCGACGACGGACCCGCGCTTCCGTTTCGAGGGTGCTTTTCGCGCGCCGATCGACGAACAATCGCTGCGCAGCCGCGTCCATGTGCCGATGAAGGTGGAGGGGACGATTATCGCGGCGCTCTCCTGCTCCTCCCGATCCGTCGGTCTCTATACGCTCGACGACGTGGAGCACGCCCGCGTCATCGCCGACCTGCTGACGCCCTACTTCTTCGCGCTACGCGCCGCCGAACAGGCGCAGCGCTCCGCTATCGTCGAGGCGGAAGCCCGCGCTCGGGAAGAGGGCCTGCGCCTCGGCGCGCTGCGCCTGACGGAGGCGCTCGAACAGGAACGGCAACGCATCGGCATGGACCTGCACGACCAGACCCTTGCCGATCTCACCCGCCTCGCCCGCCGCGTCGAGCAGCTTTCCCTGAGCGGCGAAATCGGCCCAGACACCCTGGAGCCGGTATCGCGCTCGCTGCAGCATTGCATGCATGATCTCAGGCAGATCATCGAACAGGCGAAACCCTCCGTCCTCCAGCTCTTCGGCCTCGCGCAGGCGGTTGAAAACCATCTCGACCGCTCGGTGCGCGACAGCGGCATGCCGATCCGCTGGGCGCTCGCCGACGAGACGGCCGGCGCACTCGACAGGCTGGAGCCGACCGTCAGCGTCGCCCTCTTCCGCATCGCGCAAGAGGCGATCAACAACGCCGTCCGTCACGCCCGGCCGGAGATGCTCGCCGTGCGCCTGTGCGTCGAGGCCGAAAGCCTCGTGCTCGACGTGACGGACGACGGCTGTGGCGTCGTGCGCCCGCGCGGGCGCATCGGTAGCGGCGTCGAAAACATGAAGACGCGTGCCCGGCTGATCTCGGCGACCTGTACGATCGGCACGGCGCGCAACAACGGCGGCACGACCGTAACGGTCCGGCTTCCCCTCGCCCCGGAACGCGGCGCGGGAGTCCTATGCGAAGGAGGAACGGGTGATGAAAGTCCTGATCGTGGAGGATGATCCGCTGCATCGTTCCTACCTGCACGAGGCGGTGTGCTCGGCGCTGCCGGAATGCGAGACGGTCATCGAGGCGGAAAACGGCCTTTCCGGCGAAAAGCTCGCGCGCGACCACAAGTCCGCGCATATCGTCATGGATCTCCAGATGGCGACCCGCAACGGCATCGAGGCGGCGCGCACGATCTGGAAGGAGCGACCGGAAACGCGCATCCTCTTCTGGTCGAACTATTCCGACGAGGCCTATGTGCGCGGCGTCTCACGCATCGTGCCCGACGGGGCGGCCTATGGCTACGTGCTGAAGTCCGCCTCGGACGAACGGCTGAAACTCGCCTTGCGCTCGATCTTCGTCGAAAGCCAGTGCGTGATCGACCGCGAGATCCGCGGCGTGCAGCAGAAGAGCCTGGGCCAGACGAACGGTTTCACTGATTCCGAATACGAGATCCTCATCGACATCGCCCTCGGCCTCACCGACCGGGCCATCGCCCGCCGCCGCAACCTCTCGCTCCGCAGCGTGCAGAACCGCCTCCAACAGCTCTACGACAAGCTCGACGTCTACCAGTCGACCGGCGAGGACAGCGAAGACGCGCGCTTCAACCTGCGCACCCGCGCCATCACCACGGCGCTCCTGCGCAAGCTCTTGAACTACAGCGCGCTGGAGAAGGCCGAGGCCGACCTCCAAGAGTGGCTGTCGAGCTTCTAACAATCCAGGAAGTGTTGATTGCCACTGAGACCTGACCCGGCGTGGCCTGATAGGGGATGCGGATAAAAAGTCGGATGGGATATGCGTTCAGTCCAAGGCGGTTTCGATATTCGATGGGACTGAGGGCGCCAAGTGATAATTTGATGCGCTTTTCGTTGTACCAGTGGATGTAGGCGTCCACCTCTCTGACGAACTGTTCGATCGTGGTCGCCCTCCAGTCTCGAGGGTAGAAGAATTCTTTTTTTTTTCGGCCGAAGAAGCCCTCGCAGGCCGCGTTGTCTTGCGAACAGCCCTTACGGGACATTGAGCGGACCAACTTCGCATCGCCTACCCTGGTGACCCAGCCCGGCCAGCGATAGCGGGCTCCGCGATCAGAATGAACGATAGGCCGTGCATCAACGTGACCACGGCTTCGATAGCGGCTTCCAGCATGGTATAGACCAGCCCCGCATCCGCCTGTGTTCCAATGGACCAGCTTATGACCATGCCGCCGCTTGCAGGCGTCCCCCACTCGGACCTGCTATCTTCTTGCAACCAGTACATTTGCGTTACCGCAAGCCGTGAAATCGACATGCCAAAAACCGAGGCGCACCCGGACTCACCACCGTCTTCAATGACGAAGACCGACCACTCATTCTTGTCTGCGAAGAGCATAACAGAGCTACCCGAGATAGCTTCGCCTCGTAAAATTGGGGCGAAAGGCGTCAAACTCTCATGGTCGCGCCCGCTAAACCGGCGACCCGTAGCACAACCCACGCCAATATTAGAGTCTATCGAACGAAAAGACCTCGGGATCATCGCTGACACCTATTCAACCCAAAAAGAACCCGACTTTGCGGAGCCGGGTTCCTTCTGGCGGCCACAGCTTGAGGTATCAGGGGCATTCGTGACCGCGGCAGAACATTAGCATTTGCTGCCGGATGAACAAGCAACACGACATAGTCATATTGAGCGACTTAAATCGAGACTGCAGGCGAAAATGATTAGATAGCGCCGGCTATGATCGAACCTACGCCCATGGCGGATCGGGGCTAGTATTTGTCGCGTATGAAAGAACAAACCCGATTGAGTACATTCTACGTGGCTAAACTTCACCGCGAAACACGAAACATTTAAAGTCCAATTCACGAACTTTTGAACCGGTATACCGCATTTGGGGGGTTAACGCGCGGTACGTCTAATCAGCTATACCGATTGCAACTCAATGTATTCCGTAGACTTTTCTGCAACCGATGCCCGATGGATCGAAAAGGACCCGGCTCATCTCTGAACCGAGTCCCACATCCACCCCCGGATGGTTCAATTACGTGCGACTGTAGTGCATGCGCGCTGAGCATTCTACGATCTTACGGAACCGTGTCGGCTCAATCTGACCGATGGAATAGGTGTCGATCAGATAGCGCGCAAATGATGATCGTGCTTCGTCGGTTTTCGAGAACCAGTCCTGCCTTACGATGTCATCGTACACGGCTTTGACGGCGGTCAGTTCTTCGGGCTGTAGGTGGTTCGAATGCATAGAAGTCTCCTGACTTCTCAGCAAGAACATCTGCGCTTTAATGAACGTCATGGCGCTCTCTGGTAGTGCTGATGCGCGAAGATACGCCCGACACCCCATCCGCACTATTAAATTTGACATACCCCGTGCGCTGGCGAAACGAAAAAGCCGGTGCAGTGTGCGCGCGCCACCGCACCGGCTTTCTCACATTAGGGTCCGGACCCAATAATTGGCTTTCCCTGAGCGCTGGGACATGATTCATTGCCGCGACGAAAGGGCGGTGAGATGTATGATTTCTTTTGGTTTTCCGATGCGCAGTGGGAACGGATCGAACCGCTCCTGCCAACGGATGTGCGGGGCAAGCCGCGGGTGGACGATCGTCGCGTGTTGAGCGGAATCGTCCACGCGCTGCGATGCGGTGGCCGCTGGGCGGACTGCGCCGACGTCTATGGACCGAAGAAGACGCTCTACAATCGCTTCGTTCGCTGGTCCGAGCGCGGCATCTGGGAAGGCATCTTCAGCGCACTTGCCGGAGCCGAAGATGCGCCGGACCGATTGTTCATCGATAGTAGCTGCATCAAGGTCCACCGCTGCGCAGGCGGGGGAAAAGGGGGGCCTTGGCTCATGGTATCGGCCGCACGAAAGGCGGACGGAACACCAAGCTCCATGCCGTCTGCGACGCGAAAGGTCGCCCTCACGTCCTGCTCCTGACGCCCGGCAACGTCCATGATTGCAAGGTGGCGAGGCTGTGTATCGAAGCCCTGCCGCCCTGCGCGCAGCTCGTCGCGGACAAGGGCTATGACAGCCAGGCTCTGCGCGAGTGGCTCGACGAGCGCGGTACCGAGGCTGTGATCCCGCCACGTCGAAATCGCAAGGTCCAGTACGAGTACGACCGCGCCGTTTACAAGCAGCGCAACGTCATCGAGCGTATGTTCTGCCGTCTCAAGGACTGGCGTCGCCTCGCCACCCGCTTCGATCGCAACATCAAAAACTTCATGGGTGCCGTCGCTCTCGCCGCGGCCGTCATCTGGTGGCTCTAGTGAGTCCGGACCCTAGTGAGGCACATTTCGTCGCAAGACTTTTGGGTAGTCCTGCAAGACAAAGATTAGCACACGCTTACATTATGACAAGACGGCCATGCACGCCATGAGAGAACAACCCGAAAATATCCAATTGCATACAAAAAAAGCCGGATCGACCACGCTGACAGTCGATCCGGCGGCTATGGCAGATGTCGCAGGGTCCGATACAAGGGTTTGGAGAGCCCCTACGACCTGAGAACATTAGCATGCGCACACATTCGAGCAAAGCTGCAACGCGCGCCAAGCAGGATGCACCCCAATCTGTTCAGGGCCGATGACTCCCGCTCGCATTTCTGTGGTCGTCCTCCCACCCAAGTTTACGGCAGTGCTCTTCCGCCGCGCTCACCGCATCACGCTGTTTTTCGAAGGGGCCGTCCAAATAGTTAGTCCGCGACGAATACAGCCTTCCCCAAAACGTCAAAGATGACCTGCAATGGCCGCCTATCGCGTATTCTGACCACCTTGTTGCTCCTACGGGCAGGCTACGCTTACGTCCCTTACAGCTCGCTCGAAAGCATCATCGAGCAAAGCAAGGAGAGCTATTACATCTCGCTTCGGCGCACGCAGGGAACGATCCGCAACGCCGAGCCCGACTGGAATCCCTGAATCGAGTACTTTCTGAGAACGCTTCATCGGCAGAAAACGCGGCTTGAAAAGAAAATGGAGCGCGGATGTATTATCCTCGCCGACATGCCGTAATTATCCGTGAAATTGCTCGAGTTGGCACGCGAGCACGGGCGGATTACGGTCGCAGAGGCTACACGGACTACCGATGCAAGCCACCATTAAGGATCATTTCAGGGCGCTCGTGCATCAAGGGCACCTCGTCCTGCACAGTGCCGGCCGCGGCGCATGGTACGGTCTTTCCTAATGAAGGGGTGTCAGGCCCATCTGAATGGATTTGCTGTTGAAAGGATCTGAACCGATGGCGCCTCAACTCAGATAAGCTAAGTGCCCGATTAACCGAAATTCACGGCATCACCCCTATATATGGAATTTTTAGCGGTGCCCGGTACGTCTTGATGGGTCATATCCGCAGGACCTACCACGTCGGATGAGGGCATCGAACGCGAGGAGCGGAACGCTTTGAGCCCCATCGACACCGGTCTAACCAAGCCCCTCAATAAACCAGTCTGGTATTTCATATTGGCCTCGGCGAACATTAGGGCCGCGGCTGACGTCGACCTTAGGCGTGGTGCCTGATTTGGCGTTGAGGAAACAAAAGAGTCGTTCATCTGGCTTGGTTGAAATGCAGAATACTTCTCCACCTCGTCACACGGATTCCATCAGTACCGACGCGTCACGGCCGTCAAAACCAGCCGCTTGCCCCCGAGAAGTGACTTAGCGGATCGTCGCTTAACCGGGAGAGGCCGCCATGGATAGCCTTCTCATCCAGTTGATCCCTTCCTTCGGATATTGGTCGGTAAAGGCTGAGAACTACATCATACCATCCACGCCCAATCGCACAACTCTCGTCGAAACCCGCTCGGCGAGGTGTTGATCATGCGTGACCAGCAGTATTCCAAGCTTCTTTTCGCTCACAATTTCCAGCAAGAACTCGATCACCTCCTTTTGGCTGACCGGATCGAGCCGCGAAGTGGCTTCGTCCGCAAACAGGAAGACGGGATCCAGCATCAGTGTGCGCACGAGGGCGAAACGCTGTAATTCTCCGCCTGAGATTTCCGACGGCAATCGGCCGAGTAGGTTGTCATGCAGACGCAAGCGGGCGCAGAGAGCCTGCGCATCACTCCATTGCCGCCCGTGCAGGCGCACGAGATCGGCAAGTCCCTTGCGGATCGATTGATGTGGTGCAAAGGCGGCAGGTGGGTCTTGGTAGAGTTTTTGGAACCGGAGCGGTGAAATTCTCGCGCGTCGCTCCACCTCTCCCCGGTCGGACGCGGTGAGCCCGAGCAGGATATTGCCAACGGTTGTCTTGCCGCAGCCGCTCGGTCCCGTGATCGCGACCACTTCGCCCGCACGGATTTCGATGTCGAGGCCGGAAAACAGCAGGTTTTCGCCGAAGGCCTTTTCAAGGCCGTGACCGGCCAACACCAACTCACCCCCGCTTGAAGGCGCCCGTCGCGCCCAGTGTTGCGGATCGGCGGCGATCAGCGCGCGCGTATAGTCGTGCTGCGGCGCCTCCAGCACGTTGTCGACTGGCCCGATCTCCACCAGCCGACCCTCCAGCATCACGCCCACCATGCCGCCGAGCGAACGGGCGACCATCACATCATGGGTGATGGTGAGCAGGAGCCGCCCCGCGTCGACCTCGCGCTTCAAGCGGGCGACGACACCGTTGCGCAACGCTGCGTCCAACCCCTTGGTTGGCTCGTCGGCGATTAGCAGGTCGCAATCGCCGGCATGGGCAATGGCGATCGCTACGCGCTGGCACCAACCATGGCTCTTGCGGTAGCAGCGATATCGTACGCCCCCATCGGGCCCGGCCCGTCGCAGCGGAGCCGGCGAGTAGGTCGACCCCGTCGAGAAGGATATGACCCGCGGCAGATAGTCCCATCGGCAGATTGCCCATGATCGCCTGCGCCACCAGGGATTTGCCCGAGCCGCTTTCACCGAGCAGCGTCAACGGTATGCCGGCTTCGAGTGCGAAGGTGATCTCGGAAACGATCGTGCCTTGTGGGGACGCTACCGACAGAGCGCTGACGGACAGTGCTTGCATACGTGGGTGAACGGTCATGCTCGGTCCTCCTGTGCGACGAGTTGCAGGCCGAGCACCAGCAGGAAGATCAGCACGGCCGGCAGCAGCACATGCAGCGGCGCTTCGGCATAATAGGGCAGCATCTCGACGATCATGCCGCCGAGTTCCGGCGTTGGCGGTTGCAGGCCGACACTGATGGCGCTCAGCGTCGATACCGAGATGATGGCAGCCGCCATCGCGAAGGCCGCAAGCGTCGCGATCATCGGTGCGATGACGGGCAGCACATAGTGGCGCAGGATATAGCCGGAACCAAAACCCAGCATGCGAGCTGCCTCGATATGCGGCTGGCCGAGGATGGTTTTGGCTCCGGCGCGCGTCACCCGATAGAATTCGACCCATAATGTGAGCGCAATGCCCAGAAAGAGCGGCCCGTAATTGCCGGGCGCAAAGGCAAGCAACAGAAGCACCAGCATCAGCCCTGGCAACGCCAGCACGATAGTTGCCAGCAGCTCTGCGAACCGCTCCAACCATCCGCCCCGCCAGGCAGCAACAAGTCCCAGCAGAACACCAGGGACGGCCGCCGCAAGCATCGTTACGAACGCCATGCCGAAGGATAGTCTTGCCCCATGCGCAAGCCGCGACAGCAGGCTGCGGCCGTAATGATCCGCACCGAGCAGATGATTTCCGCCGATGGGCGCGAGGCTTGCGGAAAAATCCTGTGCGGCCGGATCCGCCGTAATGAGGAGCGGCCCGAGCAGGGCGAAACCAGCAAGGGTCGCGAGCAGCCCAGCGCCGAAAATACGAATTGGCGAAAACCGACCACGTAAAGGGGCGAGTACACGTTCGTTCGGGCTCATTTGATCCTCCCGAGGCGGGGATCAAGCCAATGCGACAGGAGGTCGACAATTGTGGCGATCACGACGAACATCAGCCCCATGACCAACGCCGTACCCTGCACCATGGGAATGTCACGCTCGACGATGGCGTGAACCAGCGCGTGGCCGATACCCGGATAGGCGAAGAGCGATTCCACCACCACGACGCCTTCGACGAGGTAGATGGCCTGCAACCCAAGATAGGAGACGACCGGAATGGCGGCGTTGCGCAGCCCGTGCCGCCGGACAACGACAGCCTCGGACAGGCCCTTGAGCCGGGCGAAAGCGAAGTAGGGCGCGCTCGTGACACCTGCAACGGCATTATGCGTCACCCGGCTCGACATCGCCGCAAGCCCAAGCGCCAATGTAAGCGCCGGCAGCAGGATTTCGCGCGGCGAGCCGAAGCCGGCCGGCGGCAGCCAACCGAGATGCTTCGAGAAGACCAGCATCAAGATGAGGCCGAGCACGAAGGGCGGAACGGCGCGGAAGATCGCCGCACCTGCAAGGCTAAGGTGATCGACGACACCGCCCGGCTTCAAGCCGGAAAGCACACCGAGCCACGGACCGATTACAAGTGAGAGCACAAGCGCGGCGACCGCAAGCCAGACGGAGGCACCGAGCTGCACCTGTAGTTCGCGCAGCACAGGCGCGCCCGTTACCAGCGAATGGCCGAGATCGAAGCGCATGAGGTTCCCCAGCCACTCGCCGAGCTGGACGAACCACGGCCGATCGAGGCCTAGCTCCAGCCGCACCATTGCGGCCGCGTCGATAATAGCCACATCCGGTCCATAGCGACCGGCTGCAATGCGCATCGCCGCGTCCCCCGGCAGGATGTGCATCAGCACGAAGCAGAGCGCACCAACCGTGACGGCGACGATGCCCGCCTGCGCCAGGCGCGCGAGGAGAATCCTTCTCATCGCGCCATCCTCATTTCGCCCAGCGGATCGAGGAGAGACCGTAGTTCACCTCAAGCGGGTCCACCGCTACGCCAGCAATGCGTTTGTTCGAGACGATGGCGAGTTCCGACCAGGTAACCGGAATGCTCGGCAGTTCCTCTTGCAGGATTTCCACGGCGCGGTGCTGAAGCGGCGCGCGCTTTGCCGGGTCGCTGGTTGCCGAGAGCCCGGCAATCGCCGTCTGGATCTCGGCATTCTCCCAGCCAGTAGCGCCCCAGTCACTGCCGCCCGGGCTGTAGTCGTTGAGCAGCGTGCCGACGGGATCGGGCACGATCGAGTAGAGCCGTGAGATCAGCCCCATCTCCAATGTCCCATCCTTATGGCGGGCAGGAATCTCGGAGCTGTTGGCGACCGAGACCTTCGCTTCGATACCGACCTCGCGCAACTGGGCCTGGATCGCGGTGGCGATCGGGGGCAGTTCCGGCCAACTCGCATAGGTGAGCAGGGTCACGCTGAAGCGTCTGCCGTCCTGTTCGAGAATGCCGTCGCTGCCGGGCGTCCATCCGGTCTTCGTCAGCAAAGAGCGTGCCCGGTCGAGATCGCGGGTGAGCGGCGCCAGATCCTGGCGATACCAGCCCGACATGACCGGCGGGAAAAGCTGGGTGGCAACGAGTTCGGGGTTGCGCAGGATGACTTTGGTGATGCCTACCCTGTCGATGGCAAGGCTGATTGCCTGCCGTTCCTCTACATCGTCGAAGAACGGCGAACCAGCATTTACCTTGAGGATGCGCGTGCGGGGAATGGTGGCGATCTGCACGTCAAGGTCCGGATTGGCCTTCAGCCGGTCCACCGAAACGGGCAGCATGGAAAAGACCAGATCGGCTTCGCCGCTTTCGGCCATAAGCGCCCGTGTCTCCCCCTGTCCGACGGCGAGATAGCTGACGTCACCGATACCCGGCGTGCCACCCCACCAATGGCCGGAATCCTCCAATTCGAGTTTGGCCGGCGGCGTCAGCCGCTTCACGCGGTAAGGGCCGGAACCGATAATCTGCGTCACCTTGCCCGTGGCGTCGAAGGAAGACGGGGCGAGGATGATCGCGCTGAAATGCACGAGGTAGGCGGGCAAGGGCGAAAACGGCCTTTCGAGGCGGATCACGACGTCCTTCTCGTCGCTGGTGAGCCCCGCGATCGGTGCCTGCGAGAGGACGCCGGCACCGGCGCGCGCCCGTTCAAGGCTGGCGACGGCCGTTTCGGCCGTTACCGGGGAGCCGTCGTGAAAGACGGCATCCGGTCGAAGGGTCAGCCGCCAGGTCAGCCCGTCATCACTGACCTTCCATTTTTCCGCAAGCGCGGGAGCGAGCTTGCCGTCCTTGTCAGCCGTGACGAGTGTTTCCGCAACCTGCAAGCGGCTGAAGACATAGCCTGTCTGCGCCGGCTCGATCCCCGTGATCTCCCAGGGCCCGGCGACCTTGAGGACCTGTGCATCTGCGGGCGGCGCAAGGCCCGCGGCTCCCAATCCAAACGTGATGGCCAGCGCATAGGCAAAGCGCATGTCGATCCTCCAGTGACGGGGTGAAAACCAAGTGAGACGCTCCTCAAGCGAGGCGCCCGCTCTGGTTAATGTAATATCATTACGTTCGTCAATGGGAAAGTTATGTAATAACATACATGGATACATGCCGAGAAGACGCGCAAGAACGCTTCCGGCGCCTCGCCCTCCTGACACAACATTCGGACAATCGCCCGCCGCTTGAAGTGCTCGGCTGTGGTGGCCTGGTTGGAACCTTAGAATCCAGCGGGGATTAAGCCATTTTGACCCATCGAAGTCACTGCACCATAAGCCTATCCGCCGGGCGAACGCTTAACCCCCATGGAGTAGGCGTAAGCTATTGAACGGATCGAACCAACGACCGGCAAATTACAACCTACAGCTCAATGACAATTCCGTCTCGTCACCTTGAGTCGATCGATCAACAGATCCGGAATGAATATGTCTCGGGCGGGTGCTGTCGCCTTGGCCTCCTTGGCAAACGATCAAAGGCAGCAGCTACATCGCCCCCTCAACGGCCGATTGTCGCTTCAAACTAATCCTTCAGCATTACCGCAAGCTTGATAGAAAGCTTGCCGAAGTTTGATGTCACGCTTTTGTTCAGTCACCTGGATTTCGCATGCCTTGACGAGCACCTCGACTAGCTTATTGGCGGGGACGCAAGCTAGGCCATCGACGCTAAATGCCAAAAGGTCGCCAGGGTGGATTTTTACGCCGGCCAATGTCACCGGCTCACCGATGGACACGGTGTTCATTCGTCTCTTGCTGCGCAGCGGAGAAGTTCCCCGGCAGAGCACTGGAAGGGGACTTGTGGCCAACGCCTCCGCGTCGCGCGTCGCTCCGTGAAGGACGACACCGCTCAGGCCGTTGATCTGCGCCCTTAGCGAGTGACCCTCGCCCCATGTGGCGATGTCTATAGGGCAGCCCGCGTCGATGACGAGGATGTCGCCAGGGCTGGCCAGGGAGAGTGCTGCTTCTCCCTGGCGGACGATACTCGGCTTGCCGGGCTCCGCCAATTCCTGCCTCAGTGTGAACGCACGGCCGAAGACCGTGCCGCCCTTGCTGCCGAGCAGGCGATAGCCGCCGCCGGCATTCTGCGGCAGACCGAGTTCGTCCATGGCGTCACTGATCTGCCCGACGCCAACACCCGTTGCAATCGCCTGCGCGATGGCTTGCTTCATTTCGGCACCTTCGGTGCGGTTGCTGTGATGGAGGCCTTGGTCGAGACTGCCTCGAACCAGCTCGCAAGATGCGGACGACTGTCCCGCCAGTTTGCCGCCTCCGGAAGACGGACGTCGAACCAGCCGAGCGCGCAGACCAGCGCGATTTCGCCGATAGTAAGCATATCGGTCGCGAGTTCCTGGGCCTCTTTCTCGGCTGCATCGAGCCCGTTCGTAACTTTCAGAAGCTGCACATCCTTCCAGTCGGCCCATTGCTTGTCTCCCGGGCGCAGGCCCTCGATGCGGGCAAGTTGGCCGGCCTCGAGAATGCCGTCGCCGAGCGCATTACGGCGTAGCGCTGTCCACCGGGCAACATCGGATGGGAAAAAGCGCGGTGCGCCATCAAATTGATCAAGATATTCCGCGACGACCGTAGAGCCGTAGAGGACAGCGCCATCATCGAGCGTCAGCGCCGGGATCTTGCCGAGCGGGTTGACGGCGATCGCAAGGTCGAGTGGTTGGAGCGGATTGACCGGTGCCGGCACAAGTTCCAGCCTGTCGACGAGGCCTTTCTCATGCGCCACGATCATTACTTTGCGGACGAAGGGCGAAAGTCCACCGTAGAGAAGTTTCATCATTGTATGCTCCTATCAACCTTGAAATCGCGGCTCAGGCAGGCCTTTGACGCCGACATCGATGCGGAAGAGACCGCCGGCATCCGGCTCGGCGGCGCGCTGTTCGTCGCTAAGGCCTTGCCAGGCCGTCGTGACATAGAGAATGTCCCGGTTTGGTCCGGCAAAACCCGCACAGGTGATATTCGTCACCGGCATCTCGATGATCCGGTCGACCTTGCCATTTGGCGCGTAGCGAACGACACGCTTGCCAGCGAACTCGCAATTCCAGACGAAGCCTTCGGCATCGACCGTCGAGCCGTCCGGACGGCCTGGATTGGCTGTTAGATCCGCGAAGACGCGGCGGTTGGAGATCACACCCGCGTCGATGTCAAAATCGAAGGCCCACATCATGCGCTTCGGCGTGTCGGCGAAGTACATGGTCTTGTCGTCGGGACTGAAGCAGACGCCATTCGGGATGTTGATGCCGTCGAAGAATTTCTGCGCGGACAAATCCGAGCCGATGCGCCAGAAATTGCCGTCGTCCTGCCGGACCTTGTCGTTCATGCTGCCGAGCCAGAAGCGGCCGCGTCGATCGCAGCGCCCGTCGTTCAGACGGTTGTCCGGCAGATCTTCTTCCGGATCAAAGATCTTCTCGCGGTCGCCGGCACCTGGCGTGAAGGCATAGATGCCATCGTCCTGTGCCAGGAGCATACCGCCGCTTTCACGCAGCGCATAACTGCCAAGCGCGCGGCCACCCGTCAGGTAGACCTTGTGTTCGCGCGTTACCGGATCGAAGGACTGGACGCGTGGACGGCGGACGTCCATCCACCAGAGTAGATTGCTGCGGTCACACCAGACCGGCACTTCACCGACCTGGTCGCCGGATTTCACAACACATTCGATTTGCATCATCACTTTCTGATACTCCGTTGCATATCGTTAAAAGGCGCGCCCTTGCGACGCAGGGGCCCCTGCGCCGGGACAAGGTCTCCGGCCGCTGTCCGTCTTGCGGATCGGGGGCGTTTCAGAGTTGGGGGTGGTGCGCGTGAAGTCGGCGCACCGTCGGTTGGTGCGACTCAGGCTTCTTCCGTGAAGACCTCCTCGCGCTTTTTGCGGAACTGCGGAAGAATGACGGTGAGCATCAGCAAGACGGCGATCAGCAGGAGTATGGCCGAGAGGGGACGCGTCACGAAGGTCGTCGCATCGCCTTTCGCCAGAAGCATCGCGCGCTTGAGGTTCGATTCCAGCATCGGGCCGAGAATGAAGCCGAGGAGAAGCGGCGCCGGCTCGCATTTCATGCGCATGAAGAGGTAGCCGACAAAGCCGAACACCGCCGCCGTCATGATCTCAAACGTCTGGTTCTGGATGCTGTAGAGGCCGATTACGCAAAAGACGAGAATGGCCGGATAGAGGTAGCGATACGGCACCGAGATCAGCTTGACCCAGATGCCGACGAGCGGCAGGTTGAGCAGAACCAGCATCACGTTACCCACGAACATGGAGGTGATGAGACCCCAGAACAGCACCGGCTGCTGCGTTATAACCTGCGGACCGGGCGCGATGTTGTGGATCATCATGGCGCCCATCATCAAGGCCATGGTGCCGTTCGAGGGAATGCCGAGCGTCAGCATGGGAATGAAGGATGTCTGCGCGGCTGCATTGTTGGCAGCCTCGGGACCGGCGACGCCTTCGACCGCGCCATTGCCGAAACGTTCGGGATGTTTCGAAACCTTCTTTTCCAGCGTGTAGGCGGAAAAGGAGGCGAGCGCCGCACCACCCCCCGGCAGAATGCCGAGGACGGAGCCAAGCAGCGTGCCGCGTGCGGCGGCGGGCGTTGCCTCGCGAAAATCCTGCTTCGAAGGCCATAGTCGCGAGATCCGGTGCAGGATCGGCGTACTGCTCGTCTTTTCGCCTACATGGGCGATAATGTCGGCGAAGGCGAAGAGGCCCATCGCCACGGATACGAATTCGATACCGGTCGATAGTTCAAGCGAGCCGAAGGTGAAGCGATAGGCGCCGCTGTTGTTGTCGATGCCGACGCTGCCGAGCACGAGGCCGACGAGAACCATGCCGATCGCCTTCAGAAGCGAGCCATGCGCGAGGATGATGGCTGCGACAAGCCCGACAATCATCAGCGCGAAGTATTCGGCCGGCCCAAATGACAGCGCGACGGTGGCAAGCAGAGGCGAGAAACCGGCAACAAAGAAGGTGCAAACAGTGCCGGCAAACACCGAGGCGAGCGCGGCGAGCGCCAGCGCAGCACCGGCACGGCCGGCCTGCGCCATCTTATGCCCGTCGATCGCGGTGACGACCGAGGAGGCTTCGCCGGGCAGGTTGACGAGGATGGCCGTGGTGGAGCCCCCATACTGCGCACCATAATAAATGCCCGAAAGCATGATGAGGGCGGAAACCGGATCGAGCGCATAGGTGAGCGGCAGAAGCATCGAAATGGTGGCTAACGGGCCGAGACCCGGTAGAACGCCGATTGCGGTTCCGACCACGACGCCAACGAAACAGTAAAGCAGATTTGCCGGCTGAAGCGACGTCGCAAAGCCCGTCAGGAGATTGGAGAACAGGTCCATCGTCTCACTTCCAGAACAGAGGGATGCGCAGGTCGAGCCCGACGATGAAGAGGAGCCAGGCCATGATGGTCAGGCCGGCGGCCGAGATGAGTACGCACGCTATACGGCTGTTGCGTGCGGCCAGCGATGAAACAAGCACCAGCGCCGGAATGGCGATGAACAGGCCCGCTGTCAGCAACAGAGCGCCCGAAAGCAGGATTGCGCCGGTAGTGACGACTGCCGATCGCCACTCGAAGGGTGGCGCCGCCGGCTGCTCGGCGCGAACCGCCTTAGCCGTCACCAGCAGGCCGACCACGAAGAGAAGCACGCCCAGCGCCAGCGGAAACATTCCAGGCCCCATCTGGGAGGCGCGTCCAAGCGAATACTGAAGGGATTGCCAGGCAACAAATGCACCGAAAAGGGCAAAGAACAGGCCTGCCTGGCCATCAGGCGTCGCGTAAAAATTGTTTCTCATGGGGTTCCTCCTCCCGCGCACCGGCGAACAAGCAAGCGCTTTTGGCAGTTCTATTGCGCCGCCTCCGCGCGGCGCTTGGCAGACGGAGTCAGCGGACGCAAAAGCGTCGCAACATCGCCAGCCTTTTCAAGGTCCTTCAGTGCGTTGAACGCGCTTTGAGCAACACCCTCATCGACGCCGCAGCTCCTTGCACAATCCAGGAATTTGACGTTGAGGTCCGTCCAGCTCAGGGCGCGTTTTGGATGACCGGGCGCTGTGTCGATCCGCTGACGGATGGTGCGGCCATCGGTGAGTAATGCCTCGACGATAACGAAGCCACGCGTGCCGGCGCTCTTCTTGTTGTAATCCGGATCCTCGGCCCCACAGGCCTCGTCCTCGATGACCTCGATCTTCTCGTATAGCGACCAGATTTCCGGCCGCATCACTGCCGCATCCTCGAACGAGGCGATCGTCAGGTGGCGGTCGAGCATGGACACAGCGAGCCCGTAGGGCATGCTGAACTTGCCTTCCAGCCCGGTCTTCGGACGGTTGAACCGCAGCGGCAGCAGGGCGCCGGGCACGACACGGCACGTGAGCTTTTCCAGCTGGCCAAGCAGGGGCCCTACCTCCCGCTCGATCTCAGCCACGCCATCGATGGCGCGGTGCGTGGCATAGCACGTCGGGAATTTCTTCAGTGCGATACCCGGCGACACGATCGTCCAGGGACTGCCGAGCAACGGCAGGACCTTGTCGGCATCGCTCTCTTCCGTGCCATAGGCTGAAAGGTAGCCACCCTTGTCCTCCAGGGCTGAAAGGGAGGACGTGAAGCCCGAGCGCACGAGATCGACGGCAATGACTGCCGACTGCGCGGCCCAGCCGGAGTGCAGCGGCTTGGTCATCGTGCCGAAATTGGCCTGTATGCCGCAGGCCGTCGAGGCGGCAAGACTCGTTGCCATGCGCGTCTCGTCCACTGAAACACCGAAACGCCGCGCAAGGGCGGCCACCGCGCAGAACAGCGCAATGGTACCGGTCGTGTGATAACCGCGTTGGTAATGTTTAATGCCAACGCCCTGTGACAACTTCGAGCCTACTTCCAGACCGACGATATAGGCGTCGATGAACGCTCGGCCGGAAATCGGCGCGTCGTAACACTGCGCGATGAGAGCCGGCATGATGACGGCGGCAGGATGCCCCGGCATCATCGACAGGACATCATCGAAGTCGAGCGCGGCACCGAATGTGCCGCCGACAAGTGCGGCTGCCGGCGCATTGGCAGCAGCGTCCGTCCCGATCAACGGAACGGCGCCCTTCCCCATGCGCGAAACATAGTCGAGCATCGGCTTTGCGACATCGCTGCCGGCACCCGACATGATGACGGCGACGGTGTCGACGATGACGCGCTTGGCGAGTTCGATTGCATCCTCCCCGGCATCGGCGATGTCAGCATTCTTCACGAACTCGGCAAGGCCGAGCGAAAGACTGGCGGTCATTGGCATTTCCTTTTGCTCTACGTCTGCTGCCGTCGTCGTCTTACTGCGCGACGATATTGGCATCCTTGATTACCTTGCCCCACTTTTCGGCGTCAGCATTGACGAGCGCCTTGAAGTCGGTCGGCGTGCTGCCGACGATCGTCGTCGCCGATTCAGCCCATTTGTCGATCAGAGCCTTGTCCTTGAGAGCCACGTTGATATCTGTGGAAAGCTTATCGACCACGTCGCTGGGCGTCCCCGCCGGCGTGAAGATCCCCCACCACAGACGCACGTCTATGCCGGGATAGGTTTCCGCAAGCGTCGGCACATCCGGAAGGATAGCTGCGCGCTTCGTGTCCGTCACGGCAAGCGCGCTACTCTTACCGTCCTTCACATGGGGCAGCATATTGACGACGTTGGAGAAGCCGACATTCACCTGACCGGAGATGAGGTCAAGGCTTGCTTGCGCGATGCCATCATAGGGCACATGCACCAGCTTTATGCCTGCCGCCTCCTGGAAAAGCTCCGCGGCCAGATGCGCCGCGCTGCCCTGCCCGACGGATGCATAGGTGATGGACTCCGGTTCGGCCTTTGCCTTCTCGACCAGTTGGGCAATTTTGGTTAGGCCCATCGAGGGGTGGGCCGTGATGAGCATCGGCGTGAAGCCGAGCTGGGTGACCGGCTCGAACGCGGTCAGCGTGTCGAACGGCAGGTCTGGACGCAGGGCACGGTTCATGGCGTGGGTCGCGACACTGCCGACGAGGATCGTGTAGCCGTCAGCATCCGCATTGGCCACGAACTGCGTCGCCACGACGCCGTTGGCGCCCGGCTTGTTCTCCACCAGCACCGGCTGGCCCCACACCTTGGAAAGATGCTCGCCGATGGCGCGGGCCAGAAGATCCGGCGGGCCGGCCGGTGGGAAAGGAACGACGATCGTGACGGGGCGATCCGGATAACCTTCCGCGGCAGCGATAGCCGGCGCGAAGGATGCAAGGGCACTACCGGCCATGGCAATGAGGCCGAGGCGGGCAAAGGTACGAACAAAAGCTCTGCGGGTGGTCATGTTTCCTCCATTTGGCGATCGGCTCCACTTCCGATTTCAGGTTTGTGCCACTATTTGGGAAAAACATCAAGTTCTGAATATTGCGATATTCGATATTTTATGTATGGTGCGGTCAAACAGTGGAGCATGCGCAGGCGATGGAAAAGACAACCGGGGAAAAGACGAGCATCGATCGTGCGTTTGAAATCCTTGATCTGCTGGATGAAAGCAGCCCGACGGTGTCGCCCGAACAGATCGGCGAGACGCTCGATCTCTCCCGCTCGACCACCTATCGATACCTTCGTGTTCTGTGTAACGCCGGGCTTCTGGTTCAACTCAGCCGCGGCAACTATTCGCTCGGTCCGCGCATCGTCGAACTCGAGCGCAAGATCCAGATCAGCGACCCGATGACGTCCGTTGGAAACCGGATCATGCCAGAACGCGCGCGGCGCGTGCCCGACAGCGTGCTCATCCTCTGCGGCCTGTGGGGCGACCGGGTGCTTTGCCTGCGTCAGGAAAATGGCGAGGCGTCCGGCGAAGCACCGCTCCGGCTGTTGCGTGCACGCGGCCTGCCCTTCTCGCTTTTCAAGGGCGCCGCGTCGCTCGCGATACTTGCCAACCTGCCCCCTGCCCGCCTGAAGGCGCTTTTCCTGCGCAGCGGCTCCGATATCGCCGAGGCAGGCCTTGGCGACAACTGGACGGACTTCCGGCGCCGGATGAATGCCATTCGCAAGGCCGGATCGTGCATTACGGTCGGAACGTTTGAATCCGACCTCGCCGCCATCGCGGCCCCGATCTTCAACGACGAAGGCGCAGTTATCGGCAGCCTGACCCGAATCCTGAAGCGAACGCATCCGCAATCCGATGACGCGTTGGCGGCGGATGTCCGCGAGGCGGCGCATCAGTTTTCCCAAGAGCTTCAGAATGGATCAAGTATCAACGGAAACCATTCCGAGACGAGGCGTCTGCGTGAAAGTGATGCGGCCCTTCTTGGAAGCCTAATCGAGCACGTTTCAACCTGAAGCGAGCCTCCAGTTAATATTGCTCTTGAAAGGTTACGAACGGTCGACCCGCTCATTGATTTTCAATCAGGGTTTATGAGATTTGCTGAAAACCCTTCACCTCGAAACTATCCTGCGCATATGCGTCCGCTCTAACTAGCTTGGGGTGGCTTAACAAGGATTTCTCGATGCAGTGGCACGAAAGATCGGATTTTCGCTCGGAACTGACGGCCCTTAAGCTAGGCGTCCTCAACAGGAGCGAGATCCGATGCCCGCCACGATATCCGCCTACCCGCTGCTGCACCGCGCGCCAGGCCTGCCTGAGGTGGTGGAAGGAGGGCTTGCCGCGGATCATCCGTTGCGCGGCGGCGTCCTGATGCTCGGCAATTTCGACGGATTCCATCTCGGCCATCAGGCGCTGGCGCGCATGGCACATCAGATCGCCGGGGGCCGGCCGGTGGCGGTCATGGCCTGCGAACCCCATCCGCGCAGCTTCTTCGGCAGGGAAACTGCCCTGTTCCGGCTGGCGACGCCGGCGGCCAGGCGCCTGCAGCTGTCTCACTATGGCGTGGATTTCATCTATTCGCCTCGCTTCGATCAGGCCTTTGCCGGCCTCAGCCCGCTGGAATTCGTCGACCGCATACTCGTCGGAGCGCTCAGCGTGCGCCATGTGATCGCGGGGCCGGACTTCCGTTTCGGCAACCTGCGTGCCGGTGACATGGCATTGCTGACGGATCTTTGCACCACTCGAGGCTTCGGCATCAGCATCGCGCCCGACGTCACCCATGCGGGCGTGCGCGTCTCCTCGACGCTCATCCGGGCCGCGATCGAGGCCGGCGACCTCTCCGGGGCCACCCGGCTCATGGGACATGACTGGCTCGTCGAAACGGAGGGCACGGACGATGGCGGCCGCAGGCTGCATCCAATGCTCTGCCGGCCCCGGCCGGGGCGCTATATCGGCTCGGGCGAAGGCCGCGACGAACGGGTGCGCATCGACATCGACGCCGATGGCACATTCCGACCACTCGGGCCGCATTCACTTCCGGCCCTGCGGGACATGTGGCAGCTCGAAGGACAGCCTGGCCGACGCAAGCTGCTCCAGTGAAGCGCGGCGCGATTGCCGGTGAAAAACTTTAGGAACCCCGCGACGCGCAGTGCCGATCAATTGCAACGAGGCGGTCACGCTTTGCCGCCGCTTGAAAGGAAGAGAATGACTATACAGCACCTACCCGCCACCGGCTATGTGGCCATGCCGTGGAAGAACGGTACGGGTTCTACAGACGAAATCTGCCTGCTGCCGGACGGCGCCTCACGCGATGCCTTCGCGCTGCGGGTCAGCCGGGCGTCCATTGCCACAACCGGCGTCTTCTCCGCATTTCCCGGCGTGGAACGGACCATCACCCTGATCGAGGGCGAGCGCCTGACGCTGGAATTCGGCGACCACGATGTGGAGCTTGTCATCGGCCATCCCTACCGTTTCGATTCCGGCCTGACGCCGGTCGGCGTGCCGAAGGGTGGGCCGGTGCGTGTCGTCAATGTCATGGCGGCGCGGGATGCCTGGCAGCTCGCTCCGGCCAGCGTCCTCACCAAAGGCACGGTCGTGCAGCCTGAGCCGCAGGGCCTGGCGTTCGTTTTTGCATTGCGCGGAACCTCCGGCCTGTCGGCCTCGCAGGAGACTGTCACCCTCGGCGAAGGCGACTGCGCTCTGCTGGACGCGCCCGCCCGGTTCACGCCGGACGCTGGTGCGGCCATTCTCGTCGTGCCGCTCCGCGCGGCGTCGGGCGTATAGGAGAGGCGTTGCGAGGCAGGCCTTTGGCCCGCCTCCTTGTCATTCAGCCGATCGATCCGCCCTTCTTGAAGACCTCCAGGCAGCATTCGATGAAGCGCCGTGCAGGGCCGGACAATGCCTCGTTCCTCCGGTGGGCGATGACGATCGAGGAAGGAGCCTGCTGGCCGACCAGCGGGCGCACTACGAGCTTCATTCCGTCATAGGTCATGTCTGTCGCCGGCTTGGTGGCGAGGAGCGCATAGCCGAGGCCATGCCCCACCAGGCCGCGCACCATCTCGAAGGAGATCGAGCGGTGCGCGATAAGCGGTTCGACTCCGGCCGCGCGCATCACGCCCACGAAATAGTCGGCGCTCGGCGGCGCGTCGAGCAGCACCATCGGCTCCTCCGCCAGTTCCGTCGCGTCGATCTCCGGCTGTGCCGCGAGCCGATGGCCGTCGGGGAGGAGCACATAGGGCGACAGGTGATCGAGCGGGATTTTCTCAAGGTCGACACCGAGGTCGATATCGTACAAAAGGGCCAGCTCGCTCTCGCCGGCGCGCAGGCTTTCGCTCAGTCGGCGCTGGTCGCCCTCCACCAGGCGAATACCTATACCCTCCATGCGCTGGATCAGCCGGGGCATGATGAAGGGGCCGAACGTGTGGAAACAGGCAACGGACAGTTGGCTTCCCGCATTCGCCCGGGCAGCGGCCAGCGACCGGGCGCCATCTATCCGCATCGAGGCGCCATAGGCCCGGTTGGCATAAATGAGCGGCGAGCCCAAACGGGAGACGTGCAGGTCGCGCACTTCGCACAAGAAAATGTAGTGGGTTCCGACCTTTTCCGAGGAGAGCAGCCGGCAATCGAAGGCGACGAGCGGATCGACGATGCGCGGCGCGCCGGAGGGCATCGACACCCATTCCGTGCACTCGAACTTATCGTTGACCTCCTCCTTGAAGCGGCCGGCAAAGGTATCGGAAATATAGGACTGGTCGTCGCGCAGCACGTTCACACAGAGAACGCCGTTCTCGACGATCTTTGCCGCGGCCGGACTGAGATGATGCACGCAGACGAGCAGGGTTGGCCACGCGCTGTCGGCCGATACGGAAGCCATTGCCGACACCGTCACGCCTGCACGCCCGGCCGGCCCGTCCGTCGTTACGATGTTCACCGTGCATGCGGCATGGCTCATCCCTTCGAGAAATCTGAGCCGAATGGTCTGTTCAATCTTCGTTTCCAAGCCCCGCACTCCGTCGTTCCAACTGGTTGAATGACCGCCCGAAAGCGGAAGAACGCGTGCATTGTTCCAAGACGGAGGCTGAGGGAAAAGAAGGCTTTTCTGGCGTTTTGCCTCAATAAAAACTTGGGAAGGTCAACGTGTCAGGTCGCGCACGGCGGTTGCGGAACCGAAACCATGCCGGGCAGGCTGCCCTCCTGGATCAAATCGCGGCAGAGGTCCTCCAGGGCCTCCGCAACCCGCGAGCGCTTCAGTTCCTTGAGCGTGGCAAGGCCCAGCTTCATGGGCGGATAATCGTCCTGCAGTTCGACATAGGCGAGCGGATAGCCATTCTCCGCGCTCATGTTGCGCGGCCGCACCGTCATCATCGAGAAGCCGATACCGGCGCCGACATAGGAGCGGATGGCGGACGGAAGGCTGGTTTCGGCGACGACCCTCGGCGCAATGCCGGCGCGCTCGAATAGAGAGAGGAAATATTGCCGGGTGAGCGGCAGGTCGAGCAGGATGAACGGCTCTTGCTCCAGGTCGGTTAACTTCAACCGGGGCTTCTTGGCCAGCGGATGGTCGGCGGCAAGGAGGATATAGGTCGGCAGCTCGGCGAGCGGCACGAAGTTCATGTCGGCCGTCATGCTCAATTCATAGGTCAGCGCCACGTCGATGCGGGCGTTGCGCAGGCCTTCCAGCAGTTCCGCCTCGCTTCCCTCGGTAACATGCAGCTGCACCTCGGGGTAGCGCGCCACGAAGCTCTTCCACAGTTCGGGAACGATCAGCGGTGTGAAGGTGCGGAACGAGCCGAGATTGATCGGCCCGGCCACCACGCCCATGGCCGAGTTCACGACGTCGTAAAGGCCCTGCGTGGTGCGCAATGCCTCCTTCGCGGCGACGAGCAGCCGCTGGCCGGCGGGCGTCAGCGACAGGCCCTGCGCGTGATGGCGCACGAACAGCTGGGCGCCGAACTCGATTTCGAGATGCAGGATGGCCGCCGAAATCGACGGCTGCGAAATGTTCACCTGCTCGGCGGCACGCGTGACGCTCCCCGTCTCCGCGGCGGCGATGAAATAGCTCAGTTGACGAAGGGTGAAGCGCATGCGGTCTTCCTTCCAGCCGTACCCCAGTCGGAGGCCGACAGCGTTATGATGCCTGCGCAGTATCCCTTTCCACGGAGAGAGCGGCACATTCCGCCGCATGTACGGCGGAAATCCACATCTTTCGCGAAGGGCTTCGCCGCAGCGTAGAGCTTGCGGACACACTTCCTCTCATGCGGGCAGCGTCCGCCCTCTTCAGGGGTTCCGCCGCTGTTTTTTCACATGATCACGCCCGGTGCAAAAAACAAATCCGCATCTTCAAAAGCCCGGCTTCAGCCTTTCCTATGCCCCGTCACAGCCCGGCGGCAAGCGTTTGCACGAGCCGGTCCAGCATACTGTCGCAGGCCGCCAGCTGCTCGATCTCGATATATTCGTCCGGCTTGTGCCCCTGATCCATGTGCCCCGGACCGCAGACCACCGACGGAACGCCGAGCCGGCTGTCGAAGAGCCCTGCCTCCGTGCCGAAGGCGACCTTGCACACCGGACCGTCGTCCTCCAGTACGCGCCGAAGAAGCCGGACGATATCTGCATCTTCGCCGGTATCGAGGCCGGGATAGGCATTGACCTCCTCGATGGCGATCGCGGACTCGGGAAAACCCACCCGCAACGGCGCGACGATCGCCTCGGCCCCGTCGAAGATACGGGCGAGGATCGCTGCCGGGTCATCGGCGGCGACGTTGCGGATCTCGAAATCGATGTCGCAGCGGTTCGGCACGATGTTGAGGGCCTGGCCACCGCTCATGCGCCCGGCGTGGATGGTGCTGATGGCAACGTCATAGGCCGCGTCGCGGGCGCCGCTTTCGGCAAGTCGCCGCTGCTCGCGACGCAGCACACCCAGAAAATCCGCGCCGAGATGCAGGGCGTTCAGCGCCGTCGGCGCGAGGGCGGAGTGGGCAGAATGGCCGATACAGCAGGCCCTGAGGGCGAGCTTGCCCTTGTGGCCGGTCGCGATCCGCATGCCGGTGGGCTCGCCGACGATGCAGGCCATCGGGCGCGGCGTGCGGTCCGCCAGGCTCTCCAGCAGGTCGCGAACGCCGACACAGCCGATCTCTTCGTCATAGGAAAAGGCAAGGTGAAGCGGCGTCTGCAAATCGCGGCCGGCAGCACGCAGCGCAACTGCGATGGCGGCGGCGACGAACCCCTTCATATCGGTCGTGCCGCGCCCATAGACCCGGTCGCCGTAGATGGAAAGGCGGAAGGGATCGCGGGTCCAGGCCTGGCCCTCGACCGGCACGACATCCGTATGGCCGGACAGCACCACGCCACCGCGATCCCGGGGTCCGATGGTGGCGAAGAGGTTCGCCCGGGTGCCGTCAACGCTTGCGACGAGCATCGTCTCGATGCCTGCGCCATGAAGCAGGCCCTCCACGAAGTCGATGAGGTCCCGGTTGGATCTCCGGCTGAGGGTGGGAAAGGCGACCAGCCTTTCCAGTATGTGGAGCGTCTTCATAACGTCCTATCTGAAACAAAGCCCTCACCCGGCTTCTTGCCGGATAAGGGTCATGGACGAGGCGGTTGGACGCTTTACACATCGCCCGGCACGCCGTAGCTGGGCGCCTCGGACGGGTTGAGGGCGCGCGAGACATAGGCTTCCATCTCGCCCTTCCATCTGTCCCACAGCGTCGCCAGCTCGCCGATCGGATCCTCGTCGGCCCAGTCCACGCGCAGGTCGGCAATCGGCCAGGCCTGGTCGCGCACGAGGATCATCCCGACCGAATGGACAGGACCTTCCTCGCCGCCCGCCGCTTCGGCGGCACGCATGGCGGCCAACAGCCGGTCGCCGAGGCTCTGCCCGGCGGCCGCAGTGAAGGCCGCCACCATCGCTTCCGGCACGCCCGGATCGGACAGCAGGTTGCCGGCGGCAACCACGCCCGGCCCGGTCGCGACCCGGTGGGTACCGAGCGTCCGCGCCCCAGAGAAGGAGGCGGTGCGGCCCTCGGCGTCGACCAGTGCAAGCTGACGGTAGTCCAGGTGCGGCGCGTCACGCTTCAGCGCCTCGAGCGCTTCGCCTGCCGAAAGGCCGCCCGCCATCAGGTCGAGCCCCTTCGGGCCAAGCCGCGGATCGGTGATGTTCTGCGTCGCCACCGCACCCACGCCGGCCCGGGCATGGGCGCAGCGCGCGGCAACGCAGGGCGAGGAGGACGAAACGGCCACGCCGAACATGCCGGTCTCGGGGCAACGCGCGGAAATCGAGAAGGTCATCGCGCCCTCCGTCAGGCAGCGTCGGGAATGACGGCGGTCACTTCGATCTCGACCACCCATTCCGGCCGCGCGAGCGCCGGCACGACGAGGCCGGTCGAGCAGGGATGCACACCCTTCATCCACTTGCCCATTTCCTGGTAGACGGCCTCGCGGTAGCGGATGTCGGTCAGGTAGACGACAATGCGGCAGATATGCGCCATCTCGCTGCCGGCCTCCTCTAGCAGCATCTTGATGTTTTGCATCGTCTTGGCGGTCTGCTTGCCGGCATCGCCGACATGCAGGCACTCGCGGGTGTCGAGGTCCTGGCTGACCTGGCCGCGCAGGAAGACCGTGGTGCCGCGGGCGACGACGCCCTGGCTGAGGTCGTTGTCGAGGTTCTGCTCGGGATAGGTCTTCTTGGTGTTGAAGGGGCGGAGCCGTTTGTGAATCATGTCTCTCATTCCATTGCTTGAGCCGGTCGGCCCGGCCGTTGGGTGGTTCGGAAGCAAGGGGCAGCCCCGGAGAGAGCCGCCCCGGTCGATCATTCCGCTGCGGCGCGCTTGGTGTCCGCGGCAAACCAGCTCGAGATGGCGTTGTCTCCGGGCGTCAGCGTGCGCCCGGCCATCACGCGGTCCGACAGGCCGGCGGCTTCCTTGACGAAGGCGAGCGGGCCGTCCCAGTCGAAGTTGCGGTAGACGGCAGCGAGATGCGCGAACGGCGGGGACTGGGCGAAGAGCTGGAAGGTCAGCCGGTGGCCGGCATAGTCCGAGTTCAGCAGGTCGCGGGCAAAGGCCAGCAGCTTGCGGCGGTCGTCGGCGACCCATTCGTCGTTGATGCTGTAGTACTTGTCGAGCCACGGCTTGGTTTCCGGGTTCTCGAAGGACGCGGCATCCGGCGTCACGCAGATCTGGCCGCCGCACAGTTCGCGGGCGATGTGCATCATCTCGTGAAGCTGCGAGCAGGCGAGGACGCGGCCCGTATAGAGCAACGACTGGTTCGGCATCATCAGCCCGGCGGGCGAACGCTCGCCGAGCGCAATCGCCGCGGTCAGATGCGCATTGATGCCTTCACGGTAGACGGCGAGCTGGGCGAGCTTCTCCTGCACCGCCTGCTGCTTGTCGAGGCCCGTCTGGCGCGCGTTGAACAGCGCCGCGCCGATCATCATGTCGGCAACCTTGAGGTTGCGCTGGACGAAGGCGAAGGCGGAATAGCGGTGCAAAGTCGCGCGGATGAAGGATGCGGCCTTGGTATGACGATAGAAAAGAACGTTTTCCCACGGGATCAGCACGTCGTCGAAGATCACGATCGTGTCTACCTCGTCGAAGCCGTTGGCCAGCGGATAATCCTTCTTCGGCGCGCGACCGGCAAAGCCGGTGCGGCAGATGAAGCGCAGGTTCGGACTGCCCAGGTCGCAGATGAATCCGACAGCGTAGTCGCTCAGCGCATTGTTGCCCCAGTTAGCGATGGTCGGCTTGGTGAAGGCCTGGTTGGCATAGGCGGCGGCAGTCTCGTATTTCGCGCCCCGCACCACGATGCCGGCATCGGTCTCCTTCACGACATGCAGCAGCATGTCGGGGTCCTGGTCTTGCGGCGCCTTCGAGCGGTCGCCCTTCGGGTCGGTGTTGGCGGAGACGTGGAAGGGATCTTCCTTCAGCACCCGGTGAATGTGCGTTTCGATGTTCTTGGAGAACTGCGGGTCGACCTCGTTGAGGACGTCCTGCCCGTCGAAGAGGGACCACATTTCACCGACGGTCTCGTCGCCGACGCGGGTGACGACGCCACCCACATCGTTCAGCAAATGGTCGGTCGCGCGGCGCTTGGACCACCAGTCATCCTGCGTGTAGGGCAGCGCGCTGCCCAATGCGTTGCGCTCGCCGTCCTGCACGACGGTCATAATGTCGCGATGGGCTTCCTCATGCTGCATGTCGAAAATGCGAGCCCGGATATCCACGATCGGCTGGAACTGCGGATGGGTCGTGACATCGCTGACGCGCTCTCCGTTTATCCATACGCGCCGACCGTCGCGGATGGAGTCTTTGTATTGTTGACCTGTCCTGATCATCGGGGATCCTCTTGGTTTTCTTGGAAATTCGGGCTTTGCCGCCGAGCGGCTCGGGGCCCCGGTCTGGTGTTAGCAAGCCGCGGTACGGACCGAAAATATGGGTTTCCGTACCCATGCAGCAGTTTTTCCGATGCCGGATCGTCTCCGGCACCGGAGGGTTCCGTTACTCGGCGCGGGTTTCCCAAACGCCGTTGCGCACTTCCTTGATCTCGATTGCGACCGGGATCTGGGTCTGGCCGTTGGCGTCGAACGTCGTCTCGCCGAGCACGCCGTCGTACTTGATCGCGCGGATGGCCTTGGCCAGCGCTTCCTTGTCCTCGATGCCGGTTTCCTTGATGGCGGCGAGCAGGATGTTCGCCGAATCGAAGGCGTATTTCGTATAGGGGCTGGTTTCCTCGGCGAAGGCGCGCGCCTTGTAGTCGGCGGTCATCTTCTCCAGCTTCGCATTGGACTGGGCAGCCGGGTAGCTAACCATGGTGCCTTCGGCAGCGGCACCCGCGAGCGTCACGAATTCCGGATCGTAGAAGCCGGAAATGCCGATCATCGGAACCTTCAGCCCGATCTCCACCATCTGCTTGCGCAGGATGCCGGCTTCCGCGATGACGCCGCCGAAATAGACCGCATCCGGCGCCGCCTCGCGCAGCTTGGTGAGCGTGGTGCGGAAATCGACGGTACCGACTGGGAAGAGGTCCTTGCCGATGATCTCGCCGCCCGCCTCGGTGAAGAACGTCTCGAAGGCGGCCGTGTTGGCGGTGCCATAGTCGCTGGTGTCGGCGATGATGGCGATCTTCTTGGCGCCGAGCGTCTTCGCCACCCATTCCGCCAGCGGCTTGTTCTCCGTCACGAGCGTCGGTGTGACGCGGGTGATTTCCGGCAGGTTCTGCTCGGTGATCTTCGGGCTGATCGCGCCCCAGACGATCATCGGCACCTGGAAGCGGTTGAAGACCGGCATGGTCGCGAGCGCCACGGGGCTGTTCCAGTGGCCGGTCGCCGCGACGACCTCGGGATCGTTGACGAGCTTGAGCGCCGCCGCAACGCCGGTCTGCGGATCGGAGGCGTCGTCGAGCATCACCGCCTCCACGTCGTAGGGGTAGCCCGCGGCGTTCGCCTGTTCGATCGCCAGCAGGAAGCCGTTGCGCGCGCCCAGCCCTTGCTGCGCGTTGCCCCCGCTGACGGGGCCGATGAAGCCCAGCTTGATATGGGGCTTGTCCTGCGCCGCCGCCGGTATCGCGAACAGGGCTGCGGACAGCATCAAGCCGGTCACGAGCGTGCGCCGGCGCAAAGTGAGTTCGTTCATTCGTTCACCCTCTTGTTGCTATTTCGGCCGGGCGGTCCGGGAGCATGTCCCGACGTCGTGGTTGCCTCGGCCATGTCTGAAAGCTGCGGGATGAGGGCTCCGTCAGAAAGTCGTAATTTCTGATGGCCTGGATCAGAAAACCCTTCCCAGCGGGGACGAGCTTTCCCTTGCACCAGCCGGGATGACGCCAATAATCCCCCCGGCACGGCACCGGGTCTCGAGGAAGGCTCGAAAGGCCGTTGCCCAAAAATGAGGGAGAACTTCAATGGACGCTCTGGTTGCGCAGCATTTGCTCAACTGGCTGGTGCTCGCCAGCATATACACCCTACTTGCGCTCGGCTTCAGCCTGCTCTTCGGCGTTCTGGACGTCATTCATTTCTCCCACGGCGACGTCGCCATGGTGGCGCCGTTCGTGGCGCTCCTTGCCGTGCAAACGGTGGCGACGATCGCAGCGCCGATGGGCGCGCCGGCAGCACTCGTGCTGGCGATCCTCGTTTCGATGGTGGCGATCGGCCTCTTGGGCGTGTTGCTGGATTGGCTGGTGATCCGGCGCTTCCGCAATGCTCCGGCCATGATGGCGCTGGTGGCGACCGTCGCGCTCGGCACCGTCATTCGCGAAATGATCCGCACCTTCTATCCGCAGGGATCGAACCCCAAGCCCTTCCCGGCAATCGCGTCGGGCTCGTTCACCATCGGCGATTTCGTGCTTCCGACCTTCAGTCTGATCGTGATCGCCGTCAGCATCGCCATGGTCGTCGCGCTCTTCGCCCTTCTCACCCACACTTCGGTGGGCACGCGGATCCGCGCTGTCGCCGAGGACCGCAACATTGCCCGGCTGATGGCCATCCGGCCGAACCGGATCTTCGCCATCACCTTCTTCATCGCCTCAGCGGTGGGGGCCATCGGCGCCGTGTTCTTTGTCAGCCATGCCGGCGTGGTGCGCTTCGACTTCGGCGTCCAGCTCGGCCTGATCGGCTTTTCCGCGGCGGTCATCGGCGGCCTGGGCTCGATGCAGGGCGCCATCTTGGGCAGCCTGCTGATTGCGGGCGTGGACGTGCTCGTACAGATCCTCGTGCCCGACGGGGCGTCCTACCGGCTCGTCTTCATGTTCGTGCTGACCATCCTCGTCCTCGTGCTCAAACCCTCCGGTTTGTTGGGCAAACCCGTCTTCGAGAAAGTCTGATCCATGTCGCAAACCGAAATTGACAACGAGGTTCTGGCGGTCCGCCCGGCAGCCGCAACGAATGCTGCGATCGTCACGGCGGTCGAAATCGGCGGCGCCGCGCTGCTGGGCGCTTTCCTGCTCACGGAAATGACGGCGGTCACCGTTTTGCTGCTGGCGCTGATGGGCGCGATCTTTGCACTCCTACAGCTGCGCCCGCAGGTGGAGGAGCGCATCGTGGCCGCATTCCGCGAACAGCGCCACCTTGCCATCGCGCTCGGTGCGCTGCTCGTCCTTGCCTATCCCTTCTTCATGCAAGGCAGCAGCTATGTGCTGCATCTGCTCATCGTGGCGCAGCTCTACGCCGTCCTCGCGCTGGCGCTGAACTTCCAGCTCGGCAGCGCCAACATCCCCAACTTCGCCACCGGCGCCTCCTATGGGATCGGCGCCTATACCTCGGCACTATTGGCGATCCACTTCGGTATCTCCTTCTGGTGGACCCTGCCCGCCTCCGCCGTGGTCGCCACCCTGTTCGGCTTTCTGCTCGGCTTTCCCTCGATGCGCACCAAGGACAGCTATCTGGCACTCGTCACAATCGCCTTCGCCATCGTCGTGCATCAGTTGCTGAACAACTTCAGCTGGACGGGCGGTGCCAACGGCCTCGTCGGCATCCCGGCGCCGACCCTGTTTGGTCATTCCTTCGCCCGGCCCATCGAGATCCTGGGCTTGCGCCTGCCGAGCCAGGCCAACTTCTATTATCTCTCGGCAGCACTGGTGGGCGTGTCGATCATCGCCGCCAAACGCCTGCACGACAGCCGCGTCGGCCTTGCCTGGAATGCGCTGCGCGCCGATCCGCTGGCAGCACGCTGCCAGGGCATCGACATCGTGCGCTACAAGATGCTGGCCTTCGGCGTCGATGCGTTCCTCGCCGCCTTCGCCGGCACGATCTACGCCTTCTATGTTAGCTACATTTCGCCCGACAACTTCACCTTCCTCGTCTCGGTGACGATCATGACGATGGTGATCGTCGGCGGCATGGACAACACGCTCGGCGTCATCATCGGCGCCTTCCTCCTGACGATCCTGCCGGAGAAGCTGCGCATCTTCTCGGATTACCGGCTACTCTTCGTCGGTATCATCGTCATCCTCTTCCTCATCTTGCGCCCGCAGGGTCTCTTCCCACAGCGCGCGCGCAACTACGGAGCCCATCAATGAAAAGACCGCTTCTGGAGGTTCGCGACCTGTCGATCCGTTTCGGCGGCCTCGTCGCGGTCGCGGAGGTCGACCTCACACTCAACGCATCCGAAATCGTCTGCATGATCGGCCCGAACGGCGCCGGCAAGTCTACGCTGCTCAACCTGATCTCGGGCATCTACCGCCCGACCCAGGGCAACGTGACACTGGACGGGCAGAACATAACTGGCTGGCCCGCCCACCGCATCGCGGCGGCGGGGATCGCCCGCACCTTCCAGTCGAGCCGGCTCTTCAACGACTTGACGCTGCTCGACAACGTGCTGATCGGCATGCATACGCGCACCAGCGCCGGGGTGCTGCAGGCCCTGCTGCTTCCCGGCAAGGCGCGTGCGGAACTGGAGGCCGCCGCCGGGCGGGCGGGCGAGCTGATCCGCTCCATCGCCCCGCATCTCTACTCCAAGCGCCACACCCTGGCCGGCGCCCTGCCGCAGGCCGACCGGCGGCGGCTGGAAATCGCCCGCGCACTCGCCTCCGAACCGAAGGTCATCATGCTCGACGAGCCCTCCTCCGGCATGGACGACCGCGACACCGATGCGCTGATCGCGGACGTGCGCCGAGTGATGGCCGAGCGGCCGGGCCTGTCGTTCCTGATCATCGAGCACGACATGCGGCTGGTCGCCACCCTGCCGGACCGGGTCGCCGTGATCGACTACGGACGCAAGATCGCCGACGGCGATTTCAGCGAGGTGCGGCTCATGCCGCGCGTACAGGAAGCCTATCTTGGACAAAAGGCCGCCACCCATGCTTGAGATGAATTCCGTAAGCACCAGCTACGGCCCCGTGCCGATGCTGCGCGACGTGTCCCTCACTGTCGGCCCGGGCGAAATGGTCTGCCTGCTTGGCCCCAACGGTGCGGGCAAGAGCACCACGTTCAACGCCATCTGCGGCCTGTTGCGCAGCGATGCGGGCAGCATCCGCATTGCCGGCAAGGACGTGAAGGAGAGCGGGACGGAGCGGCTTGCGAGCCTCGGCGCCGGCTTCGTGCCGGAAGGCCGACGCCTTTTCCCAACGCTGACCGTGCGCGAGAACCTGCGGCTCGCCTTCGACGCCGCCCGCAATCCCGCGCTCGATTTCAGGGCACAGATCGACCACATGGCCGATCTCTTCCCACGCATCCGCGAGCGGCTGGGCCAGAAGGCCGGCACCATGTCCGGCGGCGAGCAGGCTATGGTGGCGCTTGCGCGCGCGCTGATCGGGGATCCGGCGCTCGTGGTGATGGACGAACCCTCGCTCGGCCTGTCACCCAAGCTGATCGACGAATACTTCCAGATCGTTGCCCGCATCCGCAACGGGGGCAAGGCCGTGCTGCTGATCGAGCAGAACGCCGAGACGGCCCTCTCGATCGCCGAGCGCGGCTATCTTCTGATCCGCGGACAGATCGTCCTCAGCGGACAAAGCAGCGACCTGCTGAAGGACGACACGATCCGCCATCTCTACCTCTAGCCATCCAGCAGGCGGCCCGCGAAACGCGGGCCGCGCGGCATGTCTTTCATTCTTTCCAGATGGGATCTTCCCTTGACAGCGACGACGCAGCCAGAGCGCATTGAAATGGACCCGCTCGGTCCGGTGGCGATACCGGCGGATGCCTACTACGGGCCGCAAACCGCCCGAGGCATCGCCAACTTTCCTATTTCAGGCATCCGGATAAACCACTTTCCCTATTTTATCCGGTCGCTTGCCTACGTAAAATTGGCCGCCGCCCGGGCGAACGTTCGGCTCGGCGATCTCGACCCGGCAAAGGGTGAAGTGATCCGGCAGGTCTGCGAGGAGATCATCGCCGGTCGGCATCACGACGCCTTTCCCCTCGATGTCTTCCAGGGCGGGGCCGGCACCTCGACGAACATGAACATCAACGAGGTCATCGCCAATCGCGGCCTGGAGATCCTCGGCCTGCCGCGCGGCGCCTATGCGGCGCTGCACCCCAACGACGATGTAAACCTCGCCCAGTCGACCAACGACGTCTACCCGACCGCCATTCGCCTCGCCATCATGTTCGCTCACGAACAGCTTGGCCAGGCGCTGGCGCTTCTCGCGGCGGAATTCGAGGCGAAGGCGGCCAGTTTCGCCGACATCCTCAAGCTCGGCCGCACGCAGTTGCAGGACGCGGTGCCCATGACGCTGGGACAGGAGTTCGGCGCCTTCGCCATCACCCTGCGCGAAGACGTGGTGCGGTTGCAGGAAATCGTCTCGCTGTTCCGGGAGGTCAATCTCGGTGGAACCGCGATCGGGACCGGGATCAACACCAGCGCGGACTACCAGGCGGCGGCCGTCGACGAACTTCGCAAGGTCACGGGCCTGCCGGTCGTTGCCGCCAGCAACCTGATCGAGGCGTGCTGGGATACGGGTGCCTTCGTCCTCTTCTCCAGCATGCTGAAGAGAACGGCTACGAAACTGTCGAAGATCTGCAACGACCTGCGTCTACTTTCCAGCGGCCCGCGGGGCGGGTTCAACGAGATCAACCTGCCTGCCTTGCAGCCCGGTTCGTCGATCATGCCCGGCAAGGTCAACCCGGTGGTGCCGGAAGTGGTGAACCAGGTGGCCTTCCAGATCATCGGTTACGACCTGACGATCACGCTCGCCTCCGAGGCAGGGCAATTGCAGCTCAACGTGATGGAGCCGGTCATCGCTTACAATGCGCTGCATTCCATCGAACTGCTCACGAACGCGATCGACACGTTGCGCCTTCGATGCGTGGCCGGCATCACGGCCAATCCCGAAACCTGTCGCAAGCATCTCGAGGCCAGCACGGCGATCGCCACCGCGCTCGCGCCGGCGATCGGCTACGAGCGCGCGTCCGATCTCGCCAAGCAGGTGCTGGCGAGCGGCCTGACGATCCGGGACATCCTTGCCCAGCAAGTCGACCTGCCGCAGGACCTGATTGCACAGACCACCGATCTGCACCTGCTGGTGCGGCCGGCCCCCTCCAGACTGGCCTCCTGAACCGGTACCATTCCCATCCCCGCAGGGCGCTGCCAGTCCCCTGCAAACTGCCCGGCGCTCGCAAGACCGTCGGGCTTTTTTTGCGGGTGAGGCCGGGCATCCCTAGGCCGCAGATCGAAATTTCTGATCCTCTGGATCAGCAAATCATCGTTTTCATTCCTGCACGACACCCTATCGTTGCCCTGATGATTTCGAGGTGACAGCGTGACTCTTTACGAAGTCCTCAGGGTAACACCCGACAGTACATCCACCGATATTGAGGTGGCCTACGCAAAGCGGCGAGGAACATCCCATACAGGATTTCTCGGCAAACTGGTGCTTGCTCTCAAGTTATACGCGGACGTCGACTACGCCTACTCGATCCTCTCCAATCAAATGACGCGTCAGCACTACGACAGGTCTCCAGATGATTTCTTGGAGTTCTATCCGGTGGCGATTGTAATCTAGCGAGGCTTGACCATGATCGGCATTCGAAAATCCGACGAACCGCTTCTCGACGCAGCCGCAAGCGCAGCACGCGCCGACCGGAGTGCCCTTCGGGCCGCGATCAGGCAGTCCGACGCACTGGCGGCGCGAAGCGGTCCGCGCGTCTTGGCCAGGTTCATCGGATCGGTGCGGGCATTCTTTCTCCGCTACGGGACGAGGCGGACGCCTTGAACATGGGGTAATCGCGGACGCTTCCCCTAACGACATTGCCTTAGCAATATCTGACATGGGTAGTTGCCCCCGGTAAGATGAATACGGGCTCACGATTGGAACCGGGCCCAGCATCAAATGGGAGGCAACCATGGACCAACATATCGGGCTTGATGTTTCGTTGAAAGATACTGCGGTCTCCATCCGAGAGGATAGGAAGCGGATCTGGCGAGGCAAATGCCCCTCTGATCCGAAAGCATTGTCGCAGATCATCCGCAAACATGCTCCGCACGCAAAGCTGGTTGTCTTTGAGACAGGCCCGCTGTCGACTTGGTTCTATCCCGCGCTGACAGCCGAAGGAATTCCCGCGATTTGCATCGAAGCACGTCATGCGCAAAAGGTTTTGAATGAGACCCTCAATAAGACTGATGCCAATGATGCGGATGGTCTAGCGCAGTTGGCCGAAGCCGGATTTTACCGGCTTCCTCTACCCGATCAGCACCTTCACCCCGGCGATTGGCGTCGGCATCATCTCGACTGCCATCTTGGCAGTCGCCCTCGCCGCGCTCTACGGCTATGACCTCAAGGGCCGGGCGCGATCGGTCTATGTGATCACCGCGACGGCCGGGCTCTACCTCAACCTGTTCGTGCGCCAATCCGGCCGATGCCAATTCGCTGACGACGAAGGGCACGGCCTATTACCGGCATCTGAAGCGCGACATTATCGAGAAATACCCGAACGAAGCGGACATCCCCCGATCGGATCGTATACGCGAACGATCTCTGCCGCGCCAACCAAGACGCGCCCGCCAAGGCCGAAGCGCTTGGCTGGCGAGAGCCGAAAGTGAATTTGAAGTTGTTGCCGACTTGAGAGGGCAGAATTTTGAAGATGCACATTGGAAGAGTTGTTCAACGATTGCTGGCGGTGATACTGGCGATCTCGATGGTGTTCGCAAATACGGCGAGCTCTTTTGCCGCCCCGCCGGTCGGTTCGTATATCAAATCATCAGCCGTTCAATCGAGGTCGTTGCGACTCGCTTCATCTCCCCCGACGCCATGGATCCAACCATTCCAAGTGTTGGCACCAACCGCTACGCCCACGCGGAAAACGACCCAATCAACAAAAGTGATCCAAGCGGTCACATTGCGATCCTTGCTCCTGTGATTGGTTGGGCCGGCGCCGGAGGGGGCTGCCAAGGCCTAGTTGGTTCAATTGTGGGGATTGCAACGGGAACCGCTATCGGTGTCGCTCTTTTTGGAGGTCCACCAGCGAATGAGGAGGCGACGCCGGAAGATTTGCTTGGCGCGAATGTGAAAGGTCCGCGCTCTAGGACAGCAGCGTTTGCCAGTCCTGTCGCCCATGGAGAACGCGCACGATGAGAACGCCCTCGTCCTGCACGACGTAGGCAATCATGTGTGATCCATAGGGATGAAGATGTGTCGGCGGATTAAGTTCTGTGCGCTCGCGCGCGATGTAGGGATTGTCGGCCAGAAGCTCGAACGCTGAAAACAGACCTTCAATGTAACGCTCGGCCTGTGCAACGCCAAAATCTCTGACGCCGTGCCCATAGAGGTCGATGATGTCCTGATCCGCTAAACGGGTTGTGCGGTACTTCATGCGCCCCGCACAATGGCTGCTTGCTTACGGGCGGCTTCCAGTATGTCCGACTTTGAGCGTGTGCTTACGCCGCTCTCCAAGCCCTCGGTGACAAGCCGTTGCAGTTCGGCGATCTTGTCTGCCCGGTCCTGATCGCGGCGTATGAGGTCGCGCACGTAGTCGCTTGCATTACTATATCTGCCGGTGCGAGCCTGCGCCTCAACCCAGTCTTTCATCGGATCAGGCAGTGACACGTTCATTGTAGCCATAGGGCACCTCCATACGACTAAAATGGCATAGTTTGCCAAAAATTGCCATTAAATTGTTGATCTACGGTATTGCTCCTGAATGGGAAACCAGCCTGCCTTCCAGGCTGGTCTTCACATAACCGCTGATCGCCTCGACGGCGAACGTGTCCGGGGTGAGGCAGGGCACCAGTTCGGCATCCAACGCCATGAAGCTGCGATAGATCAACAACTGAGTGTAGGTGCGTGCCGCTGTGGCGCGGTGTTAGGCTAGAACTGCGATTGAAATCGCACCTGGGAGCGCCATATATCGATAGCTTGCCGCGACGCAGGCCGGGAGCTGCGGAGCGGTAAGCACATCTCGCCGAGCGGCTTCTGTTATGAATACCCGGGCGCCTCAAGTCCCGTCCGGGATTAGGGAGACTGCTGAGACCCCCTCAGTGGTCTCCCGCCTCACCTACTTCTGTAGCGCTGCATGCTTCTCCAGCGAGTCCCGCCACTCATTTGCTCAAAGTCCACGAGGCGCCCGCAAACGGCCCAGCAGATCTGGTTGCAGCGCGCGGAAACTCCCGTATTGTGACGCCCTCGAATCAGAGGGTGGAACATGACATCGTTTGGACAGGGGAGCGGTGTTTATGAGCCGCAAGATCTCGCCGCCATGAAGGTGTTGTTTGACGAAATTACATCTGAGCCGTGGTTCAGTGGCGATCCGAAAGCTAAGAAGTCCTTCGCAAAGTACCTACTCGAAAACTATCCGGACGGGTCTTACGATCCAGCGAAGCACCGATCGGCTATTGAGGATGCCGCGCGCAAATATTTTTCCGATTGGCCACCCGGAAGGATTTAGCCAGCGTCGAGAATTTCACTGTGGTGGCGATAGCTCCGTCACGAGCTTCTCCCGTGCACGGTTGTATCGACTTTCAACGGTTCCGATATTGCATCCGGCTCGCTGCCCTGCATTTTCGTAGGAAATGCCATCAAGGAGAATGGCTAAACCGATTTGCCGTTGGTTCGGGCCGAGATGGCCGATCGCGCGTCCTTGCACATGCCATTCCTGGATGGCCGGCGAAATTGCCATAGTCGAGCAGCAGTCCAACAGCACCGGAGAAGAGTAAGGTGGCAAAAAATTCATCTCGCCCGGATTTTGATAACTCATTCGACCCTCCATCAGAACGCGATTCAATGCGACGTTCCAAGAAGGGTTCCCAAGTTGCGCTGGATTCCGTGAGGCGCCCTTACGGGAACAATCGGTAAATCTCATTCATGTCCGGCGGAGGTCCCGGATGCCAAAATACTACTTTCACATTCGCAATGGCAAAGAGCTCGAGGTCGACGACGTAGGTACCGATTTTGCGAGCCTGGAAGTTGCAGTGAGCGACGCAAAACTGGCTGCTAGGGAAATGATTTCAGAGCTTTTAATGGCCGGTGAAATCCTGGACGGTCAGCAGTTCGAGATCATGGACAATCGAGGTGAGGTTGTCGCGAAAGTGCCATTTCAATCGGTTCTTCGACTTCACAAGGTCCGCCCCCATGGGGCAGGTGCTCATCGAGGCGGATTATCCGGCCGTGGCCGGCTTATGTTGAGCAAATCGCGAGGCTCACGGGCGGGCTTTTTCGTGAACCGTACCGGATTGGCAGAATCAGACCTTCCCGCTGGCCGGCAAACGGCTAAGCTAAGGCCGAGGCCTCTCTGGCTCTCCCGCGATACTGAGCCAAGGGTATCGCCTTCTTGCCCCGCCATCGTGCGGGGCTTTTTTAGGTCTGAATCGTACCAAGCCGAGCCAGGCCGCAAAATCTCGTCCCCTTCGGAAGGTCACCATGGTGGGGGCGAAAGCCTCCACTGCGCACGCTCATGAAATCCTGCTCCAAAAAAAACTCGACGAGCGCGACGCTCGCAGACCTCGTCGATGCCGCCAGGATGAACAACGGACTGAATGGCAGCGAGCAGATCGCATCCTTTGGCCCTGCCGTGGAACTGGGACCGCGAGCCGCTCTCTCGCTCGCGATGGTCCTCCCATGAGCTCCTGACGAATGCTGCAAAATACGGGACTTTGTCGAATGGCAATGGGCGGGTCGACATCCCATGGAGCATCGAACGCCGCGATAACGCCGAGGTAGTCGTGATTTCCTCGCGGCCGGAGGCCCATCTGTTCCGGAACACACCTGCGAGCGCACGGGCTTCGGCTCGCGTTTCTGCTGGCCGAAGACGGCGCGCCGGTTGAGCCCGCTAAACTGAGCATACCGATGCTGGAGCGCTTCGTTGCCACCGATCGCGGGTTCGCGAAAGCCAAGCGCCGGTAATCATCGCCGACGCCGCATCATGTTGGGCCGTTGCCGGACCTGCTCTGGTAGAACATTTGAAATTGCTCGGCAGGCAGCGCCTTCGCATAGAGCCATCCTTGCCCGAACTGGACATTGGCATTCTTGAGGTAGGCTTCCTGTTCGGGTGTCTCGACGCCTTCGGCGATCATGGCGAGTTTCAGTTCATGCGCCATCGCGATGATATGAGATGTCACGACGCTTCGCGCGGCATCATGACCGATCACATCGACGAAGGACTTGTCGATCTTCAACGCATCGAGCGGCAACCCTTCAAGCCGCGACAGGCTGGAGTAGCCAGTCCCGAAGTCATCGATCGCGACGCGATACCCGGCTGCCCGTGCCGTCTCAACCGCGTGTGTTGCTGTGGGGCCATTCATGAAGCCGCTCTCCGTCACCTCGATCCAGATCTGGGACGGATCGATCCCGGCTTTTGCAACGGCTGCAGCCAAGACCGGCAGGAAACGCCCGCTTTCCATGTCGCGGGCCGGAATGTTGACGGAGATATGCAAATCCGCACTGCCGCGGAGCAGAGAGCTCATTTCGGTCGTAACAATTTCGATCACCAGATCGGTCAATGGCGAGATCAGGCCGCTCGCCTCCGCCAGAGGGATGAACTGGTCAGGCGGCACCATGCGACCGCTTCTCTGTCGCCAGCGCACGAGTGCTTCGGCGGCGATGCATCGCCCCGTCGCGAGTTCAATGATCGGTTGGTACTGAACGACGAATTCGCGATTTCGGACTGCCTGCTCCAAGGTCTTTTCAGGAGAGAGTTGCAACCTCGAAATCCAGATGATGATCCCGATGAGGGCGAGCGAAATGGCCACGCTAACGGGCAGGATATAGCGCCAGTCGACCGCGGCGGCATTTCCCGCCTGCTCCTTGTCGATCAGAGCGAAAGCAACCAGTCCCGCCGTGGGGCGGGCGGCAAAGACATAGCGTGTATCCGTTCCGAAATGTTGACCGGATATGAGCGCCTGGACTGCTTGCGGATCAGCGGGGCCGGTAAGTTCAAGCACATGCGGCCGACCAGCCTGAAGCCGGCATCGTTCACATGGCTTAGCACGGTTGCGCCGCAGACAATGGCGATGATGAGGAAGTACAGATCGAAGGAACTCCGCCCGGTCGTCGCGGCGACGGCGGGCGCGAGCAGGCCTGCCATCGTGGTCGGCGCCACGCTGGCCGAGCCCTGCGCCACGCACAGCGCGAATGGGTTCAGCGGACCTGCGTCAGCGAGCTGAAAGAACCTTCGCCATCTCAAGAGCAAGTTGCTGCTGTGTGTAGGGTTTTCCGAGGCGGCCAACATCAAGCTCGATCCCGGACGGTAGCTCCGCATAACCCGACGCGATCAGTATCGGGATATTAGGGATCAATGTGCGTGCGGCAATAACCAGCTCGCCACCGGTCATTCCAGGCATCGAGTAGTCAGTTATGATGAGGTCGAAACGATTGTCGCGCTTGAGCACTTCCAGCGCCTCATCACCGGAATGCGCCTCCACCACCTCATGGCCGAGATCGGTTAGTAGATCGACGGAGCTCATCGCGATCAGAAAGTCATCGTCGACCAGGAGGATGCGCTTGGGGCTGGAAAGGTCGCTGGCGGCCTGCTTTTGAGGCGCAGCCGACACGGACGTGATGTCGTTGCTCGTCGGTATCCAGAGCTCCGCAGTCGTACCACGTGCGGGCGTACTTGCGAGACTAAGAGCGCCTCCAAGCTGAAGCGCCAGTCCGTGGATCATGGAAAGTCCAAGCCCCGTTCCTTTGCCTAGCTCCTTCGTGGAGAAAAACGGTTCGACGGCCTTTTCCAGAGTCTCCTTATCCATTCCGTAGCCCTCATCGACCACTGACAAGACACCGTACTCGCCAGGCGCAAGCAAACCCTTCTGCGTGGTCTGGTTCACGGAACGAAGATCGATACGGATTGTCCCACCGTCTGGCATGGCATCGCGCGCATTGACGACGAGATTGAGCAGTGCCAACTCCAGTTGATTTGAGTCCGCCGAGATTACAACCGGAGAGTCGGGGAGGCTGGTTTGGATGACGACGCTGGATCCCACGGAGCGTTTCATAAGGTCGGCCATGCCGCGCACGAGAGTACCAACATCTACAGGTCCAATATGCAGATCCTGCCGACGAGCAAAAGCCAGAAGACGCTGCGTAAGCGATGCACCGCGCCTTGCGCCTTGAAGAGCGCCCTCTACCAACCGCACAGCCTTTGGATCGTCGCAAGCATGCTTTCGCAGAAGCTCCAGATTTCCAAGAACGGCCATGAGCAGGTTGTTGAAGTCGTGGGCAACACCGCCGGTTAACTGCCCGATAGCTTCCATCTTCTGCGCCTGACGAAGCTGATCTTCTGCCCGCTCGCGTTGCGCGACCTCGGCCATCACGAGGGCATGAGCCCTATGCAATTCTTCCGTGCGAGCACTAACACGCTCCTCCAGGGCTACGTTCAGGTGCCGTTGATGCTCGTCCGCCCTAATCCGATCGGTAATATCGGATGATACACCAACGAGTTTCATCGCCCTTCCAGTTCGATCCCTATAAAGCTGTGCGCGTATTTCGGCCCAGTGAACTGCTCCATTCGGCCAGATAGTGCGGCATTCGATGGCATAATCAGCGCCGGTTTCCAGCGTCGCCTTGACCGCTCGTTCCATCCTATCCCGATCGTCGGAATGGATGCTGGCTAGGAAATCCCGATAGGTAAAGGCATCTTCAACGCTGCGGCCGAAAATAGCCCGACAGATGGACGATGTGGTCAAATCATAGGTCGCAAGATCAAGCTCCCAAGCGCCCAACCGACCCGCTTCAAGGGCCGTCTGAAGCCGCCGTTCGCCTTCATCAAGCGCTTCCATCCGCAAGCGCGCCTCATATTGTCTCCGTCTTCCTCGCAGTGCCGAACGCGCGACACTTACGAAGGTCGTGACATGGAAGGGGCGCTCGACGAAGCTAACGTTGCCCAAGACTTCGGATAGGCGCGCCGCGGCAGGGTTGCGTTCGGGACCGCCGCCGCGATGAGTAAGAATTATAAATGGAAGGTCGGACCAGCTTGGTTGATCAGCGATCCAGGCAGATAGATGTCGAAGATTGTACGGACGCAATGCCTCCTCCGTTATCACTGCGAACGCGACATCTTCGCCCAGTCCCGCAATGAATTCAGGGAGGTCGGCGGCGACCGTAGAGGGAATATCCGCCTCCGAAAGTATCGAGGACGCGATCTGCGCGTCGCGCCCCATGGGAGCGTGGATCAAGGCCGCAGCGTTTTTATTGGGAATTGTCGCCACCATCGTTGGGACGCGGGGCGACTTGGGGCTCGCCGACAAACGTCGGCACCCCTCTCAAAACGCCTTGAAAGCCCGAAAGCGGCGCGCCCAAAGTCAGCCCGGCATTCGTGATACGGAACTCTCGAATAGTGTCTTCATGGAACCCAGTGCGCTTCTTTATCACCGAGACAGCGCGCCTCACCTTACCGAGCGCCTCGAAGTAACGCAGTAATATTACGGTATCAGCAAGGTAAGTTACATCCACCGGGGACTTCATGTCTCCCACTAACCCGTGCTGCGCAACGGTAAGATAAGTGTTTGTACCCTGGCGGTTTAGATATTGTAGCAACTCGTGCAAATGCAGAATAAGTGCATTTTCCTCTGGCATCGACGCTTGGTAACCATTGACGCTGTCGATAACGACTGTTTTCGCATCAAAGGTGGCAACTTTGTCGCGGACGCGCTGCGCGAACTCTCCTGGCGAGAGTTCCGCCGCATCCAACTGCTCGATGTAAATCGCTCCCTCGTCTCGCATGCGTTCGAGATCCAGCCCGAGCGCCTTTGTGCGGGAGAACAGCAGGCCAAGCTCCTCGTCAAATATGAAAATCGCCGCTTTTTCTCCCCGGCCTACTGCAGCCTTCACAAATTGAAGGGCGAACAGGCTCTTCCCCGTTCCGGCCGGGCCTATGAGGAGGGTGCTCGAGCCGCGCTCAATACCGCCGCCAAGCAGGGCATCGAGATGGCCAATCCCGCTGCCCAGGGGCGTTCGTTCGAAATCCGTCCGATGTTCAATTGCGCGCAGCCGTGGGAAGACAGAAACACCACCAGTCTTGATCGTGAAGTCATGATAGCCGCCCCTAAACGCCTGTCCACGATATTTCACGATACGAAGACGGCGCCGCTCTGAGCCGTAATCAGGCGCCAATTGCTCCAGGTGAACAACACCATGAACTACGCTATGCACGGTCTTATCCATGTTCTCCGCCGTCATATCGTCCAGCAGAAGAACAGTGGCACCGGTCTTGGAGAAGTAGTGCTTTAAGGCCAAGATCTGGCGGCGATAGCGCAGGGAGCTTTGTGCAAGCAGCCTGATCTCGGAGAGGCTATCGAGCACGACACGAGAGGGTCGAAGCCTTGCGAAGGCCTCAAAAATCATCTTCGTCGTTTCACCAAGTTCCAAGTCGGATGAGTAAAGCAGGCTCTGCTGCTGATCGGCATCAAGAAGGCTCTCTGGTGGCACGAGTTCAAAAATCTCAATTTGCCCGGAAAGCTCCATTCCGTGCGACGCCGCGCTATCACGCAATTCATCTTCGGTTTCAGACAATGTGATGTAGAGGCATTTCTCCCCCTGCTCCGCACCCTGCTTGAGGAACTGCAAGGCAATCGTGGTCTTGCCCGTACCGGGGGACCCTTCAAGGAGAAACACATGGCGCCTCGTGAACCCACCAGACAGGATGTCATCGAGCCCATCAATGCCTGTTAATGCCTTCGCTTCCATATACACATCCCGTTGCTACTCGAGAACTGAGATAGAGCGACGAACGAACATTGCAACAGAAGGCGCCGTCGCCGATTGGCCATTTTGGTGATCATCAGGATTATGAACCGGCAAGCTCTCATGGCGTGGAATGTCCAACATTGGCCGGAACGCACCACGGCCGGGTCAACGATGTGGAGCCGGCAGAGCGCGACATCGCCATGGTCTTCCAGAACTATGCGCTCTATCCGCATATGACAGTGCGCCAGAATCTCGCCTATGGCCTGAAGAACCGCAACACGCCGCCCGCCGAGATCGACCGGCGCATCGCCAGCGCCGCCAAGACGCTGGAAATAGCGCAGTATCTCGATCGCAAGCCGCGCCAGCTTTCGGGTGGTCAGCGCCAGCGCGTCGCCATGGGCCGGGCCATCGTGCGCGAGCCCGCCGCTTTCCTGTTAGACGAGCCGCTTTCCAACCTCGACGCCAAGCTGCGCGGCCAGATGCGCATCGAGATGAAGCGCCTGCAGCGCGCGCTCGGCACGACGAGCGTCTATGTCACCCACGACCAGATGGAAGCGATGACGCTTGCCGACCGGCTCGTCGTCGTCAATGCCGGCCGCATCGAGCAGGTCGGCACGCCGCTCGAACTTTATGAGAAGCCGGCAACCACTTTTGTCGCCACCTTCATCGGCTCGCCGTCGATGAACCTCCTGCAGGGCGCGGATGCGCCCTCCGGCTGGTCGCTGGCGGGGCATGTGCCGCGGCCGAAGGGCGGCTATACGCTGGGCGTGCGGCCGGAGGACCTGTCGATCGTCTCGGCGGATGGTAAGCCCTTCGATTTCCAGGCGACGGTGCGGGTCGATGGCATCGAGCTCGTCGGGCCCGAAAGCCTGCTGCATGGCAAGCTGGCCGATGGCACAGACCTCGTCGTCCGCGTTTCGGGCCGCACGCGCATCGAGATCGGCAGCGAGGTGACCGTCGGCGGTAGTGCCGACGTGCTGCACATGTTCGGTGCTGATGGCACGCGGCAGGAACGGGGAAGAGCCTCTTGATAACACGTACCGTTGCGGCCCTCGATGTTCCCCCCTTCTCTGACCGGGCGGGTATTGCGGCTATGGAGAGAACGGCCGCTGCCTATGATGCGGCCATGGCCGAGCGGCCGGAAATTATTAGCATCGAGCGCGGCGGGACTTCTTCCGCCGCCGCACCGCTCGCCTTTCCGTTCACCGTCGCCGCCTGGAATCTCGAGCGCTGCCTTTTCCCCCCGGAGAGCGCTATCCACCTTGCTGCGACGGGTGCGACGGTCGTGCTTCTCTCGGAGATGGACAATGGCATGGCGCGCACGCAGCAGCGCCATCCGACGGCCGAGCTCGCTGGCGCGCTAGGCATGAGCTACGCCTACGGCGTGGAGTTCATCGAACTCGATCTCGGCTCCGAAACCGAACGCGCCTTCTGCCGCGATGATTTCAACGAGAAGGGTTTTCATGGCAACGCGCTGATGGCGGCGGTTCCCATAGAAGATCCCTTCATGATCCGGCTCTGGGGCGAACGCATCTGGTTGATAAACGGCGGCGATCAGCCGCGTCTTGGCGAACGCTTCGCAATAGGTGCCGTGGTCCGTACCGAAAGCGGCCCTTTTCTTGCCGTCTCCACCCATCTGGAGAGCGCCACCAGTGCAGCCTACCGAGAAAGACAGGTGCGCGAACTGATCGACGTACTGGACGCCCATTTCTCCGGCCTGCCCGTGTTGATTGGCGGTGATCTCAATACGGGACTTCAGGACGATGGGAATTTCGAAGCGGAAGGGCTGTTCGCCATGAGCGCTGCCCGCGGTTTCGACCGTCATGGCAGTCCGCTGGACGTGCCGACGCTGCGGCAAAGCCTGATCAGCGCGGCACCAGCGCGCCCGCTCAAGCTCGACTGGTTCCTGTCACGCGGCGTAAGGATCGGCGATAGCCGGATCACTCCGTCGCTGGATGCTACCGGTCGCCCGCTTTCCGATCACGATCTGATTACGTGCGTCGTGGATGGGTTTTCGTAGCCGCCCCTCTCCGTCAGTCGGCCACAACACCACCGCTGCCGCTCCCCGATATTCCCGGCCCTTCCACAAAAAAAGCCCCGGACGCGAGCCATCTGGCTTCATGGGCCAGAAAAAATGTCAGTAGAACGATCAGCGCCGATACTCCGCCGTCAGATCCGTCCACGCATGGCAGCTCTCTGTCGTTTAACCTCAAACAAATGATTGTGTTCGTAAAAGAAGGCCTGTCTCCGACCGTTTTCTTTGGCTCGATTTAGCGCTTTGTCCGCTTGCTTCAAGCAGTCATCAGGCTCTGGGCTTTCCCCGGTAATGACCGCGATCCCGACACTGGTGCCGATACGTACTTAATGACCGTCGATTTTGTGAGGCGCGCTGATGCTGCCCGAGCCCGGCGCGACGGCACGCTCCGCCGCCGACAGCGGCGAAGCGAGAAGAAGGCCGATCAGGAAAACAGACAGCCGTCTTGCCGGGCTGATTCATGTCATGGTCATCGCCCCTTGCAACATGATTCGTCCTCGTGATGTCGCAGCCTCTTGAACCTTCGACAGGACGACTCTCCTGGGCCTCGTCAGTATTCAGTCGGCACGGTCAGAAGCTCAGCTGGGGGGCCATCGAGGAAGCTCCGTACCGTTGGTGGCAACTGCCGCGCGTTAAGCGGCAGCACGCCGCAGCGCGACAGCGTCGCCCGCAGGTTGGGTTTGGAGCCGAGGTAGCGCCAGATCATGCGTGAGGCATAGGGCAGGTTTCCCTGTCGCCATGCGACGCCGAGAGTTACGCCGCGCAGGTAGACTCGTTGGTGCGCCGCCTCGAACGGAATGAGGATGGTCTGTGACAGCATCGGATTCATCCCGAGGCTACGCTCGGTGATGAAGATGCGGTTGCGCCAGAAGGCGGCAAGGCCGGTATATTTCGAATCCTGGCGAATCTCACTGTCGCTGTCGCGAATGCGCTCCATGGATTTCACCCGCATTTCACCATGCCCTTCATAGATCCGGCTCAACGAGCAAATCACGAGACCCGGCCAGGAGGGAGAGCGATGATAGGTCTGGAAATAGCCGGTGTGCCTGCGAAGCGCCTCGATATCACCTGGAAACCCCTCGAGCAGACCGGCCCGAACTGCAACAGGTGGTTCCAGCTTCTGCAGGCGCTGGCGAAAAATCGCCGGCGCCAGCGAGAAATCGCCGGCGGCCAATCCGAAATAGTCGGCAATACGGGCAAGATTATACGAAGAAGGCTGCGTGTCACCGTTGATATAGCGATTGAATTGCTGACGGTTGATCGCGACCTGCCGGCAGATATGTGAAATCGAGCGTTGCGTCGCACAAGCCAACTTCAGGTTTTCGAGAAAATTCTCCACGCGCCAATCCGTTCGCCATAGCTTAAACTAGCTTAAAATAGCATCAACCTGCGAAATTGCGCAACGGTCGTGCAACGCTAGGCTCGGGTCCGACAACACCACAAATGGGGACCACGAAAATGTCAGACCTCGGCAAGACTCCCAGTGCAACCATCTACGCGAGCGCCGTCAACCGCCGCGAATTCTTGGGTGGCGTCGCCGCCCTTGGCGGCACAATGATGCTGAGCCCAGGCGGTATTTTGATGCCGAAATCCGCCCTTGCCGCTGATGAACCGAAACGCGGCGGCAATCTCAAGCTCGGCATGAACGGCGGCGCGACCAGCGACACGCTTGATCCCGCAGGCTACAGCGCCTCCGTCCTCTTCGTCGTCGGGCGTCTGTGGGGCGATACGCTGGTCGAATCCGACCCGAAGACCGGCGCGGCGCTTCCTTCCCTCGCCACCAGCTGGGAACCGTCTGCTGATGCCTCCGTCTGGACCCTCAAGCTGCGTGATAACGTCTCCTTCCACGACGGGACCAAGATGACGGTGGCCGACGTCGTCGCCACCCTGACGCGCCACGCGGATGCCAATTCGAAATCCGGCGCGCTCGGTCTCCTCTCCTCCATCAAGACCATCGAGGAGAAGGCGGGCGATCTGGTGCTGACGCTTACGGAAGGCAATGCCGACCTGCCGCTGCTTCTGACCGACTACCACCTGATCATCCAGCCTAAGGGCGGAGTGGAGAACCCCAATGCTGCCATCGGCACCGGGCCCTATGTATTGAAGAGTTTTGAGGCGGGCGTGCGCGCGACCTTCGAAAAGCACGCCGCCGACTGGCGTTCGGACCGCGGTTTCGTCGACAGCGTCGAAATCATCGTGATGAACGATACGACGGCGCGCATTGCCGCCCTTTCCTCCGGCCAGGTGCACTTCATCAACACCATCGATCCCAAGACCGTGCCGCTGCTGGAGCGCGCGCCGACGGTGGAGATCGTGCGCAATGCCGGCAAGGGCTTCTATGCCTTCCTGATGCATTGCGACACCGCGCCGTTCGACAACAACGACCTCAGGCTCGCCTTGAAATATGCCATCGACCGGCAGGCGATCCTCGACAAGGTGCTCGGCGGCTACGGCACCATCGGCAACGACTATCCGGTGAACGGCAACTACGCGCTGGCTCCGGAAGATATCGAGCAGCGCGTCTACGATCCCGACAAGGCCTCATTCCACTTCAAGAAGTCCGGCCATGAGGGTTCCGTTCTGCTACGGACCTCCAGCGCCGCCTTCCCCGGCGCCGTCGACGCCGGCGTGCTCTTCCAGGAAAGCGCCAAGAAGGCAGGCATCGACATCGAGGTGCGACGCGAGCCGGAAGACGGCTACTGGACGAATGTCTGGAACGCCCAGCCCTTCTGCGCCACCTATTGGGGCGGACGCCCGACGCAGGATTCGCGCTACTCGACCTCTTACCTCTCGACAGCGGAATGGAACGACACCCGTTTCAAGCGCGAGGATTTCGACAAGCTCGTGCTGCAGGCCCGCTCCGAACTGGACGAAGCCAAACGCAAGGCTCTCTACCGCACCATGGCGCTGATGGTCCGGGACGAGGGCGGCCTGATCCTGCCGGTCTTCAACGACTATGTCATGGCGCAGAGCAAGAGCGTGAAAGGCTATGTCAACGATATCGGCAACGACATGTCGAATGGCTATATCGGCAGCCGCGTCTGGTTCGACGCGTAAGCTCAGCAACCCAATCCCCTACAGGACGTCGGAGCGTTTGCGCGGCAAACGCTCCCGAACGGAGTATCCAGAACCATGTCTGGCAAACGCCCCTTCACTATCATCGAGAACGAATGGATAACGCTTGCCGACGGCACGCGGCTCGCCGCCCGCATCTGGATGCCGGAGAATGCCGAAAACGACCCGGTACCCGCGGTTTTCGAGTTCCTGCCCTACCGCAAGCATGATGGAACCTGCCTGCGCGACGATTCCACCTATCCGGAATTCGCGGCCGCCGGTATTGCCGGCGTGCGTGTCGATATCAGGGGCTCGGGCGAGTCCGACGGCGTCATCGACGGCGAATATACCCCGCTGGAACTGGCAAACGCCTGCGAACTCATCGCCTGGATTGCCAGCCAGACTTGGTCGAACGGCGCGGTCGGCATGATGGGCATCTCCTGGGGTGGCTTCAACTGCTTGCAGGTTGCGGCCCTGAGGCCGCCGGCATTGAAAGCCGTCATTTCCATCGCCTCGACCGTCGATCGTTACAACGACGACATCCACTACAAGAACGGCACGCATCTTTCCGCCCAGCTTTCCTGGGCCGCGACCATGCTGGCCTATCAGTCGCGCTCGCCGGACCCGGCACTTGTAGGCGACCGCTGGCGCGAGATGTGGCTCGAACGGCTGGAAAACGAGCCCTATTTCATGGAAGAGTGGCTGACGCACCAGCGCCGCGACTCCTTCTGGAAACACGGCTCCATTAGCGAGAATTTCAGCGATGTGCAAATTCCTGCTCTTGTCATCGCCGGCTGGGCGGACGGCTACCGCAACACGCCGCTGAAGGTGGTGGAAGGCCTCGGCGACAAGGCCAAGGCTCTGATCGGCCCCTGGGTGCACAAATATCCGCATTTTGCCTGGCCCAAGCCGCGCGCCGACTTCCTCGGCGAGGCGATCCGCTGGTGGAATCATTGGCTGCGCGGCGAAGAGAACGGCATCGAAGCCATGCCGCAGGTGCGCGCCTATATCATGGACGATATCCGGCCTGCCCCCCGACGCGATTTCGACAACGGCTTCTGGATCGGCAAGCAGAGCTGGAGCGAGCCGGAGGCCGCGAATTTCTATGTCGATCAGGCAGGCACACTGGTTTCTGGAAACCCGCTCCCCGGCACCCACGGGCATGATTGCTATATCCGCTCGCCACTCGACACCGGCACGGCCTCAGGGGAATTCTTCACCCTGAAGCCCGACGCGGAAATGGCGCTCGATCAACGCGGAGATGATGCTGGCTCGATGGTCTTGGAGACGACAGTGCTGGAGGAGGAGGTCGACATCCTCGGTCGCCCGGTGCTGACGGTTGAGGTCGCCTGCGATGGGGACTGGGCCAATCTCTGCGCCCGCCTCATCGACGTGCATCCGGATGGCACTGCAACGCGCGTATCCTTCGGCGTGCTGAACCTTGCTCATCGCGATGGATACGAAAATCCCAAGGCCATTACCCGGAACGAGAAAACCACAATCCGCATCGAGCTTGATGCTTGCGGTTATCGTTTCCGTAAAGGCCACCGCATCCGCCTGTCGATCTCAACCGCCTATTGGCCGATGATCCTGCCGGCGCCGACGGATCCCGGTGTAACGCTCGATCTCGCCTCGCTCGGGCTTGCACTACCAAAGCTCGGCGCACACGAGAAGATCACGGTCAAGGAACCGGACAATCCCGATCCGCTGCCGAAATATGTCGAGCACACACCCGGCACGACGCGGCGCTGGGTGACGAAGGATATGACGGCCAACCGCACGGACTATCATATCCATGAGGACAGCGGGCTTTCAGAGCGGCCTGGTACGGGTCTTTCCACCCGCCAATTGCGCGAGGAAGAGTGGTCGATCAGCCCGGACGATCCACTCTCTATGAGCGGCCAGTCCACCTGGACCTGCGACATGCAGCGCGATGGTTGGTTCCTGCGCACCGTCTCCAACGCGCGCCTGACCTGCACTGCACAGGAATGGGTGACGACCGCCGAACTCATCGCATACGAAGGTGAGACCGAAGTCTTCCGCAAGACGTTCGAAAAGCGCGTTCCCCGTGACTTTATGTAGAGGCCGTTCGGGCATCGCTTGATAGGCGATTACCCGGCGCATGGCGCCACGTAGACGCTCAAGGCTGGGCACTGAAAGCAGATCTTTGCCTAGTCGTGACGTGGGGCTTGATCGTGTGGCCAGCCGTTGTGCCAATTGAGCGCCATGAATGGAACCTTTCTTCGACGAGCCAGGCCGGTCCTTCGAGGCACATGCGGGCTTGTTCGTCTGAACCGTTATGGCTCCAGTCCCGCACACCGCGCGGTGTTGCGAATGTGTGTTTCCATTTCGATCCGGGCGGCGGCCGGGTCGTTGGAGCGCAGGGCTGCGATGATGCGACGATGTTCGGCGATCGAAGCGCGCATGCGCGCAGGATCGGTAATGGGTATCGGCTGTCGCTGCGTCGCCGTCACTTGTTCGCGCACGGATTCATAGAGCGCGCGAAGCATAGCGTTGCTACAGGCGGACGCGATGATCGCGTGGAATTCCAGGTCCGCCTCGACGTTGGCCAGGAGGTCCTGCTGGGCCCAACCGTCTTCCATCTGCCGTGTCAGCCTTTCCATCTCGTCCAGTTGATTGGCCATCAGCCGCCCTGCCGCGAGACTGGCCATCTGCCCTTCCAGCATGATCCGGGTCTGGAACACGTCGAAAACCGAGTAGCTGTCGGAGTAACGCCAGGGCCCCATATGGGTGGAGGCAGACGATGGGCCGCCAGCAACGAAGGTCCCCCGCCCTGCCTCTGTCTTCAGCAAGCCCAGTGTCTCAAGCGTCAGCAAAGCCTCCCGCAAGGAGGCGCGGCTGATTCCGAATTTCCGCGAGAATTCGCGCTGCGAGGGGATTTTTTCCCCGGGCTTGAGGCTGCCACTCTGAATCATGCTCTGAATTTCGCGGGCGACGGATTGAGGGACCAAGATCTTGTTCAGCATTGCGTTCTTCCATCTGCCCTTGTGATAGGGCCCGTGCGGTGCGGGGGGCCGGTCTCGCGACAAGTCTATTTTATCGACACCATCTCTTGCAATTGCCAAACAGGCATGCTTCCTTGGTCTTACTGGTCTGACCAGTTAGACCAAGGTAACCGTTTCATCGCTAAAAAATCAAGGGGAACCTCATGAACGCGTTTACACTCATTGCCTCGACGACCATCTCCACCCTGTTTGCCGCAGCAGCGTTTACAACCTCCGCCCTCGCCGCCGATCTCACCGTCGGTGCCAACATCGGCAACGTTCCGTGGGAATTCCAGAACGCGTCGGGCGAAACCGTCGGCTTCGAAATTGATCTGATAAGCGAGGTCGGCAAGCGGCTGGGCAAGTCGGTAGAATTCGTCAACGTCCCGTTCAACGGCCTGTTTTCGGCCGTCCAATCTGGCCGCATAAATATGGCGGTGTCGTCTATCACCATCACCGACAAGCGGCTGGAATCCGTGACCTTCGCCCAGCCTTACTACGACAGCGATCAGTCCTTGACAGTGACGGCAGCCAGCGGGATTACCGGGCTTTCGGGCATGGAAGGCAAGGTCGTTGGCGTCGACACTGGCTCGACGGGCGACATGTGGGCCACCAACAACGGTGCGCAATACAAGTTCGGCGAAATCCGCAAGTTCGAAGGCCTGTCGCCCGCCATGCTCGACCTCGTTGCCGGTCGCGTCGACGGCTACATCAGTGACATCCCCGCACTGCTCTACTACGTCAAGGATAAGCCGGACCTCAAGGTGGTCGAACGCATCCCTACCGGCGAAAAGTATTCGGTCATGTTCAACAAGGGCGACCCGCTAGCCAAGGAGGTCAACGACGTGATCTCGACGCTTAAGAAGGAAGGTTTCGTCGCTAAGCTGCATGAGACCTGGTTCGGCGCCAAGGCCGAGGACACAACCTCGACGGTCATGGTCATGGACATGCCGGTCGCCAAGTAAGTCATGCCTCCTCGTGACGGCGGCACTCTGGTGTCGCCCTCAACTCCACAGCGACGGCCGGTGGTTCCATGAATCTAGTCAACACATTCTTCAATATTCCCATCCTGATCGACACATTCCCGCTTCTATTGTCGGGATTGCTCGTCACACTGGAGATTGGCGTGACCAGCATTATTGCCGGTCTCGCAGGCGGATTGTTCCTCGCTCTGGTCAGGCTCTATGGGCCGGGCCTCGCGCCATTCCTCGCCAAGATTTACATCGACATCTTCCGCTCGATCCCGCTGCTGGTGCTGTTGATCATCGTCTACTACGCCCTGCCCTTCGTCGGCATTCGTTTCTCGCCATTCGTCTCTGCGGTCGTTGCGCTCACACTCGTCTCCGCCGCCTACACTGCGGAAATCTTCCGCGCAGGCATCGAGGCGATCCCCCATGGCCAGTTCGAAGCCTCGCAGGCGCTCGGGCTCTCAGGCCGTCACATGATGGTCGACGTGATCCTGCCGCAAGCGATCAAGATCGTCATCCCGCCGCTGACCAACAATTGCATCAACGTCCTGAAGGATACGGCCCTGGCCTCCGTCGTCGCCATGCCCGACCTTCTCAAGCAGGCAACCCAGGCGCAGGCGCTGGCCGCCAACCCCACTCCCCTGATCGGCGCGGCGTTGATCTATGTCGCCTTGCTCTGGCCGCTGGTCGCCGTCGTCGCGCGGCTGGAAAATCGTTTTGGCAAGGACAAACGCCCATGACCCCCCTGATCAAGATCAGCAATCTGATGAAGGCCTATGGCGCGTTCACGGTCCTGCATGGCATCGATCTCGATATTGCGGAGGGCGAGGTTGTCTGCGTCATTGGGCCCTCGGGGTCTGGAAAATCGACGTTGATACGCTGCATCAACCGACTGGAGGCTTTTTCCGACGAGAGCAGTATCGTCGTGGACGGCGTTACCGTCGGCCCCGGCAAGGCGCTGGCGAAGGTCCGTGCCGAAGTCGGCATGGTGTTTCAGTCGTTCAATCTGTTTCCACATCTGACCGTCCTGAAGAACGTCATGCTGGCGCCGATGCGGGTACGCGGCGCAAAGCCAGCGGAAGCTGAGCGCAAGGCCCGAGACCTTCTAACCCGGGTCGGCATCGCCGAACAGGCTGAAAAGTATCCGGGCAAGCTTTCCGGGGGGCAACAACAGCGCGTTGCGATCGCCCGCGCGTTGGCGATGGAACCCAAGGTCATGCTTTTTGATGAGCCGACCTCTGCACTCGACCCGGAAATGGTCGGTGAGGTGCTGGATGTGATGAAGACGCTTGCCGGCACCGGCGTGACCATGGTCGTCGTCACCCACGAAATGGGCTTTGCCCGCCAGGTGGCCGATCGCGTCATCTTCATGGACGGCGGACGCATCATCGAGCAGGGCACGCCCTCCGAAATCTTCGACAATCCCAAAGAAGACCGGACGCGCAGCTTCCTGCGCTCGGTTCTCGATCATTGAAAACAATATTGGGTCTGGAGGACCATATGCCGAACCAAAATACATCCGCAAAAGGCGCGCTGGACCTCGATTTCGTCCGCAGCCAGTTTCCCGGCCTGTCCCATGGCTGGACGTTTTTCGACAATGCCGGCGGGTCGCAGATCCTGAAGCGGGCCGTCGAGCGGATCAATACCTTCCTCTATGACAAGAATGTCCAGATCGGCGGGAGCTACGAGGTTTCGCAGGCAGCTGCAAGGGCACTCTACGAGGCCCGGACGGCGGCCATGCATCTCGTAAACGCATCACGGCCGGAAGAAATCGTCTTTGGCAACTCGACGACGGCGCTCTTGCAGAACCTTGCCCGCGCTATGACGAGCCAACTCGCTCCTGGCGACGAGATCATCATCACGATCGCCGACCACGAATCCAATATTGGTCCGTGGGACAGGCTGCGTGATGCCGGCATCACCATCAAGACGTGGCCCCTTAACAAGGATACCTACACGTTAGACCTGGTCGATCTCGAGCCTCTTATGTCGGCGCGCACCAAGCTCGTCTGCGTCACCCATGTGTCCAATATCCTCGGTTCAATCAATCCGGTGCGCGAAATCGCTGATTTCGTTCATGCGCGGGGCGCCCGCATCTGCGTCGATGCTGTCGCTTACGCGCCGCATCGCGCGGTTGACGTCCAGGCCTTCGATGTCGACTACTACGTCTTCAGCCTCTACAAGACCTATGGTCCCCATTATGCGCTGATGTACGGCAAGTATGACCATCTGCTGGAGCTGGATACGCTCTATCACTATTTCTATGGCAAGGACAAAGTGCCGGGCAAACTGGAACCGGGCAATCCGAACTACGAACTTGCCTATGCCACCTGCGGCATCGTCGATTATCTTACCGAGATTGGCGAAATGGCTGGCGAAACCGGTTCCACCCGCGAGAAGATCGTTGCGGCTTATGGTGCGATCACGGCGCAGGAAAACGCGCTTGTCGACCGGCTGTTGACTTACCTGCGTGGCCGCAACGACTGCCGTATCATCGGCCCTAGCGCCAACCGGGACGGCACCCGTATTCCGACGATCAGCTTTGTCTTCGACGGCCGGGATTCTGCGGAAATCTGCAAGGCGATGGACGCCCATCGGATCGCGATCCGGTTCGGCGACTTCCACTCGCGGCGATTGGCGGAGTATCTCGATCTCACGGAAAACAATGGCATGGTCCGGGTCTCGATGGTCCACTACAACACGATCGAGGAAATCGACCGGATGACAAAGGCGTTGGATACGATCCTTGCATCACCTGCCAGCTCCGCGACCGCCGCCTGAGAACCGGAAGAGCCCGCCATGTCCTTCGACACGATCATCCGGAACGGCACCATCGTTACCGCCAGCGATACTTTCCGATGCGATGTCGGTATTCGCAATGGCCGCATCATCGCAATGGCCGAAAACCTTGATGATGCGGACGAGATCATCGATGCCAGCGGCCTCTATGTGATGCCGGGCGGCATCGATAGTCATGTGCACCTGGCGCAACCGTCCGGCGACGGAATCGTCATGGCCGACGATTTCGCCAGCGGCACGCTCTCGGCAGCCTTTGGCGGCAATACGACGGTCATGCCGTTCTGCCTGCAGGAAAAAGGATCGACGCTGCGAGAGGCGCTCAAGGCGTATCACGCCAAGGCGGAGGGGGAGTGTTATATCGATGTGAGCTTCCACATCATCGTAACCGACCCGACGAGCCATGTGCTCGGGCAGGAATTGCCGGCCCTTGTGGCGGATGGATACACGTCGATCAAGGTGTTCATGACCTATGAAAACCTGCGTCTGCGCGACGATGAAATCCTGGCGACGCTGGATAGCGCCAGGACGTCTGGCGCGCTGGTCATGGTCCATTGCGAAAACGAGGACGCAATCCGATTCCTGATCGGCCGTCACGAAGCGAATGGCGAGTTTGCCGCAAAATATCATGCGACAAGCCGCCCGGTCGCCGCCGAGCGGGAGGCGACGCACCGTGCTCTCTCGCTGGCGGAGATCGTCGATACGCCGATCGTCATCGTCCATGTATCGAACCGGCAGGCAATGGAGGAAATTCAACGCGCGAGGGCACGCGGTAGCAAGGTGGCGGGCGAGACCTGCCCGCAATACCTTATGCTCACGGCTGACGACCTCAACGCCACGGAATTGGAAGGCGCAAAATTCGTCTGCTCGCCACCGCCACGCGACGCGGAAAGCCAGATTGCCTGCTGGGAGGGGCTGCAGAACGGTACGTTCGACCTGTTTTCGTCCGACCATTGCCCCTTTCGCTACGACGATGACGCGGGCAAGCTCAATGAAAAGGGCAAGCGAAACTTCCGATGGATCCCCAACGGCATTCCCGGCGTCGAAACGCGGCTGCCGATCCTGTTTTCGGAAGGCGTCAGCAAGGGGCGCATCGATCTCAACCGGTTTGTCGCCTTGTCTTCCACCAATCACGCCAAGCTGTATGGCCTCTATCCACGCAAAGGCACGATCGCCATCGGTTCTGATGCCGATATTGCACTGTGGGATCCGAAGAAATCGGTCGTCATCACGAACGATATCCTTCACCACGGTGCTGACTACACACCATATGAAGGGCTAGCGATCACCGGCTGGCCGGTGCGAGTGATGGTACGCGGAAAGACGGTTATCAATGGAGAGGCGCTCGTTGCCGAGAAAGGTTTGGGGAACTATTTGGCACGAGCACGTTCACCGTTGGTCTAGCTAGCGGATGTTGGTCGATCCTCTTTGCCGCTTCTCGCTCCTGGGCGTACTCTAACCAACGAGCACTTTACAGACGCCCGTGAAGCGAACGTGAGAAGAGCTTAGTTGCTGCGGGTCTTGAGAAGCTGGCGCGCCTGATAGGTGCGAGCCGCGATGAACAGTTCCCACAGGCGGCGAGTGGTGTTCAGCGATTTGCGAATGTCGGTCGAACGCATCGTCATGTCCTCGTTTTCCTGACGAGACCTTACAGCCTGGCGTGCCGGCGATGCTATGCAGATTGCGCATTGCTGTATTGCCGTCTACTCGGCGCTTGGCGGGACGGACGACAGGTGGTTTAACAACGCGAACCTTCTGCGGACAGTCCCTGATGCACATCCCCATCAAGCCGATCTTCGTTTTCCATACAGCCGCTCGTGCCGGCAGCATTTCGCGCGCCGCCAAGGAACTGAGCGTCACGCCATCGGCCGTCAGCCAGCAGATCCAGGCGCTTGAACTGCAGCTCGGGGTCTCGCTGCTCGCCAAAGCGGGCCGCGGAATCGTGCTGACGGAGGCGGGAGAGCGCTACTTCTCGATGATCGCCGACCAGGTCGAGCACATTGCCGAGGCGACGGCGACGATCAAAGGGTTCCGCTCGGTGACAAGCCTCATCGTCCGGGCGACGCCGACGCTTTCCAACAAGTGGCTTCTTCCACGATTGGGAGCCTTCCTCGACCAGCAGCCTGACTTGGAGGTCCGGCTGGACGGCACGAACGAGCCGACGGACTTCAACCAGGAGATCGTCGACATCGAGCTGCGGCACGGTGACGGCCGATGGCCGGGGCTGTTCGTCGAAGGCGTTGTGGAGGAAGAATTCAGACCCGTCTGCGCGCCGCACTATGCCGCCGCCGGCAGCCTCACCCCGGCAGACCTGCCGAAGTTCCGCCTCATCCATTCCGCCAAGTCCCAGGCGCAATGGACGACATGGTTCCCGTTGGCCGGCGTCACGCCAACCGATCGCTGGCAGCGCGTGCTGTTCGACCGCAGCCATATGGCGATCGACGCCGCGAGCCGCGGCATGGGCATCGCGCTGGAAAGCACGCTGATGATGGAGGAGGAACTGGCCTCGGGCCGCCTCGTCTGTCCCGTCGCGTCCTATCCGGCGCTCCGGCTGGTGACCCAGTGGATCGTCTGCCCGTTCGACCACCTGCGGCGAAAGAAGGTCCGGACCTTCCTCGACTGGCTGCGCGACGAACGGGATGTCTGGGCGGCGAAGGGCTGAGGATCAGCTGCCGACCGTGGTTCGGCCATCGAGGCGGGCAAGCGCCGCCGCGACGATGTCGTCGGGCGACAGGCGGATATCGAGGGACAAGACGCCCTCGTCTTCGCCCGGTGGTTCCAAGGTCTGCAACTGGCTTTCCAGCAGCGAACCGCCGGCAAAGTGGTTCTGGCGATGGGCGAGACGGTCGCCGATCAGCTCCGGGGAGCCCGTGAGATAGAGGATCGGGAACGCCCCGATCCTCGCGCGGAGGAAATCGCGATAGCTGCGCTTGAGGGCCGAGCAGGCAATGACCACGGGCCGGCCTTGCGCGCCGAGTGCGGCGTCCGCAACGGCCGCCAGCCATGGCCAGCGCTCGTCATCCGTGAGGCCGATGCCCTGGCGCATGCGCTCGACATTCTCGCGGCTGTGATGGACGTCCGCTTCGATGAAGACACCGCCGAGCGCCGCGGCGAGCCGGCTGGCTATCGCGCTCTTACCCGTGCCGGCAATGCCCATGACGAGTATAGGACCGGCCTGCGCCCTTTGGGAGCGCAGGCCTTGAACCGCATCGGTCATCGTCAATACATCCCGAGCAGGCGGATCGGCCCGAGCGTGAGGATCGGGAACAGGACGAGGGCGAAGATGGCGAGCGTGAGCACCGCCATCGGCGCCAGCGAACCGCGGATAACGTCCTCCACCCTCATGTTCGCCACCTGCGCCGCCGCGAAGAGGCAGACGCCGACGGGCGGGGTCACCAGGCCGAGCGTCAGCGTCATGACCGTCACGATCAGGAAATGGATCGGGTCGATGCCCAGCGCCTGCACCGGCGGCATCAGCACGGGGATGAGGATGAACATGGCCGGGATCGCTTCCATGAAGATGCCGATAATCAGGAGGAAGACGAAGATCACCAGCATGCCGGTCACCGGCCCGAGGCTCATGACCTTCATAAGTTGGGCCACCTTTTCCGGAAGGCCGTCATAGGTGAAGATCCACGCGGCGAGCTGCGAGGTCGCGGCGATGAAGAGGATCGTACCGGAGATGCGCGCCGTCGAGATGAGGATTTCCGGGATCTCGCGGATAGGAAGGGTCCGGTATACGAGAAGCCCGAGCACCGCGACATAGACCACGGCGATTGCCGCCGCCTCAGTGGGCGTGAACAGGCCGCTGGCGATGCCGATGATGAGGATCAGCGGGGTGAGCATGGGCAGGATGGCGCGCAGGCCGGTGACCACGACGAGGCGGAGGTTGAACGGCGTCGGCGGATTGTAGCCGTAGTAAACCGAATAGAAGTGGTTGAAGACCAGGAAGGCGAAGGCGATGAACAGGCCCGGCACCAGGCCGGCGACCAGCAGCGTGCCGATGGAGACATTGGCGATGGAGCCTGCGATGACGACGAGGATAGACGGCGGGATGATCGAAGACAGCGTCGCCGTGCAGAGCGTCATGCCGACGGCATAGCCCTTCGGAAAGCCGTGCCGTTCCATCGCCTTGATCTCGATGGCGCCGACCGAGGCGATGTCGGCGACCGAGGAACCGGAGACGCCGGAAAAAATCACCGACGAGATCACGTTGACATGGCCGAGACCACCCGGAAGCCAGCCGACGATCGCCTCTGCGAAGTCGAAGATGCGTTCGGCGACCCGGCCGCGCTCCATCACCGTGCCGACAAGAATGAAAAGCGGCACCGCGACCAAAAGGAACGAGTTCATCGAGGAGAACATCGTCTGCGAGAGCAGGTCCATCGGCATGGAGGTGTAGAGCCAGAGCGTCGCGACACCGGCGAGCGCCAGCGCGACGGCAAGCGGTATGCCGAGCATGCTCAGCCCGAAGAAGGAAAGGAGGAGAAAGAGCGACATGGATCAATGCCCCGATGAGATGGAGATGTCGGCATGAGCGCTTTCGCCCGCCGGCAGGCCGAGTTCAGGAAGCGCGATCAGGTCGCGGCGGCGGCGCAGCGAATCGAGGATCGCCAGGATCGCGATCACCGCGGAAACCGGCATCACCATGCCGACGACCCACATGGGAATGGGCAGCGTCGCCGCGGTCTCGCTCATCATGATCTGCTGGCGTACCAGCGTCAGCCCGGTCCATCCCATCATCGCGAAGAAGAAGACCGAGGATATGACATAGATCGGCACGGCGAGATGTTGGAAGAGCCCGCGCGCCATGACGAGAAAGACGACGACGCGAGCGCTTTCGACGGTCCTGAACCCGGCGGCAAGGCCAAGGAACACCATCCAGATGAAGAGGAAGCGAGTCGCTTCCTCCGTCCAGGGAAACGGATGCCCGGCAAGGCGACCGACGACCTGGATCAGCACGACGATCAGGATGCCGAAACAGGCGGCGCCGGCCGCGACATCGGCGATGATCTTCACGAAAGTACCGAGCGGGGAACGCAGGGGAGCACGCATGGAATGCCTTTCCGCAGCAATGGGACCAAACCGGGTCACACGGCACCCTCCCCGAAAGCAAGGTGCCGGTCGGGACATCAGTTCGTCTTGGCGAAGGACTGGGTGCGATCGAAGAAGGACTGGTCCTTTACCAGAGCGGCGAATTTCTCCGACAGTCCGGCGGCGACCGCGACGAAGGCCTGGCGCTGTTCCTCGGTCAGTTCGTTGACCTCCATGCCGTTCGCCTTGAGGGTCTCGAGCGACTTAGCGATATCCGCGGCGTCGTTCTCGGCCTTCCAGGCCTCGGCTTCTTTGGCGGCGTCCTGCAAGGCGGCCTTGAAGGCGTCGCTGAGGCCCTGGTAGCGCGCCGGGTTCATGCCGAGCACCCAGGCGTCAGCGATGTGGTTGCTGATCGTTGCATATTTCTGCACTTCGAACAGGCGGGCGCTAACCGGAACATTGAGCGGGTTTTCCTGTCCATCGACGACCTTCAGCTGCAAGGCGTTGTAGACTTCAGCAAAGGCCATCGGCGTGGGCGCCGCCCCCATCGCACCGAAGAATTCCACCCAGAGCGGGTTGTTCGGCACGCGCAGCTTCATGCCCTTGAGATCGGCCGGTGCGGTGATCGGCAATTTGGAATTGGTGATCTGGCGCAGCGGACGGGACCAGAGATCAAGGCCCAGAATGCCGATATTGCTCAGATCGCCCTGCAATTCCTTGCCGATGTCGCTGTCGAGATAGGCGCGCAACTGTTCGATGTCACGGAACTGGTAGGGAATGGCGATCGCCGTGAACTTCGGATTGAAGGTTGCATAAAGCGAAGTCGAGTTCAGCAGCATATCCAGCGAGCCGCCTGCTAGCTGCTTGACGCCGGCCGACGGATCACCGCCATAGAGCGTGCCGTTGGCAAACACCTTGATCGTCAGTTCGCCGTTCGTCTTGGCTGACACCAGTTCGGCGAACTTGTTGGCGGCAAGGGTGATTTCCGAGGTGTCGGCATCCGGCGTCGAAAGCGTCAGGGTTTCAGCCATGGCAAGCGAGGCCGAGAACAGGGTTGCCGCTGCGACGAGGCCGCGAACGATAGTGCGTTTCATGTCAAATCCTCCCAAAAAGTTGATGTCAGGCACAAGCCGTCGGTTGCGCGGTCTCGTTCATGCGCCGAAGTTCAAGTATGATTCCGCTATGATCCAGATCACCACCGCCGTTGTCGACCATGGCCTGGTAGAGCCGGTCGACCTCCTCGCCGACCGGTAGTCGCAATCCACGGCTATGGGCGAATGCCAAAGCCGTGGATGTGTCCTTCACCTGGTATTTCGCAGGCCCGCCGGGCCGGAAATCGCCCGTTACCATCCTAAGGCCGTGCTGGCGGAAAATGGTGGAGTCGGCAAAGCCGCCAAGCAGTGCCTCACGGACGCGGGCCGGGTTCGCGCCGCCCCGTTCGGCAAGCGTCAGAGCCTCGGCAACCGCGCAGATCGTCGAGGCAACGATGAGCTGGTTGGCGAGCTTCGTCAGTGCGCCGCTGCCGGCAGGACCGACATGCGTCACCCGGCCAAGACAGGCGAAGATGGCGGAAAGCGCGGTTACATCCGCCTCGACGCCGCCCGCCATGATGGCAAGCGTGCCTTCCCGCGCCCCCTTCTCGCCGCCGGAAACCGGGGCGTCGCTATAGGCCAGGCCCCGTTCGACGGCCCGCTCGCCGATGAGCACCGCCGTTTCCACCGGAATGGAACTCATGACGACGAGCGCGGCTGCGGGTGTCATCGCGGCCACCACGCCGCCGCTTCCAAGAAGCAGATCCTCGCAAACCGGGCCGGAGTTGAGCATGCAGATCACCACGTCGGCCCCGGCGGCGGCTTCCGCCGCCGAACCCGCGATCCCGACGGCACGGGACGACAGTTCAGCCGCCTTGTCCCTCGTGCGGTTCCAGGCGACCACCTGAAAACCCGCATCAGCCAGCCGGCTCGCCATGTGGCCGCCCATGATGCCCGTTCCAATGACGGCGATCCGCTTCAGAGTTTCGGCCATCGCGCATGCTCCCTTCACGGATAGTGGCGCTGAAGGAAGCGGACAGGCAGCTCCTCCAGGATAAGGGATGGGAGTGCCGCCTGGAAACGCCTGAGATGCGGCGTTTGCATATGGGCATCGAAAGCCGCACGGCTGTCATAGATCTCGTAGAAGACGACGGTGCTGTCTTCTCCTTCGGGCTGGACGACATCGAACTGCCGGCAGCCCGGTTCATCCGCCACCGAATGCGCCGCATCGTCGCGCGCCGCTTCCAGAAACGCCGCCAGCTGCTCCGGCCGGACGCGAAACTCGGCGATGACGACGAAGGCTGCCATCGTCCCGTCCCCTGCCCGCGCCATCAGGCCGCCGCCTCTTGGCTGGGGCGAAAGCGGGCTTCCATCTCCTGGCGCAGGGTCACGACATCGAGGTCATTGACGATCTCGACATCGTCGAAGCTGACGATCTGGTCCTTCCTGATCGGCCGCTTGAGCTTGACGTCGTGGGCAAGGCCGATCGGCAGGGCCTTCAGGTCAAGGCTACGCGTGGCCGGGATGGCGTTCGCCCAGACGGCGTAACCGCCCTCGCCGTCGAGCATCTCGCCGGGTTGCATGTCCTTCTTGGCGGTTGCCACCGCATCGCCGCGGAATTCCCTGGAGCAGCCGGTCGGCTCGTTGCGCAGCACGGTGGAGAGGACGCTGATCGAGGTCTCAAGGCCGATGATGTGGAACGGGCGCCACATGGAGGCATACCAGCCCGATGGATCGGTCAGCAGGCCATATTGCTTGAAGCAGGCGCGGGCATATTCGTTGTGCGCCTTGAAGGTGACGAAGACGCCGTAGCGGATGTTGTTGAAGACCTCGCGGCCATCCGGTTCCTGACTGGCCGCGATGTCGACCAGGCCTGACCGGGCCATGCGGCCGCCGTCGCTTGCCGGGCGGAAGACGCGGGCGAGGTCATGAAGACCGGCCGGCGGGAAGGCGAGGCCGTCATCCGGGCAATCGAGGCCCGTGCCGTTGGCGACCGCCGCCATCTCGATCGCGGCCTTGGTGCCGTCAGTGAAGGAGTTGTAGAGCTTCGGGTTGAGGTTGTCTGCGGCGACCTGTTCTTCGGTCCAGCCAAACAATCCCCACACTGTATCCGGCGTCGAATAGCGGTAACGCGGCTCGAAATTCATGCCTTTGCCGGCGGAGGTGACCTCGAAGCCGGTGGCGCGCGCCCAGTCTACCAGCTCGCAGATCAGGGCCGGCTGATCGCCATAGGCCATGGAATAGATCACGCCGGCAGCGCGGGCCTTTTCCGCCAGGATCGGGCCGACCATCACGTCGGCCTCGACATTGACCATCACGACATGCTTGCGGCTTTCGATGGCGCCGAGCGCGTGGCGCGTCCCGGCGATGGGATGGCCGGTCGCCTCGATGACGCATTCGATCTCGTCGCAGCCGAAAATCGCGTTGACGTCGTCGGTCACGAAGGTCTGGCCGGTCTTCAGCGCGTCGCCGCAGCTCTGTGCCTGGTAGCGCTCCTTGGCCCAGCCGACACGCTCCATGGATTCGCTTGCCTTGGCGACGTCAAGATCGGCGACGGCCACCATATGCAAGCCATCAATGCGCTGGGCCTGCGCCAGGACCATCGAACCGAACTTGCCGGCGCCGATCAGCGCGACACGAACGGGACGGCCGTTGGCCGCACGCAGGGAAAGAAGGGAATAAAGGTTCATCGACAGGGTCCTCAGCTAGGGGATGATTGTGAGGAGTACCCCGCTGAGTTGGACGCATCGACGAGCACGCGGCGGCGCCATGCGCCTGCCTTCCGCAGTCGTTCGAATGAGCCTTGTCTCCTCCGGGGAAGGCGAACCCGCCGCCACTCCCAGCCGCCTCCCGAGCAGCTTGGAGAGGAAGGTATGCCCGTTGAGCGCTTAGCTCAATTTAGAAAGTCGAACAAACTTGTTAGATTTTCTAATCAATCATGCTTCATGTTTCGCGAGGGCAGTTTGGCAGACTGCAGGTTGCCCCCCTAAGGTAAGGGACAGGACTAAGCTCTTGATGGGATTGGAACCAACAACCCGGCAGTTTCGCTACTAAGCAAACGGCGGCAGACGTCAATTGAACCTTGACGAACCAACATGGTTCAAAGATAGTCAAGGTGAACAAGAGGCGAGGTTTTCATGACCGCATTCACCATCCGCGTCCCGGACGAAGTGGCCGACCGGCTGAACCAGATTGCTCAAAAGCTCGACCGCTCCCGCTCTTACATGGCAGCACAAGCCATTGAAGATTTCGTGTCACGCGAAGAATGGCAGCTAGCGGAAGTTGAAGCCGGAATTGCCGAGGCAGACCGCGGCGAATTCGCCAGTGACGACGAGGTGGCACGCGTGGTCGGTAAATATGTCAAGACGACATCTCGGTCATGACGCAGAGGCGCATCCGCTGGACCGTGCGAGCGTTGCGCCGGCTTGATGAAATTGGTGCGTACATTGAAAAAGACGACCCGGATGCCGCTGCACGCGTGGTTGCCCGACTAGTAGCGTCTGTCGACATGTTGGAAGAGCAGCCGACCGTTGGTCGCATCGGTCGCCTCACCGGCACGCGCGAAGTTGTATTGTCCGACATTCCCTACATCATCCCTTATCGGGTTCGCCAGGACATCGATATCATTACGGTGATGCACGCCTCGCAGAAATGGCCGAAAAGGCTGTAAAAGCAGTTGAGGGCCATTTCCATGTCGAACGCACCGATAGTTTATTTCGAAGCGGCGAGTACGCTTGCCGTGGTGGTTTCATCGAACGAGCCGCTGCTTTTCCTCTCCAAAGACCAGAGGGTCATTGCAGCGAGCACATCGTTCTGCCGGACGTTCGAAATCGATCCCGCGACTATTCCCGGCAGACCGCTCGGTTCGCTTGGAAACGGCGAATGGGCAATGCCCAACCTCGCCTCGCTCCTGCAGGCGACCGCTTCCGGAAGCGCGCGGATCGAGGCCTACGAAATCGATCTCCAGCGGCCAAACCGCAGGACGCGACAGTTGATCGTCAATGCGCAGATCCTCGACGATGGCGACACGGCGCATATCCGGCTCCTGCTGGCCATCACCGACGTCACGGACGCGCGCGCCGAAGCGAAACTGAAAGACGATCTTATCCGGGAGAAGGCCATCCTGATGCAGGAGGTCCAGCACCGCGTCGCCAACAGCCTTCAGATCATCGCCAGCGTTCATGCAGAGCGCACGCCGGGTTCAGTCCGAGGAAGCGCGCGGCCATCTGCACAACGCCCATCACCGGGTCATGTCGATCGCGGCCGTGCAACGGCAGCTTTCTACGTCCAGCGGCGGCAGCGTCGAGCTTCGCACCTACTTCACGCAGCTTTGCGAAAGCCTTGGCGCGTCGATGATCGCCGACGACGACCGGCTTTCGATATCGGTGACAGTGGATGACAGCGCGGTGGAAGCCGACATTTCCATCAGCCTTGGGCTGATCGTGACCGAATTGGTGATCAACGCGCTCAAGCACGCCTTCCCGGGGCAGCAAACCGGCACGATCCTTGTCGACTATTGCTCAACGGGCGGCGACTGGACGCTTTCTGTCACTGACGACGGCATCGGCATGCCGACCGGTAGCGTTGCCCCCAAGTCCGGCCTTGGGACCGGCATCGTCGAAGCGCTTGCCAGGAACCTAAACGGCGAAATCCAGGTGAGCGATGCGAACCCCGGGACCGCCATAACCATCAGGCATCGGGGAGACGCCGATCGCCAAACCAGACTTCCGGCCGCCGCCTAGAGCTATTCCAGCAAAAGTGCGCAGCGGTTTCGCGCCCGGAATTGCAAAAAACAAAGAGAGGGAGCGTTTTCGCGATTCGAAGAAAAGCGGAAACGATCCAGGAACTTATCCCCCGCTGGAACGCTCTATCAGGGAGCGGACAGGGTCCGCTTCAAACGATGCCCTGATGAGGGTCAGATGTTCAACGGCAAGGCGGTCATCCTCGTGGTCGAAGACAGTGCTCTCATTCGGATGAGCGCCATCGATCTGGTGCGATCTGCGGGTTACGAGGCCCTTGAGGCGAGCGACGCCGACGAGGCCATTCGCATCCTGGAAGCGAGAGCGGACATCGACCTGGTGTTCACGGATGTACAGATGCCGGGAACGATGGACGGCATCAAACTGGCCCACTACATCCGTGATCGATGGCCGCCGGTGAAATTGATCGTCGCGTCCGGCAATGCAATCATCGAAGAGAGCAACCTGCCGACGGGGAGCCGGTTCTTCGCGAAACCCTATGAAGATCATGCGATCGCAGACGCGATGGCCCGTATGCTGTTGAGCCCATAGGGGTCCCCGCGCGTGCCGGAGGCATGTCCGCACAGCAAAGCCGGCACCCTCGACTGAGAAATTTGCCGGCTCCGTCATTCTTTCGCTGGACAGCGGGCGATCCGAAGATCGCCCGTTCAAGGGATTGCGGATTGGTTACTTGGCCAGATGCCAAACGCCCCCGACGCCGTCGCCGTTGGTTTCACCGGCCTTCTTGTCCTCGACATAGGTGTAGAGCGGCTTGCCTTCATAGGCCCACATCTCCATGCCGTCCGCCGCCTTGACCAAAGACCATTCTCCTTCAGCCTTGGCGCTCGCGGCGGCGTGGAATGCCGGCCATTTCTTCAGGCAGTCCGCATCGCAGTTTGACTTGTCTTTGGCATCCTTGTCGAAAGTGTAGAGGATCATCCCCTTCTCGTCGGCCAAAGCCTTGCCCATCTTGGTGTCGACCATCTTGGCAGGCTCGGCTGCGAACGCCGACCCGCACAGAGCAGACACCAGGCCGATCGCAATCAACATCGTTCTCATGACATTCTCCAATTCGGGAGTGCCGGCGGAATGCCAGTAGCGCCCGATCTAACGAGGAGAAACCCATCAGGGCTGGAAGAGGTTCCCTTCGGCGTCATCCAATCGGAACGGTCAAAACGGCAGCGGGCGATTCCAGTCGAGCCGGCCCCGCCGTCGTCACCCCTCCGCCGCCTGACGCCACGCCGCGATGGGTGTTTTTTCCGCCACGCCGTTCTCAACGGAGAGCACGCTGTCGAAGAAATCGGCACCGCTCGCGGATCGTATGGGCGAAACGTCATGCATGACGGCGATCACCGTCGCCTCCGGGCAATGGTCCCTGATCGCCTGATGGAACGCGTACACGGCCTGGGTATCGAGCGCGCTCGTTGCCTCGTCGAGAAACAGCAGGCCGGGCCGGAGCAGGAGGATCCTGGCAAGAACAAGCTTCTGCTTCTGGCCTCCGGACAAAAGCAGGTCCCAGCTTTGGCCGTCGCGGCCTTCCTTCAGGAGTTCGTCGATGAGTTCGCCGAGCCCCGCCTCGTGCAACGCCACCGCGACGCGCGTATCGGGGTAGTCCCCGGCCGCGTCCGGAAGGCAGACGAGATCCTTCAAGGACACTGCCTGAAGCTTGACGTCCTGGGCGGCATACAGGGTCCTGACATGCCTCGGCATCGCGATCTTGCCGCGACCATGCGCCCATAGACCGTTGATCGCCTTGAGAAGCGAGGTCTTGCCGCTCCCGGACTCGCCAACGACCAAGGTCCACTCGCCCGGCAGGAACCGTAGATTTGTGGCGGCCAGAAAAGGAAGATCGGCGCCCGCATGCAGAAGCTCGATCTGCCGAAGAGCGAGACCGAGCGCGGAATCCTGCTTCGTATACTGGAATTCGTACAGGCCGGTTTGCGAATAGAATACCTCGGGTCGCTGAACGGTTTCGATCGCCTCCGCGAGATCGGTTATGCGGCGGGCATTCGCCCTCAGCGTTGCAATGTCGGGCATGACGTGAATGAACCACGAACATTCGTTGATGAGCGCATTGGCCAGCTCGGCACCCGTAACGTAGTGCTGCAGGCTGACCTTGTTGTCCATGTAGGGAATCAGGCCCGGCGCATAGGCGACGATTCGCGAGCCGATGAAATTGTGGACGAGTTCGAACCCCAAATAGCCGGCAGTCACCCGGTTCAGGCTAGCCCAGGTTTTGTCGATGTCGAGATACCGGCGCGCATTGACGACCTTCTGGGCCCTTTCGCCATGGAGGACGGCAACATGGAAGCTGCGATGCAGCAGGGTGTTCAATTCGGCGCGGTAGCTGCCCTCGGCCCATTGCATGCGCACCGACAGGCGCTGGAGGATCCCACCGAGCTTCGCCGCGACGACGGTGTTGAGCGACACGTAAATCGCGACCGCCGCGAAGGCCAGGAACGCGCTGCCATAGCTGCCCAGGAACGCGAGCCCTCTGACATGGCTCGACATCTCGATGAGCTTTCTGCCGACGAAGCCAAGGGACAGCACGACGCCGGCAATGCCCATCGCGAGCCCGATTGCGCCCCCGGTCATGCCTTTGATCGATTCCTGGACGCGTTGATCGACATTGTCGGGCGCGGGGGTAGCCGATCCGGTCGCGTCGGATCCGAATTGCTGAAGATGGAAATGCGTGTGGTTGGTATCGAGCAGGGCTTCGTTGAAGCGCCGGTCGAGCCATTCGCGCCACTTGCGGTGGAGCGTGGTCGAAAAGAAATGGCGGACTGCAGTGAAACACACGTCCTTCAGGATGGCGATCGCGGCAAGCGTTGCCGCTGTCGTCAGCAGGGCCGTGGGGGTGGTGCGGGTGGTCGGATGGTGGAAGTAGGCGATCCGGTTGATCAATTCGCCCGAGGTGACGGCGAACCAGACGCTGGCTTGGGCGGACAATGCCGTCAGCACGAGGATGGCGGATGTCAGTCCCCAGGCCTCGCGCCAGCTTTCGGAAAGCCAATAGGCGCGCATCAGGCCCCAGAAGCTGCGCATCGAGGAAACCGGGCTTGCAGGGCCACGCGTCTCGCCGCCGAGCAGCCTTCTTACGGATGCGCCTATTCGCCGGGCATGACTGCGCATGGCGACTTCATCTCCCCGAACCGATGCAAGCGGAAACCTGGGGCAGGCGCCGCGGATGTCAAATCGAGACGGCGAGGCCTTCAGGCTCGCTCACAGGAATGTCGCCCCTGACGTCAGGCCATCGTGGCCTGCCGCCCCGACAATGTGTCGATCTCCACGCGATAGAAGATGGGCCGCGTTTGCGCGTCCGGATACGCAACTCCTTCGGGCTTGTAGGCGCCCGGTTCCCACCAGTTGCCGCGCTCCTGCAGGAGCCGCCAGGCACGCATGTGTTCGCTATTGTCCTGTTCGTCGTCAGGCATTTCCCGGTAGACGCCCTCCAGAAGCACGCTCTTCCACTCTTCCAGCGTCGCCAGCTGCTCGACCTGCACGCAGACATGTGGATTGAAGCGAAGACTGTCGATCTTCTTTCCCGGCAGGGAAAAACTGTAGAAAACGCGTTTCTGGTAGACGTAGCGGATCGGCACGACATAGGGCCGGCTGCCCGAGATACATCCCAGATGGCCTATGCTGTTCGCCGACAGCGCGGCCTCGCATTCCGCTCTTGTCATATCCCGCAAAATCATTTCGACCTCCTGGCATCGCTGCCTTGGAAAGCGCAGCGGTAGATGCCCGCTGCCTGCGATCGACTCTGCGCCTTTTTCCGCGCTGCGGCAAACGGGGCAATGCGGCGGACGCATCGCAGCCACGCCGATTTTCCTACGGAACAAGACCGCTCATGGAACGTTCGTTCGAAGTGAGGTGCCATCCGTCCGCAGCGTGCCACCTACGGTAACGCGGCGGAGACGGTAGCGAGCACTCACAGGAGCCTGCCATGAACATCACCACCCTTCTCATCATCGTTCTTATCGTCGCCGTATTGGGCGGCGGCTTTTATGGCCGTGGGCGTTGGTATTAAGCCACACCTTCCCACTGCTCGCTGGCGGCGAGCCAACCCCGGGGAACGTGAAGAGGAAGAAGCAGTGTGACCGGCGCCGCGCCGGTCAAGTTTTTTCTTCCTGGAAGTTTACGACCACCGTCGCTGGACAAGATTGTGTTCTTTGAGTTCCCTTTTAAGCTCTTGACCGGATTCGAACCGACGCCACTTCAGTCTGTGTCAGACATTTTGCGGCAGTCTCTGCATCTTAGCGGAACGTGGAGATTACACTGCGCGAATTTATTGGTTCCGTGCGAGGAGTCCAGGACACTTGGTGAGCTCTTCTATTTCGATATCAGCAAGATTTCACACAGTCATCATTTGGCGCTCCACCCGAGCCAGGATGAGCAATCGACAAAAAGTCGTTTTGGGCAGTTCGTCGCTTGCGGTGAAATCGCAAACTGGGTCAGATCCTGTCGATAGCCAACACAGCGTTGGCAAGCTGGATTTAGCTTCTCAACTAGACGACATTCCAGCGCGCGAATTTTGGCCAGCGGGCCGAACGCAATCACGTCCATCAGCTTTGGCCTGGTAAAGAGTGCGATCGGCACGATCCATGAGCGCTTCGAGGCTCTCGCACTCCTGCGCAATTGCAATTCCAAAACTGGCCGTCGGCTGGGCCTCTCCCGAAACGACAGACGGTGCGACCTCTTTGAATGCCTTCCGAGCCTCTTCGGCTAAAAGGTGCGCAGCAGTGGCCTTGCCGGGTGGAAGCAATACCGCAAATTCCTCGCCGCCAAGGCGGGTTATGATCGCGTCACGCGGGGCTCTTTCTTTGAGGACTTCTGAAAAGCATTGGATAATCCTGTCGCCGCCGATATGCCCAAAACGATCGTTAATCGATTTAAAGTGATCGAGGTCACTCAGGATCACCGCAACAGGGGCGTTGATGGTCTGTCTCGCCAACGCGTCGCGCGCACGGGGTTCAAAACCCCTGCGATTGAGTAGCCCGGACAAAGCGTCGACTTGAGCGTCCGATTTCATGCCCTCCATAACGTCGCTTGCGATCACCGCGAATATGCCAACCGCCGTCATTGCGCAAATAAGAGCATCCGAGATCGAGACGACCAGCCAATAACTTCCCTCGAACTGTCCGACCTCGGCGCCTGACGCGAGTAAATAAAGAGGCCTGAGCAAGAAACCCGCACACGAAATGATTATAAGGCCAAGCAGCACTTGCTCAACCGGAGTTCGGTATGATGCCTTTGCAACGTCCAGCAGCATGATGAAACCGACCGCCGCGAGCCCGCAATTGAGGTAAATAACCCGCGCCAGAAGGCTAAGCGCTACGAACTGATGGTAATAGAGCGCTCCCAACGCAATTGCCGCGATACTGACGAGGATCTCATAGCGTGGCCTTCGTCCGCGCCGATTGGACAACCCGACGGACAACAATATCATTGCTAGCATTAGGAATACGTTAGCCGACAACCGCAATACGGGATTCTCTAACGCAAAGGCAAAATAGAATATACCGAAGCAAAGAACCCTTATCGCATATGAAAGAACTAGGATGCCAATATATTTAAGGTGTTTATGATGGAGCCAAAGAACGAACAGGGACACACAAAAGATCGCCGACATACTGGTATTCAGCAGACCAATGACGCTCTGATAGCTCATACCGTACCGCACACTAAGATCAACTCTTGCCCCTCGTCCACATGGCTAAGACTGTGATTACCCTGTGTCCGTAAATATCGCGTGAAGCTGGTCCGAACATGGCCAAATTACCTCCCGTTTCACAACGCCCTCCCAAATACTGTATTCATTTGTCACCATGATGAGGAGACCTATAGCGGTAGGGCGATGCCCGCCCGAAAATGTAGCTAGGCTTCGCTCCTTCAAAATAAGGGGCCTATCAACCCGCGTTGGAGAGCGGGCAAGCCCATCCCCTCGGCGTGAACGCCGGAAGTCGCCACAGGCCGCAATGACTCCGTCGCATCACCAGTGCGTCAGGCTTTATTGAGGCTGACGGTGGCGGTGGCGTCGCTTTCCGGACGCTTATATCTTACGAAGATGGGCGCTAGGTATCGGCGATGTCACCGCTTTTCCCTGCCGGCCATGTCGATGACACGAGGCTATTCGAGCCTTTTCACAACCTGTTTACCGCTCAGGAGATTTTGTCTGGGCAACAAGCATATTCGCAACCTAAAATTTAACATTCAGACCCATTCTCCCTGTCAGAGTATGGTTATGCCCGAAGTTGTTTAGATTCGTGTCGACCGTAGCTTCCCCATAAATGGCGTACTTATCATTGCCCCAACTGTAGGTGCCCCCTAGACCGAGGCCACCCCAAAGTGCTTCTTGCTCGGTCATGAACTTGACACCGGAAACCCGGACATCCGAGTTCGACTGTAAGTCGTAGTAGAGGTTCGCAACGCCATAGGCATGGAGACGACGTGTCTGGCCGTTTCTGTCGGCCCAGCTGTTCTCATAGTCGGCAGAAATGCCAAGGCGCCCTCTGAGCTTATGCGCGTCCTTCAGCGAAACCGCACCGCCGAAGGGATCGGTGAAGTCATTGTAGTCGATTCTCGAATAGGTCAGCTGCGCCTGCGGGGTCACTGACCAATTGGTGCCGAGCGCAATCTGTTGTCCTGCCTCCAGTCCGAATGCATAGCCGAAGCCATCATTGCCCGAAATCCGGCCGGTAGCCACAGCGGAAGAGGAAAGGTTGCTGTCGTACCAGGTGGCGTTCGCTTGGGCATCCAGATAAAGGCCGGATGTCCCGTACCAGGTCATCGACCCATCCAGGCCAAAACCGGTACTTGTGATCGAGCCGTCGCCGATGGTCGAAGACACATCGGCGGAGATTGTGCCGTATCGCGCGGAAAAACCGACGACCAGATCACCTGCATCTCCAGAGTAGAGCTCCCCATCTGCCCCGCCCTGCAATTGCCAGATGTCTACGTCATAGTTCGCTCCTGTAGTCGACTTCCTGGGGTCGATGCTAGCCTGTCGACCAAGGATCCGCCCCCACATGCCGCTTCCGGCACTGTCGGCATCGACCGCCGAGTTCGCAACGGCCGCGCCGCTGGACCATGAGCGGTTGCCAAGGCGTTGTTGCAGCGTATCAAGTTCATTGAAGCTCTGCAGCACGTTTGCATAGACCTCGTAGATCGGAGTGAGCGGCTGGTAGAGGGGAGTTTCGGAATTCAGGACCGAGCGCAGATACCAATCGCCGTCGGTGGGTGTGCTTTCGCCGCCCTGATAGAGGCGATACGCATAAGCACCTGCTATCACCGCCTGGTCGCCCTCGAAGACGTAGTTCCCGAGAAGCGTGAAGCTGCCGTCCGAGACCCCGGCGACATCGATGATCTTGATGCCTTCGACGGTTTGTGCGCCGACACCGGCGAGGTTGATCACCTTCAAATTTGTGTTGCCCGACGTATCGCCGGTAACGATCAGTTTGTCGGTGGCAGAATTGTCGTCGCCAAGTACGGTCTCGATTTCGAGCGTGCCCCCACTGCCGACATAGTCGCCGGCGACGGTGAGCATGCCGATCAAATCTCCGGGTGCAATCGTGCCGCCGGAAAAATTAGTGGTTTCCCCCACCTGTCCCATGCCCTGAAGTCGCCCGCCTCTGACCGCCATCGATCCGCCCAGAACATCGTTGACCGAGAGAATTCCCTTTTGGACCTGGGAACTACCCGTCAGGGCGGAATTGTCGCCCGTGAGAATGGTGGTTCCCATGCCAGTCTGGTCGATGCCGCCGGTTCCGGTAACTACACCGTCGAATGTCACCACATCTGTGCGGTTGAACGCCAGGATGCCGTTGTTGGTCACGTCGCCCAGGAGCGAGCCCGTCGTACCACCGTCTCCGAGTTCCAAGGTGCCGTCGGCGATCGTGGTCCCGCGGGTATAAGTGTTGTCAGCAGTTAGAATGGTCTTCCCGCTGCCGATCTGGTGGACACTCCCCGCCCCCGAGATGACGCCGTCGAATGTCACCACATCCGCGCGGTTGAACGCCAGGATGCCGTTGTTGGTTACGTCACCCAGGATCGAGCCCGTCGTGCCGCCGTTGCCGAGTTCCAGAGTGCCGTCGTCAATCGTGGTCCCGCCGCTATAGCTGCTGCCGCCGGACAGAGTAGTTGTACCCGAACCAAGCTTGGTGAGAGAACCGCTACCAATAATCGTGCCATTGAAGGTAATGTCGTCGGAGCGGTTGAACGCCAGGATGCTGTTGTTCGTAACATTACCCTCAAGGCTGCCCGAAGTGGCACCATTGCCCACCTGCAGCGTTCCGGCTGTGATCGTGGTGCCTCCGGTCTGCGTCGCATTGCCGGTGATGACGAGGTTTCCCGTTCCATCCTTGGTCAGGGAACCGACGCCGCTCACACTGCCGGTGAGCGTCGCCGTCGTGCCGGCGTCGGTCAGGAATGTACCTGCACCAGTCAGATCCACGCTGCGGCCGGAGGTGATGTCGGCGGTGGTGTTGAGCGTACCGCCATCGAATGACAAACCACCCGCAGCGGCGCCAAGATTGGCGTCGGAGGCGATCTGCACCGTGCCGCCGTTAATCGCCGTGCCGCCGGTATAGGTGTTCGTTCCCCGCAGCACGAGCGTGCCGAGATCGGTCTTGACGAGTTGGCTGGTGCCGCTCAGTTCCGTGTCGATGGTGGCGGTGTACCCTGAACCTGTCGCCGTTCCGTCGCCGACGCGGACCGTCACCTGCGGCCCGACGAGTGTCAGCGCATCGCCAGTGATCGCGTAGCCATCGCTGGCAAACTGCATGCCGGCAACCGTCACGGCCCCGGCGCTATTGTCTACCGTTACTGTGCCGGAGGTGCCGGCAAAAACCGCGAAGCTGCCATTCTGGTACGGGGCGTTGATTGCGCCGGTCGCCTCGGTCCAGTTGTTGTCAGCGCCACCAAGATGCCAGACGCCGTCGCCACCACTGATCGTCCCGTCGTTCTTTGGGCCGGCATCACCGTCCCAAAAGTTCAGGTCCAGCCCTGCCGTATTGATCAGGTTTACCTGGTGATCGACCGATGTCTGTAAGAGGGTTTCGCTGCCAAACGGCATCGTTCCGAGTTCGAGTCCGTTGTCGGTCAGCGTGCCATCGTAGTTGAACACTCGGTAAATGCCGCTACCGAAGGTGCCGCCGGACGATACGGACACATTGAGCGTCCCGTCCAGGATCAGGTCACCACCGACATTGACCAAATCGTTGAGGGCGCCGCCGACCACGCCTGCTTCGCCGAACTGGTAGTCCAGTGTCGCGCCGTCGGCCAGCGACAGGTCTCCGTTGATCGTCAAGGTGCCAGGACTGCTGCCCGGCGCCAGGATAGCACCGTCAGCAATCGTTACGTCGCCACCGAGCGTGCCGCTGCCGCCGAGGGTGGCGCCGCTGTTCACCGTGGTCAGTCCGGTCGCCGCACTCTGGTCGCCATTGACCAGCAGCGTACCGGTATTCACAGCGGTCGCGCCGCCATAGCTGTTGTTCGCGGTCAGTTCGAGCACGCCGGCACCGTTCTTGACCATGATTCCGCTGCCAGAGATGACGCCGTCGAACACTACGGTGTTGGACCGATCAAAGACCAGCGTACCGTCGTTTGCAACATCCCCGGCGACGGAGCCCGTGGTGCCGCCATCACCCAGTTGCAACGTACCGGTGACGATCTTGGTGTTGCCTTCAAAGGTGTTGTCGGCAGTGAGAATGGTCTTCCCGCTGCCAATTTGGTGGACGCCTCCCGTCCCCGATATTGTGCCGTCGAATGTCACCACATCCGCGCGGTTGAACGCCAGGATGCCGTTGTTGGTTACGCTACCCAAGATCGAGCCCGTCGTGCCGCCGTCTCCGAGTTGCAGCATGCCGGCTGTGATCGTGGTGCCTCCGGTCTGCGTCGCATTGCCGGTGATGACGAGGTTTCCCGTTCCATCCTTGGTCAGGGAACCGACGCCGCTCACACTGCCGGTGAGCGTCGCCGTCGTGCCGGCGTCGGTCAGGAATGTACCTGCACCAGTCAGATCCACGCTGCGGCCGGAGGTGATGTCGGCGGTGGTGTTGAGCGTACCGCCATCGAATGACAAACCACCCGCAGCGGCGCCAAGATTGGCGTCGGAGGCGATCTGCACCGTGCCGCCGTTAATCGCCGTGCCGCCGGTATAGGTGTTCGTTCCCCGCAGCACGAGCGTGCCGAGATCGGTCTTGACGAGTTGGCTGGTGCCGCTCAGTTCCGTGTCGATGGTGGCGGTGTACCCTGAACCTGTCGCCGTTCCGTCGCCGACGCGGACCGTCACCTGCGGCCCGACGAGTGTCAGCGCATCGCCAGTGATCGCGTAGCCATCGCTGGCAAACTGCATGCCGGCAACATTCACAGCACCGTCGCCATTATCCACCGTCACCGTGCCGGACGCGCCGGCAAAGACGGCGAAGCTGCCGTTCTCATAGGGCGCATTGATCGTCCCGGTCGCCTCGGTCCAATTGTCGTCGGCGCCACCAACATGCCAGACGCCGTCGCCACCATTGATCGTCCCGTCATTCTTGAGGCCGGCATCACCGTCCCAGAAACTCAGGTCCAGCCCTGCCGTATTGATCAGGTTTACCTGGTGGTTGACCGCCGTCTGCAGGATGGTGTCGCTGCCAAACGGCATCGTACCGAGTTCGAGTCCGTTGTCGGTCAGCGTGCCATCGTAGTTGAACACTCGGTAAATGCCGCTACCGAAGGTGCCGCCGGACGATACGGACACATTGAGCGTCCCGTCCAGGATCAGGTCACCACCGACATTGACCAAATCGTTGAGGGCGCCGCCGATCACGCCTGCTTCGCCGAACTGGTAGTCCAGTGTCGCGCCGTCGGCCAGCGACAGGTCTCCGTTGATCGTCAAGGTGCCGGGACTGCTGCCCGGCGCCAGGATAGCACCGTCAGCAATCGTTACGTCGCCACCGAGCGTGCCGCTGCCGCCGAGGGTGGCGCCGCTGTTCACCGTGGTCAGTCCGGTCGCCGCACTCTGGTCGCCATTGACCAACAGCGTACCGGTATTCACGGCCGTGGCGCCGAGATAGCTGTTGTTCGCGGTCAGTTCCAGCACGCCGGCGCCGTTCTTGACCATCGTTCCGCTGCCCGAGATGACGCCGTCGAACACCAAGGTGTTGGACCGATCAAAGACCAGAGTACCGTCGTTTGTAACATTCCCGGCGACGGAGCCCGTGGTGCCGCCATTCCCCAGTTGCAACGTGCCGTCAGCAATCGTGGTGTTGCCTGCAAAGGTATTGTCAGCGGTCAGCGTCGTCTTGCCGGTGCCGGCCTGTTCAATCCCTCCGTTGCCCGAGATCAGGCCAGAAAAAATCACATCGTCCGAGCGGTTGAATGCCAGCACACCGTCGTTGGCGACGTCTCCGAGGATGCCGCCGGTCGTGTCGCCATCGCCCAGCTGGAGCGTGCCGGCGGTGATCGTGGTGCCGCCGGTATAGCTGTTGTCTGTCGTCAGGATCGCGGTTCCCGAACCGGCCTTCTCAACCGCGCCGCTGCCCGAGATGACGCCATCGAATGTCACTAAATCCGCGCGGTTGAAGGCCAGGATACCGTTATTGGTAACGTCGCCAAGGATCGAACCCGTCGTCCCCCCGTCGCCAAGCTGCAATGTGCCTTCGAAGATCGTGGTGCCGCCGCCGTAGGTGTTCTCACCAGTCAGGCTCAATGTACCCAAGCCGTCCTTCGTCAAACTGCCAACGCCTGCAATTACAGGAGCGATGCCGATATCATGGCCATTCGTGTCGATGATTCCACCACCAGCGCCAAGGTTCACCTGCTGACTGCCGTAGTTGGAGAAGAATGAGGCGTTATCGTCGATAGCGCGCACAATACCGCCATCAATTGTCAGATCAGCTGTTCCCATGCCGCCCCGGAACCCACTCGTTTCCAGAATCCCGCGGCCCCCCGGCGTGCCGTTGACACTCAGCGTTCCGCTAGCGTCTGTCGCTGAAATGCCGAGGTGTACGCCCCTCTTCGCAAAAACGCGCGCCCCATCTTCGATGGTCACCGAGCCAACGCCGAAATTACCCAGGACGAGGTTGAAGTCCGTCACTTCCCAGTTCGAATTGCTTCCCGTCACTGTAACGGTTCCGACGCTGCCGGCACCGGCTCCCACATAGCCCTGGGAACTAGTCACGGTGGCACCGTCTTCGACCCGCATGATACCTGTGCCATAACTGCCGACGGTAAGCTGTCCGGAATTGACCCATGTCGAAGTTCCGCCGGTGACAACCACATCCGCGGCACTCAAGTCGCCAATAATAGCCAGGGTATTTGAAACGCGCCCGCCATCCTCAATCCGCAAACTTCCATTATCGATGGTCAGCCGTCCTGTATTTTCCCAAGATGAACCGTTTCCAGAAACCAGCGCGTCGCCGTGGAACAATTGCCCAAGAGAGGCATCCGTGTTTACGAGAACCCTGCCACCACTGAGGATATTCAGTGCGCCAGTGGCGCCTTCACCAACCACGAAATAGCTGTTGTTGATCCAGGTCGAGGCATTCCCGCTACCATCACCCCCCGACACGGTGGCAATACCGTCGATGATGCCGCTGCTGTTGGTGACCAGGCCACCGTTTTCGATATTGAACGCTCCGCCATCCGTACGGGTTTCCGTGGTCGTCAATGTGGAGCCCGTCCCCGTCACGGTCACCGTGCCGCCAGATCGTATGGTGACCGTGTCGCCTTCGGCATCGTTGCCGGAAATGATGGCATTGCCGGGGTTTACCTCGATAGACGTGGACGCATCCGGCACGGCCAAAGTGTCCCAGTTTCCTGCGTCGAACCAGTCGTCGTTCCCCGAAGCTCCGGTCCAGGCGGTCTGCGCCAATACTGGGTGTGCGGTGCCAGCCATTAGGCAACCAAGCAACACAGCGCTTGAAAGCAACAAATTATGCCGTCTGGCGGCTGGATTGACCGCGGGTCGCACAAGCCTCGATGAGGACGAGAACGGTGTGCCAGCCTCCCAGACCGGCGATGGATGAAAAGCAACTCCGCGAGTTGGGGCAACTAGGGTTAGCTTTGGGCTTCTTCTCGATCCCGGCAATTTGCGCATCGTCCTTGTCCGTATAAGAAGGCTAAAAAGGACGCAAAACTAAACCTCGCTTAAAGAGAGCATTTTGTGGTTAATTATCAGTGAATAGAAGGTGCTGTTGCAGCAGCCTAACCGCTGGCTGCGTTCCGGTATCGAACGGTCACTTTGACCCAAAACACGGCCTCGGGAGTGTACGTGCAAAAGCCCGATCACCGAAAAAGGGCGTTCTCTACTTTTTTGCCAATCGGAGACGACATCATTTGAGTGCCCGAGGCACCTCGCTGGCTAAGCGCGTCTTCAGCCTAGATCGAATGCGGCGGAGCCTTGAACCAACCGGAAAGAGGATTTACTGCTCCATTGAGGCCAGTTTTGCGGTGGGGAACACCCGGAAACTATCAATGCAGCATTGAACGGGCCGACGGGCGTCGGGGTAAAAATAGGCTCGGGTCGAGTGACCTTGAGCCGAGCAAAAGCCTTAACCGAGATCGGTTTCCGCTCTTGATGGGATGCGAACTTGCGGCCCGCTGCTACAAAACGCGATCGAACTCAAGATTCTCGTAGCGGATCCAATGGCCGACTAAGCGCTTCTGCGATAGCTGACCTTGCCGCCACAAATCGTGAGCGGAGGAGCCACCTCTTGCAGAACATCCGCCTGCATCTCCTCGATATCGTGAAACAGCACGACGATATCGGCGAGATAGCCGCATTTCAGGCGGCCCTTGCGGTGTTCCATAAATTGGGCATAGGGCCCCTTCGACCGTATAGGCCGCGATCGCCCATCAGCGTGCAATCCTGGGCGGGATAGCCCTGAGCGAAAGGCTTGCGGCGGATAGCGGCCTGGATGCCGAGGATCGGTGAGACGGGCCAGTCGGGGCGAACGGAATGTGGGCGCCGGCTTCGCGCAAGGTACGTGAGGCCCAGGCATACGCTCCGCCTGCCTTGCCAAATTGGTTGGCTCCGCCGCAGCCTTTGCAGCGCGATAGGCGTTCAGGAGCGCAGTCTTTGCATCCGCCGCTACCGCGCGGCGGTCGGAGAATTCATTGTTTCTGGCGTTCTTCAAGCGTTTGTCCTTGGATGGTGTTGCGACAGAGGTCAGCGGATTTTTGTTCGTCTGGCGAGCAGGGAGGCGGTTGCTGTCGCGCGGTCGTGCACTTCTTTTGCCAGCCGTGCTTCGCGAAGCCGCAGGGTCCTTTCCTCGCGGGAGCGGACGATAGAATCGAGTTCATCGACAGCGCTGTTGCGGGCAAAGAACTGCGATTGCGCGTTGCCGAAGGCAATCTCCGCCTGCTGACGAGATTTGCTGTGTGTCTGTGACATGGGGGTTCCGGTTCAGACCGCCAGATGCGGCGGCAACAAAAAAGGCCAGGCAGTTTGCCTGACCTTGGTGGGTATCATGCTCTCGACAGTGCCAGTACATCCGTGGTCAACGGAAAGCAGATACCCGGTTGGGGTTAGGCAGCCTGCAGATTGCAAGCCGACATCTTGCCCGACTTGTTGTCGCGTTCCATTTCGAAGCCGATCTTCTGGCCTTCGATGAGTTCGCGCATGCCGGCGCGCTCGACGGCAGAAATGTGGACGAACGCATCGGCGCCGCCATTGTCAGGCTGGATGAAGCCGAAGCCCTTGGTGGAATTGAACCATTTAACTGTGCCAGTGGTCATCATGAACCCTTTCAAGCATAGAGTGAGTAACTGCGGAGCAGATGCCACGCAGACGAAAACCGACTATTTTTGAAAGAGAAGTTCGCTTAGAACGCGGTGCCAATCGCGCGGTAGACAAGCTCGGCAAGCAAAAGATCGATAACGTATCTATACGGGTTCTAGGGTCACTCGTCAACGCTTAGTTTTCGAATCCTCTCGATGCACTTACAGGGTGTATTTTTCTGTGCGGTTGCGACCGCTCTCTGAGCTGTTGCGTGCCACGGGAGTTTGTGAGCACACATCGTCACCATCACCACCAACACAGCGTGGGCGACTGACCATCCATTACAACAGTCGCGACCAAAAAGGTGCCGGATGCATTGCTGCATCACGGCCCGACCCGTTGGTTACAGCAGGAAGTCGCCTGCCCTCAGCGTGAGAGCAGCATCGATGTGCAGTACGAAATCAGCTTTTCCGTCACCATTGATATCACCATAGACGTAGGTGTCAGCCTTTGCCTTTTCATAGCGGAGTTCGCCGGCGGTGTTTGAGAATTCGCCCGTGCCGATGAAGGTGAAGGCTTGATCTCCTGCCTTTTTCAGGCTCGCATCGATCGCAGTGACGTCGATCAAATCCTTCTCCTTCTGTGAGAAATCGAAGATCGTGTCCGTTGCCGTTTTCGATGTTCCGAGTTCCTTCGCCGACCGGAAGAGGAAGCGGTCGCTGCCCGCGCCGCCGTAGAGGTCGTCGAAACCTGCACCACCGATGAGCCAGTCATTTCCCGCGCCGCCAGAAAGCACGTCGTCGCCGGCATCACCATCGATGATGTTGGCCTTGGCATCGCCAATGAGACGATCGGCATAGGAGGAGCCGGCGAGGTTCTCGATGGACGAATAGGTGTCACCTTTGGCGTCGCCGGTGTTGACGGAGGATTTCAACAGGTTTGCCACGACCCACGCCTTCGCGCCGGCATAAGATGCCGTGTCGCTTCCGGTGCCACCGATGAGACGATCTGCACCGATGCCACCGATCAACACATCGTCTCCGTCGCCGCCTTCGAGCACATCGTCCCCTGCGGCGCCATTGAGCACGTTCGTCTTGCCGTCGCCGATCAGTCTGTCGGCATAGGACGAGCCGCTAAGATTCTCGACCGATGAATAGGTGTCGCCCTTGGCATCACCGGTGTTGGCCGAAGGGTTAGCGAGACTTGCACTGACACCCGTTGCTGCACCCGCATAGGACGCGGTGTCAATTCCGTTTCCGCCAAGGAGCCGGTCCGCGCCGGCCCCACCAAACAGCACGTCATTGCCGTCGCCGCCTTCCAGAAGATCGTTTCCGCCATATCCGTAGAGCGCGTCATTGCCGGCAAAGCCCACGATGCGGTCCATGCCGATACCACCCTTGAGCACCTCGCCTTTCGCCGTGCCGGTGATGGTTTCCAGGATATCACTGATGGTGATCGTGAACACCTTCGTCACCTTGTTCACGCCATCAAAGACCTCGATTGTCACCGTGTCTTTCTGCGCCTTCTCGTAATCGATCGCTTTAGCCGTCATGAGCTTGGAGCCCGAGAGCTTGAAGAGGCCACCTGCCGTATCGAGAAGCTTGTAGCTCAGCACCTTGCCTTCAGGATCCTTTGACGCAAAGGTTCCCACAAGAGTTCCGGTCGCGACGTTCTCCTTGACGACGGTGCCTGAGAGAGTGGGCGCGGAAGGGACCTCGTTGACATCTTTCACGCTCACCGTGAGCGCCTGTGTATCGATCAGCTTTCCGTCGCTGACCTGCACGATGACGTCATAGGCGTTGTTCTTTCCTCCGTCCTTTGGCGTCTCGTAGTCGGGGGTGGCCTTGAAAACGAGCGCGCCGGTCTGGGCATTGATGGTGAAGAGCGCTTTGTCCGCACCGCCAACGATAGAATAGGTGAGCGTTGCCGCTTCTTTGTCAGTGGCCTTGAGGGTGGTGACGGCCTTCGTGTTCTCGGCGATGGTGACTGCAGCGGTCGCGCCACCGCCATCGGAGGAAATGACGGGGTTGTAATTCGCCGTATGGGTAGTGAGATCGTAGGTGAGGTTGGAGAAGGCGACACGCGTCAGCCCGGTGATGCCATCGACACCCGCGGCAACGAAAGCGTTCAACTCGGTATAGGTCAGTGCCTTTAGTTCGCTTGCCGTCATATCGATGTCGATACGATCCACACCGGCGTCATGCAGTGCGCTGCCCATTGTCTTAGTAAGCGTTTTTGCTTCGGCATAACCTATCTTTACCGTGACGGCATCGGCGCCCGTGAACCCGATGCCGGCGCCCAAATAGGTCTGGGCTGCGGCAAGTGTCAGGGTAAGCTTGTTGTCGGAGGCATCGATCAGGTCGATATGAATGGCCGCCAATCCTATAAGATCGAGCGTGTCCGGGTCGCTCCAGGTTGCCGAAGAAGCGGTAACGACGACGATATCCGCCGCGTTGAAGACGATTTCCGAAGCCGCAAACTGGTTTGCCTGCGCGAGGCTCAGCGTCACGGCGCCATTGGTCACATCGACTTCGCCGACGTTCCTGCCCGCGAGATTGGCGATGTTGGCAAGTGACAGACCAGAGATGGCGCTGCCACTATCGACCAGCCTGAGAACATCGACCCCCATCTCGCGATAGTTGGCAACGTCTTGAAAACTGACCGTTAGAAGATTTGCGGCCGTATCGGTGATGCGGGCTGTAAAATCCGAATCAAGCGACAAGCCTGCGTTTTTGACCGTTCTGGCTGTTGCGACGGAGAGATCCAGACTGGACTCCGCCGTGGTAATCGCGGCAATCCCGAAGGCCTTCGCCTGGGCTAGATCGTCGCCGCTCATCTCCGCAAGCGATGCGGCCGATACGCCCATGACGATCCGGTCGCCGTCGGCGAAATGAGCATTTACAGCCGAAAGAGCCTTGATCGCGGCCAGCGAAAGCACGGCCTTGTCGTCCGTCACGTCGAGCGTCGTGATGCCGAGAACCGAAAGGTCAGCGATCCCGTCGATGGCTAGTGCGGCGAAATTGGCTCCACTGTCGTGCACCGTAACCTTGCCGTTAACGGATTCTATGCCGACACCGTGCTGAGCAAAGGCGGCGAACTGCGAAACAGTGAGCGCCAGAGCCTGGTCAGCGACCACCTTCGAAACACCGACCGTCGCGAGATCGGCGACGTCGGAGGCGCTGAGGCTCGACAAGGCCGTTGCGCTGTCGGAAAGATGAACCAACTCGTCCGCGGCGAAACTGATCCCACCGGCGGCGAAAGCCTTCACCTGCGCCAATGAGAAAACGGCCGGTTCGGTCTCAGCGACATTCGTGTCGATTTTCGTTACGCCCCACTCGGCCAGTTCAGCGATCTGCGCTACCGTCAGATTGACAATGTTGAATTTGTAGTCGGTGAGCGTCAGGACATCTGAGGCCGCAAAGCGCACGCCAATGCTGTCGAGATATCGGTATCCAACCAGGCCAAGCGCGATCTCGTTCTCTGCGAGGTCGACGGTGTTCATGCCGAAGTTGGCGAGCGCGGCAAGTTTGCTGTCCAACGCGACCATCTGTAGAAATGTCATCTTGACCGTCGCCGCATCGCCGCTGGCCAAGGTGATCCCGGCGTCGAGATAGGCTGTCGCCTGGTCGAGGGCCAGGGTGATCTTGTTGTCGCTGACGTCCAGACCGTTCACACCAAGCGTCTTGAGGTGAGCGATATCGGTCGCCGAAAAGTCGTCGAGTACGGTGCCCGTGCCGCCGACCACAATGCCGCCGGCGCCGGTGATGCGGAAACCGGAAATATCTATGAGAGCGGTCGCGACCGCCTTTGAAAGCGTGACGCTGCCGCCGTCAGAAATCGTTACGGCGTCGATATCCAGTTCACGAAGGTTCGCAACCCCCGGAACGGTGAGCGCGGAGATCGCCGAGGCCGTATCGCTCACGGTCGCCTGTTCGGTGTCGTTCTGAAAGGTCCGCGTGTAGTATTTGCCATCGCTCGCGTCGAGCCATGTTACGGCGAAACCGCCGCCCGCCAGCGCCGTTATTTTCTGAAGCCGCTGGGCATTGGCTTCATTGACGTTGATGTCCAGCTCATTGCCGATCTTGATGCCATCGGCACTGAAAACCTGTGCGTTGATTTCGAAGGAGGCGCTGCTGGTGTTGAGGTAGTCGGTCCAGACGACTACATAGCCGCCTCCGGCAAGCCCGACGACCTGCGGGTCAAACTGATCCCCGACGACTGTCGTGTTGACGACCGAGACCGGGCCGATCTTCGTGCCGTCGGAGTCGAGGATCTGCGCGTAGATGCCAATATGCTGGCCGGGCGCTGAGTTCGGATCGTCCTGACCGCCCCATGCCCAAGTGACGACGTAACGACCGTTTTCCAGTGCGGTGATCTTCGGAGGATCCTGCGCATAGAGGCTGGAATTGATGGTTACTTCGGAACCGACCTTGTTGCCTTGATCATCAAAGAGCTGGACAACGATCGCATTTTCAAGGGTATAGCTGATCCAGGTAACGGCAAAGCGCCCGTCCGAAAGCGAGGCGACTGAAGGCGTCTCATGAGCGGCGTCCGTCGGGGCGTTGACGAAGAAGGCGTCTCCTACTTTCGAGCCAGAGGCGTCGATGATCTGCGCGGCCAGTGCCCTTTCGTCACTCCCCCCTACCCCCCAGATGATCATGACCCGACCATCGGCCATTTCCACGGTGTCGGTGATCTTGGCGCCCTCATCACTGATCGAAATGGTCAGATCAACCGCAGGACTCAGAGCCTGACGGCTGCCAACCGGCTGGCCATTGGCGTCATAACGCTGAAAGGTCAGACCGGCGTCTGACCCGGCATTCTGATAGATGGTGACCAGGTAACCGCCATCCGACAGGCCGGTCACACCGGGCATGTATTTGCGCGGCCCGTCAGTAGTAAGTTGGGCTGGGCCGCCCACGGCATCGCCCTCCGCATCGAACCTTTGCGCGTAAACGGCGCTGGAGGAGGAGCCGCCGTTGTGCGACCAGACGACGACATACCCGCCATCCGCCAATGCCGCTGCCGTTGACTGCGATTCACTCGTCAGCGCCGCCCCACTGACCTGCGTCACGGCTCCCAGCGGGTTTCCGGATGCGTCATAATGCTGGGTGTAGATGCTGCTTCCGGCACCTGCGACTGGGGCGCCCCGGTAGATGACCGCATAGGACCCGTCGCCCAGCGCCACGATGGATTGGCCGATGCCCGATCCGAGCGGGCGACCGACCGGCACATCTTGGCCCGTCGCGGCGCTCATCGTTTCGTGCTGCACGCCTGTGGTGATGCCGTTTGTGGCAAGGGCGTTGATCTGGTCGAGGCCGAGGGAAAGGTTGCCATCCGTTGCCAGAATTTGCGATACGCCCAGCGATTTCAGCGCGGCGATGCGCGAAGCGCTCAGCCCCTCGATTGTGTCTGTTAGGTCCTTGATCGAGATCACGTCGTTACTAGCAAATACCACGCCCTGCGAAACGAGAAGCTTCGCCTGCGCTACGGTAAGGCTCGCCCTGTTGTCGCCCAGGTTGACTTCCTGCGAAGGCAAGTCGGGCTGGATCTTGGACTGGATTTCGGCAAACGTGCTCATATCGGCGCTTCCTGATTTTCGTTTCGAGTGTGTGGCACGAATGTTTTCAAACCACGCGCCGTCAAAGGCCGGTTTTGTTGTTGCGCGGCCGTCTGTAGAGCGGGGCTTTCTCTCTCTGCAGAAATGCTCCTGCGCCCCCGCCTTGGAATTTAGAACCTCATGTCGATGGTCGCTGCGATTGTGTGGCTGACGGCGTCGCTGTTTAGGCTGGCGCGGTAGCTCAGCTTGCCTTCCAGCGCCGAGGTCGAGTGGGCGAACAGCAAGTCCGTCTCCAGGGCCACACGGTTTTTATCCGGATCGATCTTGCTGACTATCGGAGACCCCATGAGCTCGAGCTTGCGCTTGAAGTCGCCGAAGCTGCGGCCGTAGGCGATGTTCAAGGAGGGCGTCACGTCGAGGCCGCTCAACGCGACGGGTGCCGTGCTGACTTTCATGCCGACGCCGACTTCGCCGGTCGTCGCGGTTGCGCTGGCCGCGCTCAGCACGAGAACGCTGGTCCCGGTTTCATTCACGCCACCCAGATGCTGGCGCACCATCCGGCTGAAGACATAGGGGGAGACCTTCAGGTCATCGAACGCAAAATGGCTGCCGATCCGCGTGGTCGCCCACAAAGCCCGGTCGCTCTGATCGCCGGCGACGTCGAGACCCGCAAGACCGAGGATCGTATCGTCCATGCCCGGCGCCCGTACACGGCGCGTCTTGCCGGAGAAGAAGCTGGCACCGAGTGTGGCATTGGCAAAGAACGTGTCGTCGTCAAAGGCGATGTAGGGTGCCGCATGATAGGACGTATCTTCGGCGTGGTTGCCATTATCGGCGGCGAACCGGTTCTGGCTGAAGCCGACGGCTGCACCCACCGTCCAGCGATCGTCGAGCGCATAGTCGATACCGCCGATCAGGCCGCCGGTCGTGTAATCGCCGGAGAGGCCGGCGTTTCCAAGCGAAAGGCTTGACCGGCTGGCAAACGGGGTGAGCCAGAGGCCGTAGCCATTCGTTCCGGCTTGCGCCGAATGGCTTTCAATCACATCGGCAATCCGGTTCACGGTCGTTGCATGAGACCAGGCCGCCTGCGTATAGATCACGCCGGCTTCGGCCTCGTTGGTCGTCACCAGGTTGCCGACATTGAGCAGGCCCCAGCCGTAGATGTCATCCAGACCGGCGTCACCGATATCGGTGGCCGTCTGGAACACCAGCTGGGCAAGCTCTTGTTCGCTGGCATTGGGATAAAGCTGCTTGGCAATGGCGAGCGCACCTGTCACGTGCGGTGCGGCCATGGACGTGCCCTGCTCGCCGAGATACGTTTCGTCGAGCCAAGTTGAGTTGATCAGGCCCTCTTCACCGTAGAAATGGTCTCCGCCTGGTGCGGAAATGCAGAAATATTTTGCGCCACCGCCACAGCGTTGTGAATACCAGGCGAGTTCTCCTGCGGGATCGACAGCGGCGACAGTCATCCAGCCGCGTTGCAATTCGGGAAAGAACATCGGCAGGGCGCCTGGAACGCTTGGCACCGACCAGCTGTCGTTGCCTGCGGCCACCACCATCACACCGCCCGCATTGACGACTTCGCGATAGGCATTGAGTTCCTTGGCAGCGAAAGACTCGATCATGTCCGGGCTGTAGTCGGTGAACGGGCCGGGATAGCCATAGGACGCGTTGAAAATGCGCACACCCTGCTTGAGGGCATAGCGGTAGGCGCTTTCTGCTGCGACCTGCTGTTCTTCGAGAGAAGCATCATCCAGCAGGACTCTCAAGGCGACAATCTCGGAGCCCGAGGCAACGCCCATCATGCCTTTGCCGTCCCGGTTGGCGGCGATGATACCCGCCACATGGGTTCCATGACCATTGTCATCGTCGAGGCTGCCGCCAAAGCCATCGGTGCCGAGGCCGCGGTAGCGGCCGACCAGTTCAGGGTGCAGCTTGTCGCCGATCTGCAGGCCCGTATCGGCCACACCTACCCGAACGCCCTTGCCGTCGAGGCCCTTTTTGAGCGCCTTGTCGACGCCGATCATGCGCAGGCCCCATTGGCTGTTGAACTCGGCCTGGAAATCCTGTGCGCTGGCGGCAGACGACATGAGCAATGCGATGGCGCAGCACGCCCGCAGACGATAAGAAATCGATTTCATAGTGTTCCCCAGATCGGCACGAGCACTCATAGCGAGAGGGAGAACGTGGGATCAATCGAAGAAGCGGGTGTTACCCCAGTGCACCCAAAATTGAGTCACCCGACGGGCGCCGTGACATGCCGACGTGACGTTGCGCTGGTAGGAAGGTGGAAACGCATGCCATAAACGGCAGCTATGAAACGCGATCCGCAGATACGAAAAGTGATTTCAGCCAGATGAAATGGAATGGCGATTCGACATTTTTTGCCGTCTTGCGCGATGCGGCGGAACAGTTGCTTGCTATGCACGACACCGCGCCGCGCGTGGTCCGGTATGTCGCCAGCATGCAGAAATGGCTGATCACCCAGGCTATTGTCGCCTTGCATTTCGAGCGGAAGCACGATGATACACGGCCGCCGCTCACCGCCGGATCGCTGATCGATTTCTTCGCCGAACGCCAACCCTTCAGCAAGAACACGTTGACAGCGCATCTTGCGGAAATGCGTGCCTACGGACTGCTCGTACCGCTGGAAAGCCGGGACAAGCGCGTCAAGCCGCTGCAACTCAGCCCATACGGCGAGGCGCTGGTCGGCCAGTGGCTGGAAAGCCATCTTTCGGCCCTCGACCGGATGGATGGTGGCGACCGCCTCGCGACGCTTGGCGGGAATCCGCACCTGCTGGCCAGCATCCACCCGCTGGCCATTCGCGCTCTGGTCTTCGATCCGGCCTGGGCGGAGCCGCCGGCAAGCGTGGACCTGTTCGTGCGCACGGAATCAGGGAGCAACATCCTTCACGAACTCATCTGCCACTTGCCCGCCGACATCGCGAGCATGGCCGAGCCGATCCGTCTCGGCCCGCTCCGCGCAAGTGAGGTCTCAACCCGGCACACCTTGTCGCGAGGTCATGTCCAGAGAGTGTTTTCGCGGGCGCGGGCGGAAGGATTGCTGGTCTGGAGCCTGCCGGGCAATCAGGGAGATCTCTCGGTCTCACCAACTCTGCTATTGGACTATGCAAAATGGCAAGGTGTCAAGTTTCGAGCCATAGCGATTGCTTGCGGTTGTTTGCAGGAAGGGCCTTTGAACGACATCGAAAAATCTCGCCTCGTTCAAAGCTCTTGATGGGAGTCGAACCGCTGACCCGAACTCTGACACCCACTCGCCGCAAGCGCGGGCTCCCGTCACTTCAATACTTTTCGAACCCGAGTCGATTGACGAGACCGTCCCTAGCGACGGCTGCCGCCTTGAGCATATCAAAAGAGCTTGTCGAGCTCTACGGCGGCGCATTGCGATGGAGCTGATGATGCCGAGTCTGAGAGTTGACGTTGCGCCGCCAATCCAATCGAAGCTCACAGGCCAATCCGACTGGAGCTTTTTCATCTGATCAGACTCGTGGGAGTTGCTTCGCTTAGGTACCTTACAGCCGGCATCACGAGCAATGGCTGGTAGGTGATCCAAATGAGGTCTGAACCGCTAGATGGGGAGGTGGGCTTGGCAAACGAGCTCGCCCTTGAGACGCGCCGTCTCCAGACCCAGCTCGATGAAACAGTGGGCGTGGCGGGCGAGTGCAATGTTGTCGTCCCAGAGATTGCGCCAGATCGCCGTCTTCAGCGACAGGTCCTTGTCGACGATCGTCGTGGAAAAAGATTCGAAGGTGACATAGTCGTCCCAGCCGATCGCCACTAGTGCATCGAAGATCGCGGCAAAATCGATGGTGCCAGTGCCGAGGTAACCACGGTGGCTTTCACCGATATGGATATAGCCGATCTTGTCGGCGGCGTGACGGATGGCGAGGCCGACATCGGCCTCCTCGATGTTCATGTGGAAGGTATCGAGATGCAGCAGCACGTTCGATGCGCCCGTATCGAGGATATAGGCCATGCCCTGCGCCGCGGTGTTCAACATATTGCTTTCGAAGCGGTTGACGATCTCCAGATTGAGCGTGACGCCGGCGGCCCTGGCTCTGTCCGCCACCTTGGAGAGTGCCGAGACGCTGGTGTCCCAGCTTTTGCGGGTCAGCGCATGTTCCTGCTTGCCGTGTGCGGAACTCAAGATGCCGGCGAGCTTCGTGCCGCCGAGATCGCGCACGAGCGCCACCGCCCTGTCGAGAATATCCGTGCCGTTGGCGACCACCGAGGCGTCATCGCTCGAAATATCGCCTTCCGGCGGAAGCCCCATGCTGATCGCCACGTCGAGGCCGAGTTCCCGAATGCGGCTGGCAAGCCATTTCACATCGACCTGCTGCGGATCGAGATAGGAGAATTCGATGAGCTTGTAGCCAAGCCTGTGCGTGTTCTCGAGCGCCTTTTCAAGCTCGCCGCGCGAGGAGCCAGCGCTCCAGACGAAGGAATGGACCCCGATTTTCGACATATCTCGGCTGCTTTCTGAAATCGATTGAAGAAGGTCGGCCGGGCACGCCGCTTTCGCCTGCGTGCCCGGCCGTCTGGGAGGAAGGGTTAGCGGGCTGCGGTCCAGCCCTTGTAATCCTTGACGTTATCAGCCGTGATCAGCTGCGGATCGAGCAGAACGACCGGCTCAGCCGGCTTGGTGCCGTTCAGAACCTCGACGCCGAGCTTCAGTGCCTGGCCGGCCATGACATAGGGATCCTGCGATGCCGATGCCTTGATCATCGAATTGCCGCTGGCAAGCGACGTTTCGATATCCGGCGCGCCATCCACGGCGGTGAAGAAGAATTCGCTGCGGTTCAGCTGCTTGGCGGCGAGTTCGGCGCCGATCGCGGTCGGATCGTTGATCGCGAAGACGGCGTCGATCTTGTCGAAGCGGGTGAGCAGGCCCTGCATCACGGCAAGGCCGCCGTCGCGCGAGCCCTGGCCGTTCTGGTCGTCGGAGAGTATCTTTATGTCGGCATGTTTGCCGAGCGCATCCTTGCAGCCCTGAACGCGTTCGAGGATCGAGGAGGAGGCCGGGCCGTTGATGATGACGACGTCACCCTTGTTGCCAAGCTTGTCGGCGATGTAGTTGCAGGCTTCTTCGCCGGCCTTGACGTTGTTGGTCATGACGGTGACGTCGGCGCCGGGGGCGGAGACGTCGAAGGCGGCGACCACGATGCCGGCGGCCTGCGCCTTCTTCACGGCGGGCGTAATGGCCTTTGCATCGACGGCATTCAGCATGATGATGTCGACACCGGCGGCAATGAAGTTATCGACCTGCGAGACCTGCTTGTTGAGGTCGTAGTCGGCCGAGACCGAGATGACTTCGACATTCGGATTGATTTCCTTGGCGCGGTCCTCGATGCCCTTGATGGTGGCGACGAAGAACGGGTTGCCGAGAAGACCGACCGAAATGCCGATCTTGTTGAGGTCCTTGGCGGCTGCGGGCATGGCGAGCGCGGCAGCCATGGCGGTGCCGACGAGCAACGTGGACATAAGACGCATGTTTTCCTCCTTTGGTGGCGCTTGTCGCGCCGTTGTCTCCGGTTGCGACCGGTTCGTTCAGCCAGACCTCACGTCCGGCCAAGCCCTTTGAGCCTGTAGCGATCGAGGCCGACGGCGACGATGATGACGAGGCCCTTGATGATGTACTGCCAGATGTCCGAAACCCCGACGAGGATGAGGCCGTTGGAGAGGACGGCGATGATCAGCGCGCCGATGAGCGTGCCCCAGATGGAACCGACACCGCCGACGAAGCTGGTGCCGCCGAGGATGACCGCGGCGATCGCGTCGAGTTCGTAGGCCTGTCCGAGCTGGAGGCCGTTGGCCGCATAGAGGCGGGCTGCCGACATGGCGCCGCCAAGGCCGGAAAGCAGGCCCGACATCGAGTAGACGAAGAGCAGCACCAGAGGCACCTTGATGCCGGTGAGGCGTGCCGCCTCGGAGTTGCCGCCGACGGCATAGATCCAGGTGCCCAGCACCGTGCGCTTCAGAATGAACCAGGACGCGATAATCGTTGCGATCGCGATCACCGCGAGCCACGGCACGCCGAACAGCGAGCCGTTGCCGATGAAGTCGAACGGCAGGTCCGGGTTGAAGACGGTCGTATCATCACCGAGCAGGCGCGCCACGCCGCGAATGGCGGTCAGCGAGCCGAGCGTCACGATGAAGGGCGGCAGTTTCAGCCAGGCGATGATCGCGCCGTTGAGGAAGCCGCAGGCAAGGCCGGCCGCGATCGCTGCGGGAATGCCGAGCATGCCGAGATCCGGCACCAGCGAAACCATGACCGCGACCATGGCCGAGGCCGCGAGAATCGAGCCGACGGAAAGGTCGATGCCGCCCGTCAGAATGACGAAGGTCATGCCGGCCGCCAGCACCGTGTTGATCGATGCCTGCTGCATGACGATCGACAGGTTGTTGACGGAGAGGAACCGGCCGCTGAGCAGATGGAAGCCAATGGCCAGAAGCACGAGGACCGGCAGCATGCCGAGCGCCGTCAGCGTCGAGCGCAGTTTCAGCTTTTCCATCCGGCCCTGTTCGGTTTCGCTTGCACTCATGGTTTCGTCCCGTCTTCTTCGTTTCTGTCTTCGCAATCAGGCCGCATGGCCGGCTGAGCCGGTCGCAAGCGCCATGATCGCTTCCTGCTCGATCGGCGCTTCCGCCGAACCTGTCACTTCACCGGCGATCCGCCCCTCGCGCATGACCAGCACCCGGTCGGCAATGCCGAGGATTTCCGGCAGATCGCTGGAGATGACGACGATGGCGATGCCGTTCTGGGCGAGTTCGTCGATGATCCGGTAGATTTCCGACTTGGCGCCGACATCGACGCCGCGTGTCGGTTCGTCGAGAATGATGGCCTTGGGCTTCGTCTCGAGCAGACGCGCAAGCAGCACTTTCTGCTGGTTTCCCCCGGACAGAGCACCGACATTGATTTGCGTGCCTGCGGTGCGGATCGAGAGCGACTTCACCGAATGCGACGCCCGCTCTTGCGCTCGCGCGAAGTTGCGCACACCGGCCGCCTTCGCATCATCGGCGATCACGCCGATATTGATGTTGTCGCTGATCGACATGTCGAGGAACAGGCCGAGCGCCTTGCGATCCTCGGTGAGGTAGGCGATACCCGCGTCCAGCGCGTCACGTGGCGAGCTGATTGCAAGCGCCCTGCCGTTCAGCATCACGTCACCGGAGGTCCGGTTATCGGCGCCGTAGACGAGGCGTGCCAGTTCCGTGCGCCCCGAGCCGACGAGACCGGCAATGCCGAGCACTTCGCCGGCGCGCACCTCGAACGAGCAATCGTGCACCTTGATACCGTCGCCGATCTTTTCGACCGAAAGCACCGCCGCGCGTTCGCCTGCGGCCTGCCGGTGCTCCTTCTTGTAGAAGGACGAGAGATCCCGGCCGACCATCATCGAGACGAGCTTGCTGGCGGAAAGATCCGCGCGGTCGAGGGTGCCGACATAGGCGCCGTCGCGCAGCACGCTCACCCGGTCGGAGAGCTGATAGACCTCCTCCATGCGGTGGCTGATATAGATGATGGCGATGCCATCGGCCTTGAGACGGGCAATGACGTCGAACAGCCTGTCGGTCTCGCGGCTCGTCAGCGACGTCGTCGGCTCGTCCATGACGATGATGCGGGCGTTGGTGGTCAGCGCCCGGGCGATCTCCACCATCTGCCGCTCGCCCAGCGACAGTTCCGCAACACGGCGGGAGGCGTCGAAACCGATGCCGAGCTGCTTGAGAATAGGTTCTGCCCGGCGGCGCATTTCCGCGCGATCGGCAACGCCGAAACGCGACGGCTCGTTTCCGAGAAACATGTTCTGCGCCACCGTCAGGTTCGGCGCGAGCGAAAGTTCCTGATAGATGACCGCAATGCCATAGGCCTTGGCCTTCAACGGGTCGCCGAGCGTCACTGTCTCGCCGTCGATCAGCACCGAGCCGCCCGGATCGGCCGTGTAGGCGCCCGACAGGATCTTCATCAGCGTCGACTTGCCCGCGCCGTTCTCGCCCATCAACGCGTGCACTTCGCCGGAATGGACCGCAAGGCTCACCTGCGACAACGCTTTCGACACACCGAAGGTCTTGCTGATATTCCGCATCTCCAGGAGCGCGCGCTGCCCGTTCATGGTTGCCGTCATGCGCGCTTCTCCCTTCGCGAGGTCGGTTCACCCGATGTCATGGCATCGACATGGTGCCGCCATTCCCGCCGGTATTCGTCGAGGCCGGACATCAGTGCAGGTTCGGCGATCACGCAATCGTTGACGAAGGGATTGCGACCAATCGCGTCGAAGACGAGTGCAGCGGCACCAAAGGCGCTACCCTCCGGATTGGCGCTCGTGTGCACGGTTTGCTGCGAGCGAAGCGTCGCCAGAACGGAGGCATAAAGTCCCGTCTTCACAAGGCCGCCATCGATGACGATCGCATTGGCCGAGCCGATGAGGTCGAGAGACAGATCCGTCATCAGCGCGACATAGAGCATGGCGACAGCCGCCTGTTCCTCGCCTTCGACCGTCGGGCCGACGAAACGCCCTTCATGGCCCGGCATCGGCCCGCCGAGCGCGAAGGATGGCAGGGCAAAAGCACGCTTGGCGATCACTGCCGCCACTGCCTCCGGAGAAACCGGCTGTGTCCAGCCCCCGCTCGCAACATCATATTCCCGACCGCCCATGAAGCGGATGGTCGCAACCGGCTGATGGTCGACCGTGACATTGGCCAGCATGTCGCGCGCGGCGTCGAGCTTTTCAAGCGGACTTGCCGGATTGAAGATGATGACCCAGGTGCCGGTCGATACCAGCGTAAAATCCGAGAACCCGAGCGAGCGGTAGAAGTGGAGCGCGGCATTGCTGTCATGCACGCCGTTATGCACCGCGACCTTCGTGCTGCGCCCGTCGTCGAGCGTCACCGTATGCGCGCCAATGACGCTGCCGGCGCGCGAGAATTCCGGCATCTGGCCGCGCCAGCCCATGCGATCGACGAGGCTGCTGAAATCGTCCTGCAGCGGCGCCCAAAGATTGGAATGACAGCCGAGATAGGAAACCTCCGAGACAAGCCGGCCGGAAAACTTCCAGGTCCAGAACTGCGGATAGGCGAGGATGGCATCAGCCTTGGCGATGAGGCCCGGGTAGCGCTCGTTCAGCCACAGCAGATGCCGTCCATAGTTGAACCCCAGCGGCAGCGGCGGCGAATAGGTTTCGTTGAACTCGGGCGCCATCACGTCAATACGGCTGGCGATGTCAGCGGGTGGCTCCTGCTCATAATCCAGGATTGCGTGAACGAGCGCATCGCCCGCAACAAGCGCAAAGGTGCAGCCATGCCCCGAGAAGATCATGCGATCGACCCCGTGCGTCGCAACGGCCCGCGCCAGCTCGTCCTCCATCCAGCGAAAGAGAGCGGCATCATCCAGAACGCGCAGATCCGCGTGCTCGCGCCAGACGGGGCGGGTCCGCGCCTCGTCGATCACCCGGCCCTCGGCTGAAACGACGAACAGCTTGGAGTTTGTCTTGCCGAGATCAAAGACGGCGATGGGGGACTGGCTCAATTTGCCCCCCCGGTGGTTGCGATCGCGATGCTGACGCCGGCATCTTCCATCATCTTGGCGGCGGCATCGGTCAGGCCGTCATCCGTGATGATCGTTCCGATGCGCGACAGAGGCAGGGCAACGTTGCGCGGCTGGATCGAGAACTTACGGCTGTCGGCCAGCAGAACGATCTCATCCGCGCAGGCCGCAAGTTCGCCGATGACCTTGACGAGCAACGGATGGGACTCGAGCAGCCCCTTGCTGCTGATGCCCTGCGTGCCGACAAAGAACCGCGAGGCGAAGAAGCCCGGGGATCCCGCCGAAGGGTCGTGGATAATGCCCGGCTCACGGTAGAGCTCGCCGCCGGCGACCGACAGCTGGCAAGTGCCATGCTCGCCAAGATGAGCGGCAAGCGGCATCGAATTGGTCCAGACACGAAGATTGCGCCGCGCCAGGAGAGTGCCCAGTTGATAGCAGGTCGAGCCGGCATGCACGATGATGGAGTCGCCGTCGCGCACGAGATCCGCAGCGGCGGCGGCGATTGCCCGCTTTGCCTCGACCGCGATGTCGCGGTTCTCGTCGTAGGGCCTTGCGGAAAGGCGACCACTGTCGCCCGCCTCGCTGGCGGAAATCCCGCCATAGACCTTCCGGGCCCGGCCCAATTCATGAAGCTTGTCGATGTCGCGACGGATCGTGGCGGGCGATGCGCCGAGACGCTCCTGAAGATCGCGCACCGAAGCAAAGGGCGTTTCCCGCAAAAGGTCGATGATAGCCTTGTGGCGCTCGGTGTCGTTCACGGGTGCTCCTCTCCGGCGTCTCCCTCGCCGATGAACGAAGATAATCACACTAATACGATGCGATCAAGATATGTGACGTATTTTCTTCACTGTTGACGACATTCGATCATATCAATACGATCTACAGAAAAGTTTGCTCATCATAGTGCGAATTGCCGACGATGGCTGACAGGATTTTCTAGAGGAGGAGGCCAGCATGGCTTCGGGCATTCGGGCGGAAGACATTCCCGCCTTCGACGCATTTCTCGGTCTTTCGAGGGAAATCGGCAGTGACGTTCTGAAGACGCAAGGTGCTGGCGGCAACACCTCGTTCAAGCGCGATGGCATGATGTGGGTAAAGGCGTCCGGCACCTGGCTTGCCCATGCCGGTGAGCGCGACATCATGGTGCCCGTAACCGTGGCGCCATTGGTGGCGGCGCTCCGGGCCGGCGACCCAAGCGCCGAAAAGGCAACCGACTTCATTGTTTCGGCACTGAATGCCTCCGGTCTGCGTCCGTCGATCGAGACCAGTTTTCACGCCGCCCTGCCACAGGCGGTCGTTGCCCACTATCACTGCGTCAACGCGATTGCGCTCTCGGTGCTCGAAAACCGCGAAGCCGTCATTGCCGGACATATGGCGAAACTTCCCGACCTGACCTGGGCGACCATCCCATACCGTCGTCCGGGTACGCCACTCGCCTACGAGATCGACCGCGTTGCCGATAATCGACCGGACGTGCTGATCCTCTACAACCACGGCATCATCGTAGCGGGCGAGACCGTGGAGGAGGTGCGTGAGCGCATCGCCCGCGTTACCGCCGCCCTGTCCGTCGACGAGCGCGCGGCCGCGCAGGCCGATCTGGTTGCGCTGCAAGCTCTGGCGGACGGTTCGGACTTCCACGTGGCCGAGGATGCCGGCAGCCACAAAACGGCGCTCAGCCAGGCCAACGTGACGGTGGCGACGCGCGGTTCACTCTATCCGGATCATGTCATCTTCCTTGGCACCGAGATCGGTGTGCTCGACGACGGAGAGACGGCAAATGCCTATGGGGAGGCCCGCCGCTCGCGCGATCTTCCAGTCCCGAAGATATTGCTTGCACCCGGCCGCGGCGTGCTGCTGGCCAACGAACTGACTGCGGGCGGCCGTGTTATGGCGCGCTGCCTCGCAGAGGTTGTCTCCCGCATTCCAGATGGCGCATCGGTGGCTTATCTCAGCCCCGATCAGGAGCATGAACTGACCCACTGGGAGGCTGAACAATACCGTCAGGCGCTCGACCGCAAGGCAAGCAAACAGGCATGAGCACCGACAGAAAGCCCGCCGTCGCACTTGGCATCGACCTTGGCACTTCCGGCGTGCGCGCCGCCTTGCTGTCCGACGACGGCAACCTGATCGATATCGCTGCCTGCCCATTCCCGAACGCCGCAGCCGCACGATTGCCATCGACCTGGTGGAGCGGCGTCAAGTCTTGCCTTGCCGAACTCGCCTCGCGCAACGCCTTCGCGTCACTCGAAGGCGTCGCCGTTGACGGCACGTCCGGAACGGTCGTCGCGATCGATGCCCGCGGAATGCCTGTGGGCGAGGCAATGTTGTACAACGATCCCTGCCCCGATCGCACCATTGTCGAGCGCATCGACACCGAGGCGCCCCCGGACAGTCCGGCGCGAGGGGCGACCTCCGCGCTCGCTCGCGCGATCCACCTGTCCCGCCGACCTGGCGTGCAGGCAATCGTGCACCAGGCCGACTGGATCGTGATGAATCTCGGTCTCGCCAGCGCGACGAGTGACGAGAACAATGCACTCAAGACCGGCTACGATCTTGCTGCCGAACGTTGGCCCGACTGGCTGGAAGCGTGCGGAATGGACATTGCCCTGCTGCCTGCGGTCAAACGGGCCGGCTCACCCTTGTCGACGATCACAGCAGGGGGGCTCGCCCTCGGCCTGCCACCGGAATGCCGCTATTTCGCGGGGACGACGGACGGCTGCGCCTCCTTCCTGGCTACGGGCGCTTCCACAGTCGGCGACGGCGTCACCGCGCTCGGCTCCACGCTGGTTGTAAAACTTGCATGCGCGCGGCCGATAAATGCGGCCAACTTTGGAATTTACTCGCACCGCATCCTCGATTTCTGGCTTGCCGGCGGCGCGTCGAACGCGGGCGGTGCGGTCATCCGGAAATTCTTCGATGATGACCAACTGAAATCCATGACACCGCAACTGCAGCCGGACGTTTCGACCGGCTTCACCTACTACCCGCTGGCAACAGCAGGCGAGCGTTTTCCTGTCAACGACCCCACCTACCCGCCCCGGCTGAGCCCGCGCCCGGCCGATGACGTCACCTTCTTCCAGGCAATTCTCGAGGGAATAACCACCATCGAAAAATCGGGCTATGACCGGCTGGCAGAACTGGGTGGTCCAAAACTGTTGTCTGTGCGCACGGTCGGCGGCGGCGCGGCCAATCCGGCCTGGACGCGAATGCGGGAAAATACGCTCGCGGTTCCCTTTCTTTCGGCGCGCTCGGCCGAAGCATCCGTCGGTACCGCTTCCCTTGTTCTTGCCGGAAAGGATCGCTGGCCTTGAGGACTGCACAGCACATCACTCTTGCCGCCTTGGCGGCGCGCTACGACGCCTTCTTCATTGACCAGTTCGGCGTGCTGCGCGACGACGAAGGCGCATATCCCGGCGCCAATGCGGCACTGCATCATCTGAAGGCACTCGGAAAAACCGTTGTCATCCTTTCAAACTCCGGCCGCAGCGGCGAATACAACGCCGAGCGCTTGATCAAACTCGGCTTTGACCGGGCAGGTTTCGACCATTTCCTGACCTCCGGCGACGTCGCCTATAGCATTCTCGCCCATGAGACCGGTGGGAACGCCGGTGTCACGCGATGCCTGACGATTTCGAGCGGGGGCGATCGCAACCTTGCCGAACGGCTCGGCTTTGAAATCACAGAGGATGCAACGCGCGCCGATATCGTTATCATATCGGGAAGTGAAGCGGAGAGGGTTCCGCTTTCAGCTTATCGGCATCATTTGAGGAACGCTGCGGAACGCAGGGTGTCCTGCTATTGCACCAATCCCGACCGGCACAAACTTGTGAAGGGCGGCGGCACGGCGCCAGGCGCTGGCAGCATCGCGCTCGTATACGAAGAGCTCGGTGGTCCGGTCCGGTGGTTCGGAAAACCCTATCCCGCGATATACCAACAGGCCCAATGCTTTGTCCCCAACATTGCCGCTGATCGCATTCTCTGCATCGGCGACAGCATCGAACACGATATTGCAGGCGCCGCTGGCGCGGGCCTCGCCTCCTGCCTTGTTCGCACTGGTATCCTTGCCACCAAATCTGAAAGCGATCTCGCTTTGATCTGCGATACGCATGGAGCGCGTCCCGATTTTCTGATGCCAGGCTTCAGGGTTTGAAGAATCACCAACCCGCATTTTATCGGAATAGGCGACCTTGATGTTGATAGGAATCGAATCACGAACCCATCGCCAGACAACTAACCACCGGGAGCGGGCCGGCCGCATTATCCTGTATATGCCGCGGGGGAGCCGCCTCCTGCCGAAACCAACAGCCACTACTCCAAACGGAGCTTCACCCGGGCTCCGTTCTTTTTCGATGAGGCGACGCATGCTTCGACGAATGCGACGCCCATCACACCATCGTCGAAGGTCGGGTGGATGACATCGTCTCCGACCGTGACGCCCTTCCTCTTCGCGTTGATGGCACGGGCCGCTTCCGCGTAGATCGTTACGAATTCTTGGAGATAACCTTCCGGATGGCCGGAGGGGATGCGGTTGACACGGAACGCGGCCAGTCCACTCCCCGCACCGGCCCGGGTCAGCTGGCGTTTCGGCTCGTTGAACGGTATGAACCAGAGATAGTTCGGATCCGCCTGCACCCATTCGATATCCCCTTGTCGCCGTAGACACGGATCCTAAGACCATTTTCATGACCCGGTGGAATTTGGCTGCACCAGAGCATCCCCTTTGCACCGCCTTCGAAGCGCAGCAGGACACGGGCATTGCCATCCAATTGCCGGCCTTCGACAAAGGAAACGAGATCGGCTGCAATGCTTTCCAACGTCAGGCTGGTAACGAAGGTGACAAGATTATAGGCGTGTGAGCCGATATCGTCGGCCGAGCCCCCCACTCCCGACCGGGACGGATCGGTCCGCCATACGGCCTGCTTGGCGCCGGTCAGCTCGACGGGCTCGGTCAGCGATCCCTTCGGATACCCTACGATCGGCGAGCATTATTGAGGGCCTCTAAAGCGGAGCATTGCTCAGGATTGATTGCTGGCCCATTAGACGTCTTCACCCTTCCTTCGAAGCCAGATAGCGCACGGCGATCTCATGCAGCCGATCCTTACCAAACATCACTCCGTGACCGCCGTGGACGATGTCAACGTCAAGCTCCGACAGGCGCGTCATGGTGACTTTGTAGGCTTCGATGCTGCATCCAGGCAAATCATCCACGAGGCCACCCTCGTATATGGCGTCCCCGCTGAAGAATTCTCCCGTCCTCTGGTCGAGCAGGCCTATGGAGCCGGGAGAGTGGCCTGGCAGATGCAGGACCGTGTAGCAGGCATCACCGATATCGATGAAGTCGTTCTCCGCGAGGATCGTGGTGAGCGGTGCGGTTGAAATCGTGTATGCTTCCGGCGTCAGGCCGGTGGGCGGCACCCCGGTCAGGGCGTCCGGCTGGGTGCGAAAATAGTCGGCGAGCGTATCCGCATCCGGCATGAGCGCGAAGGCCTCGGCTTCGGCTTTGTGGCCCAGGCGGATCTCGAATTCGTGGAACGAGCCGACATGATCGACGTGAACGTGGGTCGCCACCGCCAGCACGGGTTTGCCCGAGGGTATATCCAATGCGCACCCGAGATCGGCGAGACCCATGCCGAAATCGATAACTAGGTCGGCATCCTTGCCGACGACGTGGAACATGTTGGCACGGAAAAAGGAATGGACATGCGGCTCGCAAATCCGGGTCAGCCGGTCCGAGATCGCTTCCTTCGAAAACCAGTTCTCGTTGTTCAAGATGACCTCCTTCAATGCAAGAGCTTGCCGAGGAAGCGCTTCGTGCGTTCGTGCGTCGGCGCGGAAAACAGGATGTCGGGCTTGTTGCGCTCGATGATCTGACCGCCATCCATGAAGACCACTTCGCTGGCAACCTCGCGCGCAAAATTCATCTCATGGGTGACGCACACCATCGTCATGCCGTCGGCGGCAAGCGAGATCATCGTGTCTAGGACCTCCTTGACCATTTCGGGATCAAGCGCCGAGGTCGGCTCGTCGAACAGCATGATGCTCGGGTTCATGCAAAGCGCGCGCGCGATGGCGACGCGCTGCTGCTGGCCGCCGGAAAGCTGGCCCGGATACTTGTCGGCCTTTTCCGGAATGTGCACACGTTCGAGGTATTTCATGGCGATCTCGGTCGCCTGCTTCTTCGACAGCTTGCGCACCCAGCGCTGGGCGACCGTGCAGTTTTCCAGAACAGTCAGGTGCGGGAACAGGTTGAAGTGCTGGAAGACCATGCCCACGTCGCTCCGCACGCGATCGATGCGCTTCAGCTGGTTGGTGAGTTCGACGCCGTTGACGGCAATCGTGCCTTCCTGATGCACTTCCAGACGGTTCATGCAGCGGATCAGCGTCGATTTTCCCGAGCCCGACGGGCCGCAGATGACGATGCGTTCCCCCTTGTTCACCGTGAGATCGATGCCCTTAAGGACCTGGAAGGCGCCGTACCATTTGTTGACGCCGGCAGCCTGAATTGCGGTTTGCGTGTTCATATCCAACCCGTGGGTTTGCGGCGATCAGCGATAGCCGCGCGAAAGCACATGTTCGATGCGGTTCTGGGCGAGCGTCAGCAGCGAAACGATGACGAGGTAGTAGACAAGGGCCGCGCCATACCATTCGAGGAACCGGAAGCTGGTTGCGATGGCGAACTGCGAGACGGTCATCAGCTCCTTCAGCGAGATCACGGTCGCAAGCGATGTGGTCTTCAACAGCGAGATGAACTCGTTCATCAGCGCGGGAACCGCGATCCTGAGCGCCTGCGGCATGGTGATGACCAGAAAGATCTGCCAGCGATGCATGCCGAGCGCCGCCGCACCCTCCTGCTGCCCGCGGCCGACTGCGGCGAAGGCGCTTCGGAGGATCTCCGCCAGATAGGCGATCTGGATTAGCGACAGCGCCAGGAACGCCGCGACGAAGGGCGTGAACCAGCCGGCACGAAAGATTTCGGAGATCTGCGGCAAACCGTTCCACACGAACAGCAGCACGAGCAGTGCAGGCGCTCCGCGGAACAGCCAGACATAGAGCGTCACCAGCCACCGGACGGAGCGACGCGGCGAGCCGGCCAAGGAACCAAGCCCCATGCCGAGCGCGAGAGACACGGCCATGACACAGAGCGAGAGGCCGATCGTCAGGAGTGCCCCCTTGAAAAGGGGGACACTGAAGATCGCCTGCAGGAAGAGATCGAGCTGGAACAACGGAGACCGCCTATCGTCAGTTTACGTCGTGGGAAACGTCGGTCGAGGTTTCCGGCAGGTTCCACTTCTTGAGGAACTCCTTCATCTCGCCACTCGCCTGCAGGGTCTCGATCGCGTCCTCTAGCATCTGACGGTCGCCATCGCTTTTGCGCAGATAGATGCCGTAGTTCTCGCTTTCCTCGTAGGTGTAGGGAATGGCCAGTCGGCCCGGCACCTGAAGCATGCGATAGGCAGCTGTCGTATCCTGCGTGATCGTCGCAGTCGCGCGACCGACCAGGATCTGCTCGATGACGCCGGATGCGGACGGATAGGTCTGCGCCTGGATCGGCGCCTTTCCGGCGGCTTCGAGTTCGGCGTTCAGATCGGCAACCGTCTTTTCATAGGTCGTGCCGGCTTCGATCGCCATGATCTTGCCGCTGACATCGGCCGGGACTTTCGTTTCCGTGTCGCTCGCCGCGGTGACCATGACGACATGCGAGCCGAAATACGGGATGCCGTCGTATCTTTCGAGACGAGCCGGCGTGATCATGATGCCGCTCGCGACAAGGTCGCAGCGCTTGGAATCGAGCGACGGCAGCAGGCCCTTGAAGTCGCCGACGACATACTCCGCCTTTGCGCCCCATCCTTTGGCGATCGCGTCCATGACATCGATCTCGAAGCCGACAAGGTCCTTGTCGCCCGGATTTTCATAATATTCCATCGGCGGGAATTCACCGCTGGTGCAGACCTTCAAGACGCCGCCCGATACGAAATCGGGCTTCTGGTCGGCCGAAAGAGCCGTGCCCGCGCCGAGCATTGCGGCAAGCACGGTGCCTGCCAGAAGAGACGGTTTCATTCCCAGTGTTGCTTTCGTCATAGTCGTGTTCCCTTGTTTTGGCTTCTTGCATTGACGCTTTGTGAAGTCGTATACGAAGGTAAATTGGAGACAAGCTAAATGTTTTCGCTGCATTTAAGCAGAAAAACTAAACTTTCTACCTAGCCCACGGCATTGAGAATCTGGCCGTATGTCTCGGTATCGAATGCGGGGAGAATGAGCGGCTCGACATGTCCGTCCCGGCGCGCCGTGAGCACGTATTGCATCATCGCTTCATTGCTTGGCATCTCGAAAACCTGCATGAAATCATAGGTTCCAAGCAGGGCGTAAAAGGCGATCGACCGCCCGCCGAGTGCTGCCACACGATCCTCGCTGACCTTTCGGCGCTTCGCGCTATCGGTCAGTTCGACGAGCCCCTTCTGCGTGAGGCGCATCAGGGAAACATATTTCTGGACTTCACTCATTTCGTGGGTTTTCCAAGCTTTTCCAGACCTTCCAGCACCGCTTCGGTATCCGTCAGCGCACCAAAAATGCCGTTCTCGACGGTGACCATGTGCAGGGCGGCCTCGTGGGCATATTGGTCGCCGCTGGCGCAGGCGTCGGAGATCGTCAGGCACTGGAAATTGCGGTCGCAGGCTTCGCGCAGCGTCGTGTGAACGCAGACGTCGGTGGTGCAGCCGGTAAACAGCAGATGCGTGATGCCCTGCGCACGCAGGACATGTTCGAAATCGGTGTAGGTGAAGGCGCTGTTGCAGGTCTTGTCGACAATGATGTCCTGCGGGCGCACGTCGAGTTCGGGAACGATCTGGAAGCCGGGGCTGGACCGCAACAGCGCAGTCGTACCCTCGAGGCCCGACCGCTGCCGGCGCCATTTTTCGTAAGGGGTCATGTCCGCGAGGTCTTCGCGATACCCCTGCCGCGTGTGAATGATCTGGATGCCCGCGTCGCGGCAGGCGGCAATGAGCTGATTCACTGCGGGAAGGATCGCGCGAAGCGGTGCGGGGTCATACCCCTGCCGGGCGAAATAGCCCGTGGTGGAGAGGAAATCCTCTTGCAAGTCGACGACGATAAGCGCCGTCTTGCGCGCATCGAGATTGCCGTCATAGGGATAGTTGAATGGTTTCGCCGAGATCATGAACAAACTCCTCTTTGTCGCTGGATAGCACCCTTAACAATTTGAAAAAATCAATTTAAAATCACCAATATCGTTCTATAAAGCTAAACGATTACTGAGTATCCAGATGAGCCGTCTTCCGCCCTACCTGCAATATCTTCCGGCATTCGAAGCGACCGCGCGTCTCGGCGGCGTGCGGCATGCGGCGGAGGAATTGAACCTCAGCCCAAGCGCGATTTCGTTGCAACTCAAGAAGCTGAGCGATGCGACAGGCATTGTCCTGTTCCAGAAGTCGGGCCGAAATGTCGCCCTTACCCAAGCGGGCAGGAATTTCTCGCAGACCGTCGCCCTATCCCTCGGACAACTCGATACGGCGACGCGGGCGTCGCGGAAATTAACCTCCGGCGACCAGCCCGCATCGCTGTCGGTTTCCGTGCCGACTGCGCTCGGGATCGCCTGGCTGACCGCAACGATCGTCGATTTCGCGCAATCGCACGGCCTTTCCAACCTCACCATCAATGAGGCGATTACCGCCGCGGAGGTGGATTGGGACGACAACGACCTGGCAATCGTCTACGACAATCCGCCCTTCAGCGGAAAATACTGGCGGTCGCTCAGCGAAGTCCGGCTCTGTGCCGTGTGCTCGCCGACGCTCTTCCCGCGGCTCGACCTGCGCAATCGCGACAGAAAGCTGAGCTCGGTCACGCTGCTGCATGAAGACGACGGCGGAGAATGGGCAAAATGGTCCATTGCCGCTCGCATCGGCCTTGAAGGCAATACCCGAGTCCGGGTGAATTCGGTGGCCCAGGCGATCGCCTCCGCCGTTCAGGGCCGCGGCGTGGCGCTGGTCTCGGATGTGCTGACGAGAAACTATCTGAGCGAAGGGCGGCTCATCCAACCGTTTTCAACCACGATCAATGCGGCGCGGGAATATTACATCGTCTGCCCGGTCGATCGCGCAAACGACCCCGTTCTGCGCTCCCTGGCCGATCGGGTGATCGAGCAGCTGCGCCCGGGACGCGACCAGAATGCCTGATCCATTGAACGTCAATTGAGGGAAGAGATCGATGGCGCTACCACCCCTTCATGCTTTTCGAGTCTTCGAAAGTGTCGCGCGGCTTGGCAATGTCAGTGCGGCGGCGGCGGAACTGCATGTGACGCCAGGGGCCATCAGCCAGCAGATTCGCACGCTTCAGGTGACGCTCGGCGTCGACCTCTTTCAAAAACGCGGCCGGCAACTGGCTTTGACTCCAAGCGGAAGCCAGCTCCAGCGCTCGGTGGCAAGCGCCATGGAAGCGATTCACACCGGCGTGCGCCAACTCTCGGCGCACAAACATGGCACTGCAATGCAGGCCCTGACCATTTCCATCCCGCAGGTGCACGGCGTCGCTTGGCTTGCCACCCGGCTCTTCACCTTCATGGCGGAAAGTCCGAATTTCCAGTTGAAGGTACTCACCTCCAGCCATTTCCACGGTGTCGACTGGCGCAAGACGGATGTAGCTATCGTCTATGGCGTGCCACCGTGGCCAGGCTTCTGGTGGCGCCTGCTGCACGGCATCCATATGACGCCGGTCTGCAGTCCGCAGCTCCTGCGGGGGCCGAACGCCATCCGCCACCCCTCCGACCTCGCCTATCACCGGCTGCTTCACGAGGATGACGGCTCGCAGTGGCGCCGCTGGCAGGCCGAAGCCGGCATTCCCTATGCGGGTGAGTCCGACGTGCACTTCGACGACTTCGGCATCGTGCTCCAAGCCGCCCGGGATGGCTTTGGTGTGGCCCTCAGCGATGAAGTCGTTTCCGCGCGCGATCTAGACGAAGGTCGGCTGGTGCAGCCGTTGCGCCTAAGTGTGCCCGCAGTCCACAATTACTATTGCATCTGCCCCGATGCGAAACGCGAAACCGCTTCGGTCAGCTCCTTCATCAACTGGCTCATAGAACAAGCGGCATCTCCGGTAGGACCACACGCTGAGCCACACAATAGTGGCTGAGCTCTTGAAAGGATATAAACCGCGGTCCTGCACCTTGGATATACTAAGGCATTGAAAGTGCTATGACTCGATGTACGGCTACGCATAAGGGCGCCCTTTCAGGGCGCCCTGGCCTCGGTCCGATTGATGATCTTTACTTCGCGGCGGTCTCCAGCGTGCCCGCTGCGGGCGCCGCCTTCCTCGCGTTCCATTTCTTGAACAGGAAGAAGTAGAGCTTGATGTACTGTCCGATCAGGATGGCGTTGATGATCGTGCCCTCGCGGATGAACTTGATCTCGGCCAGGAAGGCCAGACCGACCAGGGCGGAGGTGACCAGCAGCGTGCAGTCGAAGCCAGTCTTGATGTTGCCCCACTTCCAGCCGGTGCGCTTGAAGATCGTGTTGACAAACATGTCGATCGGCATCAGCACGAGGTTGGCGCGGATCATCAGGAAGAGACCGAAGGCAAGCGCCGCATCGGCGAAGACCAGCAAGGCGACCCGTAGCGAATATTCCTCCAGCACGATGAACTCGGTGAGCTTGAGGTTGAAATCCAGGAACACCGCCAGCACGAAGGCCGGGATCAGCGACGCGAAGTTCTTGAATTTGAAGTCCTTCGGCAGCACCAGATAGGTCAGGAACAGCATGATCAGTTCGAGGATGAAATTGTACGTCCCCTGGCTGAGCGGCGTGTAGACCAGCGTCATGGTGCGCGTCAGGCTGCTCTGCGGCGAAATACCGACGCCCGCACGGATCGCCAGGCTGACGCCGAAGGTCAGGATGTAGATTCCCAGTACATAGATGATCCAGCGCCGGGTAAGGCTGCCGGTATCGACGATTTCGGCTTCCGCCGCAGTGTGTGCCATGGTTTCCTCCCGAGGTGTTGCACGGGGCCTCCCGTTATCCCGGCCTTCCGCGCTAAATTTTCGTTTCCGCGGATGTCGGGGAACTCCACCTTCCCGTCAATCCGCGACTTTCGTGCCCGGCAGGCACCGAAGCGCCTGCCGGGTGTTCTCGTCAGCGCATCAATCGGAACCGGTGCAGCGAGATGAACAGGCTAAGCAGCTTGTTGACGACCGGCTCGCCCTCATTGCGATTGCCCAAGTCTTCCAGGGCGGCATCGATGGCGCTGGCGGCAGTCATCAGCTCGGAGACGGTCATGTTCGCCATGACGCCATAGATATCGAGCGGCATCACCGCCTTCTCCGTCCTGTTCTCCGTGACGATGCAGGCGCCGGCATAGGTGTCCACCTGCTTGACGCAATGGCACATTTCCGCGCTGTCTTCCCCAACCACGACGAAGTAAGGTTTCGGCGCCGGCCAGAAGGTCGCGACCGCGCCCCGATCGATCGAGACACCCTTGAACAGGCCGTTCACCACATGGCGCGTGCCATCGGCGTAGCGCTGGATAACCGAGAGGCGGCTGTACTTGACGCCATCCCATTCCGGCACGACCTTGCCGTCCTTCAGCGGCACCCAGACCTCCTGGTAGAACTTCGCGTGGCCGCGACCGTAGACGTCGAAGAGATAGACCTTGGCCTTGCTGCCATCCTCGGAGATTTCCAGCGGCACGATGTCGAGCTGCTTGGCCGTGAGGTCGGCAAGGCCGGGAACGCCCTTCTTGCACATGCCGGAATAGTCGATCTCGGCATTCTTCAGTAGCTTGCGGTCCTTCGCGACCAGCTCGCCATCCTTGAAGACATAGAGCGGATTGATCTTCGACAGGCTGTCGGTCAGCACGATATCGGCGAAGCGGCCGGGCGTCAGCGAGCCGATCTTGTCTTCCATGTGGAAGGAGCGCGCCGTGTTATACGTCGCCATCTTGATGGCATGGATCGGGTTGATGCCCATCTCGGCGCACAGCGAGATGATCCAGTCCATGTGGCCCATGGTCAGCAGGCGCTCGACGGAGATGTTGTCCGTGCAGAGCATGAAGTTGTCGGTCGGCCATTTGCGATCCACGATGGCGCGCAGCAGCACCTTGATCACTTCCGCACTGCCGACACCGAACTTGATATGCGTCGGGAAGCCGTAGCGGATGCTCTTCTCGATGTCCTTCTCGTTCCAGACGTCGTGGTTGTTGGAGCAGCCGATGGCCGGCAGGTAGTTGAGGATCATGTCGGACAGCGCGGTGACGCCCCAATGGCCGTTCATGAAGCCGCCCTTGGCGCGCAGCCAGGCCGCCTTCCGGAAATCGTCGTCATTGCCGGAGGAATAGGTGAAGTGTTCGAACTCACCGAGACCGATCACCGGCTCCATCTTCAGCACCGCTTCGGTGACGGACGCCGCCGTCTTCTTGCCGGGCGCGAAGGCGTAGAGACGATAGGGCAGCCTCTCGTATTCCTTGAACAGGCTTTCCGCTGCCTGCACGCCCTCCTCTCCCGCCGCGCTCAAAAGATCGAGGCATTCGGAATAGATCGTCGTCGTGCCGCAAGGCACCATCGCTTCGGCGAGCGCCGTGGGGTGGGCAAGCTGGGATTCGAAGTGGATATGGGCGTCGATCAGGCCAGGAATGGCATAAAGGCCCTTGCCGTCGAAAACCTCCTTCACCTTCAGCACGCTCTCGTCCGGATTGAGCGCAATGATGCGTTTGTCGTAGACGAGGATCGAACCCTGATACACGGTCTCGCCGTGAACATCGAGGATGTTTAGGTTCTTCAAGAGAAGATCGGCTTCGCCCTCGCCGTTCAGGATGGCGAAGATCGCGCGCACCTTGTCGTAGTGAGCGGCTTCCACTGTATTCACGGCATTCCTCCACGTCAGTCTCGCTGGCTTTCTGCCCCGCGTTTTCCGAGGTCATAAGACGGGATTGCACCGCTTCCGAAAAGCGGTATTTTCTGCGCATAGTGTACGCTTTTCGAGAGCGCCTGAGGGGGGTAAATGTTGCATTCACGCGTATTGCGCTACATCGACGAGGTCGCGCGCTCGGGCTCGATCCGCGCTGCCGGCGAGCGGCTGCACGTGGCGCCGTCGGCCATCAACAAGCATGTGTTGCAACTGGAGGAGGCGATCGGCGAGCCGCTGTTCGAGCGTCTGCCGCGCGGCCTGCGCCTGACACCGGCCGGTGAGATCCTCGTCACCCATGTCCGCCGCACGATCAAGGAATACAGCCAGGTCGAGGCTGATATTCGCGATATCAAGACCTTGCAGAGCGGTGAGGTGATCATCGCCACCATGAACGGCCTTGCCGGCGGCATCGTGCCGAAGGCGGCGGCGAGTTTCTGCGCCCGACACCCACGGCTGAAGATTTCCATCCGGGTTATGTTCGTGCGCGACATCGTGCAGGCGGTGCTCGACGGCGAGGCCGACCTTGGCCTTGCCTTCAACCTGCCGGCAACACCCCAACTCGAAACGCTGTGGAAAATGGACACGCGCCTTGGCGCCGTCGTCTCGCCCGAGCATCCGCTCGCGGGCATGGACACGCTGCCGCTGTCGTTCTGCGAACCCTACCCGCTGATCTTCGCGGAAAAATCTATGCTGATCCACAGCATCGTCGCCGATGCGTTCGTCGAGGCGGGCCTTTCGGTGGAACCCGCCTTCCTTACGAACTCCATCGAGGCGATGAAATGCCTTGCCGCCGCTGGCGACGGCATTGCCTTCCTAAGCAAGTTCGATGTCGCTGAGGAGCAGCGCAACGGTGTGCTGACCTACGTGCCGATACGCGATCGCACCTTCGGTAAAAATACCCTCTCCCTTGTTCAACGCGAAAAAAGAAGCCGAGGTCTCGCCGCTACGATGTTCGCCGAGGAGCTTGTCCGTACGGTCCGAGCCGTCGTTGAATAGAAAAACGGCGGACTGTTATGTACGTCGGCCTGTCATGTGATTGAACAGTGAAGTTTGACCACTTTCTGCGCGGAAAGATGACTCCGCTCTGGGGAGATTAACATGCCGATCAATTCGTTGTTTCACCGGTGTGGCTGGTGGTACCTAACGACCAGATCGACGACCGCCACCTTGTTCCCAGGAGTAAGGGTGGCAAGATCAAAATGCCTTTGCAACGGATATGCCACAGCCACATACATGCAGCCTTCACGGACACCCAGTTGGCAAAGAAGTTCTCCACGATCTCAGCTATTCTCGAGGTCCCCGCAATTCAGAAGATCGTCAGTTGGGTAAAAACAAAACCACCTGGCTTCGGTGATGAAGCAGAGGAGCATGGACGACGTCACTGAGAATTGGCTACGAGACTATGCGCGTTAGGCTTGATTTGAGATCGCCAGCAATTTGTCCGCCCGATTGAATGCGTTGACCCTCTCTCCTAGTAAAGCATCGATGCGGCATACTTCGCCTTGAACGGAAGCGAACCTGCGGCCTCGGACAAGTACGACTGGTTATCGTGCAATTTCAATTACTTCCTGTAATTTGACCATCTCGAAGCGGAAACGTCAACCGGCCCTGCGCGGCCCGGCGTACCCGTTGAGATAGCGACGCATGCAATAGAGCAGCGTTCCATCCTCCTCGTTCTCGCGGACATTGATCGCGCGCCCGAAGAGAACCCGATGGGTTGCCTCGTCAACTTCATTGGTCAACTCGCATTCGAAGCTGACCGAGGCGTTCACCAGGATTGGAACACCCGTTAAGTCTTCTCTCCATTCGCCAAGCGTGAATCGATCCTCCGTCGGTGTCTTTCCGCCAAAGACATTCGAAATGTCCTCCTGGCCCGGCATCAGCGTGTTGACGCAGAAATGGCGCGTGTTCTCAAAGGCATGAAAACACGAGCTCACACGGTTGATGCAGACGAGAAGCGTTGCCGGCGTGTCGCTGACGCTGCAGACGGCCGAAGCGGTGAAGCCATAACGCTCGCCGCCGTATCTGGTGGTGACGACGTTTACCGCAGAGCCGAGACGCGACATGCAGTTGCGAAACGTGGCCTTCTCCACGATGTCAAAGCCGTGCCTCACCATGTTCATGTCGGCCTCCTCTGCTCAGCCAGCATTAGGCCAATAGTTCTTTTCGGACGATTTCCGCGCCTGCGGCCAAAGCATTCAGCTTGCCTCTTGCCACCCGGCTAGACAGGGGTGCCATCCCGCAGTTTGTGCAGGGGCAAAGCTTGTCGGCGTCGACAAACTGCAGTGCCTTTCGCAGGGTAGCGGCCACCTCCTCCGGGGTTTCAATGGTATTGCTTGCCACGTCGATGGCCCCGACCATCACCTTCTTGCCGCGAACAAGCTCGATGAGATCCATCGGAACATGCGAGTTATGGCATTCCAGAGAAATCATGCCGATGCTGGATTTCTGCAGTTTGGGGAACGATTCCTCATATTGCCGCCACTCGGCCCCCAGGGTCTTTTTCCAATCCGTATTGGCCTTGATACCGTAGCCGTAGCAGATATGGACAGCGGTCTCGCATTTGAGGCCCTCGATCGCTTTCTCCAGCGTTGCGACGCCCCAGTCATTCACGTCATCAAAGAAGACGTTGAAAGCGGGCTCATCGAACTGGATGATATCTACGCCGGCAGCTTCCAGCTCTCTCGCCTCTTCATTGAGGATCTTAGCGAATTCCCAGGCCAGTTTTTCGCGGCTCTTGTAGTGGCTGTCAAAGAGCGTATCGATCATTGTCATGGGGCCCGGCAGTGCCCACTTGATGGGCTGCTTGGTCTGCCGACGTAGGAATTTGGCGTCTTCGACAAAAACCGGCTTCTGTCGAGACACAGCGCCGACGACGGTGGGGACGCTCGCATCGTAACGATCCCGGATTCTGACGGTCTCGCGTTTTTCAAAATCGACCCCGTCGAGGTGTTCGATGAACGTCGTGACGAAATGCTGGCGCGTTTGCTCGCCATCGCTGACGATATCGATGCCCGCCTGCCGCTGATCATCCAACGACAAACGCAAAGCATCCTGCTTTCCCTCGATCAGTGCCTCGTCCTGCAGCTTCCACGGCGACCAAAGCTTTTCAGGCTCTGCAAGCCACGAGGGTTTGGGCAGGCTGCCGGCGGTTGACGTGGGCAACAGTGTTTTCATGATAGGCGACCTCGTGTTTCCGGTTCGTCAGAGAACGTGATTGGCAGACCATTGCTCAAGAATGGCCCCGTACGGTTTGATGAAGTGCTCCTCGGCGAACTTCCCCTGCTCAATCGCCAGCCGGCTACGTTCTGCTCGGTCGTAGACAATCCGGGTCAACGAGTAGTCCTGGTGCTTCAGGCTCGGCTGATAGCAGGCGCCCGCCGCGGCATCACCGTTCCAAAGCCCAGGAACTTGCGCCGTGGCGGGTGATAGTAGCCCTGGGCATAGCTCTAGCCGGTGGTCGCCCAATCTCCCCGCCCGTCATTCACCTTTACCGTCGTCACCGTCGGAAGCGCGAACGGCATGTAGGGGTTGTCCCAGGTCGTCGACGGCTTGTAATCGACGGAAACCTCAGCACCCTCCGGCGTCTTGATCGTATCAAGAAGGTTTGCCATGCTCGTTGTGATTCGGCGTCACAGACAGAATCACAGCAGATTCACACGGCGCAATAGCCGGCAGACGAAGTGGTTAATTGAAAGCGAAGCCGGATAGGTACCAACTCCGTTCTATCCAATGATGTCGAAATCCGCTGCTGTGACGACCAATCCCTTGTCCAGTAGTGCAAACTGGATTGCGCCGCCCTTCCCTGAACCGTCTGCATCGTACCAGAGCTTGCCGGTCTTCTTGTCGAAAATGACGCGGTCGGATTCATCATGCGCCCGGGCGCCAACATAGAAGGCATCAACTGCCAGGTCGCCAACTTTGCCGGCCTTACTGAAGATGTCGTCATCGAGCCAGATCGAATCGTCCTTAACGATGAAATCACCAATGGTGTCGATGTCGGTTGAGCGGAGTGCAGTGTCGAAAACGAACGTATCTTGGCCGGAACCGCCGATCAGCATGTCCTTGCCCAACCCGCCGTTCAGCGTATCATTGCCTGCCCCACCATTCAGAACGTTGTTTCCGCTATTGCCGAGAAGAGCATTGTTGCCTGCATTGCCAGTCCCCTTGATGCTGCCGGTTCCGGTCAAGATCAGACTTTCGACGGTGCCAAGCAATGTTTTAGAGGAGACCAGGCTATAGCTGATGGAGGAGCGCACGGTGTCCGTTCCTGTCGAACCGCTCGCGCCTTCATCAACGACGTCTCCGGCGTTGTCCACGTAGTAGGTGTCGTTACCCGCACCGCCGCGCATCGTGTCCACACCGGCTCCGCCGTTCAGGGCGTCGTTGCCGGCTCCGCCATCAAGCAGATCATTGCCAGCGCCGGTCTGGATGGTGTCATTGCCGCCAAGACCAAAAACGACATCATTCCTCGAAGCACCGCCTTCGCCGTCCGTGCTGCGACCGATTATGGCGTCGTTATGGTCCGTCGCCTCGAAACCCTCCACGCCAACGCCGGAATCGTCCTTCACAACGGTGCTGCTTGACGTCCACTTTTCTAGATTGAGCGTAATGGCGCTTGTCAGGTCGCGATAGCTCATGACGTCGAAGCCGAAGGCGCCATAGGCAAAGTCTGCGCCCTCTCCGACGACGAGGATGTCATTGCCCCCGTGCCCCCACAGAACGTTACTTTTGGCGTCCCCGTAGAGAACGTCGCCGAATGCCGATCCTTCGAGCCCTCGTATGTTGACGTATTTGTCTCCCGCGGCTTCGCCCGTATTGATTTTTGGGTTACTGAGTGATGCAACAACCGCCTTGCCGGCCCTGAAATACGACGCAAGATCGTAAGTATCAGCGGAAGCATTCACACCGCCGTCCAAAACGTCGGCGCCCGGGCCGCCTTCAAGAGAGTTGCGATAGTGATTTCCGATCAATCTGTCATTGTATCTGGAGCCAACCAGATTCACGATTCCGGAGAAAGTATCTCCTGCTGCATGGCCACCCGATGCGGTACTTTCTTTCAGGTTGATGGTGACCGCTGCATTGGAGGCGGCATAACCGGCCGTATCCCAATCCAGATCGTAGTCACCACCGATCAGCCTGTCCGCACCCGCTCCACCTTCGAGATAGTCGAGGTCCATGCCGCCTTTAAGGGTATCATTTCCGTCGCCGCCCAAAAGCGTATCGGCCTCGCTGCCACCGTCGAGCATGTCGTTGCCCTTGCCACCGATGAGGAAGTCCCACCCTTCCGCGCCGGACAAACGGTCAGCCCCAACGCCGCCGACCACGATATCGTCGCTACTGATCACTTCTCCTTTGTGAACAGATATGATGCGCGTACCACTATCCTGGAACACGTAGCTGGCGGTACCGGGTGCAAACCAGATGTCACGCCCTTTGCTTTCCCCGGTTACGGCGGTCAGAGCATCCGAGGGAGCAGATGTGCCGGTCACGAGTTTATAGCCCGCATTCTTCATAAAGCTGTCGAAGGTCAGCCGCAGCGTTTTGCCACCGGATGTATCGAGAACCTGAACCGTGTCGGCAAACACATCGATGGCGCCGGGAACATCAATGCCGGCATCCAGTCTGATGTCGATCGTCACCGTTTTCGTCTTGGTATTCTGCGCAAGAGAGACATCAGAAGCATCCACACTGACGCCGGCATGAGCCAGCGAGGCAAGGAAGCCGGACAGCCCGCCGTGGAAGTCTGACATGCTCGTCTTGGCGAGATTCAGCGCACCGGCCTGTGCGAGACTGATCGCCCATCCAGCAGCAAAGACCGTATTTGGCGCGCCGGTTATAAGCGCATTGATGACGTCCCGCTCGTTCAGATATTCTGCGTATTGTTCGGCAACAGCCATATCGCCGGAGAGCGTTGGTGTGTCCCTAGCGGAAGAGGTGGCGGCAGCGCGCTTGAGAAGCAGATCACCTCCGATCACCTGCGTGTCTTTTATGAAACCGGCAATCGCGCCGTCCACCATTTCCTCGGCGTTCGAAACCTGCTTGTCGTTGACGAAGAACGTCATCTTGTTCTTTCCATCGACGTCGATCCGCATTTGCTGCAGGACGCGAACGAGTGCGCCGCTATGAAGCCCGTACTTATCGACAACGGCGTCCGAGATATTCAGGCCACTGATGAGCGCATTCGCCAGATCGAAACCGCCGACCGTCTGAAGATAGGTCAAGCTGGCCTTATGAACGGCATCAGCCCAGGCGATGGTTGCCTTGTGCGGGAAGCCGTCCACGGACTCATACTGGGTTATGAGCTCAAGAAGCCCGCCCCGGTCGCCTGACAGCCCCGTTGTGAAGAAGAGGTCGATGGCGGCGTGGGGATCCGGCTTGTCTCCGAAGAGATTTCCAAGAAATGTGCCGATCAGTGTCCCGAAGAATGCGCCGACACCGGGCAGTAGAAAATTGCCAAACAACCCGAGCGACTGGCCCAGCGCACCAACGAGGGCGGAGGAGCCAAGTGCCGACCCCGCGATCGAGCCCAGGGAGCCGCCAACAGACCCTTCGATGGATTCAGCGGGGAGAATTTTGCCGGCCAATGAGGACCCGAAGAATGTGCCGATGGCCCCGGGCAGCACGCTCAGCGCATTGCTAAAGTCCGCGCCTGAGAGAATCGCCTTGTTCGCCGCGATATTGACAGCTGCCGTGTTCAGCACGCTTCCAGCATAAGCGCCAGCCGTGACGTTGAAGAGGTCCGCACCAAAGCCCTTGAGCCCGAGGGACTCCCCGAGTTCCGCCAGAAGGAACGATGACACGGTCCCCGCCGCCGCCGTTGCCAGATCGATTTTGACATCATCCAGCTGCCGAACAGCGGTACTGAGCGATTTGCCGAAATCGAGCTGCTCGCCGGTGAATCCATGAAAGCCGGCGTCCATGATCACTTCAGCAAGATTGCGCGTGACGACACCAAGTGCCGTGCCTGCTGCAAGCTGCGCAAATTGGCTTTTATCAGCGCTCAGCATCAAGCCGAGCTGAGTGCCGAATGCCTGCCCCATCGCGCCGACAGTGTCTATATAGAACTGACTGTCATTGTGCACGCGCCATCCGTTGGCAACATAGGTGTGATAGACTTCAACTTCGAAATTATACGTCAGCCATCCGCTTTTGATTTCAGGCGAGCAGGCGAAATTGCCAGCCGCTGGTTTCCAAGCGGCTTCAGCCACCTCGAACATGTGAGCGGTTTCTTCCGAATAGGTCAGCCGCTCGGCCTTTACGCACGCCATGTCCCCGCTCTCGGAAACGATCATGCCGCCGCGCTTGACGACACTTTCAATTGCTTCAAATCGTCCTTGCTCATTCAGGAATTCATGTCCGGGAGTGACGTACACCGCATTTCTATCAACGAAGTTATCACGGCAGGCTGGAATAAGCCGAAAGGCTGAATCAGCGTCCGCGGAGCTGGCTGGCCATGTCGTGAGTTTTAGCCACTCCTGCGTGACATTGCGGAAAAGACGCGAGACACAGGAAGGACTCAAATTGCCGGGGAAGCCAGAAGAGGCGCCCGTGAAGGCCATGACCTCATCCCCAGGCGATATCTGCTCAATGTTTTTTTCACTTCTATCAGCAAGCAGAATTTTTGTACCTGCTGGAAAGCAGAACTGAGGCGGCAGATTTCTGGGTTCTTGCCGGGCATCCCGCTGCCAACTGACATGTTCCTCACTAAACGTACCAGGGTGCCCCGTAAATTCCTTTGGCGGGCGAACCTCTCTGTCGCCCAAATATAGCTTGCCATTTCGATGAACAATAGTTTCACCGCCGTTGACGGCGCCAACAACTAGACGCTCGAAATCCATGGAAGATGAATCTATGCCATTTTCCCGAGCGTATTTTGCTATTTTTACGCCAACTGCGTTGTTATAAAGATCAGCGTATGTTGAATCCAGGCTTCCACCAAATACAATCTCCCGCGCGTTACCGAGAAGTTTCGCCCTTAATCCCCCAAACTCCGCAGCCAGCGCGGCCGATGTCATTGTATGGGCGTAGGAATTGGCGGTAGCTCCATGCCATGAGTACACCTTCTCCAACTGTAACGTTCTGTCAGAAACTCCCAGCGCCATGATTTGCGCCATCACTATATCATAGTATATTGATTCAGCCATTTTGGCACTTACCTTACAGTTGAGCAGCGCTCGCTTTCGTCAATATCCCCCTCAAAGGGGATCTCGGCCCCAACTTCCAGCAAGCCAATTACCTTGTATTCACGGCGCACGACGGTTTGCCATGCAGGAAAAAATGTTTGCCTAAAGCTGAAATACAATGATGCAAATCTACCGTTATGATGTTCACTTACAGAATAGAACGAATTTGTTATCTGGTAACAAATCCGATCTCCACTTCTATAATGTTTCCTCATACATGAAGAATTCCGGCAAATAGCGTTTTCTCCAATTAATATAATTGCAAAAAGCGACACAAGAAAAAATAATACAACGTGCCTTGCGGTTAATTGTGAGAAATATTTATTCATCTTGACTCGACCGCCGCAAGTCTATGGAAAGAACCACTCTCTTGACCAGGCCGGTTCGCCATTCCGCCACGGTCGAGGGAACGTCGTTTTTCATCTCAGGTACATTTTTCGTCCCCTCTTCTTTCGATACCATTGCGAAAAGCTCCACCGCGATCGGTTGAAGCGTGATGTCTGGCTTGCCGGCAGATCGTGATGACTCTTCCGGCGCGGGCTTTTCGGCGGGTGAATGCGCGTACGTGATATGGAACTGCCGAAGCATGATCGGCGGCATTACAAGCCGCTCGAGATCCTTAAGAGGAATTTCCCTGGTCGATCTGTTCTGTGTCATCAACCATACGATCTCCCCAAAAATTTCAGCCACCGTCTTGCTGGCGACCGGATCGTGCGTAAAGTCTCCGTCATTTCGTTCGCGATCGCTCATTCTCAGCTCCCGGTAGCGTCAGGTAGTTTGAATGGCTCCAAGCTCATCGGGTAATACATCAAGTTGTTGCCTATTCGGACGGAGAACGCATGGACCACGATTCTGTCAAGAACCTAATTCCGACCACTCTCAAAGTATGGAGTTACCGTGCGCCCCGCGATAGCGCCACCCATTTTCTCTGTAAACGGGATCGGGAGTGCATGGGTGAGCGCGTCCAGGGCTGAACTGGCAAATTTTTCACGGTCATCCGAGCCGACGCCCGTCGCATGGATCCACGCCAAGCGCGGAGGAGCGATCAACGTGCCATCACGTTTTAATCGGAACCTCAACATCACGCGCATGTGTCCAAGGCTCGCGGGCGGCCGCCAGCACGCGTATATCGCGGAGAACATCTCGTCGAGAGTGGCCACTTGGCTAGCTCCTCGACAAACATCCTGCCCAGCGTACAGCGGATCAGCGGTCGCCATATGCAACAGAACGGAGGCGATACCCAAAGAGAGTGGTTTCATAAAGCTCAGCCCACGTGACGGTGACGATGGGCGATTACGTCGCATATCATTTGCGACAAGAAAATAAGCACATATACCTAATCTGCGAGTTTCAGCAGCGTTTGATCCATTTTTCATTTCGCGGTGACACACAAAATCCAGCGCGGCAAATTGTTCGCAAACAACTTTTCGCGGTCTAATACGCCTCCTCGCTGATCAAAACCCATTGGCCCATTCTCTGCGTCCGATGGACATGATGCGCCATGGCTGGCTTTCGAGCTTTCGCCAGGCATCGCAGCAATGATCGACAATGTCGTCGTAGGATTTAAAGACTCGGTTCGAGAGCCAGTTGTCCCGCATAAAGTGCCAGAGGTTTTCGACCGGGTTCAACTCGGGCGATTTCGGCGGCAACGGCAAGATTGTGATGTTGCCGGGCACGACGAGATTGTTGGACATGTGCCAGCCTGCCTGATCCATGATGAGGATGGCGTGTGCGTCCTGATCGACATGGCGTGCGATTTCGGCCAGATGCTGGGTCATTGCGTGGGTGTCACACCATGGCATGACCAGCGCCGCCGCCTTGCCGAGCTTCGGGCAGATTGCGCCGATGATGTATGCTGATCTTGTGCGCTGATCGTGCGGCGCGGACGGCCGCGTTCCGCGCTTGGCCCAACGGCGCGTGATCTTGTTCTTTTGGCCGATACGGGCCTCATCCTCGAACCAAATCTCTATCCGTTTTCCTTGGGCGGCTCCGGCGGCAATCTCTGCCACTGCGGCGGGGAAGCTTTTTTAAAATCCTCAATGGCTTGAGGGTCTTGCGCGTGATGTTTGGGCCGGGCAGCCAGCTTGCGATAGCCCATGGCCCGGACTTCACGGCTCAGCGTTTGCTCGCTCACCGAAACGCGAAACTCTTCCCAAAGCCATTGCGCCAGATCGCACAGACGCCAACGAACAACGCCGTCGAGATAGGGCGTCGGCCCACGCTCGATGGCCTGTGCCAGGGCCGCACGCTGTGATCGTTTAACCGCGACCGCTGACCGGCAGCCTTGCCATTGATCAGGCCCTGGGGACCGCGTTCGTTGAACCGCATGACCCAGTCCCGAACGATCTGGAGCGTGACATTGCCGAGACGGGCGGCATCGGAACGCGAGCCTCCATCGTAGATCGAGGCGAGTGCCAACAACCGTCGTACCTGGGCTGCATCCTTCGTCTGCCGCGCCAGCCGCCGCAGACCTTCTCCATAAAAATCGTCACGTAATGAAATCCCTGATCGCATCGCAAACCTCCGGCTTGCGCCAGAGATTCAGATTCATTGCGTTTTGGGAAGGCCAATGAGTCGAGGTTAGCGAGGCGGCGTATTAATCGCCTATTTCTTCGAACCGGTAGTAAAGGCACTACAAGATAGCTTCTGCGAACGGTAAGGGTTCGGTGAAGATAAAGACTTTTGAAGGCAAAGTTCATTGCAGCGCTTCGACGAGGTGCGCGCGATGTTGCAATGTCTCTTTTACGGAGAAGAGACGCCCCGTAGTAGGTAATAGTCCCAATTGCGCGACCAACTAAATCTGATTCCACGGCATACATAGCGATTTGCTGGCCCACAATCCAACCTATCGTCAATTCATCGACGGGATAGCGCGTACGGACGATTGAGAATCGGGCGGGGCGAGCGTCCATCGCGTATCCGAAACGCGATGGACATTCGGTCTCAAAACTCGGGCGGCAAGTGATCTCGAACCGGTCGACATGTTTAACTTTTGGATCTCCCCTATTTTGATCGTCGGTTAGAGGCCTTTGGAACGCCTCGCGATCTCGAGACCGATGGCATTGCCAAGTTATTTAAGCCGATCATTTGGATTGCGGTTCGGCATGAAGATGCCTTGCTCATTACCTCGGCTGAAGGGGTTTCGCTTTCCGCGTGAGATCGTCGCCTATGCGGTCTGGGCCTACCGCCGTTTTGCCCTGAACACTGCGGATGTTGAGGATCTGCTCGCGGAGCGCGGGGTCATCGTCAGTCGGGAGACTGTTCAGCTCTGGGTCAACCGCTTTGGTCGTCATTTTGCCGATTGCATCCGTAGGGATCGACCAAACCCTAGTGACAAGTAGCACATGGATGAGGCCGCCATCACGATTGGCGGCAAGAAGTTCTGGCTCTGGCGCGCCATTAATGCCAATGGCGATGTTCTCGATATCCTGGTTCAGGCTCGCCGCGACAGCAGGGCTGCCTGACGCTTCTTCTCCAGACTGGTCAGGCAGTTTGGTCAGCCGCGCGTGGTCGTGACGGACAAACTGGGCAGCTACATGGGCCGATCCAGGCCATCGCTCCGGATGCCGATCATCGGGAGCACAAGGGGCTGAACAACCGAATTGAAAACTCCCACCGGCAGACCCGAAAACGCGAGAAGATCATGGGTCGGTTCAAGTCGACGCGACAGGCACAGCGCTTTCTGTCGGCCCACGATCAAATCAACAGGATCTTCCGCCCCCGCCGCTACACTCTGACCGCCATCGCACACCGCCACGCGCGGGCTGATGCCATCAGCCTGTGGGCTGAGTATGCCGCTGAAATGACAGTCTGAAACTGGCGACACGGCGTCGATCGCACCCAAGGCTAAACAACTTGGCAATGTCCCATTGGCACCAGCAGCCGATTGGCAAACACCGCCGCTGGTCTGCCCCAGTTCGTCCGCACAACCCGCTTGGGTGAGCGCGATTGCCAGACGTCATTGCCACAGTCACTCTCCCTGCTGGATACTCAGCGGGTAACGTTTTGGATGATGGATGGAGGTGGAGATGTTGATCGGGCGGTTGGCGGTGTTGAAGGCGATCTGGTCGAGCGTGAGCACTGCCGTGTTTGGCTCCATCTTCAACAACTCCTCTTCTTCCCGATCCGGGTAACGTGCGCTGATGGTCGTCTGGCCGCGCGTCGGACGCTGATCGTAACGCTCACGCAGCTCAGCATACAAAGAGCGGTTGCCGTTCGACCAGTCCAGATCAAGCATGCCTGGGCAGATCGCCGGCTGCAGCCAATCGTACTGGATAACCACCGGAACGCCATCGAGCGTTCGCAGCCGCTTGAGCAAAATCACGTCGGCGGAGGCCGGCAAATAGAGGGCGCGAGTGACTTCTGGGGGCGCTGCGTAAATCTTTGCTTCCAGCGTGCGGCTTCCCGGCACCATGCCCTTTGCGATCGCGTTGGCCGTGAAACTCGTCAGCAGGTGGAGTTCGAAGCCCTCCTGCCGCTCCGTAACATAAAAGCCCTTGCCGGGTTGGCTCTGCAGGTGACCCTCCTGAACGAGTTCGAGCAGCGCCTGACGAATTGTAATACGGCTGACATCATAGACCGCGACCAATTCGCGCTCGGAGGGCAGCTTCGCGTTCGGTGCGATCACGCCATCCTGAACAAGATCGAGGATCGCCTGCTTCACCTGACGATAAAGCGGCTGGTGATCGCCGCGGTCCAGCGGTCTGAGACGCACCCGGTCCATGAGCGCCTCGTCAACAGTCATTCTACCTGCAGCCATCGTTCCCACCAGCTTGTGATGTTGCTACTGCTGCACCAAACGATGTTCAAAAGCAATGCGCCATCTTGACATGTCTGGATATGACCAGTTAGCATTCTCCGACTTGAAATGTATGAGGTGACGGATGAAGCTCACTCTTATCGGCGGTGGCGGCGTCAGGGCGCCGCTTTTTGTAGCCTCGGCGCTGCGCAGGGCAGAACGTACCGGCCTAACAGAAATCTGCCTGCATGATGTCGAGCAGACGAAGCTGGATATATTCGGCGGCCTGGCGCGCGAGATCGGTATGCGCATGCAGTCACCTGTCAGGATTACCGCCACCACTGAAGCCGAAAGGGCGCTGGAAGGCGCACGTTACGTCGTGACCACGGTGCGGCCCGGCGGCGAGGATGGCCGCGTCAAGGATGAACGCATCGCCCTTTCCCATGGCGTTCTGGGCCAAGAGACGACAGGCCCAGGCGGCTTCGCCATGGCGCTGCGCTCCATTCCGGTCATCACGGATTATGCATGCCTGCTCAAAAAGGTAAGCCCCGATGCATGGCTCTTCAACTTCACCAACCCCGCCGGCCTCGTGGCGCAGGCACTTTCGGATGCCGGCTTCGACCGCGTCGTTGGCATCTGCGACGGCGCCAACGCCGCCCAGGAAGCGGTCGCCCAGAAGCTCGGCGTCGCGGTTCGCGAGGTCCAGACCGAGGTCTTCGGCCTTAACCATCTTTCCTATACCCGCGCCGCTAGGGTCGGCGGAACGGAAGTGCTGCAGGGGCTTCTTGACGACGACGTCTTCTTGGCCGAAACGGCGCAGCGCATCTTCGATCCGGCGCTCATCCGCCGCCACCGGCTGTGGCTGAACGAATATCTCTATTATTTTTACTATGCGGAAAAGGCGCTCGGCGACATCCAGGCCGACGCCCGCACCCGCGGCGAGGAGGTGCGAGACCTCAACCGGGCGCTCATCGAACAGCTATCCGGGATCGGCGTCGGTCGCGACCCCGACGCGGCGCTCGCCGCCTACTTTGCCTATGAGCAGCGCCGCGAGGCGACCTACATGCACTATGCCCGACCGGAAGCGCCAAGTATGGAGGATGCCGACAAGGCGATCCGCTCCGTCACCGCCCATGCGGCCGATGGCGTGGGCGAGGGCTATGCCGGCGTCGCACTCAACATCATCGACGCGATGGAATCGGGCGCTGAGTGCCATATTGGCCTCAATGTCCGCAACGGCGAGGCTATCGACGGTCTGCGGCCGGACGACGTGGTCGAGGTGAGCTGCGTTGTCGACGCCAAAGGCATCCGGCCGAAGAAGATCGGCACGATGCCCGACAGTCCGGCCCAACTCGTCCACAATATCAAGCGCTACGAACGGCTGGCCGTCACTGCCATTTCCGAGCGGCGCAAGGACCTTGCAGTCGAGGCGCTGATCGCCCATCCGCTCGTCCTGTCCTATTCGCGGGCCGAACCGCTGGTGGACGAATATATCGCTGCGCACAGCGCATTTGCGGGGGAATGGCGATAATGCTTGCCCGACAGGAAAGAGCCTTCCCCTATGACGTCGTTCTGGCGGGGGAATATTACTTCGACCTGATATTCTCGGGCCTCGGCGAAATGCCGCGGCTTGGGGCGGATGTATGGTCGGAAGGCTTCGATGCCATCCCGGGCGCCAATTTTACGACGGCGCGCGCGCTGTCACTACTCAACACGCGCACGGGCTGGTGGTGCGAGACCGGCAGCGACCTCTTTAGTAGCCTGATGATCGGCGCTGCGGAGAAGGAAGGCATGGACACGTCCCTCTTCCAGCGCCGCGACGAAAACCGCATCCGCGTCAGCGCCGCCTTTTCCATGGCCGGCGATCGCGGCTTCATTAGCCGCTTCGACGGCGACGAGACGCTGCCTGCGCCGGAGATGCTGGAGCGCCTGCGGCCCCGTGTTCTGCTCATCCAGGGCCTGACCTGCCGCAGGGAGCTAGCCGCGCTTTTCGCCTTTGCCCGCGCGCAAGGCATCTATTGCTGCTTCGATTGCCAGCATGTCGACGAGGCGCTCGATGAGGCAAACCTTGTCGATATCCTGACCAGCACTGACTGCTTCCTGCTTAATGACACGGAAGCCGCGCGGCTGACGGGTCGTACCGGCTTCGAAGCGCTCGACGTCCTTGGAAGGTTCGCCCCCCTCGTGGTCCTGAAGCGGGGCGCACAGGGTGCCGCCCTTCTCCACCGGGGCGAAGGTGTTCTGGAACGGCCGGCGCCGGTCGTCGAGGTCATCGACACCACCGGCGCCGGCGACAGCTTCAACGCCGGCTTCGTTTACGGTCTGCTGCAGGGCTGGACGCTCGAAAAGATACTCGATGCCGCAATTCATTGCGGCTCAGCCGCAGTCACGGACCATGGCGGCAAGGCCTTGCCGGACGAAGCGGACCTGCTGCGCCGGGTGCAAGGCGACGAGAGGCAACACGACATCCTCAATCGCAAACCGGGAGATATGCAATGAAACGTCGTGAATTTCTTGGCGCGGGAGCTGCGGCCATCGGCGCCATCGGCCTCGCCCCCCGCTTCGCCTTCGCCGATGACGGCACGGTGGAAGTCATCGTCGGCAGCGACCAGAACCTTGCCGACTTCTGGTCGAACATCGTCGTTCCCGCCCTTCAGCAGGAACTGCCAGACCTCGCCGTCAACGTCACGGTGTCCGACGGCAATTCCGGCATGATGGCGCTTGCCGACCGCGCGCTCGCGGCGCTGAAGACTGACAGCGATCCGCAGGTCGACGTTATGGAAGCCTTCAACCCGCGCAACACAGTGGGCGGCATCGAGGCGGGCCTCTGGCTCGATTTCTCCAAGGCCGGTCTTTCCAATTTCGACAAGCTGAGCAAGCTTGCAGTCGATACGCCCTTCGGCCTGCCCTATCGCGGCTCGCAGGTGGTTATGGCCTACGATTCCAACAAGATCGCCACTCCGCCGAAGACCTGGGAAGAACTGACCGCCTGGATCAAGGCCAATCCCGGCCAGTTCATCTACAATCGTCCCGACAAGGGGGGCTCGGGCGGCAATTTCGTGCGCCGCGCCATCCACGAGGCGAACGGCCGCGACCCCTCGCTGTTCACCACTGAGAACTTCTCTAAGGAGCTGGCAGACAAGATGCTTCCGGGCGCATGGGAGATCCTGACGGATCTGGCGCCCTCGCTCTATCAGGGAGGCTCCTACACGGCCGGCAACACACCTTCGCTCCAGCTCCTGATGTCCGGCGTCGTCTCGATGGTGCCGACCTGGTCGGACCAGGCGCTTTCCGGCCTAAAATCCGGCGAACTGCCGCCGCATATCAAGCTGGCGCAGTTGCAGGATCTGGCTTTCGTCGGCGGTTTTGCCTATTGCACCATCCCGAGCAACGCCACGCACCGGGAATCGGCGACAAAACTTGCCAACGTGCTGATCTCCCCCGCCGTGCAGGAGCAGATCGTCGAGCAGGTCGCCGGCTTCCCCTCGATCGAGTGGAGCCACCTTTCGGAGGAAATCCGCAAGGCCAATGCCGATATCATCCCGACGTCGATCCCGGCCTTCCCGGACGGCGCATGGGAAGCAGCCGTCAACGACGGCTGGTATCGCAACGTCGCGCCGACCGTGGCACGCGACTAATTACGGAGCGCCGGCTGTGGGACGCGAAAGCGCATTTGCTCGAAACCTTCGGGGCCTGATGCTGATCGGGCCTCCCCTGGTGGTCATGGCCTGCCTGCTGCTCTACCCTGCCGGCGTTTCCATCGTGCGGACGTTCCAGGAGGTGGGAGCGGACGGCTCTGTCTCCTGGACGCTTTCCCGCTACCATCGGTTCTTCACCGATCCTTACAGTCTCGCCAACTACCTGCGCACCGTCTGGACGACGGCCGTGACGCTGGCGGTGCTGGTCGTGATCTGCCTGCCGATCGCGATCTACCTGCATTTCACCCGCAGCCGGCTCGCCGCCGTCGTGCAGGCTCTGGCGCTGTTTCCGATGTTCGTGCCAGGCATCATCGTCGCCTATGCGCTGATCCGCTACATCGGTCCGAACGGGCTGCTGCAGACGATGCTGGAAACCGTGGGCCTCACATTCTACAGGTCGCCCTACCTGACGCCTTGGGGGCCGGTCATCGGCCTCGTCTGGGATCATATGCCGCTGACCCTGCTAATCCTCACCGCCGGCATGGCCAAGGTCTCACAGGAAGCCATCGAGGCGGCGCGCGACGTGGGCGCGGGATATGTGACGATCTTCCTGCACATCGTCCTGCCGCTGGTGAAGGATTCGCTCCTGGTCGTCGTTGCACTCAACGTCATCAGCCTGTTCGGCTCCTTCGTCATCCCGTACATGCTAGGCCCGGCCTCGCCGGAAATGATGGGGCCCTACATGCTCAGGACATTCGCCGAGGTGCGCGAACCCGATTTCGCCGCCGCCCAGGCCGTCGTGACGTTCCTGACCTGCTCGGTCTTCGGCATTCTTTATGTCGCCATGCTGACGAAACGCGAGGACGTGTGACATGCGCGCCAGCTCGATCTTCGGAACTCTCATTCTGATCGCCCTCATCGCCTATGTGGTAATGCCGATCGCAACCGTGTTTCTCTGGGCTTTCGCCGAGCAATGGTATTATCCGGCGCTGTTGCCGACGGACTGGGGCATGCGCTATTGGCATACGACGCTGGCGCGTGCGGATGTCCTGTCCGCCCTGCGGCTGTCGCTGGCGCTCTCCGTCACCGTCACGCTCCTGTCGGCGGTGATCTGCCTTCCGGCGGCCTATGCCTTCGCCCGCATGGAATTTGTCGGGCGCCGCACCTTCATGATGTCGTTCCTCGCCATCAACGCCTTTCCGCGTTTCGGCCTTATCGTCATGATCGCCACGCTCTTCCTCAGCCTGCGGCTGGTGGGCACTTTCTGGGGTATCGTGCTCGTGCAGTTGCTCAACACGATGCTGATCATGATCTGGCTTCCCTCGGCCGCCTTCCGCGGCATCGATCGGCGGTTGGAGGAGGCGGCGCGGGATGTTGGCGCCGGGCCGGTCAGGACCTTCATCCGCATTACGATTCCCCAGGCGGCGCCGGCCATCGGCGCAGCGATGCTGCTGACTTTCGTTTCCACATTCTACGAGACGGAGGGCGCCTGGCTCGTGGGCGCGCCGAAACTGCGCACCATGCCGATGGTCATGCTGCAGATGATCACCGGGCAGATCGTCGTCCAGTACGGGGCGGTGCTGTCGGTGCTGTTGTGGGTGCCCTCGTTCATCGCCCTGCTCTTTGCCCGCCGGGTGCTGGCTTCCAACCAGTTCGCCAAGGGCTTCGGGGCATGACAAAATCGAAATCCTCGCTTTCGGGATCGCATTGATATGGCAAAACTGCAATTGACGAGCATAGAGAAGCGTTTCGGCGAGATGACGGCGCTGAGCGACGTTTCTCTGGACATCGCCTCGGGTGAACTCGTGTGCCTGCTCGGCCCCTCAGGCTCGGGAAAATCAACGCTCCTGCGCATCATGGGCGGCTTCGAGAAGCCGACGGCGGGCCGCGTGCTGATCGACGGTATCGACGTCACCGCCGCCGCGCCCGAGCGCCGTCCCACCGCCATGGTCTTCCAGAGCCATGCGCTGTGGTCGCACATGAATGTCCACGACAACATCGCCTTTGGCCTGAAGCTGCGCAAGCTCGGCCGTGCCGAGATCGACCGCAAGGTCGACGCGGCGCTGGATTTGGTCGGGCTGTCCGGCTTCGGCAAGCGCAGCCCCGTGCGCCTTTCCGGCGGCCAGCAGCAGCGTGTGGCCATCGCCCGCTGCATCGTGCTGGAACCGAAGATCCTGCTGATGGACGAGCCCTTCGCCAGCCTCGACCAGCACCTGCGTGAGCGCTTGCGCGAAGAGGTCCGTAACATCCAGCGCGAACTCGGCATAACCACCGTCTTCGTCACCCACGGGCAGGACGAGGCGCTCGCCATCGCCGACCGCATCGTCGTCATGTCGGTCGGCCGGATCAACCAGATCGGCGGTCCCGCCGAGATCTACGCCACTCCGAGCGACAAGTTCGTCGCCGGCTTCATCGGAGCTATGAACATGATCGAGGGCACCATCCGCGACGGTCGGATCGCGGCCGCCGGCCTCGCCCTCGATGCGGCCCTGCCCGATGGCTCGGCCACGCTCGCGGTGCGCCCGGAAAAGCTGCGGGTCCATTTCGACGCCGCGCAGGGCCGCGCGCCCGCCACCGTCACCCGGATCGTCCATTTCGGCGCCTACCGCACCGTCGAGGCGACCACCGACGGGCAGAACCGGTTCAAAGTACACATGGACACGGAAACGCCGCTCGAACCGGGTCAGGCCATCTTCCTCGGCGCATGCCACTACTGCGTTTTCAAGGACGGCCACGACGCCGTACGCTCGCCCGCGTCATGAGCCCGGTCTTCAAGTGGCATCGGCTGCGCCGGCGGCGCAGCGATGTCGTTTTCGACCGCGACAACCTCATCTCTGGCGCATGCCTCGGCGCGTCGATGGAGATCGACCTGCGCGCACTCCGCGACGGTGATTTCCTCTGCCTGCACGACGCCACGCTCGACCGTGAGACGACCGGTGCAGGTCCTGTGACTAGCACGACGGCGACGGCCACAAGGCATCTTTCGATGCGCGGTGAGGATGGTCGGATCGCCGCTCACCCGCCTTTGCTGTTCAGCGAACTTGCCGCGGCGATGCGCCTTGCCCCTGCCGGTTCGGGTGCGCTGATGCAACTCGATTTCAAGGACGATATCGCCAGCCTTTCCCAAGACCATTTCGACAGCTTCGGGTTCTTGTTGGCCGACTGTGCCGACCGTTTCATCCTCAGCGGCGGCGATGCGGCCGAGCTGCGCCGGCTTGCGGACGGCCTACCGGCCCTGCGGATCGGCTATGACCCCTGCACCGACGACACGCTACTGTCGCTGCGGCGCTCAAGGACCTTCGGGCGATTTGCTCGGGAAGCCATAACTGCGGCCCCCTACGCTGCCTATGTCTACATCGAATACCCGATCATCCTGGCTGGCTTGGAAGAAGGCTTCGATCTGGTGGCGGCTTTTCAGGCCGCCGGTATGAAGGTGGATGCCTACACGCTGAACAGCGACCATCCCGATGTCCAGACCACACTGCGGCGGTTGACAGACGCCGGCGTCGACCAGATCACGACCGACGAGCCGGACGTGCTTGCGCCGCTTCTGGAGCGCATCATCCGGCAAACTGCCTGACCAGCCAGTCGTGAAGGCCAGGGACCCCGGCAAGAACCGCGCCGTCCCCATTCTGCTCAACACCGTGAAAATCAGTAACGAGCCCGCCGCATTCACGCACCATCAAGGCGGAGGCGAGATAATCCAGCACATCGAGCCCATCCTCAAAGCAGGCATGATGCCGCCCCGCCGCGACATAGGCGACGGCGAGTGCCGCCGATCCCAGCCTGCGGGTCACGGCCGCGGTCTCGCACACCGCCGAGAGCGCGGCCTGATACTGCTCCGCCGAAACGTTGCGTACCTGCCCCGGGATCGGCAATCCGACGCCGATCACCGAGCGATCAGGCGACACCGCGGCCAGCGGCGGCAGGCGATTGCCGTTAAGATAGGCGCCGCGGCCTTTTTCCGCGACGAACATCTCATTGCGCACCGGATCGTAGACAATGCCGGATACGATGCCGCCTGCCTCGATGTAGGAAATCACCTGCGCGAAGAAGGGGATGCGGAAGGCGAAATTGGACGTCCCGTCGATCGGATCGATGATGAAACGGCCGCTGCCGGTTCCCGCCCGTTCGCTCGTTCCCTCCTCGCCAGAAATCCCCGCCTCGGGGCAAAACCTGGCCAGGACCGCCGCGATGGCTCGTTCGGTAGCGACATCGGCGGCAAGTTGGTAGTCGCGCGGGGCCTTCTCAACCATTTCCAGTGGCCCCTTCGCGGTGAAGTACCCCATCGCGACAGCCGCCCCGGCCCGCGCAGCCTCGATCATGACGGAGGTTGTTTCGTTCGGTGCGAATCGCAAGGCGTCACCTCTCCTTAAAGACAGGCAATCATACTGGTTATGATAGGTAATTACCAGATGTCGAGGCGTGGCATCAAGATGCGGAACAAGAGCAGTTCAAAAACCTGCGTAAGGTCGAACATAGCTGAAACGGGAAACTTTTCCCAAAGCCATTGGGCCATATCGCACAGACGCCAGCGAACAACACCGTCGAGATAGGGTGTCGTCCCACGCTCGATAGCCTGCGCCAGGGCCGCACGCTGCTGATCATTCAGCCGCGACCGCGGGCCGGGAGCTTTGCCATTGATCAGGCCTTGAGGACCGCATTCATCGAACCGCATGACCCGGTCCCGAACGATCTGGAGCGTGACATTGCCGAGTCGGGCGGCATCAGAACGCGAGCCTCCTTCGTAGATCGACGCGAGCGCCAACAGACGTCGTGCCTGGGCTGCATCCTTCGTCTGCCGCGCCAGCCGTCGTTGAACTTCTCCATCACAATCGTCACGTAATGGTATCCCTGATCGCATCGTAGACCTCCGGTTTGCGCCAGAGATTCGGATTCACCGCGTCTTGCGAAGGCCAAAGAGTCGGGATCAGCGAGGCGGCGTATTACGCTTCTTTCGGTAATACAACACCATACACCCTCCAAAAAAAATTGCGGTGAAGGCGAAGAAGGCGATAACGGACCAAAATTCAAGCGGCTCATCAACCATAGAAAAAGCATAGTCGTGGCCACGGTAACTGAAATGAGCTTCGCCTTCCCAAATACAGTATGAAGCCCAGATGGCCGAGAAAAGCGTTAGTGAAACGCCAAAGACCAGCGCATTGCGAGGTAGAGTTGGCATCGAGGCTTCTGCAGCCGAGGTGGCGCGCCCTGTGTCGTTATCCTGTTTCATTGATCCTCAAATCTTCGCTACAATTGAACAAGGAAGTGAGTATTTCAAGACCATCCTCACCGGTGACCGGTGTCCTATACGGCGGTGATTCTGATGTAACTGGCCACGCTTGCCAGTCCCATAGCCAATATTAGGCCGTGGATCCGTTATGGCGGAGAGTGAGGCGAACACAGGCAGCTTAGTCATGGCGAGGAAACTCGTGCCAAACTTCTCATACGGGTCGCGATCCGTCGATAACATTTGAGCTTACTAAAGAACCGCTCAATGAGATTTCGCTTCCTGTAAAGCCAAGAGCTGAAGACGATTGGCCTCTTTCGGTTGGATTTTGCCGGAATGTTCGCCCATGATCGATTTATTATGAATTCCGCACGGAGCCAATCGGCATCATAGGCTTTGTCTGCAAGAACCATACCGCCTGGGGTTAAATCAGTAAGCAGCTCTTTCGCCGCAGTTAGGTCGTGAGGGTGACCGGGCGTGATAGCAATCTTGATCGGTAGCCCTATGCCATCGGTGACGGCATGAATTTTGGTCGTGAGACCACCCCGACTTCGCCCGAGGACGATCCGGGTGTTCGGTCATTAGCGTGGCCGCCAGAGGATGGACGCGAACAGAAGTGCCGTCAATCATGGCGATGCCATCATTCGAAGGGCTCGTGACAGCTTCCATCAGCCTGTCCCAAATTCCAGCCATAGTCCAATGCCTGAAGCGATTGTAGCAAGTCGTGTATGGTCCCGTTCAGGGACATCACGCCAAGGGGCACCGGATCGTAGAACCCAAAAGATGCCGTTCAGCACCCGTCGGTCATCGACGCGAGGCACGCCTCGCGGCTTGTTAGGTAGGAGCGGCGCAATTACGCGCCATTCAAAGTCGGTCAGATCATAGCGCCTCATCCCTGAATCTAAATCAGGTGGTGCAAGGACAGGAAAGTCCCAGCGCCGAACGAGCGCTGATTTAGGCCGTCAGGTCGGGGATGAACGACCATTCTTCGGCCATGAACTCCAGCGTTTCATCGCGAAAATAATATAGGAAATGCCGAGAGCTGACTGTGTCTGCCCCGATCTTTTCCCAAGAGACGGCATCGCGGTCGGGGTCGAGACCGATTAGCTCATAGAACTCGCCCCAACGAGGGGCCACACCGCTGTAGCGACCATGGCCGTCTACCTTATACCATTCATGATCATTGGTGCTGTCCCAGCGCCAGCGGCTGCAACCAACAAATCTCAAAGTGCCCCATGTCTCATCAAACTTCGGACTGGCCTTCGAAAACACGCTCAACGCCCTGAGAATACCTGTCGGCTTTTTGTAGCGCACGGGCCTATACGAGCGGAAACGGACGTTGACGGAGGAGCCCTCAACTGAAACCTGGGGCTCTGGCGCATTTGGTTCGGCCTCCCAACCTTGGCCGAGTTGTAGTTTAACAAACTTGAGCATGGACTACGACTAGCCTACCTGCATGACCGATTCCACTCAATTTATGAGTTCACGGCCTAGCACTACTTTGGCAGATTCGGGCAAGGCTGGTTTGAGATGATTTGTGCTCTCTTCGTTGGGGGCGCGATATGGCAGATTGGGATACGGAGCTTTCGACCTTTTTGCAGCCATTTCTGGACAAGCTCGGACACAAGAAGCGGCGACAGATGTGCCCTCTTTACGTCTCCGGGCTCATTGGTCCCGGTGACCGCAAGAGTATCGAGCCGATGGCGGAACGGTTTGCTCCAGGCCAGTACGACCGCCTGCACCATTTCATTTCCGATGGCCTTTGGAATGCTGTTCCTCTTGAGACCGAGCTTGCGCTGCAGGCGGACAGGATCGTTGGCGCGTTAGATGCGTTTCTGGTGATCGATGATACCGGCCTTCCCAAGAAAGGCGACCAATCGGTCGGGGTCGCGCCGCAATACGCTTCGATGCTGGGCAAGAGGGCAAATTGCCAGACGCTGGTGTCGGTGACGCTTGCGCGAGACGAGGTTCCCGTTCCGGTTGGCTTGCGTCTGTTTTTGCCCGAGAGCTGGACCAGCGACACGGAGCGGATGGCCAAGGCCGGGGTTCCCGATGCCATGCGGACATCTCGCACGAAGCCGGAGATCGCTCTTAACGAGATCGATCGGTTGATCGCGGCTGGTGTCCGGTTTGGCACAGTGCTGGCTGACGCAGGCTACGGCCTGTCGGCGACCTTCCGCCAGGGGCTAAGTGGACGTGGCCTCACCTGGGCGGTCGGCATCCCCAAGCATCAAAAGGTCTATCCCCATGATGTCGAATTGATCTTTCCCATCTCCGGTCATGGTCGCCCACGCAAGCATCCGATCCCCGACATTCTGTCGGTTGCGGCCGAAACGGTGTTAGCACCTGCAAATTGGAAAAAGGTCAGTTGGCGCCGTGGCACGAAAGGCCGCCTCGCGGCACGCTTTGCCGCATTGCGCATCCGGATCGCCGACGGCACGCCCCAGCGCATTCTCGACAAGGGACAGCAACACATGCCGGGCGAGGAAGCCTGGCTGGTTGGCGAGTGGCGATCAAACGATGAGCGCAAATACTACCTGTCCAACTTGCCGGCTAACGCCACGTTGAAAGCGCTGGCGGCCGCCATCAAGGCGAGATGGGTTTGTGAGCAAGCGCATCAGCAGATGAAAGAGGAACTCGGCCTCGACCACTTCGAAGGCCGATCATGGCAAGGACTACATCGGCACGCTCTGATGACGATGATCGCCTATGCTTTCCTCCAGCACCAGAGACTGCAGACTGCAAAGCGGGAAAAAAAAGAAGCGACAAGTACGCAAGGGGCCGCCTGAGCCCACCTTGCCTGCTATCCGTCGAGCCGTCATCAGCGCACTCGCCAGACCCATGACGACAATCCGGTGTCCCCACTGCAAAGGGCAAATTAGAACCGCAGAATCAGTTCTGCCAAAGTAGTGCTAGATACCAACAACAAAATCACCTCGGAAAACAATTGAACTAATAACGCAATTCAAGCTTCTCTCATATCTTCCGGGGAATTCTTAGGATTTTTATTGTATCATTACTTGGACTACTACTTCAGTTCAGATATTCGGCCGCGGTCTCAGCGTAGTCGTAACCGCCCGAACGTCCTCCGAGACGCTTCGCGAGGAAGTCCTCTATCACTCGAGCACGCTTGACTTTAGTTTGCCAGCGATCATAGCCGTGACCCTCGCCCTCGAAATAAATAGCTGTCACGTCTTTGCCGAGCGTCCTCAACGCGCGTTCGAATTCCTCGGTTTCCTCGAACCCGATGGTGCTATCCTCTTTACCGGCGGTGAGCAAAATGGCACCTTCAACGTTTTTGACATGGGTGATCGGGGAACGCTCTCGCATTTCCGCGAGATCGTTGGCATTGTATGGGTTACCGAAATAACGCCTCGACTCGTCGAGATGTAACCCCCATCTGTGCGGCTCATTCTGCATGTTGTAGACAATGTCCGTCACCGCATATTCGGCAATCGCAACTTTGAAGAGGCCTGGGTCTCGCGTCATTGCTAGAGCGGCAGAATAGCCGCCGTAGCTTCCCCCCATGACTGCCATGTTGGCTTTATCGGCGATACCTTGTGAAACGAGCCAGTTTGCCGCGTCAACGATGTCGTCCTGCATCGCTTTACCGACCTGTCCATAGCCAGACGCGCGGAAAGATTTGCCGTAGCCGGTCGAGCCTCTGAAGTTGACAGACAGAATAGCGTAGCCGCGATTGGCCAGAAACTGGTTGTCGTGGTCATATTCCCAGATTTGCTGAGCGGCAGGCCCACCATGAACGGCAACGATCGTCGGCAACATCTTTGGCTCGACGCCTCGTGGAAGTGTGAGAAAGGCAGGAATTTCCATGCCGTCGCGTGCCTTGAACCATACGGGCTTGGTTTCTGCCAAGGCATCTTTGTGCCCGCGAAAGTGAAAATCAGCGATCTTCGTGGCCTTCACGTCCTTCAGATCATACAGAAAATACTCCCACGACTGCTCTCGCCAAGAGCGGGCGACGGTAACGAACCGACCACTCGAGGAAACTCCCAGTATATTGAAGTCCACCGGATTTTGGCCGTCCAGCATAAGCTTCAGAAAGGCTTCGCCCGCGCGCGTGAAGGCCTGATAGCGCGTATAGCCGCTCTCGAATGTGATGAAGTCCGGCGCCGAAGCACGCTGTCCGAAGGTAAAGACCTTTTTTACGTCAACCTTCGCGTCTTCGGCGACCACTATCTCCTGTCCGGAGCGGGGATCCACTATAACCAAGGCGCGGCGGTCACGGCCGCGGTCTGACAGGGCATAGATCGGTTTACCCACTTGGGGCGTAAAGGCGATACTGAACTGATCACGGGCCGCAGCCTCGGTGAGAACGCGCCACGGATCGTTGGCGTTATCGCGGATGAAGAAGCGTGTTGCGTTATTCTCGACCCGGTCGGCACGTAGCAGCGGCACGTTACTTTTATCAAGCCACCAATCAATCGTATTTCCATCATTCAGCGCCAACAACTGCTTCCCGCCGCCATCTTGCCTTACGGTATAGAGATCTGGTTCAGCATCATCGCGATCGTTAGAGACGACAGCCAGGTGATCTTCTGGTTTGAAGGCAGTTGAAACAACCCGCCAATTGTTCAAGCCGCGCGGTGTGATGTCGACCCACTGCTCACGCGCCGGCTCACGGAGATTGATCTGCCACAAGCGACCTTCGGCAAAAACGATGACCTCATCAAGGTAATCATGCCAACGGAAGCTACCGAACTCTGCGCCGGATAGGGTGAGAAACGGCTGACTTTCCCCGACGCGCCTGATTCGGATTACTGTCGTCAATTTCCAGTCGATGGCGTACCAGGCGATCATGCTGCCGTCGTGGGAAGGTTGGAAGCCCCATTCGGCAGCCGCACTGGCATAAAAGTCGCGCACGGGAATGAGCCGCGGCAGTGAGCCAGTAGAGAGCGAAGGATGGACTGGTTCAAGATCGCGCGTCATCACCACGAAAGCGGCGATCCCAGTCAACGCCGGAACGGCGATGAGGGTAAGAGCAAACTTCCGCCAAAGATATCTTGAACACGACCATCTGCTCACTGCACCATCCTTCGGCCTAGTATGAATTATCGCGACACATCCAGTTCATAGGCGCGGGCACCTCCGTCGCTGTCCTTCCAGGTCACACGCTTCAGTCACAAGGGCGCGTTCTAATCATCAGACCAATGCCGATGTGAGCAGCTCAACGAGCTACTCAACAGTCAACGTGTCGACAATAATTCTGACTGCACAAGAATGTTGCTTGTTCGACGTGGCTCGGGACCTCGCTTCGTGTCGCCAATAATGATCATATGACTAAGCTATGAAACTAACTCACGCTGAGCAATCGGTAGATGTACTTAAAGCCCTGGGCTATGTGATCTCAATCAAGGAGACGGACGGAATGAAGCGTGCACGGTTTACGGACGAGCAGATTATCGGAATGCTGAGCGAGCAGGAGAGCGGTCAAAGGACGGCCGATGTCTGCCGCAAGCATGGAGTATCCGAGGCGACCTTCTATAAAAAGCCACCGCGTATTTCGCCAAGGATGCAAAGTGAGATACGCGTTTGTTGCCAAGCACCGCCAGCAGTTCACGGTGCGGGCGACGTGCCGCTGCCCGCGTATCCGGCCCGGCTTCTATGCCTGGCTGAAGAACCCGCTGAGCAAACGGGCTCGGGAAGATGTCCGTCAGACCGAGCCTCTCAGCAAAGCCTGGAAGGAAAGCGGCAGGGTCTACGGCTATCGCAAGCTGCATGATGACCTCCTCGATCAGGGAGAGACCAGTTGCGCCAACCGCATCGCTCGCCTCGCGAGACTGGCCGGGTTCAAGGCGCAGATCGGCTACAAGCGTCGGCCCGGCTCCTACGGCGGCAAGCCGTCGGTCGTGGTCGACAACACCCTTGCCCGGCAGTTCGATGTCGATGCGCCGGACAGGGCGTGGGTGACAGACATCACCTACATCCGGACCCAGGAGGGCTTTGCCTATCTGGCCGTGGTGATCGACCTGTTTTCGCGCCGCGTCATCGGCTGGTCGCTGCGGAGCAGGCAGACCACCGATGTCGTGCTGCAGGCGTTGCTCATGGCGGTGTGGCGTCGAAAGCCGAAGAGCAGGGTTCTGGTCCATTCCGATCAGGGCTCGCAGTTCACCCGCATGGACTGGGCGGCGTTCTTGAAGCACCACAATCTTGAACACTCGATGAGCCGTCGCGGCAACTGTCATGACAATGCCGTGGCGGAGAGCTTCTTCAATCTCCTCAAACGCGAGAGAATACGGCGCAGGACATACCGGACACGCGAGGAGGCAAGGAAGGACGTGTCGACTACATCGAGACGCTCTACAACCCCAAGCGTAAGCACGTCAGGAACGGGATGCTGTCACCCATCGAGTTCGAACGGCAGCAGGAGATGTAACCCGAGGGCGTTCACGAAACTTGGGGCTATTCAAACCGCTCGACGAACGGCTGCAAAAACAACGAAAGCCCTGCTTCCAAATCTGTTATCGGCACCTCCAATCAAAAGGGGCAGACAGCATCTGAAGGCAACCTTGCTTCAATCTGCTAAAGTATTGCTAGCAAACGTAGCAACGCTTTTAAGGAGGGCAACCAATTCGCCTTGGTGGCCTGTCTTAGTCTTCTGGTAAATGCGTAGCAAGTAAGAGCGCGCTGTGCCATACCCTATTGAAAGCTGTGCGGCACATTGATGGAGCGTCGCTCCGGTGGACATCAGTGCCGCCAGACGCGCTTCCGATGGGGTCAAGTTGAACAGACCCCTAACCAGATCGGCCGTCAATACTGCAGTCGTGGCGCCAACTGATGCAAGGATCACTAGGACGTCGCCATTCTCAAAAATATCCCGAGCTTTTCGTATGAGCGGTATCATGTGCAGAACAAAGGCGCGGGACGAATGGGTGGCAGGGATAGGAATGGAAAGCGGAGTTCGAGAAGCATGCGCTTTCGAATATACTCCTTGAGTTGTCAGGTTGCTAAAATGCAAATGGTCATCGCGAATATTCTCGGCGAGAGCTTTGTCAAATAGGCTGTTGGTTGCAACGATACGACCCCTTGTGTTCAAAATTGCTGCAGGCAGGCCAAGCGTGCGAAGCGTTTCCGCGGTATCGCGTGCCCGCTCAAACTGTAGGCGTGATGCAATCCGGGCGGCACGTGTCACGTCTGGTAGAAGCGCATTTAAGACCGCGACGTGAGACTGGGCGAACCCCAACGCCCCTACTCTTCGCTCGAAGAGAAACATTAGTTTTTCATCGTTCTCGAGAACGATGGTCGCACCAGCCTGAGCCTCTATGCCAAGGGATTTGATGTACGTTAAGCGCCGATGATATGAAGGGAGGCCTTTCAAAAATTCATCGCAACTAAGGGCAAAGCCTTCAATAGCATGAAGCCGCTGATGCTCAATCACTTCTGATGCCGGGAACGGTGAATTCCAAGCCTCATGTCCCGGCTTTCGGATCGTCTGCGTGCCCGTTAGACCACGAGCACTGGAAGAACCGTAGTGCGCAATCAAAGCACCCCCATCAGCACCGATTTCTGCACACACTACATCAATGATCCTACTCCACTGCTCAGGGATGAAGATTGCCTCGTAAATAGAATCCTTGACGGACAGTTGGTGTAAAAGATTCATATCGACATGCTACCAAACCACTTCCGCTTATGATACGTTATAACATTTGACGCGGCAAGGCCTATATACTCGGAACCGATCACGGGTCGGTTGTGGGAGGATTGCCGGCGTCGATAACGCTTGGCCTACTATAGGTGACACGCACACAAACGGGGTTCCCAAGCGTTTGAGTTTCTGCTTCCCTTTCTGCGATCAGCAGGAGGCGGTCATGGCGCGTTTCGGTCTGACGGATTTCGAGTGGTCGGTAATCGACCCTTTGCTTTCCGCGAACGTCCGTGGAGGGGGCTACCCCCTCCACTTTAGTCTTCGATGATTTCGCTCTGTTTGCTGGTATCACGCATGAATAGATAGACGATGAGCGAGACGCCGATCATGGCGGTGACGTACCAGTAGAAGCCCTGCTCCCAGCCAGCGCTCTTGAAGCGCAGCGCGACGAACTCCGCCGTGCCGCCGAAGAGCGTGTTGGCGAGCGCATAGGGGAGGGCAACGCCGAGTGCGCGGATATGGGCGGGGAAGAGCTCTGCTTTCACCACGGCGTTGATCGAGGTGTATCCCGTCACGATCACGAGTGCGGCCATGACCAGCAGTCCGGCGGTCAGCGGATCCTTCGCATGCTCGAGAGCCGAGAAGATCGGATAGGTGAAGAGCACTCCCAGCACACCAAATGTGACCATCAGAGGCTTACGGCCAATCTTGTCGGAAAGTCCGCCCGCGATTGGCTGAAGCAGCATGAAGAGGAAGAGCGTGACGGCATTGATTTCGCTGGCCACCTCACGGGAAAAGCCTGAGGTGTTGACCAGAAATTTCTGCATGTAAATGGAGTAGGCGTAGAAGGCCAAGGTACCGCCTGCGGTCAGCAGCATGACGAGCGCGGTCTCTTTCGGATGCTTGGTGAGGAGCTGCCAGAAGCCAGACTTCGGCTTGCCTTCAGCCTTTGCGTTCGTGAAGCTTTCGGTTTCAGCAAGACCACGACGCAGCCAGAAGACCACGACGGCAAGTGCCGCACCAACGAAGAACGGAATGCGCCAGCCCCAAGCATTGAGATCTTCCGGGCTCATGACATTCTGCAGAATGATGAGGACGGCAATAGCCAGAAGCTGACCCGAGATAAGGGTCACGTACTGGAAGGAGGAGAAAAAGCCGCGGCGTTCCTTGCCCGCCATTTCCGAGAGATAGGTGGCAGATGCGCCGTATTCGCCGCCGACAGAGAGTCCCTGCAGCAAGCGGGCGATGACGAGAAGCGTCGGCGCGGCCACGCCGATTGTCTGGTAGTCCGGTGTCAGAGCGATGATCAGGGAGCCAAGACACATGAGGGTCACTGAAAGCGCCAGTCCGGACTTCCGGCCATGACGGTCGGCATAAAGTCCCATGATCCATGCGCCGACGGGGCGCATCACGAAGCCCACCGCGAAGACGGCTGCGGAATTTAGGAGTTGTGCGGTTTGATCGCCTGCGGGAAAGAAGTGCGGCGCGAAATAAAGCGCAAATGCGGCGTAGACGTACCAATCGAACCACTCGACAAGATTGCCAGTCGAACCGCCGATAATCGACTTCAGGCGCTGCTTGCGGTTTGGCGACTGATGGGCAGCCTGATCTACTGCTCCATGGGCAAAAGTATTTCCGGTCTCGATCAACACACTCAGACCCTCCCTTGGTCAAGTTTTACAACGACGCCCAAAGCCTTCTGCAGGCAGGGCAAAGATCGAGACGCGCGGCGTGAGCTTGGGCTCTCCTCCCGGCGGCGCGTCCTCTCCACGCAATCTGCGGGACGGCGGGTCGCCGTGCGAAGGATTCATTGAATTTCGATTAAACGTTTGAAATTAATGCATTTAATTTATTTCTCCAAAAAGCCTGAAGCAAAATCTGTGCTGATTTTTGCATGGCGTTTGGATTGATTGTGCCATATCCTGCACAGGTGACTCCGAAACCTCGCCTACAGATCTCACTGCTGGTGCTGCTCGTTCTGGCCGCTATCGCTCTCGTCTGGAGCGGAGCGTACTTTTGGTCGCGTCGGCAGGCGGCGGAGCAGTTGGCCGAGGAGGCTGATTTGCTAGTTCGCCAGCACAGCCTGTTGATCGACAGCGAGCTTGCTCGTTTTCGGCTGATGCCGATCGTCCTTGGCGAATACGGCGATCTGGTCAATGTCCTTTCGACCAAGAACCCGCATACGGCAGTGCGTCTCAGTGAGAAATTCGGCTCTCTCGTGCGAGAGACCGGAGCCTCCTATATCTATCTAATCAACCGTGATGGCGTTGCCGTGGCGGCCTCCAATGCCCTCGATGACAGGAGCTTCGTCGGGCAGGATTTCGGCTTCCGGCCCTATTTCACCGGTGCGATGCTCGACGGGAAGGCGGAGTACTATGGGGCGGGTTTGCTGACCCGCCAGGCGGGCTTGTTTCTGGCGCGTCGCGTCGGCCAAAGCGATGCTGCGTCCGGCGTTGTCGTCGTTAAATATGAGTTCGGCGCGCTTTCCGCCATTTGGGCCGATGATCCGGGGCGCACGCTGATCGTCGATGCCAATAACATCATTCTGGCGGCTCCGAACACGGACCAGATTCTGACGACGCTTGCCCCCCTGCCCCCTGCCGTTCGTCAGCGGATCGATGCGATCAGCCAGTATGGCGATGCAAAGCTGGAGCCCGGCGATTATCGCTTTGCGGGACCGGATCGGATCGAAACGGCGCAGGGTGCGGAGATGGTCTATGCGGCGCTTCCGATTGCCGGAACGGACCTTCGCATTCTGCATCTTCTCGACACGCGGCCGGCGCGCGTTGCTGCCGACCGGCGGGCGACGTTCGCCACGTTTTCCATCCTACCGCTTCTGCTTCTCGCCGGTTTCGGCGTCTGGCGGCAGGCCAATCGCAAGGCACGGCGGGCTGCCGAGAGACGCAGCCTTGAAGCGGCGGTTGCTCAACGAACGGCGCAGCTTCGTGAAGAAATGGGATATCGGGCGGTTGCCGATCAGCGTTACCGAGAAGCGCGCGAGGAATTGGCGCAGGCCAATCGGCTCGCCTCCGTAGGCTCCATTACCGCTGGCCTCATGCATGAAATCAATCAACCGGTAGCCACCATCCGCACTCTTTCGGAAAATGCGCTTCACCATCTTGCAGCCAGTCGCAGCGAGCGTGTTCGCGACAGTCTTGGCACTATGATTGCGATGACAGAGCGGATCGGCGCGTTGACGCAGGAAATGCGCGGCTTCTCCCGCAAGGGAGAAGGGCAGATTGGTGGGGAACCGTTGGACGGTATTCTCGCGGGCGCGATGTTATTGATGGAAGATCGGCTACGGAAGGCGGGCATTCGCCTGACGCTGCCGCCAAGCGGTCAACCAAGTGTGCTTGGCAAGCGCGTGCCGCTCGAACAAGTTCTGGTCAATCTGCTGCAGAACGCCATGGACGCACTGGAGGGGCACCCCGGTCCGGAGATCGCGATGACAGTGAAGCGTGAGGTGGACATGATTTGCCTAACGGTTGCGGATAACGGCCCGGGGATCGATCCCAAACTCGGCAAAGAGGTCTTCCAGCCCTTCGTCACTGGCAAGCCCAGTGGCCTTGGGCTTGGTCTCGGCATTGCCCAAGATATCATGGGAGATCTCGGCGGCTCTCTCACCATTACGGCTTCGGTGCTTGGAGGCGCGGCCTTTACAATTATCATGAGGGCGGCATGACGCAGAATGCACCGGAGAAGATTTTGCTCGTCGACGACAATCTGGCGTTTCGGACAGCCTTGGCGGACAGTTTCGCGATCGCCGACTTGGAGGTGGAGGTGCATGACGACGGGAAATCCGCGCTCGCCAGCCTCTCCACCACGCTGCCGGGTGTCGTCGTTACCGATCTTCGCATGCCGCGCCTCGATGGCAACGACCTGTTCGATGCAATCCTTGCCCGTGACCGGGAACTGCCGGTCATCCTCATGACCGGGCATGGCGATATCGCAATGGCAGTGGCCGCCTTGAAGCGTGGCGCCTTCGACTTCGTGGCAAAGCCTTTCATTACGGACCACATGATCGCCTCCGTCCGGCGCGCGCTGGAAACCCGCCGCCTCGTGGTGGACAACCGGCGTCTGCGCCAGGCGGCACTGGCGGCGGAGCTGACATCGCCGCTGCTCGGCCAGACGCAGGCGATGATCCAGTTGCGGGATTTGATCGAACGGGTCGCCCCGACTGATGTCAATGTTCTGATCGAAGGCGAGAGCGGAACGGGCAAGGAACTAATCGCTAGGCTATTGCACCAAGGAAGCCCGCGGCGCGCGCGGCCCTTCATCCGCGTCGACTGTGCGTCGATCTCCGATGCGATGGTTGACGAGACACTATTCGGCACGCGCCTACGGCGCGGCCTGGTTGCTGAGGCCCTGCGCGGAACGCTGTTCCTGGATGGGGCGGAAACCATGTCTCCCGTAATGCAAGGGCGAATGCTGGGTGTGGCGGAAAGCCGGGAAATGCCCAATCCGAGCGGCGGGACGATGCCCGTCGATGTCAGGATCATTACCACCTTAACGAGGAAACATCTCGCCGGTGATGACGAAAGGACAGGCTTCCGTAAGGATCTGCTTTATCACCTCGAGACCATGCGCCTCGGTGTGCCGCCACTGCGCCAACGTCAGGGGGACATTGCCATCCTGTTCCATGTGTTTCTGGAAGATGCAGCGCGCCGGCATGGGCTCCCTAGTCCGCAGATCAATGCCGAGATCGAGGCGTTTCTTTTGAGCAATGAATGGCCCGGCAATGTCCGCGAATTGCGCAACTATGCAACGCGGGTCGCGCTTGGTCTTGCCTCACTGCACCGCCAAGCATCAACGAGGTTGGGTTTGGTGGAACAGATGGATGCATTTGAGGCCAGCGTTTTGACCCAAGCACTCCAAAGCCATGGCGGTGACGCAACGGCCGTTGCAGAAGCGCTAAAGATTCCCCGGCGAAGCCTCTATGCACGGTTGCGGCGCTTGGGAATTCACCCCGCCTTCTTCCGAAAGTCGCGTTGAGGCATTGCCTCGGAAGCTGTGCTGTCTTCCGTTTGCCCAGATGGATCGAGCCATTTTGTCGGCGAGGACGATCGTAACGAGCATGCGAGGTTCGCGCGCCAGCATTCGTGCCAACCACGAGTTCTCGGGTGCTGCTTCAACACCGTTACGATCTGCTCGACTGGTCTGCGCCCCTGAAAAGCGCTCCTTTTGAAGGGCAAATTCTCCTTTCAACCAAGAGGAAAATACGCCAAACACCAACAGCAAAATCGGACCAGTTTCGTCTTGTCTCGTCAACGTTCCAGTTTGATCCTATCGGTGACGGCCGTGGCCCTCGAGTTTCCCCACCCCTGTGTAAACAGCATATTCGGTGATCGGCTCGGGACGTCCGATCAAGTATCCCTGAACCTTATCGCAAGCTTCACGTGCCAGAAACGCAAGTTGTTTTGGTGTCTCCACCCCCTCGGCAACAACCGGCAGGCGCATTCCTCTCCCGAGGTTAATGATAGCACGGACAATTGCTGCTGATTGCGACCGCCCAATATTCGTTACAAACGACCGGTCAATTTTCAGTTTGTCAAACGGAAGCGATTGTAGATAGGAAAGCGACGAGTAACCTGTACCAAAATCATCCATAACGATGCGAACACCAATCGACTTGAGATCCCTCAAGACTCTCTTCGCTCGTTTGAAATCATCGACGAATACGCCTTCAGTAATCTCCAGTTCCAATCGATGTGGCGAGAGCCCGGTTTCCGTAAGAATTCTTTTCACAAGCTGCGGCAAGCCTGGAGAGCGGAACTGCACCGGAGAGAGGTTCACGGCGATCTGCAGCTTCTCGGGCCAGCCTGCCGCCACATGGCACGCTTCCCGCAGAGCCCACGCACCTATCTCATTGATGATACCGGACTCTTCGGCAAGGGGGACGAAACCTGCAGGCGACAGGTTTCCCCGAGTCGGGTGTTCCCAACGCAATAAAGCTTCGAACCCTAAAACCTCGCCATTTATCGATGCTTGCGGCTGAAAATGAAGTGCAAACTGGTGCGTATGAACAGCGTTCTGCATATCTCTTTGCAACGCGCGCCTCTCGCGAGTACGCTTTTCCGACTGGGCCTCAAAAAAGCGCGTAACGCCTCGTCCTTCAGCTTTTGCACGAAAGAGCGCAGCACTGGCTTTTGCAAGGAGCGTGGACGCGTCGGTACCGTCAGTCGGAAAAAATGAAGCACCGATGCTGGTCGACACTCGGACCTCGATCCCATCTATCTCATACGCTTTAGCAAGCTCAGCTAGTTCATCCGCAAACTTCAATGCCTGCGAAGTGCCTGCCGATGCCACGACCGAAAATTCATCTCCACCGAGACGCGCTATGAACGCGCCCGAGGTAAACGCCCGTAGGCGATCTGCGAAACCACAAAGCACGGCGTCGCCGACGTCCGTTCCATAATCATCGTTGACCTCTTGGAATTTGTCAAAGCCCAAAGAAAATACCACGAAACGCGATTTCTTCTTGCTGTGCTGTCGAATGAACCCGTCAATCTCTCGTATTACGGCAGCGCGATTCGGGAGGTCAGTGAGAGGATCATGCGACGCCAAATGCGTTACTTTACCCTCTAAGTTCCGACTAATGGTCACATCTTCGTGTGTTGATACCCAACCACCATCTGGGGTTCGTTGATGATGTACGCGAACGACCTTTCCACACTTCAATTCCGCGTACCAACTTTTAGGAGCGGTATCGCCCTTGATGGATTCGCAGAATGCTAGGTATTCGTCCTGCGGGACAGTTGGACAAGCGTCCAATGCATAACGAAGGTCTGAGATTTCGCTTAAAGTCATGCCAGGGCGGATCGCATCTATTGGCAGTCCATAGACTTCCGCATAGCGTCGATTGGAGAGTATCAGCTTTTGTCGCGCATCGAAAAAGCACACGCCTTGTCCAATATTGTCGAGGGTCGTCGCGAACTGCATATCGAGTTTGATAAGCCGTGCCTTAGCCAATTCGAGCTCAACATACATTTTAAGACGCGCGCCTAGCTCATTAGCGAAAACGGGCTTATAGATGCAGTCTACCGCACCAGAACGGAATGCCCTTACGCGGCTCTCCTCGTCCGGCTCAATGAGTTGGATTACCGGAATTTTCCGGAGTTTGGCATTACTTAAAACGTCTATCAAGCAAACGTGGCTGACGAGTGAATCAAGAACGATTACGACTGGGCTCGTATTTTGTGTTGCCGCTGCAAGGGCGGCGTAGTCTACGGAATGGACAAAAGCCAAACCACATTCGACAGCAACTTTCCCTACAGCCTGTGCATTCGCCGAATTGTCCGAGACAATCGCAACCAAAGTAGTTGACGCTGATGGGATAGTACTAAAAATCGTCAATACAGATCTTACCATCTTTGATTAAGAAAATCCTTTAGACAACACATCAGCAGCTACCGCCATTTCTGGTAATGCTTGAGGCGTGGGGGAAAGGCGACGCTCAGTCGATATGAGCGGTCAATGTTATCATGTCGGGACATTTGTCACACTGCAAGCACTTGAAAGGACGCGCCAGTACCGCACGGGCTGAATAGCTATGCATCTGGAAACTCAATGCGGGCATCTCTGGAGATTCACAATTCGCAAAGAACGCTTTCCCCATCGTTGAAATCGTACAGTCCGTCCCATGCGCGCTATCTCCATCCACTTTTTCGCAGGAGCTCTTCGACTGGGTAAACAAGGCAATTGTGTATTAGTGTAGCGGAAAGCTAGGCTTAAAGAACCTGCCATTTGGCAGGGAGTATTGCACTTCTTCGCTCGCGTGCGAGGAATTCGCGGCGTTCGCGTATTCCCAACTCCTCACCGCGATTTGGTGCGGCTCCTGTCTAGGGGGCGTATAAATCTCGAACACAATCTCCGGCTTGTTAAGTGTGAGGCACTGGCGCGGGCCGCGGTTAACGAGTTGGCGCGGTGACGAAACGGGTGCGCGCCCTGTGAACGTATCGTTATCGGGCCGTCGATGGATTCGGCAAACAATCGATTTCTATCTGCCCTTAACCCGTAGGGCCGAAGCCGCAGAAACTCTTCTCGGCAAGGCGTTGATAGGACATCCGACCGCCACCACTGCGGGCTTCGAGCAAAAGCCATGGTGCTCTGATCCCCAAAAACCGTTCATAGGTGGAGTTTTCCGGTAAGGGGATGCGGACGAAAACTTGGACCACCAGGAGGTCGTTCATGTATTCCTACGCAGACAGAATTCGAGCGGTTGAACTGTATATAAAGCTTGGCAAGCGCGTTAAGGCGACCATTCGTCAGCTAGGTTATCCCACCAAGAATGCATTGAAGGCTTGGTGCCGAGAGTACGAGCAGCATCGTGACTTGCGTGCACGTTGTGCGGCTAAAACTCCAAAGTATTCTGAGGCTCAGAAGCAGGCGGCTGTTGAGCATTACCTTTGTCACGATCGCTGTATCGCTTCGACGATGAGGGACTTGGGTTATCCCGGTCGCGGAACCTTGACCGCATGGATCCGGGAAGCATTTCCGGAAGCCAGAACGTCGATAGTCGGTCGCTCTTGGCGGCCGGCATATCCTGAGGCGTTGAAACAGGCCGGTGTCATCGGGCTTTGCAGTGGAGAGGAAAGTGCTCAAGATGTAGCGGACCGGCTGGGCGTATGCAGACCGACCTTGTACAACTGGAAGAACCAGCTACTCGGTCATGAGGCTCCCTCATCTATGAAACGCCGCAATACGTCTCCGCCGGCGCCAGACCGCGAGGAACTCGAGCGACAGCTTGAAGCCCTCCAACGCGATGTCCGCCAATTGCAGCTCGAACATGATCTCTTGAAGAAGGCCAATGAACTCTTAAAAAAAGGCCTGGGCGTCGATCTGCCACTCCTGAGCAACCGGGAGAAGACGAGGCTGGTTGACGCCCTCAAGGATCTCTATCGACTACCAGAGCTGCTTGCCCAGTTGAGGCTGCCACGAAGCTCATACTTCTACCATCGCGCCCGTGCGAGCTTGGCGGACAAGTATGTCGCCATCCGTCGTAGCATCATCGAAATCTTCGAAACCAACCATCGCTGCTACGGCTATAGAAGACTGCAGGCGTCGTTGGCGCGAGAGCGTGTGATGATCTCGGAAAAGGTTGTGCAGCGGCTGATGAAACAGGAAAGCTTGATCGTCCCCAGGCCAAAGCGCCGCCGCTTCGGTTCTTATCTGGGAGAGATTAGTCCGGCGCCTGAGAACCTGATCAATCGTGACTTCCAGGCCGAGGCGCCGAACCAAAAGTGGCTGACGGACATCACCGAGTTCCAGATCCCAGCGGGTAAGGTGTACCTCTCGCCGATCATCGACTGCTTCGACGGCATGGTCATAAGCTGGTCCATTGGAACGCAGCCGGATGCGGGGCTGGTCAATACCATGCTGGAAGCCGCGATCGAAACCGTGGCCGATGTTGATGCACGGCCTATCGTTCATTCTGATCGCGGAGCCCACTATCGCTGGCCGGGGTGGCTCACCAGGATAGGCAATGCAAAGTTGGTCCGCTCAATGTCCCGCAAGGGCTGTTCGCAAGACAACGCGGCCTGCGAAGGCTTCTTCGGTCGGCTGAAAACAGAACTCTTCTATCCTAGAGACTGGAGGGCGACCACGATCGAGCAGTTCGTCAGAGAGGTGGACGCCTACATCCATTGGTACAACGAAAAGCGCATCAAATTGTCACTTGGCGCCCTCAGTCCCATCGAATATCGAAACAGCCTTGGGCTTAACGCATAACCAGTCCAACTTTTTATCCGCATCCCCCATTTTTTCATTTCACGATAATCCACTTAGACCGCGAAAAGTCGTTTGCGAACAATCTTCTGCGCCGGATTTTGTGGATCCCAGCGAAACGGAAAAATGGATCAAGCGCGGCTGAAACTCGACAGCAATGGCGCTATCTGCACCGAGCTGATCCGCTGCGAAAACAAATGAGCTCGACGAGATCAACACTACTGCCGAGATCGTCAGCGACTTTAGCCAAAATCCTGCCATCGTCGAATCTCCAACCTCGGCACCTTCACCAAAATTCGATGCGGGTATGGAGCCGACTTCGGCCAGCACGTTCAATTGATAGTCATACCTATGCTTGTTTTTGGCCTTCAAGTTCCGCATATCTCATCGCGGCAAGCCCAATACGCTGGTAGTCCGAGGCATGCCATCAAAGGAATTCGCTAACCTCCAGCAAGCAAACGCAGCTGCACAAACTCCGCTACCGATGTGGTCTTCAGTTTTGACGCAATATTAGCTCTATGTGCGTCAACGGTTCGGATAGAGATCCCCATTGCATAAGCGATATTTTTTGATGTGTAACCAGCGCAAACATAAGCCAATACCTCACTTTCTCTTTCCGTCAGCATTCCGATGCAGGAAATAGCCTCTTGCTTTTCGAGTATTTTATCAAGACGCCGCGACGCGGCACTCAGGGATGCTGAGATCTCGTCCATGTCCGCGGGCTTGGTCAAAAAATCTACGGCTCCAGATCGAAACGAGTCTTGGCAGTTACCAACCGTCGCGCATCCAGTTAGAACAATGAAGGGCCAAAGAATCCCTCTTGCTCGCATGGTATTGCAGACGTCGAGACCCGTAATTAGAGGCATGTCCATGTCGATGAGCACACACCCTGCGCGCAACTCACCCACGTCTGCCAGGAACCTTTGAGGGCAGTTATACTTCGAATAAATGTATCCCTTGAAATCCAGAAGCAATGCAATGCTCTCGAGCATCCCTTCGTCGTCATCAACAATGTAGACCGGATGCGCTAGCATTCAAAAGTACCATTTCGATAGTTGTTGGGTGAAGCGACAGATTGCCGGTTTCGTGTGTCCATCCATTCGACGATGAGCCCACACGCGATCAGGGATGTCTCCTGCCACCAGACATCAAACAAAGGCCGGTTCTAGCGCGTACTATGACCGTTTTGCAAGCGTACCGGCCTAGGTAGAACTACGAATGGCGTGTCCTCCCAAGCTATGACCATGGTCGACCAAGTCGATAGAATCCGCCCGTTGCCTCGTCGCAGGTCACGCATTGTATTTGCGATTAGGATGCTTATAGATTCCGGCTCTATGCTGCCCTCGTTTGGAGAGGAAGCGGGGCAATGCGTACCGGATTTGCGCGAGATCGGTGCACGCCTTATCCGTATACCGTAAGATGAGTTGCTGAGCCTTTTGTTGAATAAGATGATTAAGCTCCTGATCGGCGCGATTGTAAGCTGGTTGTTTGTCAGTTTGGTCGTCCTTCTGATCTATGCCGACCAGTCATATCGGGAAATATCAGGTAGATTTGCGCACGAAGCCACGGCGATCGAAGCTGCTTTCAGAGAGATTTGTGTCCGGGTCCACGCGCAGATGAACTCCTTTGCTGCCCTATCCAGGCTGCGCTTTGAGGTTAGACGCGAAGCCTTCGAGCACGTCGCGGAGGCATACATGCTGAATGAGCCAGCAGTTCTGCATGTCTTGTCATACGATGTTGATAGGTCAAGACGCGGGGTCAGCCTGTCGCCCGTCAGTTCAATACCGACAAGCGTTAGTTCTGTGCAGCGAGCGGAGATAGAGAACGCCGCATCTGGTCTCGTGGCAAGTGGATTGAGGACGATTCCATCCAGACTGATGGGAGGCATCGTCTACACTTTAATCAGAGCCAACGATGACAATGGCGCGTTCGTTTATGTTGTCGTCCACAACATGAGAAAATACTTTGAACGAGAGGAATTTAAGAATTATATTTCTGTTGAATTGCAGATTAAGGGGGTTTCTGTTTTCCGAATGCAGGAGCATACTCACAAACCATCGGGAACAATATTGAACCTGTTCCATCGGGATTTATATCACGACTTCGATGTTAATAAGCACAAAGGCTATTTCGAGGTCCACCTAGACAGGGATCTAGCTTTTTCGGATTTGCTGCCGCAAGGTGTCGTCATCCGCATCATGTCGCTAGTCGCGCTGTTCTTAAGCCTGGGCGTCTTTATTGGAAAAATCACACTAAACGCGCATGCGCTAAAGAAGGCCAAGCATTTGGCCGATCTACGCAACAGCGCACTAGAAAGAAGTGCGATGGTGGTGAAAGCGACGCGGATAAGCGAAATCGGCGAGATGGCAGCGAGCATTGTGCACGAGCTCACGCAACCGATCTCAGCCATTTTGCTCCAGGCGCAGGTTTCCGAGCAAATTCTGAGTTCCTCGCCCACAAACCATCACCAACTTCGGAAGGTTCTCGCCAAGACGGTTTCTGATGCAAAGCGGACCAAGGCCATTTTCCAGCGCATTAACAACTATATCACGCGTACAGCACTGGAGGATGAAACCCTTGAGATCAATGAATTCCTCCAAGGCGTTTGTCCCTATCTTGAGATTGACGTGGTCCAAGCAGGAGCAACTATTTCGATGGAAACCCATCGAAGGCCCATCTTTGTTCGGGCAAGCAGTATTGAGCTCGAACACGTTTTGCGAAACCTCGTTCTAAATGCGAAACAAGCGATGAACGGACTCACCGTATCGGAAAAAAAGATATGGATATCTGTGGCGCTTAACGATTCATCGGCAGAAATATCAGTTGTCGACGCCGGTATAGGACTAGACAAAAACGTACTTCTGAATCTTTTTAGCCCTCTCTTTACAACTAAAAGCGCTGGTACCGGGCTAGGGCTGTCGCTTAGTAAGAGGATGCTTACCCGGATTGGAGGGAACATCCGGGCGGCCAACCGAGAAAATGCAAAGGGGGCAATCTTCACCGTGGTCCTCCCTCTTGCTGTGTGCAACGAGACGATATCCCGATGAGTGAACGCAGCAAGGTTTTGGTGCTGGGTGCCACGGGATTCATTGGCTCCGTCATCGCCCAGAGGCTTCACGACGAGGACTGTGTCGTCACCGGACTTGGGCGGAAGCTCGATCACGTTGCGAACCGGCATCCCGGTATCCGGTGGTTGAGGGCCGACCTCGGCGATCTCGGCCGCGCGAATGATTGGTTCCCGGTTCTCCACGGCCAGGATATCATCGTCAATTGCGCCGGTGCCCTGCAGGACAGCCTCTATGATGATCTTGCCGCGACGCAGGAGCGCGCAATGTTGGCGCTCTACGCGGCTGCGGAGCAGACGGGTATTCGCCTCATCGTCCAGATTTCCGCCAACACGGCGGATGCCGGCGCCGAAACGGCGTTCCTCGGCACCAAGCGGGCGGCGGATCGCGCGCTCACCGAAAGCGGCGTGCCGTATGTCATCCTGCGCCCTGCCGTCGTCATCGGCCGCAATGCCTTCGGCGGCACGGCGCTACTGCGATCGCTTGCGGCACTGCCGGGACCGATCCCCCTCGCTTACGCCGACAATCCCGTCGCCACCGTTTCGGTCGACGATGTTGCGACCTTTGTCGCGAGCGCCGTTGCCGGCGTGATCCCCGCCAATGGCGACTATGATCTCGCAGCGCCTGAAATCATGCGTTTTCGCGATCTGGTGATACTGCATCGCACGTGGCTGGGGCTTGCGCCGGCCCGCATTCTGCCGCTTCCCGGCTTTCTTGCCGGACCAGTCAGCGCGCTCGCTGATCTCGCGGGCAGGCTGGGCTGGCGGTCCCCACTGCGTTCTACAGCGATGGCCGTCATGGCCGGCGGTGTCTCGGCCGGGCGTCAGGGCGCCTTACCAGGCGATATGGTCTTGATGAACGCGACAGAAACCCTCAAGCGCCATCCGGCGGGCGTGCAGGACCTCTGGTTCGCGCGGCTCTACCTGCTCAAACCGCTGATCGTCGTCATCCTGTCGGCGTTCTGGGTACTGTCGGGGCTGATACCGCTCCTCGATCCCGCTCGCGCGGCCTCACACCTCCTGCCCTTCATGCCGACGGCAGCCGCCTCGCTCGCAACTTTTCTCACCTGCGCCGTCGATATCGTGCTGGGCATCGCCGTTCTGTACCGGCCGTGGGCGCGTCGTGCGCTGGCCGGCATGCTGGCCCTCTCGGTGGCTTATCTGACGAGCGGAACGATCCTAACACCAGATCTCTGGCTCGATCCGCTCGGCCCCTTCGTCAAGGTGCTACCGTCGATGATGCTCGCAGGCATCGCCATTGCAATACTGGAGGAGCGCTGATGCCAGTATGGCTGGACGTATTGCGGCTGCTGCATGTCGCGGGTGTAGCGGTCCTGTTCGGCACCGGCGCGGGCATCGCCTTCTTCATGGTCATCGCGCACCGGACACGCAATCCCGTCCTGATCGCCCATGTCGCGGGAACAGTCGTAATCGCAGATACCCTCTTCACCGCCACCGCTGTTGTCCTTCAGCCGATTACGGGATACCTGCTCGCCCGCGAGATTGGATGGTCGCTTTCTGAAGGCTGGATCGTCATATCGCTCCTTCTCTATGTCCTGACCGGTTTGTTCTGGCTGCCGGTCGTAGCCATCCAGATCAGCCTCAGGAACCTTGCCCGCGCGGCGGCGGCCGGAAACGAAACACTTCCCCCGGCGTATTTTCTCCTCTACCGCATCTGGTTCGCCTGCGGCTTTCCGGCCTTCTTCGCGGTAATCGGTATTCTCTGGCTGATGCTCGCAAAGCCCTCTTTCGATCTGTTCTAGATCGCCCGAAGTGGGCGTTGTTGGACCGGCTATACCCTGTAGAGATTTCTATAGCCGTGCCGCCTTTATGAGGGTTACCCTCAATCTGTGACGTCGTCGCTGACAGCTACGCGTCGTTTCGGCGGAGGCATGGCCGTGCTGCTTCTCCGCGTGGTGTTCGCCATCGCTCGCCATGTTGCCGTTGGTATCGTAGCCCATCGCCAGCGTGCCGATAGTTGGCGGTATGTGTGGTACGATAAAACCCGAAAATCGTTCTCCGCATTTTTTTTAATGGCCGCCGCAAATTTATGGCTGCCATCGTTCTTCAACTAGACCTAGAGCACGTCCGGGGATCCATGAATCGATTGTGATGTGACGCGCTGGCTGATTTCTGATTCAACATCCGCTTTGACGGAGGTTGGTTATGGCCGGAGCGCTGAGCAGGGATTTGCGGTTGCGTGTCTTGAAAGCTGCGGATGAAGGGGCATCGGCCCGGCAGGCGGCAGCCCGGTTCGGTGTTGGAATATCGAGCGCGATCCGCTGGATCGCACGGGCGAAGATCGGCGAACGGACACCGCGCCCTCAAGGGCGACGGCGCGGCTCGCGCCTCGACGGATATTCAGACTTCATCGTCGGGATGATCGAGGAGCCACGGGTGGACATTCAAAAAAAGTCCGCACATGCACTGGAGCAGGATCGCCCCGATATCCTGAAGCGCCGTCGCGCCTGGTTCGACAGCCAGCCTGATCTCGATCCGGCCAAGCTGGTCTTCATCGATGAGACCGGCCTGTCGACCAAGATGGCGCGCCTGCGCGGACGTGCGCCCTGCGGCGAGCGCTGCCAGGCCGGTGTGCCGCACGGCCATTGGAAAACCACGACCTCCACCGGCGCGCTCCGGCTGACCGGCATGACCGCTCCCTTCGTCTACGACGGAGCCATGAACGGCAACGTGTTCCGCGCCTATGTCGAGCAGGTGCTGGTTCCCACGCTCGCCGCAGGCGATGTTGTCATCATGAACAACTTGCCCGCCCACAAGGCCGCCGGTGTGCGCGACGCCATCGAAGCGGCGGGCGCGAGCCTGTTCTACCTGCCGCCCTACAGACCCGACTTCAACCCCATCGAAAACGCATTCGCAAAGCTCAAAGCGTTGATGCGGGCAAGGGCCGAACGAACCATTTCGGCTCTTTGGAACGCCGCCAGTTCCATCATCGACCTGTTTACCCCCGCCGAATGCGCCAACTACTTCAGGGCTGCCGGATATGAACCGGATTAAACCGGACGTGCTCTAGCACTACATTGGCAGATTAATTTTGTGGCCTCGGATTTGGTTCTGACAATCAGACATCGGATTTGAGGCCAGTTGGAAAAGCGTACTCGCGAGAGCCGCGCGTTGCAAAGAGATCTGCCTGCCTACAGTTTGAGCGGGCACGCGATACCGGGGAAACGGTTCGCACACTTGGCCTGCCCGCAGATGGATCACTCCGTCGCCCCCGTCGCTCTCCGCGTTGGGGGAAGGTTCACAGGGCTCAATTCTCGGCGTTGATGGCCTGAAGGACTAGCACTACTTTGGCAGAACTGATTCTGCGGTTCTAATTTGCCCTTTGCAGTGGGGACACCGGATTGTCGTCATGGGTCTGGCGAGTGCGCTGATGACGGCTCGACGGATAGCAGGCAAGGTGGGCTCAGGCGGCCCCTTGCGTACTTGTCGCTTCTTTTTTTTCCCGCTTTGCAGTCTGCAGTCTCTGGTGCTGGAGGAAAGCATAGGCGATCATCGTCATCAGAGCGTGCCGATGTAGTCCTTGCCATGATCGGCCTTCGAAGTGGTCGAGGCCGAGTTCCTCTTTCATCTGCTGATGCGCTTGCTCACAAACCCATCTCGCCTTGATGGCGGCCGCCAGCGCTTTCAACGTGGCGTTAGCCGGCAAGTTGGACAGGTAGTATTTGCGCTCATCGTTTGATCGCCACTCGCCAACCAGCCAGGCTTCCTCGCCCGGCATGTGTTGCTGTCCCTTGTCGAGAATGCGCTGGGGCGTGCCGTCGGCGATCCGGATGCGCAATGCGGCAAAGCGTGCCGCGAGGCGGCCTTTCGTGCCACGGCGCCAACTGACCTTTTTCCAATTTGCAGGTGCTAACACCGTTTCGGCCGCAACCGACAGAATGTCGGGGATCGGATGCTTGCGTGGGCGACCATGACCGGAGATGGGAAAGATCAATTCGACATCATGGGGATAGACCTTTTGATGCTTGGGGATGCCGACCGCCCAGGTGAGGCCACGTCCACTTAGCCCCTGGCGGAAGGTCGCCGACAGGCCGTAGCCTGCGTCAGCCAGCACTGTGCCAAACCGGACACCAGCCGCGATCAACCGATCGATCTCGTTAAGAGCGATCTCCGGCTTCGTGCGAGATGTCCGCATGGCATCGGGAACCCCGGCCTTGGCCATCCGCTCCGTGTCGCTGGTCCAGCTCTCGGGCAAAAACAGACGCAAGCCAACCGGAACGGGAACCTCGTCTCGCGCAAGCGTCACCGACACCAGCGTCTGGCAATTTGCCCTCTTGCCCAGCATCGAAGCGTATTGCGGCGCGACCCCGACCGATTGGTCGCCTTTCTTGGGAAGGCCGGTATCATCGATCACCAGAAACGCATCTAACGCGCCAACGATCCTGTCCGCCTGCAGCGCAAGCTCGGTCTCAAGAGGAACAGCATTCCAAAGGCCATCGGAAATGAAATGGTGCAGGCGGTCGTACTGGCCTGGAGCAAACCGTTCCGCCATCGGCTCGATACTCTTGCGGTCACCGGGACCAATGAGCCCGGAGACGTAAAGAGGGCACATCTGTCGCCGCTTCTTGTGTCCGAGCTTGTCCAGAAATGGCTGCAAAAAGGTCGAAAGCTCCGTATCCCAATCTGCCATATCGCGCCCCCAACGAAGAGAGCACAAATCATCTCAAACCAGCCTTGCCCGAATCTGCCAAAGTAGTGTTAGGTAGGGGACTCATTTAAGCCACTGCGTTGCAAGAGCAACAAGGGCAATGGCGGCGAGATAGTGGACAGCGAGGCGGTCGTATCGCGTTGCGATGCGCTTCCAGTTCTTGAGTCTGCCAAACATGCGCTCAATGATGTTGCGACGCCTGTAGGCAGCCCGATTGAGCGGGTAAGTTACGTCACGACTCGCCCGCCCGGGGATGACGGCCTCGATCCCTCGTTGGTCGAGCCAAAGCCGCAGCCGATCGGCATCGTAGGCCTTGTCGGCGATCAGGCGGCGGGTCGGTGAGATAACTTCCAGCATGGGCTGGGCCATGGAGATGTCCGCGATGTTTCCTGGCGTCAGGGCGACGGCAACGATCCGGCCGCAAGTATCGGCCATACAATGGATTTTCGTTGTTCTCCCGCCACGCGAGACCCCGACCGCTTGCGTCCACTCCCCCCTTTTCCGCCGGATGCAGAGCGGTGGGCTTTCACATGAGAGCTGTCGAGCATCAGTTCATCAGGGATCGATCCGGCAGCGGCTACCTTGGCGAAGATGCGCTGCCAGATACCGCGCCGCGCCCATCGGGCATACCGGTTATAGATCGTTTTCGCCGGACCGTATTGCGGTGGCACGTCCCGCCAGCGCACACCCGTTTTCAGGATGTGCAGGATGCCACTGATGACACGTCGGTCATCCACCCGGGGTTTGCCCGGCTGGTTCTTCGGCAAGTGCGGCTCCAATGCCGCCCAGGCTTCATCCGATAGCCAGAAGAGATCGCGCATGGTTTCCTCCATGCCCCAAGACCCATTCCGAAACAGAATCATCCAATCTTGACAAGAATTTGAATAAGTCCCCTACCTAGCTCACCGACTCATAACTCCGCAACCTGATGCGGATTGAGACGAGTTGAATAGATGCGAGGAATTTGTCGTCGCGCTTGCAGTGCCGCAAGTCCGCACCGACTGCTCGCCTACCCGTGTGATGTCTTTGCGCTCGTCGATCAGGCCGACGATGAAAGTCTCATATGCATCGAGACTGGACGTGCATCGACCGCCCGGCTGGCGTGGCGTCAATTCGGCGGTCTTCGCCCGCGCGATCCAAGCCATGGAGATTGCTGCTCGCCGACACCAAGAACGATAAACGATCCGTGCACCAACGCCCTCAATTGCTGTAGTCGTTGCGTAGTTTCAGCTCGACAGAGCCACTACCCGCCAAGCAAACAACAACTGGCAGCACTGCTAATTGCGCAAGCGCTGCTGCAGAAACCGCCGGGCGAGGCGTCCGTAGGCAAAATGATAAGTCCGCAATATAATAAAAAGTGCTAACAGGGTAGTCGTTGTAAATAGGATCCAGAAAGTGGGACTGCCGATTGGTCCAGACGTGAAAAATGCTTGCCAGAGGTCCGCAATAGCCTGTCCGTAGACAGAAAGTGGGGCGAGGCCAAGGGCGGAAAACAAAGCCCCGCAAATCAGGAGTACTGTGGCGATAAGCGAGGTAAGGATGGCCAAGAGCAAGCTCGCGCCGGCCAGCTTAGAACGCTCCCTATCGGAGGGAACCCGGCCTTGGTCTGCAACAAACCGAGATGCGACAAATACAGCAGGAGTCACTATGAGCCCAATATTAATGCCCGTTGCAACCGTTCCAGAAACCTGGCCGACCCAGAACTCATAGCTCATACATACCGCAAACGCTGCAATAATGACGACAGCGTTTGTCACTGCAAAGATGAGATAGTACCGGCCTAAATGAATAGGATCATTCATTTGAAGCATTCGTAGCCTCGCGTCTTGTGTCATTCAACAATACTTGGTTGAACGTATCAAGCGTGCTCAGAGTGTGCAATTGGTACGGATACCTACAGCGAAGCACTAGGCGACACACCCATAAGCGAGGTTTCCAAGTGTGTGAGTTCGTGATCCCTTTCTGCGATCAGCAGGAGGCGGTGATGGCGGGTTTCGATCTGAGGGATTTCGAGTGGTCGGTGGTCAAGGCTTTGCTTTCCACGAAGGGCCGTGGGGTTAAGCAGGTAGACCACCGAACGGTGCTGAATGGCATCTTCTGGCGGTTGCGCACGGGTACGCCCTGGGCTGACAGTCCGGCGCGCTACGGCCCGCACACGACCTGTGTCAACCACTTCAACAGGGCCGGCCAGTAGGCTCGAATTCTCGAAGCCGTTTCAGCGGCTTACGACGGTGACGTACAGATGATCGACTCGTCTTCGATCCGCGTTCACCAGCACGCCGCCAATGGCCAGAAAAGACGAGCGACCCAACTGCATGGCTTGTTCGCGCGGCGGCCTGATCACCAAAGTCCACGCGCTTGTCGACGTCGAAGGCCGGCCGATCCGCCTCGAGATAACCGAGGGCCTCGCGTATGACGGACGACTCGGCCGTCGACATGTTCGATACGGTTGAAGTCGGGCACATTCTGCTCGCCGACCGCGCCTATGACAGCGATACTCTGCGCGCAGCAATGGCTGAGCGCAGAGCGTGGGGCAACATTCGCACCATGCCCCACCTTGTCAAAACCTTACCGTTCAGCCGATGGATATGCCGCCAGCGAAACGCGGTCGAGCGTTCTTCAATAAACTGAAGCACTTTAGAGCTGTCGCCACCCGATATGACAAGAGCGACCACAACTTCCTCGCATCCGTTCAACTTGTCCGAGCGACTGGATGTCATCCCGGCTCAGTTCAGAGTCATCGTCACTCGTCGCACCAAGTATGCCTGCCGCGTCTGCACCGGCCGCGTATCACAGGCTCCAGCACCTGCACGACTGATCCATGCTGGACCACCAAGAGAGGCGACCATCGGGCATGTGCTGGTGTCAAAGTGCGCGATCATCTGCCGCTCTATCGACAGGTACAGATCATGAGCCGACAGGGCATCAATCTTGATCGACCCACTCTTGCCGATTGGGTCGGTCGCGCGCATTCGAGCTTCGCCCGGTCTTCGACGCACTGATCGCAGACCTGAAGCGGTCGACGAAGCTGTTCATGGACGAGACCCGAGCACCGGCTCTCGATCCCGGTTCCCGCAAGACCAAAACCTGGTACTTCTGGGCGCTGGCTCGTCATGACCGACCGTGGAGCGAGCTGCGCCACCAAGTATGGCCTTCGCCTATGCTACATTCTGCATTTCAGAAGTGGTCGGTACGCGTCGGGGAGGCTGACGAGCTGCTTTCTGACCGCAATGCGGCACAATACATTGCGCCATTGTCACGCGCCCCTAACCAAGACTCGTCACGCGTGTCGAAATCCTGTCGGCCAGATCGCGGTCATGCGTGACGAACAGGACAGCCAGTCCAGTCTCCGCAACAATCTCCATGAGAAACGCCACTACATCCTTCTGGCTGACCGGATCGAGCCGCGACGTCGCTTCGTCGGCGAACAGGAAAGCCGGATCGAGCAGCAGGGCCCGCAGCAACGCAAAGCGCTGCAATTCGCCGCCGGATATCTCGTTCGGCAGGCGATCGAGGAGCGCATGCGTCAGGCGAAGGCGACTGGCCAGCGCCTCGACCGTCGACCAGTCCTTGCCGTGCAGGCGCACGAGATCCGTCAATCCCTTGCGGATCGTGTGGTGCGACGCAAAGGCTGCCGGCGGATCCTGGTAGAGTTTCTGGAACCGCAGCGGGGACAGCCCAGACTGTCGTTCAACGGTCCCCGCATCAGGTGCAGTCAGACCCAGGAGGATGTTGCCGACAGTCGTCTTGCCGCATCCGCTCGGCCCAAAGATCGATACGATTTCGCCGGCCGAGATCGCGATGTCGAGACCGGAAAATAGAACCTTCTCGCCGTACTTTTTCTCCAGGCCGCGGCCGGTGACGACCACGGATCCCGTGCCTCTCCGTGCATGGTCCCCCCATTGCGATGGCTCGGCGGCAAGAAGGGCTTTCGTATAGGCATGTTCGGGCGCCGGCAGCAGTCTTTTCGCCGGCCCATGTTCGATCAGTCTTCCATCGAGCATGATGCCGATCGTTCCACCGAGCGCTCTGGCGACGGCAACGTCATGGGTGATGGTCAACAGCAGTTTGCCGCCGTCCACCTCCTGCTTAAGCCGCGCCGTGACCGAATCCCGGAGGCCAGCGTCGAGCCCTTTGGTAGGCTCATCGGCAATCAGCAGTTCGGCATTGGTTGCATGGGCGATTGCGATCGCGACGCGCTGTCCCATACCGCCGGAAATCTGGAACGGATAGAGGCCGGCAGCGGCAGCAAGGGAGACATCGGCGAGATTGTCCTCGGCGGCCTTGTCGCTTTCTGGCGCAGCCCTCCCCTTCACGTAGCGATGCACCTCAGCCACCTGCGGCGACACGCGCATCGTCGGGTCGAGCGCCAGCCAAGGCTCCTGAGGCAGGAGGCTGATGCTGCGTCCCCATCGGCGACGGCGATCCGCATGGCTCTCAGACAGAAGATCCGCGCCCTTGAAGACCACCTGCCCCCTTGCCGCAAGCCCGACGGGCAGGTTTCCCATGATCGCCTGGGCGACGAGGGATTTTCCCGAGCCGCTTTCCCCGAGCAACGTCAGCGGGCGGCCCCGCCACAGCGAGAACGATATGCCCGAAACGATCTCGCCCTGCGGCGCAAAGATCGACAGGTTGGAAACCGAAAGATCGGCATTCATGTGAACGTTCATGCCCGATCTCCCTGGGCGAGCAGTTGAAGGGCGAGAACGAGCAGGAAAATCAACCCTGCAGGCAGCAAGACGTGCAGTGGAGCCTCGGTGTAATAGGGCATGAGTTCGACGATCAAACTGCCGAGTTCCGGCGTTGGCGGCTGGAGGCCGACACTGATCGCGCTCAGCGTCGAGACGGCGATGATGGCCGTCGCCATGGCGAAAGCCGCAAGCGTCGCAATCATCGGTCCGATAGCCGGCAGCACGTAATTGAGCAGAATGTAGCGCGAGCCAAAGCCCAGCATTTTCGCCGCCTCGATATGCGGCTGTGACAGTATGGTTCTCGTCGTCGCCTTGGTCACGCGGTAGAACTCGACCCACAAGGTGAGCGAGAGACCGAGGAACAACGGCCCGTAATTGCCCGGTGAGAAGGCCAGGAACAGCAGCACGAGCATAAGGCCGGGCAAGGCCAGGACGACCGTTGCGGCGAACTCCAGCGCACGCTCTTTCCAGGCGGCAAGAAGGCCGAGCAGGACACCGGGGATGGCGGCCGCCACCATGGTCAGGAACGCCAGGCCGAAGGACAGGCGCGCGCCGTGCGCCAGCCGTGCCAGGAGGCTGCGACCGTAGTGGTCGGCGCCCAGCAGGTAATCGTCGCCGATGGGTGCGAGGCTCGCGGCGAAATCCTGCTCGGCAGGATCGGCCGCAATGACCAGGGGGCCGATAATGGCGAAGCCGCCAAGCAGGATCAGCAGGGCCGCACCCACAAGACGAGTCTTGCTGATCCCGGCCTTCGGCGGTACATGGGCGATGTCGTTCAGGGTGCTCATGCGGTCCTCCCGGCGCGCGGATCGAGCCAAAGGCTGAGAAGGTCAACGATCGCTCCGATGACCACGAACATCAGTCCCATGGCCAAGGCGGTGCCCTGGACCATAGGAATGTCCCGTTCGACAATGGCATGCACCAAAGCGTGACCAATCCCCGGATAGGCGAACAGCGATTCAACGACCACGACGCCCTCGATCAGATAGATTGCCTGCAGGCCGAGATAGGAAACGATGGGAATCGCGGCGTTTCGCAGCCCATGGCGACGCACCACCACGGATTCGGGAAGCCCCTTGTAGCGGGCGAAGGCGAAATAGGGCGCACGGGCCACGGTGGCCACGGCATTGCGTGTCACCCGGCTCGACATGGCCGCGAGGCCGAGCGCGAGCGTCAGTGCCGGCAGCAGGATTTCCCGGGGCGAACCGAAGCCGGCCGGCGGGAGCCAACCGAGTTGCTTGGAGAAGACCAGCATGAGGATCAGGCCTAGAACGAAAGGCGGAATGGCACGGAATACCACCGCGCTAAGGAGACCGGCGCGATCGGCGGCACCACCCGGCTTGAGTCCCGCGAACAGGCCGGCGATCGGGCCGATCAGCAGGGACAGCAGGAGGGCAGCAAGCGCAAGCCAGACGGTGGCGCCGAGCTGAACCTGTAGCTCATGGGTGACTGCAACGCCCGTGACGAGGGAATGCCCGAGATCGAAGCGCAGGAGGTTGCCGAGCCATTCGAGCAACTGGACGAACCAGGGCCGATCGAGCCCCAGTTCCAGCCGCCCCTTCTCGGCGGCCTCGGCGATCCGCGCGTCCGGCCCGTAACGGCCGGCCGCGATCCGCATGGCCGCGTCGCCCGGCAGCACGCGCATGAGAATGAAGCACAAGGCTCCGACCACGATCGCTACGACGCCGGCCTGGAGCAAGCGCGCGAGGAGAAAGGTCTTCACCGCCCTGCCCGTCATTGCGCCCAACGGATCGACGAAAGACCGTAGTTCACTTCGAGCGGATCGATCGCGACGCCGGTAATCCGCTTGCTGGAGACGATCGCGAGTTCAGACCAGGTGACCGGTATGCTCGGCAGTTCCTGTTGCAGGATCTCGACGGCGCGGGTCTGCAGCAGCGCACGGGTGTTCGGATCACTCGTCGCCGCGAGCTTTTCGACAATGCTCTGCATTTCCGGGTTGTCCCATCCCATCGAGCCCCAGTCGCTGCCACCCTTGCCGTAGTCCTGCAACAGGGTGCCGACCGGATCGGGTACGATCGAAAAGAGGCGGGAGATCAGCCCCATTTCCAGCGTGCCGTCCTTGTGGCGGGCGGGAATTTCCGAGCTGTTGGCGACGGAGACCTTCGCCTCGATCCCGACCTGGCGAAGCTGGGCTTGCAACGCGGTCGCGATCGGCGGCAGCTCAGGCCAGCTCGCATAGGTCAGCATGGTCACGCTGAACCGTTTGCCGTCCTTTTCCAGAATGCCGTCGCTGCCCGGCGTCCAGCCGGCCGCCGCCAGGAGCGCCTTGGCCTTTTCCACATCCCGCTCAAGCGGCTCAACGCCGGAGACGTTCCAGCCCTTCATCGCCGGTGGAAAGAGTTGCGTCGCAGCAAGATCGGGATTGCGCAGGATGACCTTGGTGACGCCCACGCGGTCGATCGCCGCGCTGATCGCCTGCCGCTCCTCGATCTGGTCGAAGAAGGGCGAGGCGGCGTTCACCTTGAGGATGCGGGTGCGCGGAATGGTGGCGATCTGAACGTCGAGCTTGGCATTCTGCTTCAGACGGTCGACGGAAACCGGCAGCATGGAGAAGACCAGATCAGCCTCCCCGCTCTCGGCCATCAGCGCACGGGTTTCGCCTTGCCCGACGGCAAGGTAGTTCACTTCCTCGATGCCGGGCTTGCCGCCCCACCAGGCGCCGGAAGCGGCAAGTTCAAGCCGCGCCGGCGGCGTCAGGGCCTTAACCTTGTAAGGACCGGACCCGACGATCTGCACGACCTTGCCCGCTGCATCGAAGGACGAGGGAGCCAGAACAATCGTGCTGAAATGCACGAGATAAGCGGGCAAGGCGGAAAACGGCTTGCTCAGCGTGATCCGGACGGTATCGCCCTCGCTTGCGATCTCGGCAATCGGCGCCTGCGAGAGCACACCGACCCCGGCGAGCGACCGCTTGAGGCTTGCAGCGGCCGTTTCCGCGGTGACGGGCGTTCCGTCGTGAAAAACAGCATTGCCGCGAAGCGTGAAGGTCCAGATCAGGCCGTCGTCCGAAACGCTCCATTTTTCAGCGAGGCCAGGGACGAGCACGCCCTCTTTATCGGTCGTGACGAGTGTTTCTGCGACTTGCAGCCGGCTGAAGACGTAGCCCGTCTGCGCCGGCTCGATGCCGGTGACTTCCCATGGCCCAGCGACCTTCAGCGCCTCGGCACTGGCGTGGCCCGCAGGAATGGCAACTCCGAGTGCCAGCGTGAACAGAAGCGCCTTCATGATACGCATCGTACTCTCCCCTTTCGAGTGGATAAGCTTTGTATGGGTCAATCCAAGCCCGCAGCCGGGACGGAAAGGACCAGCTCGACGTCATCTTTGGTGACATCGAGCATGGTCTTGTGGATGGAAACCTGATGGGTCTTGCCGCCGTGCATGACGAGGATGACGGTCTCCCTCGGCGGGCAACCGGGCAGCGTGCAGGAAAGCTCGCTGACGGAAACGACCGCGTCGTCCGGAAGGGCGCCAATCGCCCGCGTCCATTCCTTGATCGCGCGCGCCTTGGCGACGACGCCGGACGCGCCGCGCGCCAGCGGGTTTGCGGATGCCCCAGTCATGCCCACCTCGACTTCCGTTTCGAGCCATGCGGCGCGAGCACCTCGAAAAGCTCGCGAATTTGTTCCAGCGGCATGTTCTGGCCGATGAGGACGACACGGCTTGACCGGTCGCCGTCCGGCCACGCGCCAAGGCGCGCGGTCGGGTAGAGCCGATGCTGCACGGCGTGCGCGACAACAGGATGGTCGAGGTCATCGGTGACCGCGAAGAGCCCCTTCAACCTGAGAAGGCCTGAGTGGATGTTCGACGTGACGATGTGCAGGAAGGTTTGCAGCGCCTGCGGATCGAGCGGCACGTCATGGGTCAGCGAAACGGCCACGACCCGATCGTTGTGGCGGTTGGGGTCGTGACGATGCTGCGGATGCGACCGCAAGGCCTCCATGGCAAGCCAGCCGGGCACATCCTCGGCCTTGCCCTGGATGGAATAGGCGCCAGCGCCGATCAGAGCGGGGAGATCGAAACCGGATGCGTGGCGATCGTGGACGACCGCGGCGGGATTGAGGTCGAGCAGATCCTCCGCTGACAGCGTCTGCTCTTGCGCGATATCCGTCTTGGTCAGGACAATCTTTTCCGCGAAGGCAAGCTGTTTCCAGCACTCCATGTGGGCGTTTAGGGTCGAGCGGCCGGCAATGGCGTCGAAGGTCGCAATCACGTCGGACAGGTAGAATTGTCGCGCAACGATATGGTCGCGCAAGCCCATTGCCGGCGCGCCGCCCGGAATGAGGCTGTTGATGATCGGGGCGGGATCGGCAAGCCCCGTCGTCTCGATCACCACACGCGAGACCGGCGGGATTTCGCCGGTAAGGCGCGCCTCGTGCAATTCGTAGAGCGAAACGCGGATGTCGCTCGTCGCCGTGCAGCAGATGCAGCCGGTTGTCGTTCGAAAATAGGCCTCGCGCCCGGTTCGCACGAGGCCATGGTCGATCGCAACCGCCCCGAATTCGTTGACGATCACGGCCGTGCCCGTCATGCGCGGATCGCCGAGAATATCGTTGAGCAATGTAGTCTTGCCCGAGCCGAGAAAGCCGGTCAGCAGAGTTACGGGCACGGGATCATAGATCCTCTTCATATCGCTCCCTGCGACGATGCGCTCAGGCCGGCGCTTTTTGAAGACGCTGCCAAACATGTCCTGGTCGCTCCGTCTGAGGTCCAATTGCGTGAAGAGTGGCCTGCCCGACCGATGGCCGGGCAGGCATGAAGGGTCAGCTTCCGAGGATCGCCGACTTCATGGTCTCGACGTTGTATTTGAACATGTCGATATAGGTGGATGCCGGGCCGTCCGGGCCGGACAGGGCATCGGAATAGAGCGTGCCGCCGACTTTCAATCCGGTCTCCGTGGCAATCTGCTCGACGAGGCGCGGATTGGTGATGTTCTCGACGAAGATCGCCGAGGCCTTGTCTTCCTTGACCTGGTCGACGAGCTTGGCGACATCCGCTGCGGAAGCATCGGCTTCCGTCGAGACACCCTCGGGCGCCAGGAACTTCAGGCCGTATTCGTGCTCGAAGTAGCCGAACGCATCATGCGACGTGATGATCGTGCGCTTGTCCGCAGGAATGGTGTCGATCGTCGACTTGACCTCGGTCTCGAGATCGGCGAGTTGATTGAGATAGGCTTCGGCATTGGCCGTGTACGTGGCGCAGCCGGCCTTGTCCGCCTCGCAGAAGGCGTCCGCTATGTTCTTCACATAGATCTCGGCATTGTGGATCGACTGCCAGGCGTGCGGGTCGAACTCACCGTGATGATGGTGGCCCTCATGGCCATCATCGTGGTCATGGCTGCCTTTTGCGTGCTTTGCCTTTTCATGATCGTGATTGTGGCCCGCTTCTTCTTTTTCTTCACCGCCGTGATGGTGCTCGTGCCCCTCTTCCTCGTTCTTGAGGGGTTCGATACCCTTGCTCACCTCCACGATCGACGCCTTCGTGCCGCTCGTCTCGATGAGGCGGGACATGAAGCCCTCGAATTGCAGACCGTTGACGAGAACAACGTTCGCGCCTTCGAGTGACGCGGCATCTGCTGGACGGGGCTCATAGACATGGGCATCGCCATCCGGACCAACGAGGGTAGAAATCTCGACACGATCCCCGCCAACATTTTTGGCGAGATCCGCGATGATCGAGAAGCTCGCGACGGCCTTGAGCTCGGCCGCGGATGCGCCTGTGAGGCCACCAAGGACCAGAAGGCTCGTGCAGGTGGCAATACGTAGGGTCCTGAACATGGAAGGGCTCCTTGTGTTGATCAGGCTGATTTATGGCGGCCGGAGACGAGGATGTTCGTCAGAATTCCGCGGCGACCCACCAGGGCGGAGACAGTGTAGAAAGCGCCGGCGACGAAGATGATCGCCGGACCTGATGGCAGTGAGGCGTGGTAGGAGAGGAGAAGTCCGCCGATGGACGACGCCACCGCGATCGCGATTGCGATGAGGCAAAGACTGCGGACATCGTTCGACCAGAAGCGAGCCCCAACCGCCGGCAGCATCATCAATCCGACGGACAGAAGCGTGCCGAGCGCCTGGAAGCCGCCGACGAGATTGAGCACGACGAGAACGAGGAACAAGAGATAGACCGGGCCGCCGATCCGGCTCACCGAGCGCAGAAACAACGGATCGAGGCACTCGGCGATCAGCGCCCGCCAAAAGATGGCAAGGGCGCCGAGGGTGAAGATCGCAATGCCGCCGATGAGCGACAGCGCCTCGTCGTTCAAGGCCAGTACGGAGCCGAACAGCACGTGCATGAGGTCGACGCTCGACCCGCGCCACGAGACCAGCAGAACCCCGACCGCAAGCGAGATCAGATAGAAGGCCGCCATAGAGGCGTCCTCCTTCTGGATCGTCATGCGCGACACAAGGCCAGACCCAAGGGCCACGAGCAGGCCGACGACAAGGCCGCCGATGGTCATCGGCAGGATGTCGAGACCGAAGAGCAGGAATCCGAGCGCCGCACCTGGCAGGATCGCATGCGCCATGGCATCGCCGGTCAGACTCATGCGCCGCAGCATCAGAAACACGCCGACGGGCGCGCAGCTGATCGACAGGACGATCGAGCCGAACAGCGCACGCTGCATGAAGCCGTATTGCAGAAAGGGCGAGAACAGCCACTCAACCATGGGCCGCCCTTCTCTGGTGGTCCGCATGATCGTGGTCATGATCATGGACGCTCGCGACATCGCACCAGCCGGCCTCGTCATCCCAGGCCTCGTGGAAATCGCGGGCACGGGAGAGGTTGTCCGGGCTGAGAACCTCCGGCGTCGACCCCAATCCGACAAGCCGGCGGGCGATCAGCAACGTCTGCGGGAAATGCGCGCGCACCAGCGCATGGTCGTGAAGAACGCAGAGCACCGTCCGGCCTTCGGCGGCCCATGCCTTGATCAGAGCGGTTAGATCCCGGATCGTCCGCTCGTCGACGGCGTTGAACGGTTCGTCAAGCAGGATCAAGTCCGCGTCCTGGAGCATGGTGCGGGCAAACAGGGCCCTTTGCATCTGCCCCCCGGACAGGCTGTCGAGAGGACGCGCCTCGAAACCCGACAAGCCGACAGCGTCGAGGCAGCGCGTGAGATCGGCCCTGTCCTCTCGCTTCGTGCGCCCTAGCAGGCCGCGCCTTTGCCACAGGCCCATCGAGACAAGATCGATCACCCGCGCCGGGAAACTGCGGTCGAGCTCCGACTGCTGCGGAAGGTAAGCGAGCCGTCCGGCAGTCGACCGGCACTGGCCACCAATCGGCTTCAAGATACCCGCGATACCCTTCATGAGCGTCGACTTGCCGGACCCGTTGGCGCCAACGACTGCCGTAAGAGAGCCGCGTTTCACCATACCGGAGAGGTGGTGAACGGCCGCACGGCCGTGATAGCCGAGGGTCAGATTGTCGAAGCGCAGGCAGGTATCGGTCATGGCCACTCCGGGGTTGACACCGACTGGATAGGTAATGTTATTACGTTCGTCAAATGGAAAGTAATGTAATAACGTTTTTCATTGAGTGAGGCGTCTTTCCAACCGGAACAGGGAAAGAGAGCGCCGCCCGATTGTTATGTTAGCGCGTTTCGACACCCGGAAAGGATCCCAGATGGGCTTGAACCAAACCCGTAGTCGCCTGATGGCTGCCGCAGCCCTTACGCTCGCCTTGGCTGCGCCTCATGCGTTTGCCGACGATCACGAGACGAAGGAAGCGTGGCGGCTGTTCGTCGCCGACCACACACAACCCGTCGTGCGCGCAATCGGTCTGGAAAGCGGCAAGGAACTCGGACGCTATGATCTCAAGGGCTATGCGGCGCTGACGACAAGCGCCTCAGGTCGCACTATTTTCGCCGCACAGGGCGAGGCGGGCGTCATCCACGCGATCAGCACCGGCATCGATTTCTCCGACCACGGCGATCACCGCGACCTGGAAGTCTCGGACCCCACGCTTCTGCCCATAACCTTCGAGGGCGAACGGCCTGCCCATGTCGTTTCACATGGCGGCGAAGTGGCGCTGTTCTATGACCGGGGTGGCAAGGCCGAGATCGTTCAGGAAGACGCGCTTCTCGAAGGCAAAGCGGACATCCGCACGGTCGACACGACTGCGCCGCATCACGGAGTGGCTGTGACGATGGGCCGATATGTCCTCGTCTCCGTTCCCGACACGAAGGCGGAGGTGAAGCCCGACGCGCTGCCGCCCCGCATAGGCCTGAGGGTTCTCGACGAAAACGGCCAGCAGGTGGGCGAGGTCGCCACCTGCACCGACCTGCACGGCGAGGCGACCTCGGCGAGGCTCGTCGCCTTCGGCTGCAAGGAAGGCGTGCTCGTCGCCCGGCCGGGCGGCCTCGACGGTCCAAAACTCGAGATGCTGGCCTATTCCGAGAGCCTGCCCGAGGGGTATACCGGCACCCTTCTCGGCGGCAAGGCCATGCAGTTCTTCCTCGGCAACTACGGTGAGGACAAGGTCGTGCTGATCGATCCCGACAGCAAGGAGCCTTACCGCCTCGTAGAGCTTCCGACCCGGCGTGTGGACTTCGCGCTCGACCCGGCCAATCCACGCAATGCATACATCCTCACCGAGGACGGATTCCTGAGTGTTCTGGATGTGGTCAACGGCGAAATAGACCGCCATTCAAGAGTGACGGTACCCTACAGCAAGGACGGCCATTGGCGTGACCCCCGCCCGCGCCTTGCCGTTGCCGACGGCCAGATCGCGATCACGGACCCCCGGCATTCACTCGTCCGCATCATCGACCCGGAAACGTTGAAGGAAGAACGCACCATTCCTGTTGGAGGCCAGCCTTTCTCGATCGTCGCCGTTGGCGGCTCTGGCGCATCGCACTAAAGGTTGAAGCGGTGGCCCGGCCCAAATCCAGGGGTCCGGACCACCCACCTGTTCTCGGAGATGGCAATGTCGCAGATGGCTCAACCGCACGAACTGAAGCTGACGAAGAACCAGGGCCTCGTCCTCTCTGTACTGGAATCGTCCGGACAGCCGCTCAGCGCCTACACCATTCTCGATCGCTTGCGCGGCCAAGGCCTGAAAGCGCCGTTGCAAGTCTACCGCGCCCTCGAAAAGCTCCTGGAACATGGGCGGGTGCATCGCCTGGAAAGCATGAATGCCTTCGTCGTCTGTTGCCATTCCCGGCAGGGGCAGATTCATCCCCGCATCACGGCGTTCGAGATCTGCGAGGCCTGCGGCAAAGTCAATGAGTTCCATGATCGAAAGGTCGAGGATGCATTGGTTAAGTACGCCAGAAGCAGCGGCTTCAAAATCCGGGCCACCACAATAGAAGTTCACGGACTATGCGCTAACTGCCACTGATCCGGATATAAAACGCAGTATAGACGTTTTTCACAGCAAAATGTTATGTTATATCATAAAAGGGAAACTGAATGGCAAAAAAACTCCCCGTCACCGTCCTCTCCGGCTTCCTCGGCGCCGGCAAGACGACGCTGCTCAACCACATCCTCGCCAATCGCGACGGACTGCGCGTTGCGCTCATCGTCAACGACATGAGCGAGGTCAACATCGATGCCGCGCTGGTGCGTGATGGCGGCGCCAATCTTTCGCGCACGCAGGAACAACTTGTCGAGATGACCAATGGCTGCATCTGTTGCACGCTCCGTGACGACCTGCTGACGGAGGTGCGGGCGCTCGCAGAGCAGGACCGCTTCGACTATCTGCTCATCGAATCGACCGGCATTGCCGAACCGCTTCCCGTTGCCGCCACATTCGATTTCCGCGACGAGAACGGGATGAGCCTCTCCGACGTCGCCAGGCTCGACACGATGGTGACGGTGGTCGATGCCGCCAATCTCCTGAAGGATTACAGCTCGGCCGATTTCCTCCGTGATCGCGGCGAGACTGCCGGCGATGGCGACGATCGGACGTTGGTCGACCTGCTGGTAGAGCAGATCGAGTTCGCCGATGTCGTAGTGCTGAACAAGATCGGGATAGCCACACCCGACGAGCGGGACGCCGCGTGCAAGATCATCGTTTCGCTCAATCCGGACGCCAGGCTCATCGAAGCCGACTTCGGCAAGGTCGACCTGAAAGATGTGCTCGGAACAGGTCGCTTCGACTTCGAGAAGGCCGAGCAGCATCCGCTGTGGTTCAAGGAACTTCACGGTTTCAAGGACCATGTCCCCGAAACAGAGGAATACGGCATCCGCTCCTTCGTCTACCGCGCGAAACGGCCATTCGACCCCATGCGGTTCCAGAGCTTCATCGACCGCTCCTGGCCCGGCGTCGTTCGGGCAAAGGGCTTCTTCTGGCTGGCGACACGGCCGCATTACGTGGGCGAGATCAGCCAGGCGGGAGCACTCGTGCGCACCGGAAAAATGGGGCTGTGGTGGTCATCCGTACCGAAGGAGCAATGGCCGAGCGATTCCGGCTTTACCCGGATGATGCAACCCTATCTAGACCCCGTCTGGGGGGATCGCCGGCAGGAGATCGTCTTCATCGGCGCCGACCCCATGGACGAAGCGAAAATTCGCGCGGAACTCGACGCCTGCCTGATCGACGGCGATACGTTCAAGCCGGAATTGTGGCGCAATCTCGCGGATCCGTTTTCAAGCTGGGATCGGCGGGCCGCGTGAGGCCGCCGCTTGACAGGCATTCCGATCGGCCCCTATCTGGGGGCCGACGGTTCCCGAGGCAAAGCCGGAGGGATAAATAGGGAACACGGTGAGGACGACCCGAACGGGGCCGAAACCGTGGCTGCCCCCGCAACTGTAAGCGGTGAGGTCTTGTCATATCTGCCACTGGTCCAACGACCGGGAAGGCCGGCAAGCCCTTCGACCCGCGAGCCAGGAGACCTGCCGTCATCCGACACAGCAACCGGACGGGGTGTGCCGGGGAGCGTTGTGACGCCTTCCCGCTTCATCGCGCGATGGCCGATCATCCTTCTCCAGCGCCCTTTCGCCGAAGGATGACATGACCGAAACGCCTGCCGCCTACGCCATCGTCGTGTGCAGCCTCTGCCGGGCCGGCGCAGCCGCGTCGGACCGTACGGCCCGTCTTGCGCTCCATGCGACCGCCGGCGGCTTTCGCGTCGATACCGTGGCCTGCCTTGCGGGTTGCGAGCGGCCGCTCGCTGTCGCCTTCACCGCCGCCTCAAAGGCCACATTCCTCTTCGGCGACATCGATCCGGCAAGGGACGTGGACGCCCAGCTGGCCCTCGGGCGCCAGTACCGCGACCTTCCGGACGGTTGGTGCAACGAGGGCCAGCGGCCGGCCGGACTGCGCGGCAAGACGCTCGCCCGCATCCCGCATATCGGAGGGCTCGCCGGATGAGCGGCTGCGTCCTTTCCGCGCAAGGGCTAACCTACGAGATCCGCTCCGGCGACCGCCTTCTCGGCGGCGTGTCGCTCGACGTCAAAGCGTGCGACCGCCTCGCCATCATCGGCCCGAACGGCGCGGGCAAGACCACGCTGCTGCGCATGCTCGCCGGCACGCTGAAACCCACCACCGGGACCGTGAACCTGTTCGGCACACCGCTTGACGCAATGCGTCCCGCCGAACGCGCCCGCGTGGTCGCCGTGGTCGGGCAGGCGGACCAGCCCGACCATCGCATATGCGTGCGCGACTATGTGGCCCTCAGCCGCATACCGCACGCGGCACGCCGACCGGGCCCGGAGGAGGCCGCCATCATCCGGAACGCGCTCGAGCGAACGGAATTGCTTTCCCTTGCCGGTCGCGAAATGGGATCGCTTTCGGGCGGTGAGCGGCAGCGGGCGCAGATCGCACGCGCGCTTGCCCAGGAGCCGCGCATCCTCTTCCTCGACGAGCCGACGAACCATCTTGATCCCCGCGCCCGCGGCGCGCTTCTCGCGCTGGTGGCAGACCTCGGCCTCACTATCGTTGCGGTTCTGCACGACCTTCACCTTGTGTCAGGCTTTGCCACGCGGATCGCGGTGCTGAAGCAGGGCGCGCTTGTCGCCTGCGGGCCGGTGGAGGAGACGCTCGACCGGCATGTCGTGCGCGATGTCTTCGGCATCGATCTCTTGCGCCTGCCCCATCCGCACGAGGACCGCCAGCTTACCATCTTCGACATCCCTCTCACCCGCAGCACCGGAGCCTCTCCATGAAACGCCTGATCCTCGCCTCCCTCTTCTCGCTGGCGGCCTCTGCCGCCCTCGCCTTCCCCGTCACGGTCGATAGCTGCGGCACGCCGGTGACCTTCGACGCCGCACCGAAGCGAGCGGTGATCCACGACATCAACATGGCCAAGATGGCCTTCGCGCTCGGCCTTCAGCCTTCCATCGTCGGCGTGACCGGCATCACCGGCTGGTACAAGACCGACGACGCGTACAAAAAGGAGCAGGGCTCGATCCCCGAACTCGCCCCCAAATATCCAACGATGGAGAACCTCGTCGCCGCAGATCCGGACTTCTTCTTCGCCGGCTGGTATTAGGGCATGAAGCCTGGCGGCGAGGTGACGCCCGACACGCTCGCCGGCAACGACATCAAGACGCTGGTTCTCACCGAAAGCTGCGTCCATCTGCAAAAAGATCGGGCGGCAGCCTCGATGGACCTGCTCTACGCCGACATGGAAAAGCTCGGCAAGATCTTCGGCAAGGAGGCCGAGGCGAACGCGCTCGTCGAAGGCTGGAAGGCGCAGCTCGTCGATGTCGAGAAGAAGGTCGGCGACAGGAGTGGCACCCGCGTGTTCCTCTACGATTCCGGGAGCGACAAGCCGTTCACCGCGGGCAAATACGCCATCACCACGGCGATGATCACGGCGGCCGGCGGCAAGAACATCATGGAGGACATGGAGACGAGCTGGGGCAATACGGACTGGGAAACCGTCGCCGCCCGCAATCCCGAGTTCCTCGTCCTGCTCGATTACCAGGACGGCAGCGGCTACGCAAAGCTCCTCGACTTCCTGAAGGCACACCCCGCCATGAAGGAGACGAACGCCGTGAAGAACGAGCGCTTCGTAGCGTTGCGCTACGAAGAACTGACGCCCGGCCCCGACAATATCACGGCCATAGACAAGATCGCCAAGGCGCTCCACCCGGAAGCCTTCTGATCGTGCCGCATCGTTTCGTCATCGGCGCCGCGGCGGCCCTTCTCGCCATCGCGGCGCTGGCTGCGGCCTCGGTCGTCTACGGGTCGACCGTCATCCCGTTTGCCGATGTCGTCACATCGCTCGCCCGCGCGCTGGGATTTGCTTCCGGCGATGCGGGGCCGATCGACCGGATCGTGGTAGGCCTTCGCCTGCCGCGCGCGATCCTCGCGATCGCGGTTGGCGCGGGGCTCGGCGTGATCGGCCTCCTGCTCCAGACCGTCACGCGCAACGACCTCGCCGACCCCTTCCTCTTCGGCCTCTCGGCCGGGGCGGCAGCGGGCGCGGTCGCGGTCATCACGCGGATCGGCGACCGCATCGGCGTCTTCACCCTGCCGCTTGCCGCCTTCGTCGGCGGCATGTGCGCAACCGCCGTCGTCCTCATCCTCATCCGCCGAACGCAAGGCTATGGGCCGGAGCGCCTCATCCTCGCGGGCCTTGCCGTATCGTTCCTGTTGTAGTCCTTGCCATGATCGGCCTTCGAAGTGGTCGAGGCCGAGTTCCTCTTTCATCTGCTGATGCGCTTGCTCACAAACCCATCTCGCCTTGATGGCGGCCGCCAGCGCTTTCAACGTGGCGTTAGCCGGCAAGTTGGACAGGTAGTATTTGCGCTCATCGTTTGATCGCCACTCGCCAACCAGCCAGGCTTCCTCGCCCGGCATGTGTTGCTGTCCCTTGTCGAGAATGCGCTGGGGCGTGCCGTCGGCGATCCGGATGCGCAATGCGGCAAAGCGTGCCGCGAGGCGGCCTTTCGTGCCACGGCGCCAACTGACCTTTTTCCAATTTGCAGGTGCTAACACCGTTTCGGCCGCAACCGACAGAATGTCGGGGATCGGATGCTTGCGTGGGCGACCATGACCGGAGATGGGAAAGATCAATTCGACATCATGGGGATAGACCTTTTGATGCTTGGGGATGCCGACCGCCCAGGTGAGGCCACGTCCACTTAGCCCCTGGCGGAAGGTCGCCGACAGGCCGTAGCCTGCGTCAGCCAGCACTGTGCCAAACCGGACACCAGCCGCGATCAACCGATCGATCTCGTTAAGAGCGATCTCCGGCTTCGTGCGAGATGTCCGCATGGCATCGGGAACCCCGGCCTTGGCCATCCGCTCCGTGTCGCTGGTCCAGCTCTCGGGCAAAAACAGACGCAAGCCAACCGGAACGGGAACCTCGTCTCGCGCAAGCGTCACCGACACCAGCGTCTGGCAATTTGCCCTCTTGCCCAGCATCGAAGCGTATTGCGGCGCGACCCCGACCGATTGGTCGCCTTTCTTGGGAAGGCCGGTATCATCGATCACCAGAAACGCATCTAACGCGCCAACGATCCTGTCCGCCTGCAGCGCAAGCTCGGTCTCAAGAGGAACAGCATTCCAAAGGCCATCGGAAATGAAATGGTGCAGGCGGTCGTACTGGCCTGGAGCAAACCGTTCCGCCATCGGCTCGATACTCTTGCGGTCACCGGGACCAATGAGCCCGGAGACGTAAAGAGGGCACATCTGTCGCCGCTTCTTGTGTCCGAGCTTGTCCAGAAATGGCTGCAAAAAGGTCGAAAGCTCCGTATCCCAATCTGCCATATCGCGCCCCCAACGAAGAGAGCACAAATCATCTCAAACCAGCCTTGCCCGAATCTGCCAAAGTAGTGCTAGTGAAATTCATTGCTTTGGCAGCAGATTTATTTCTGCAACGACAGCGAGTAACGGGTATGCCGACGTTCACCCGTACGCATGAGGACACCAATCTCCACGAGCTGCTGTAGGTCGCGTGTCGCTGTTGCGCGTGATGTGTTTGTGATCGAGATGTAGTTTTCTGCACTTAGGCCGCCCTTGAAGCCTGCTGTACCTTCCTTGAAGATGCGCGCGACCACCTTTTCCTGCCGCTCGTTCAGGCGATCTCTAAAACGGTCGTAGAATTTTGCTTTCTGAACGAAGAAATCTATGCGCTCAAGCGTTGCGCGTTGAGCATCCAGGATCGTCTCTGAAAAGAAAATAACCCAATCGGTGATATCAAGCGTGCGTTGGTGCCGCTCAAGCTCGGAATAGTAGGACTTCCGGCTCTTCTCGATCGTAAAGGCGAGGGAAATGAGGCTTGGTTGCCCAATGTTTTGTGCCAGGGATTTTTCGGCGAGCGCGCGCCCAATTCGACCGTTGCCATCCTCGAACGGATGGATGCTTTCAAAGTAAAGATGGCCTACCGCTGCACGCGTCAAAGCTTGAAGTGGCGTCTGTCCACTTGGCCTGGATTGATTGAACCATGTGATGAAGGTCTCCATCTCAATGGCAGCCTGACGAGACGGAGGAGCCTCGAAATGGATTGTGGGCTTATCCAATCGACCTGACACGATCTGCATGGCGTCTTCATGCTTGCGGTAAGCACCAATCGTTTCAATGTATCGATTTCCGGCCATCAACATTGAGTGCCAGTGGAACAATCCCTCATGCCGCAGCGGCACCTGCCAGTTTCGATAGACATCCGCCATCATCTCGGCGATCCCCCGCTCTTGGGGACGAACCTGTCTATCATCGGCGTTGAGCCCGAACTGCCGGCGGAGTGATGACTGGACACTTACGCGGTCCAGAAACTCACCCTCGATCTCTGAGGTCTTAACCGCCTCGTCGCTTAGCAACTCAATGCGAAGTTGGTTGCTGTCATCCTCGTTGAAATGCCGAACGGCACCAATGACCTCGCCGGCGGACTGCAGGAATTTTTGCTCCAACGGTACCAGACTTGCAGCGTCGTACCTGAAATTTGGCCAGTCGGCATTCTGCCAGTTCCATTTCATGAGCTATAGCCAGCCTTTCTATAGCTCATGGATATTGCCATAAATGAGCTATTGCAAGTCCATCTATCGCTCAGCACCGCATCTGTATCTTTTGGTCTAAGCAGCAGCGATCAAAAGACCGCCAACCTACCTTGAACATATTTTGTTAAAGCTCGCCTCATATTCCCGCTCGCCCTCGGCATTGGCGCCGAGAGAAACGGAATGAGCATGACCAAAAACGTAAGCGGCAAGCTGAGGCCGTTCAGGCTCCATAGTTCCACGGCATGAGTGCCTCGAGATCGCTGCTGGGCCAGCCGTTGGCGATGCGCTGGAGGGTCTGGGTGAGCCAGGCCTGCGGATCGACGTTGTTCATCTTCGCCGTCTGAAGGAGCGTGGCGATTGTCGTCCAGGTCCTTCCGCCGCCGTCGCTGCCAGCGAAGAGACTGTTCTTTCGCGTAATTGTCTGGGGCCTGATGGCGCGCTCAACGATGTTGGAGTCGAGCTCGATACGGCCGTCGGTGAGGAAGCGCTCGAAGATGGCGCGACGCGAGGTTGCATAGCGGATCGCCTCGGCGAGCTTCGACTTGCCGGAGATCCGCGGCAGGGTCTTCTGCCAGAGGGCGAAGAGCTCTGTGACAACCACAGAAGATGTCGCCTGACGTGCCGCGACGCGCGCGTCAGGGCTGTGGCCCCGGGCCGATTCTTCCACCTGCCAGAGCTTCGCCATCAGCTCCACCGTCTCGGTGGCGATCCTAGAGCTGTCCGAAGCGTGTAGCTCGTAGAACTTGCGCCTGCTGTGGGACCAGCAGCCGGCCAGTGTTACGCCGTCATTGCCGCCGTCAGATCGCGCGAGCTTGTTGTAAGCGGCATACCCGTCGACCTGCAGAATACCGGGCGATGTCACGGTAACGCCTTGTGATGAGCGGCTGCGATAGATGCCCGTTCATGAACACCTCGCCAGTCAGCTATAAGCGCCATCGCTTCCCACCCCAGATCATCGCCCATACGGTCTGGCTCTACTTTCGGTTTCCGCTGAGCCTGCGCCTTGTCGAGGAATTGCTGCTGGAGCGCGGCATTGCCGTCTCCCATGAAACGATCCGCCGCTGGGGAATGAAGTTCGGCCCGGATTATGCGCGTCGCCTTCGCCGAAAGAAGCCCAGCGGGAACGATGTGTGGCATCTGGACGAGGTCGTCATCACCATTGCCGGCAGGAAAAACTGGCTATGGCGGGCCGTCGATCAGGACGGGTATGTGCTTGACGAAATCGTCCAGAACCGCCGCAACACCAAGGCCGCCAGGCGATTGCTGATCCGTCTGCTGAAGAAGCAGGGTATCGCACCGAAGCGGATGATCACTGACAAGTTGCGCTCTTATGGAGCAGCCCAACGACAGATCATGCCGCATGTCGAACACCGATCCCACAAGGGTCTGAATAACCGGGCCGAGAATTCTCATGTGCCGCTGCGAAAACGGGAGCGGATAATGCAAGGCTTCCGATCACCGGGAGGCCTTCAGCGCTTCGTCTCTGTTTTCTCCGCTGTCCGTAACCTCTTCGTCCCACCCCGCTCACAACGCTCCGCATTCCAAACCCGGGCTCACCACATCCTCGCGCTCGTAGAATGGAAAGCTGCGGCCGGAGCCATGGCCTGAGAACAATCCCCAAGGCACAGCGTCTCCTATGCATCCGAAGTCAGGTTAAGGTGACATCGCCATGGCGGCCGCCAGCGCTTTCAACGTGGCGTTAGCCGGCAAGTTGGACAGGTAGTATTTGCGCTCATCGTTTGATCGCCACTCGCCAACCAGCCAGGCTTCCTCGCCCGGCATGTGTTGCTGTCCCTTGTCGAGAATGCGCTGGGGCGTGCCGTCGGCGATCCGGATGCGCAATGCGGCAAAGCGTGCCGCGAGGCGGCCTTTCGTGCCACGGCGCCAACTGACCTTTTTCCAATTTGCAGGTGCTAACACCGTTTCGGCCGCAACCGACAGAATGTCGGGGATCGGATGCTTGCGTGGGCGACCATGACCGGAGATGGGAAAGATCAATTCGACATCATGGGGATAGACCTTTTGATGCTTGGGGATGCCGACCGCCCAGGTGAGGCCACGTCCACTTAGCCCCTGGCGGAAGGTCGCCGACAGGCCGTAGCCTGCGTCAGCCAGCACTGTGCCAAACCGGACACCAGCCGCGATCAACCGATCGATCTCGTTAAGAGCGATCTCCGGCTTCGTGCGAGATGTCCGCATGGCATCGGGAACCCCGGCCTTGGCCATCCGCTCCGTGTCGCTGGTCCAGCTCTCGGGCAAAAACAGACGCAAGCCAACCGGAACGGGAACCTCGTCTCGCGCAAGCGTCACCGACACCAGCGTCTGGCAATTTGCCCTCTTGCCCAGCATCGAAGCGTATTGCGGCGCGACCCCGACCGATTGGTCGCCTTTCTTGGGAAGGCCGGTATCATCGATCACCAGAAACGCATCTAACGCGCCAACGATCCTGTCCGCCTGCAGCGCAAGCTCGGTCTCAAGAGGAACAGCATTCCAAAGGCCATCGGAAATGAAATGGTGCAGGCGGTCGTACTGGCCTGGAGCAAACCGTTCCGCCATCGGCTCGATACTCTTGCGGTCACCGGGACCAATGAGCCCGGAGACGTAAAGAGGGCACATCTGTCGCCGCTTCTTGTGTCCGAGCTTGTCCAGAAATGGCTGCAAAAAGGTCGAAAGCTCCGTATCCCAATCTGCCATATCGCGCCCCCAACGAAGAGAGCACAAATCATCTCAAACCAGCCTTGCCCGAATCTGCCAAAGTAGTGTTAGGTTCTGGACTCATAAGCTCTGAGCCACCATCGTGTTGAAGCGACAAGGACTGCGGCGAGGAAATCTCTCGCCAGCTTGTCGTCGCGCGTTGCGATACGATGGAAGTGTTTGAGCTTGCAGAAGTATCGCTTGATGAGATTGCGCTTGCGATAGAGGTCACGATCGACAGTGCGTTGGACCTTGTGGTCCCGCTGGGTCGGGATGTGGGCTTCACCGCCCCGGTTGCGGACGAGATCGACGAGGGCCTGAGCGTCGTAGCCTCGATCTGCAATCAGGGCTCTGGCCGCAGGCAATCCTTCGAGCAGGCTTCGACCGCGGCCTTGTTGGAAGCTTGGCCAGGTGAAAGAATGATGCACAACGGCAAGCCGCCTTGATCGGCGAGCGCATTGATCTCAGTGCTCAATCCTCCACGAGAACGGCCGATGGGCGGCGTGGTGTGATGGGCACGGATGGTAAGGGCTGAGGGGAAGATGCCGCCAACGCTTCGAAGATACGCAGCCAAATACCAGCTTTCGCCCATCGGGTATATCGTCTGTAGACAGTTGTGTATGGCCCAGGTCGGATCGGCAGGCCTCGCCAGGGAGAACCGGTACGTAAAAACATAGAAGATGCCGTTGATAACCCGCCGGTCATCAACACGCGCCACCCCACACACCTTGTTCGGCAGCAGCGGCTCGATCAGCCGCCATTCCGTTTCGGCCAGGTCATATCGCGCTACTCAAAGCTCCTGCTATCGAAGCTTTGAAGCATCTCACTACCACTCTCCCAATATTTATGAGTTCAACACCTAGTGCGTCGCGGAACGTGGACTGCGCCCAGAAAGCGTGGCCAACGCGATGCTCGCTGAGGATCAGCAAGGATCTCCTTCTCCCCCCAATACGCCAGTTTTCTTCGGCGCTTTGGCATTTCTCAGCACAAAGACAGCCGGCGGTCGGCGCCGGTGGAGAACGCGTCAAAACAACGGGAGAGAAAGGCCACGGACCCTTGGGGTCACGAAGCGCCATCAAATGCGTAAAACATTCTGGCTGAGGCTTCGACGATCGACCGGTGTTTGCGTGCATCGTAGGCACCGGCTGGAAACGTCTCGAAGAGATGTTTCGCGAAGCTCTCTCTCGCCTCGCCCCGACGGCTCGAACCAGAGTTGCGATGTCATATCGTCAAAAATTTGTTTGAGAGCGCGGAGTTCACTTGGCTCAAACGCGCTCTTGGAAAAGTGATTGCCCATCTCGACCTCCCCACAGCTTTGGACTCGAAATTTAGTAAGGCCCGCCCGGGCATTCAAGGCGTGTCGAAGCTGCATTTTCGCTGTCGAACAGAGAAGCTACGTGGATTTCGATGCCCGCGCCCTCAAGCTCAGAGCAAGAACGGGCCACGGCCGCTGGAATGCCGATACCGGGACTCCGTAAGCATTTGTGCAAGAATGCCCGTACTCTTCTCGCTCACAATGCCATCGCGCTTCCGCGCGCGCTGCGCCGAATTGTCTGGGGCGGCTGTCCGAGCGCCCGCAGGAAAGCCCGGCGCATGCGATCGCTATCGGCAAAGCCTGTTTCCCCCGCGATGGCCTCCATGGAGTGGCGGCCTTGTTCCATCATCAGCCGTGCCGCTTCCACGCGCAGGTTTTCCACGGCCTTGGCAGGCGATTGCCCTGTCTCTGACCGAAAAGCCCGGCTGAACTGGCGTGGGCTCAAGCCCGCGACATCGGCCAACTCCTCGACCGACAGGACGCTGCGCAGGTTGGCCTTGGCGTAGTCGACGGATTTCTGGATCCGGTCCGACTTCGGGTCCAGTTCGAGCAGTGCCGAGAACTGCGACTGGCCGCCGGCCCTGCGGTGGTACACTACGAGCTTGCGGGCGATCGAGCGTGCGACATCCTGACCGTGGTCCTTTTCGACCATGGCAAGGGCTAGGTCGATCCCCGCCGTCATGCCCGCCGACGTCCATACCGAGCCGTCGACGATGAAGATGCGATCCTCCTCGACCCTGACAAACGGGAAGCGATCCCGGAGCTGGCGTGCAAAAAACCAGTGCGTCGTCGCACGAAGACCATCCAGCAATCCGGACTCTGCAAGGATGAAGGCGCCCGTACAGGGGGCGGCCAGCCGTCGTGCGGTTTGCAGCGAGTGACGCGCGAATTCGATTAGCCCGGCGGTCACTGGCTCGATAGTCGTGCCGGCTCCGAGTATCACGGTGTCGTAAACTGTGTGGTGATCGAAGGCTTTCGTGTTGACCCCAAAGCCGGCAGACGACTTGATCTCGCCGCCGGCTTCGGAGAGCAACTCGATCTGATAGACCGGCTCGCCAAGCTGAAGATTGGTCATCTCGAAGGCAGTTATCGCCGCAAAACCCAGGAGCTGGAAGCCTGGGAAGACGACGTAGCCGATTTTGTGCATGACGTTTCGCCTTTGTCTGAAAAGGACGCATGTATCATATTTGCGCCACGGCGAAAACCCCGGCTTCCTCATCCGAAGCGTTCGTCTCTCAGGTCGACAGGGCAAAGTCCCGTTGTTTGATACCGCCGACATAAGATTGATTGAGAATTCAGGGCAGCATTCCAGTGACGGCGTTCCATTCCGCCATGGTATTTAAACGTGAATGCAAGTGCCGAGTGTTTGGAACGTGGCGGGACGGACAGAATTCTGAGCGTAGAGAAGATATTGCTGAAGCGCTGCAGACTGCACGCCGATCGGAAGCCTTGCATCATTTTCTCTCGTTTTAGCAGAGGAACACGAGAGTTTTCAGCGCGGTTGTTGAGACCTTATGCGACCGATGCTCGACCTGCGGGATGAACTGGCGCTTTGCAGCACCATATGATCGCAGTTTGATGCGGGGTTCGTCGGGAGTGAGCCAGACGGTATTGCCGTGGGCGACGGGGAAGTCGCCGCCGGCGCACACCGTCACCAGGCCGATGCCCTCGACATTGACATGCAGGAAGGTGTCGGAGCCGAGGTGCTCGGCGACGCCGACGCGGCCCTTCCACGTGCCGCTCTCCTTTGAGAGCTTGATGTGTTCCGGGCGGATGCCGACGAGCGGCGCGTTGTACGGCTTGGCCGCGAAGCACTCTGATGCTCGCGGAGCAATCCCTCATCACATCGGCCGGCGCCAGACCATGAACAGATTGTCGCGCGACTATCCCTCGCTGAGCCTGCAATGGGCCGCTGCCAACTGCGAGCACCCGCAACCTCACGGGCGGTCGATGCGACCGAAACCATGCAAGCTTGCGTTTGTGCGCGACTTCTTTAACACTTCGGCGTCGGCTAATGTGCGAGGGCGAAGTATCCCTCGAGCCTCTCGGGAGTCTGCTGCTCGTGAAGTTCGTGTTCTTTTCTCCGCATTTTCCTGCCAACAGTACCGAATTCTGCGACCGCCTCCATATGGCCGGTGCCATGGTTCTGGGTGTTGGCGATACCGCCTACGACCATCTCCCTCCTAGACTGAAAAATGCCCTGAGCGAGTATTACCGCATCGCCGACATGGAGGATGCCGATCAGGTGCTGCGCGCCATGGGCCATTTCATCCATCGCTGGGGCCGCATCGATCGTTTCGAATCCCTCAACGAACATTGGCTGGAACAGGACGCCGCGATCCGCACCGATTTCAACATTCCGGGCATTCGCAGCGATTTCGTCAAGAATCTAAAGCACAAGTCGAAAATGAGCGCCTTCTTCAAGAAGGCAGGCGTCGAAACGATCCGGCAGCACAAATATATCGACCGGGCGGGTGTGGAGGCTTTCATTGCCGAGGTCGGCTATCCCATCGTGATCAAGCCGGATCAGGGCTCGGGCGCCAGCAACACGGTAAAGCTGAGCAATGACGCGGGTCTCGACGCTTTCGAGACGGCGAAGCTACCGGGTGTCAGCTATGTCGCCGAAGAGTTCATCGACGGCATCGTGCTGACCTATGACGGCCTGGTGGATCGCGATGGCCGGGTGGTGTTTGCCGCCAGCCATCGTTTCGAGCAGAGCATCATGGAGGTGGTGAACACCAATTCGCACCTCAACTACTATTGCCTGCCCTTCGTCGACCCCGCGGTGGAAAAGGCCGGACGCGCCGCCGTGAAGGCTTTCGGCATCCGCGAAAAATTCTTCCATATCGAATTCTTCGAGACCCGGGCCGACAAGCGCATCGTGGCGCTCGAAATCAACATGCGCCCGCCGGGAGCGTGGATGACCGACGCCATCAACTATTCGTACGACATGGATGTCTATCGCGAATGGGCTGAGATGATCGTCAACAACAAGGTTGGCGGACCGTTCACGGGGCGCTACTACACCGGCTATGCCAGCCGCAAGAACCATATTCGCTATGTCAACGACCATCGGGCCATTCTCGCTACCCATGGCGACAGGATCGTGCATTTCGCACCGATCGAGGACGTGTTCAGCCGGGCTATGGGCAACGCCGCCTATCAGTTCCGTTCAGAGGATTTCGAAGAGGTGAAAGCCATCGTGCGCTTCATCCAGGACGTGGAGCGTTAGCCGTTGCAGATCGAATACCACAAGCGCTTCAGCGATCATCTCGGGCGAGAGATGGAGTTCAAGACCTACGGCCATGCCGGCCGTCCTGTCCTGGTCTTCCCCACCTCCAACGGGCGCTTCTACCAATACGAGGATTCCGGCGGCATAGGGGCGCTCGCTGATCGCATCGAAGCGGGAGAATTGCGGGTGTGGACCGTCGATGGCATCGACGGCGAGAGCTTCTTTTCCAATGGCCATGACCTGCCGGCCCGGATCGCCCGGCACGAATCCTATTTCCGCTATGTAAACGAGGAACTGCTGCCGGAGATTCTCGCCATCGGCGGACGCGCACCGGTCCTGTCGGGTTGCTCCATGGGCGCCTTTCACGCCAGCAATTTCCTGTTCCGCTTTCCCGACCGGGTTGCCGGCGTGATCGCGCTGAGCGGCGTCTACTCCACCCGGCATTTTTTCGGCGATACGCTGGACGGCCAGATCTACTTCAACTCGCCGGTCAATTACCTGGCGGGACTGAACGACCGAGGCCTGCTCGATCGCATAGGCTCGCGCCGCCTGTTCTTCTGCTGTGGCCAGGGGGCCTGGGAAGACGCGATGCTCGAGGATACGCACCGTCTGGAGGCCGTGCTACGCGACAAGAACATTCCGGCCTGGGTCGATTTCTGGGGCCTCGACGCAAGCCATGACTGGCCCTGGTGGCACAAGCAGATCGCCTACTTCTTCAACAGGTGGCTTGAGGGCGACCGGTTCAGGCCGCTGTAGCCTTTCACAACCAACCGTTCTTGCGGAACCGCCAGTACAGGAACGAACAGGTCGCAATGATTGCGCTGAGCACCATCGGATAGCCGTATTGCATCCGCAACTCCGGCATGTCGCTGAAATTCATGCCGTAGATGCCGGCAAGCGCGGTCGGCACGGCGAGGATCGCCGCCCACGAGGCGAGCTTTTTGGAAATCGCCGTTTCCTGGCTCTGGCCGACCAGAAGGCTCGCCTCGAAGGCGAAAGCCAGCACCTCGCGCAGGCTGTCGATCTTTTCCTGCACCGTGCGGATGTGATCGGACACGTCCCGAAACAGCGGATGCATCGCCGCCTGGATTTGCGGCAGATCGGAACTGGTCAGCCGCCGGCAGACCTCGACCAGCGGAAGTGCCGCATTGCGCAGCCGCAGGAGATCACGGCGCATCATGTAGAGCCGCTCGATCTCGCTGCCGGTCATCGGCTTGACCAGAACCTTGTCCTCGATCTCCTCGACCTCGTATTCGAGTTGTTCGAGCACGGGCATGTAATTGTCGATGATGAAGTCCAGAATGGCGTAGAGGACGAAATCCTCACCTTTGGCCAGCGAATGCGGACAGCTTTCCCAATGCTCGCGAACGGTAGCGTAGGAGGTCGACGGCCCATGCCGCACGCTGACGATGTAGCCCTTGCCAACAAAAAGATGCGTTTCGCCGAAGGTGACGCGGCGCTCTATCAGTTGCGCGGTGCGTGCGACGATGAACAGCGCCTCGCCATATTGCTCCAGCTTGGGGCGCTGATGCGGGTGCTCGGCATCCTCGATCGCGAGGTCATGCAGGTTGAACTGTGCCTGGACACGCAGGAGAAGCTCGCGGCTCGGCTCCAGAAGCCCGATCCAGACGACGTGACCGTCCTTGCCAGCCCACTGGCCGGCCTCTTCGATGGGAATATCGGCGATGCGCCTGCCAGCCGAGTAAACGCTCGAGGCAACGATCCCGTCCTCTGCAGTGACTGGCGCGAACTTGCGGACATGGTCCATCACCACCTCCCGACTGCGGTGCCATCACTGTGTGATGAAATCGCTGGCCGGTCAATCTAGCGGAATTTCGGCAAACGTGCACAGCGCGGAATCGAACGCTTGTTTGGGCGCAGCCGGGCGCGGAGCACTACCGGTGCCCCTGGCAGCAAGGTTTGGGGACAGCACCGGCTTCGATCTGAAAACCGACGCGTCAGGCCCTTAAGAGGTTGGTTTTATAGTCATGCGACCATAGGCAACGAGACCGAAGCCGACGGCGTACATCAGCAATCCGAACAGCGCGGGCGGTACGGCTATTTCCGGCGAATTCATCATGGTGATTGCCAGCAACATGCCGACAGCCGCGTTTCGAATGCTGATCGACGTTGTCACCGCCATCGCCTCGGCGGGCGACAGGCGAAGCAGGCGCGAGCCGAGAAAGCCGATTGCCACGCCACAGAAGACCAGCACAAGGACGGCAGGCCCGGCGCTGACAAGGATTTCTGCCCATCGGCCGTAGACCGAGATACCGATGCCGACGATCAAGACCACCAGCACCACAAGGCCAAAGGCGCCAACCATCTTTTCGGCGCGGGCGGCAAGGGCCGGCACCTTGTGCCGGACCCACATGCCGAGAATGACAGGAAGCAGGATGATGACCAGCATCATGCCGATCGTGCGCAGCACGGGCAGGTAGACACGAACATCGCCATCGCTGAAGCGCTCGATCGCGAAATTCGCAAACAGCGGCAGCGTTGCAATTGCAACGAGGCAGCCGAGAGCGCTCAAAGCGATCGACAGCGCCAGGTCACCCCGCCCCAGATAGGAAAACAGGCTGGATGTCGTGCCGATCGGGCAGGCGGCAACGATGACCAGGCCGATCGCAATCTCGGACGGCAGGCCCATAACCACCGCAATCGATATGCTCGCCAGGGGAAGAAGCAGAAGCGCTGCCACGATGCCCCAGATCAGGGCTTTCGGCCGCATGACAACACGTTGGAAATCGGAAGGGGCGAGCGTCAGGCCTATACCGGCCATGATGATGAAGACAGCGGCCGGCAAACCGATTTCGATCAGGGCGGACTGCTCCATCCTTCTTCCTTTTCTTTTCGAGGCCGCTGATCGGCCGTTCGGGATCGTAGCATTGTCCCACCATCCCGCCAGATGCAATCGTGCTGTCACCCGCAATCCGGCGGAGATGGTTATCCGTCCCTATCCCAGATGAGACATTGCCCGTGAAAAAACCTGGACCTACAACCATCGAGTCACATTGCCGAAGGCCATAGTCGTGCTCGTGGCGGTGACACAAACCCGTGCGGGAGGGCACTGATGAAGGTTGTCGAAGCTTCGATTGGTACGTTGCGCGCAGCACTCGAGTCGGGCGAGACGTCCAGCGTCGCTCTGGTCGCAGCCTATCTGAACCGCATTGCACGCTACGACCGCCACGGCATCACCCTCAACGCCGTGCCCGTGCTCAATCCCGATATGTTCGCCGAAGCGCAGGCTTCGGACCTGCGGCGGGCGGGCGGTGAAAGCCTCGGTCCGCTCGACGGCATCCCCTATACCGCCAAGGACAGCTACAAGGTGAAAGGGCTGAGCGTCGCCTCCGGTTCACCGGCCTTTGCCGACCTGATCGCGACTGAGGATGCCTTCGCGATTTCCCGGCTGCGGGCCGCGGGTGCCGTGTTGATCGGGCTGACGAACATGCCGCCGATGGCCAACGGCGGCATGCAGCGCGGGGTCTACGGGCGCGCGGAATCCCCCTACAATGCCGACTGGCTGACCGCGGCCTTCGGGTCGGGCTCGTCCAACGGATCCGGGACGGCAACGGCGGCGAGTTTTGCGGCCTTCGGGCTTGGCGAGGAAACCTGGTCCAGCGGGCGCGCGCCTGCGGCCAACAATGGGCTCTGCGCCTACACGCCAAGCCGCGGCGTGATCTCCGTGCGCGGCAACTGGCCGCTTGTGCCGACCATGGACGTCGTGGTGCCGCACAGCCGTTTGATGGCGGACATGCTGGAACTGCTTGATATCATCGTCGCTGACGATCCCGACAGCCGCGGCGATCTGTGGCGGCGCCAGACCTGGGTATCGATCCCGAAAGCCTCCGAAATCCGACCGCAGTCCTATGCCGGGCTTGCCCGGACGGCGAGCCTTGCGGGCAAGCGCTTCGGCCTACCGGCAATGTATATCAACGCCGACCCGGAAGCGGGAACCGGCGAGACGGTGGGTATCGGTGGCGCGACTGGCCGGCGGATCGAAACGCGTGCCTCGATGCTGGCACTCTGTGTGGCGGCACGGGCAGCGCTCGAGGCAGCCGGCGCCGAGGTCGTGGTCACCGATTTCCCGGTCATCAGCAACTACGAGGGAGACCGGCCGGGTGCGCCGACCATTTTGACGCGCGGCCTTGTCAGCCCCGACTACCTGCACCGCGAGATCGTCGATCTGTCGGCTTGGGCCTGGAACGATTTCCTCGCGGCCAATGCCGACCCCAACCTGTCGCGACTGACCGATGTCGATAGCGCCCACATCTTCCCTGCGCCGAAAGGCAGCCTGCCCGACCAGTACTACGGTTTCGACGACAGTATTTCAGGCTACGCCGCCCATCTGCGCAACCATCCCGTCGCCTCTTTCACCGAGATTCCCGATCTGGCCGAAGGCTTCAGGGGGCTCGAGGAAACCCGGCGTGTCGATTTTGAAGCCTGGATGGACAGGCTGGGGCTTGATGCGGTGATCTTCCCGGCTGTTGCCGACATCGGTCCGGCGGATGCCGATGTGAACCCTGCTTCGGCGGATCTCGCCTGGCGGAACGGCACCTGGGTCGCCAACGGCAATCTCGCGATCCGCCATCTGGGTATTCCAACGGTGACCGTTCCGATGGGAATGCTGGCCGATATCGCAATGCCGGCCGGGCTGACCTTTGCCGGCCGGGCCTGGGACGACACGGCATTGCTGGGCTATGCCTGCGCCTTCGAGCAGACCGGCACCTATCGCGAAACGCCGGCGCGAACGCCCGAGCTTTTGGAGGCGCCCAACTCTGCTTCAACGAACGTGTCGGAAACGTCGGGCCTCAGCCTCGACGCCTCCGTCGTGCCCGATGGCCCCGGACGCCAACGGCTGTCAATACGGGCGCAAAGCCAGACCCCGCTGCTCTGGTTGACGGTGAACGGCCAGCCAGTCGCGTTCCGGCAGGACGGTATTGAGGTGAGCGCGAGCCTCGATCTGGAGCAGAACACCCATATCCACAGCGAGTGGCGCGAACCCTATGGGCATATCGTGATCGCCTGTGCGAGCGACGGCACCGCCGCTTTCACCATAGCTGGCGGCACTGCCTGATCGAGGGTGGTACCGCCGGCCGACCAAGGCTGGTCGGGGTGTGGCGACGGGGATGCCGGGAACGACATGGACAGGAATGTTTTCGCGGCCAAGGTGCGCCATCACCTCGCCGGCACCGCTGAACATCATCGGATCGCCGGGCGTCAAACAGACGACGCGCTTTCCCGCCTTGGCGAGCTTGGCCAGCATGTCGCCAACGTCCGCCGGCCGGTAGCGTGCCCCTCTGTTTTGCCTGCCCATCCGCATGCGCGTCGCCTCGCGCCGGGCGAGTTCCAGAACCTCCGCCGACACAAGATCATCAAAGAGGATGACATCGGCGGCCTGCAAGGCGCGCACGGCCTTGATGGTCAGAAGCTCGGCATCGCCCGGGCCGGCGCCGACCAGCGTGACGGAGCCGATGGCGGGGGCTTCCGCGAGCCTTTCGGCATCAGCAAGAAGCACCCCGCCTACGCCCTCCTCCGGCGTATCCGTCGTTGCGAAAGCAAGATCGGAAAAGCGCTCCCAGAAGGCGCGGCGCTGTTGACCGGTTGCAAGACGCCGGTTGACGGCGTCCCGTAGCGACTGCGCCAGTGTCGCCCAGCTTTTCAGGCTGCGCGGCAACAGCGCCTCGATCTTGCGGCGGATGGTCTGTGCCAGGATCGGGGCTGCGCCATCCGTCGAGATCGCGATGACGACCGGCGAGCGGTTGACGATGGAGCCGAACTGGAACTGACAGAATTCCGGCTTGTCGATCACGTTGGCCGGCACGCCAGCTGCGCGTGCGGCATCGGAGAAGGCCCGCGCATCTGCTTCATCCTCGCAGTCGGCGATAGCGAGCGAGGCGCCGCCAAGATCATCCGGCGCCCAACGACGCCGATGCGTTGTAAATTTTGCTGCAGGGTGTTCTGGTTCGCGGGAGAGCAGAATTTCGAACGCCTCGTCGAACGCTTCCGCATAGACATCGACATGCGCGCCGCTGGCGGCGAGCAGTTCCGCTTTCCAGGCGGCGGCATCCGAACCGCCGGCAACGACGACGCGCTTTCCTTCCAGCGCCCAGAACACCGGGAGCTTGGCGAGCGGCTCCATGCGCGGCGGTCCATCATTCCGCGGCTGCGGCAAGACATCCATCGATGATCCCCTTGATTTCGGCGCGGCAGGAGCCGCAATTGGTTCCGGCATTGAGTTGCTTGCCGACGGTTTCGACACTGTGGCTGCCGCCGCGCACAGCGGCGACAATCTGGTTGACCCCGACGCCAAAGCAGGCGCAGACGGTCGCGCCGGGATCCGGCTTGTCGGCGCCAGGCCGGCCGGCGACCAGGGCAAAGCGCTTGCGCAGGTTGGTGTGCTCGGCCATCACTTGCGCGATCGCCCAGTTTCGGGCGACGGCGACCGGTTCGCGGGCGAGAAAAAGGGCGGCGCGCAGGTGCGGCCCGTCAAAGAAGGCAAGCCGGAGATCGCCGGTCTGCCGATCGACGTAACCGAGCGGCTCGACGCCACCCGACACCACGAAGGTGCGGCGGCACCAGGCGCTCCAATCCTCGACCGGTCGATCAAAGGCAAGCTCCACCCGCCAGCTGCCCTCCGCCTTCGCCAATGCCCAATAGCTGGCATCAAGCCCCTTCGGCTTGGCCTGCGAGACGGCGAAGCCATAGTGCGCCGCCTTGAACCGGCGCGCTGCCACGGCGACGTTTTTCGACGCCGGCTGGCCGGAGATGCTGTCCACGATAGGCGGCACCAGCACGTCGATGCGGGCCTGCGCCGAAAACTGGTCGTTCCAGTGCATCGGCACGAAGATGCTGCCGCGTGCCTGGCGCTCCGTGATCAGCGCGCGCACGATCACCTTGCCCCGGGGGCTCTCGATTTCGACGAGACCGGCATTGCCAACACCAATCTCCATTGCATCGCGTGGATGCAGTTCGGCAAAGGGTTCGGCGATATGGGTAGAGAGACGCGCGCTTTTTCCCGTGCGGGTCATCGTATGCCACTGGTCGCGGATGCGGCCCGTGTTCAGCGTGAAGGGGTAGGCCGTATCGGTGCGATCGCAGGCAACCGGCTCGATGGCAATGAACCGGGCCTTGCCGTCCGCATGATAGAAACCGCCATCGGCGAAAAAGCGGTGCTCTGCGGGCTCGCTGCCGGCGGGTTGCGGCCATTGGAAAGGGGGAAGCGTATCGTAAGCCTGGCCCTCCAATTCGCTGCAGGCGCCGATATCGAAGTCGCGTTGGCCGGCATTCTCGAAAGCCGAAAGTGCCGCGTGCTCCCGGAAGATCCGTGTGGGCGAACCGTAGTCAAAGGCATCCTTGAAACCGAGGCGCCGGCCAACCTCGGCAAGCTGCCACCAGTCTGCCCTCGCCTCACCCGGCGCATCGAGGAAATTGCGCTGGCGGGAGATGCGCCGTTCCGAATTGGTGACCGTGCCGTCTTTCTCCCCCCAGCCAAGCGAAGGAAGCAGCACATCGGCGTGACGGGTCGTATCCGTGTCCTTCAGGATGTCGGAGACGACGACGAAGGGACAGGCCTTGAGCGCCGCTTCGACGGCATCGGCATCCGGCATCGAGACGACAGGGTTCGTCGCCATGATCCAGAGCGCCTTGATGCGCCCCTCCGCCACGGCCTGAAACAAATCCACCGCCTTCAGCCCCGGCTTGTCGGCAATCGTCGGCGATTGCCAGAAGCGCTGGACGCGGTCGCGATCCGTTGCACTTTCAATCGCCATATGGGCGGCAAGCATATTGGCAAGCCCGCCGACCTCGCGCCCGCCCATGGCGTTCGGCTGGCCGGTTAGCGAAAACGGCCCCATGCCCGGCCGGCCGATGCGGCCGGTGGCGAGATGGCAGTTGAGAATGGTGTTGACCTTGTCGGTGCCAGAGGACGACTGGTTGACGCCCTGGCTGTAGCAGGTCACGACCTTTTCCGTCGTCGTGAAAAGGCGATAGAACTCGCGGAGTTGCATGGCCGGAAGACCGGTCTGCTCCAGCACGTCGGCAAAAGACACGTTCGAAGCGGCGGCAAAGGTTTCGGCAAAACCCGTCGTATGCGCGGCGACATAGTTCTGATCGACAGCATTGTTTGCCACCAGATGCGTAAAAAGGCCGACGAAGAGCGCCACATCCGTATCGGGGCGAAGGGCCAGATGCAGGTCGGCGAGATCGGCCGTCATGGTGCGGCGCGGATCGATGACGACCACCTTCATCCCCGGCCGCCTGGCCTTGGCTGCCGCCAGCCGCTGGTAAAGCACGGGATGGCACCAGGCGAGGTTCGAGCCGGTCAGGATGACCAGATCGGCAAGCTCCAGATCCTCGTAGGTTCCCGGCACCGTGTCCGAACCGAAGGCCCGGCGGTGGCCGGCGACGGAGGAGGACATGCAGAGCCGCGAATTGGTGTCGATATTCGCCGAGCCGATAAACCCCTTCATCAGCTTGTTGGCGACGTAATAGTCTTCGGTCAGCAACTGACCGGAGACGTAGAAGGCGACCGAATCCGGCCCGTGCTCGACAATGGCTTGCGAGAATTTTTTGGCGACAAGGTCGAGCGCCTCGTTCCACCCGGCACGCCAGCCATCGATCTGCGGATGCAGCAGGCGGCCATCGAGGTCGATCGTCTCGGCCAGCGCCGCACCCTTCGAGCAGAGCCGGCCGTAATTCGAAGGATGGTCCGGATCGCCTTTGACGGAGACGGTACCGACTTCGTCAATCGTCGCGATGACCCCGCAGCCGACGCCGCAATAGGGGCAGGTTGTCTTGACCGGCTTTTCCATCCTATTCGGCCGCCATCATCAGGCTTTCGAGCGCGATGAACAGCGCGCCATCGTCGTTGCGCAGCGGAATGGTCTTCACCACCCCCTCGTCCGCACCAAGGGCCTTGCCGGTTTCGAGCGAAATCACCCAGTTGTGCAGCGGGCAGGTGACCGCCTTCGCGTGTACGATGCCCTGCGAGAGCGGCCCGCCTTTGTGCGGGCAATGATCCTCGATGGCGAACACCTCGTTTTCCGCGGTGCGGAAGACGGCGACCTTGCCTTGTGGTGTCTTCACGCAGCGGGCGCCGCGCAGCGGAATATCGGCGATGGTGCCGATGGCGATCCAGGTCCTGTCCATGTTTACTCCGCAGCCTGATTGTAGCCGACCGTCGCCATCGGCTTGAACTCGTGTTTGTCCTTGCCGGAGACACGCTCCGACCAGGGGTCGACCTGGGCGAACTTCTGGGAGAAGACGAAACGCTCGTAATAGGCCTTGCGCTTGTCCGCATCGCCGATGATCTGGCGGCGGATTTCCTCGAGACCGATGCGTTTTACCCATTTGTAGATACGCTCGAGATAACGCGCCTGCTCGCGATACATCTGTGTCAGTGCCACGATGTGCTCCATCGCCTCGTCCTCCGTTCTCACGAGGCCGAGCACCTCCGTGCCCTTGATGTCGAGGCCGGCGGCACCGGCAAAATGGATCTCGAAACCGCTGTCGACGCAGATGACGCCAATGTCCTTGCAGGTCGCCTCGGCGCAGTTGCGCGGACAGCCGGAGACCGCCAGCTTCAGCTTGGCCGGCGTCCACGAACCCCACATGAACTTCTCGATCTTGATGCCGAGGCCGGTGGAATCCTGCGTGCCGAAGCGGCACCAGTCGGAGCCGACACAGGTCTTCACTGTGCGCAGGCCCTTGGCATAGGCCTGGCCCGAAACGAAACCGGCCTTGCCGAGATCGGCCCAGACGGCGGGCAGGTCCTCCTTCTCGATGCCGAGCAGATCGATGCGCTGGCCGCCCGTCACCTTGACCAGCGGGATCTCGAACTTGTCGACCACGTCGGCGATAGCGCGCAGTTCGCCCGCATTGGTGACCCCGCCCCACATGCGCGGCACGACGGAATAGGTGCCGTCCTTCTGGATGTTGGCGTGCACGCGCTCGTTGATGAAGCGCGACTGGTAGTCGTCGGCATATTCGTCCGGCCAGTCGCAGACGAGGTAGTAGTTGAGGGCCGGCCGGCATTTGGCGCAGCCGCAGGACGTTTTCCATTCCAGTTCCTGCATGACGGCAGGAATGGTCTTCAGCCCTTTCGCCTTGATCAGGCGGCGCACGTCGTCATGGCCGAGATCGGTGCAGCCGCACATCGGCTGGACGGCCGCAGGGTTGTAGCTTTCCCCAAGCGTCAGCGTCATCAGTTGCTCGACGAGGCCGGTGCAGGAGCCGCAGGAGGCGGATGCCTTGGTGTGGGCGCGCACGTCGTCGAGCGACGTCAGGCCCTTGTCCGTTATGGTCGAGACGATCCTGCCCTTGCAGACGCCGTTGCAGCCGCAGATTTCCGCATCATCCGGCAAGGCTGCAACGGCCGCCATAGGGTCCAGCGGTGCGCCCCCCTGATAGGCCTGGCCGAAGATCAACGTCTCGCGCATCTCTGCGATGTCGACGGCCTTTTTCTTGAGATCGTTGAACCAGGCGCCATCCGAGGTTTCCCCGTAAAGCACCGTGCCGATGATGCGGTTTTCCTTCAGCACCAGCCGCTTGTAGACGCCGGCCGAGGCATCGCGCAGCACGATCTCCTCGCGGTCGTCACCGTCGGCGAAATCCCCGAGCGAGAACAACTCGATGCCGGTGACCTTGAGTTTCGTCGGCGTATCGGAGTGAACAAAGGCTGCACTGCGCTCGCCGGCGAGGTGGGACGCAGCGACACGAGCCATTTCATAGAGCGGCGCAACAAGGCCGTAGACCTGGCCCGCCACTTCGGCACATTCGCCGAGCGCCAGAATGCTGCCGTCGGAGGTCTGCATGCCGTTATCGACGACGATGCCGCGGTTGACGGCGAGGCCCGCTTCCTTGGCGAGCCCGACGCTCGGGCGGATGCCGACGGCCATGACGACGAGCGTCGCGGGGATGATGCGGCCATCGTCCAGTTCGATGCCCTCGACCCTGCCATTGCCGACGATTGCCTTGGTGTTGGCCTTGCAGATGATCTTGATGCCGCGCCCTTCCAGCTCCTTCTGCAGGAGATAACCGGCGGCGGGGTCGAGCTGGCGGTCCATCAGCGTCGGCATGACATGGAGAACTGTCACATCCATGCCGCGACCGGCAAGACCGGCGGCGGCTTCGAGGCCGAGCAGGCCGCCGCCGATGACAACGGCCTTTTCGCGTGACTGGGCGGCTAGCAGCATGGCCTGCACGTCATCAAGGTCGCGATAGGTGATGACGCCGGGCAGCGTGTTGCCGGGCACCGGGATGATGAACGGCACGGATCCGGTGGCGATCACCAGCTTGTCGTAGCTCTCCGTCACGCCGTGATCGGACGTCACGGTCTTGGCATCGCGGTCGATGGCGACGATCCGGTGGCCCTTGTAGAGCGTGATGCCGTGTTTGATGTACCAGCCGTCACCGTGGATGATGATCTGCTCGTAGTCCTTCTCGCCGGAAAGCACCGGCGAAAGCATGATGCGGTCGTAGTTGACGCGCGGCTCGGCGTTGAAGATGGTCACCTGATAGTGCTCGGGCGCCTTCTCCAGCAGATGCTCCAGCATGCGCCCCGGCGCCATGCCATTGCCGATGATGACGAGTTTCTCGGTCATGGTGTTTCCTTCGATTACGCGGCGACGGCAGAGACGGAGGGCGTGCGGCGCTCCATCTGGCGGATCGACAGATGCATCCAGATCAGCGAGACGACGACGACGGCGAAGAGCAGGATGAAACAGCTCGACCAGAGGCCGGTCGCATCCTTCAGAAGGCCGAAGGCGATGGGCAGCACGAAACCGCCAAGCCCGCCGACCATGCCGACGACGCCGCCGACCGCACCGACCCCATCCGGGTAGTAGACCGGGATATGCTTGTAGACGGCGGCCTTGCCGAGGCTCATGACGAAACCCAGCACGAAGACGACGACGATGAAGACTGCGGGAGACACACCCGCCGGGAGCGACAGGATCAGCGTCGCGGCGGCCGAAATGCCGAACATCCAGTACATGACGCTTCGTGCGCCCTTGCGATCCGACAGCATGCCGCCGAAGGCGCGAAAGATGCTGCCGGGGATCGAGTAGGCCGCAGCGATCATGCCGGCGGTGGCGATGTCGAAGCCGTAGACGCCGACGAGATAACGCGGCAGCCAGAGCGACAGGGCGACGAAGCCGCCGAAGGCAAAGAAGTAGTAGAGCGAAAAGCGCCAGACCCGGGTGTCCTTCAGCGGTGCGAACTCCTGGCGGAGGCTGCGCTGCGAGACCTTGCCTTCGCGGCGGCTGCGGAAGGCCGGGTCATCGGTCGTCGTGAACCAGAAGACAAAGGCGGCCATGATCAGCGCAGCCGCCCAGAGCTGCGCGACCATCTGCCAGCCGGCAGCGACCAGCACGAAGGGTGCAACGAACTTGGTGAGGGCCGCGCCGACATTGCCGGCGCCGAAAATACCGAGCACCGTGCCCTGCTTTTCCGGCGGAAAAAACGGCGAGACATAGGCGATGCCGACGGCGAAGGACCCGCCGGCCAGCCCGATTCCGAGGCCGGCAAGCAGCATCTGCGGATAGGTCGTGGCATGGGAGAGCAAGAGGGTGGAGAGTGCTGCCGCCAGCATGGTCAGCGTGTAGACGAGGCGGCCGCCATAGCGGGTCGTCCAGACGCCGAGCACGATGCGCACCAGCGAGCCGGTGAGGATGGGGGTTCCGACGAGGAGGCCGAACTGGGCTTCGCTGAGCCCCAGGTCTTCCTTGATGCGGATGCCGATGATCGCGAAGATCGTCCAGACGGCAAAACAGATGGTGAAGGCGAAGGTGGACATCCACAGGGCGATGGCGGGTTCGCTCGAGGATAGAGGAGGCTGCTTGGTCTCAGACATGGCTTCTCCGTGGCCCGACAAGGTCGTGCCGCTCCAACTTGGGGGTGAAAAACAAAAAGCCGCTGATGAGGATGCGTGCGAAACGGACGGTCCGTGGTCGCAGGATTCCTGATCAGCGGCTTTGCTGGAGGCGCCCGTCGTTGGACGCCGATATCGTGACCCGAAGGCCTATGCCAAGAAAAGCAATCGGCGTGCCAGTTTCAGCAAGCCATTGATTTCATGCGATAGATGAACACCCGCTGTCGGTCGGAGACCAGTGGCAGGATAGAGCAGGTGCAGTGCGATGCCATTTTTTGTGCAGTGCGCATAAATTAGGCGCTTCGCATTTCAGGTCGCTCAACCGATCCTTTGTGCCTGGATATAGGCATCTACGTCGTCCGGATCGAACCGTCCCCCGTCGAAGAAGCCGTCCGGCCCCAGCGTCAACGCGCCGGACGAGCCGACGGGCGTCTCCACGGCCAGCGCGCCCTCGACCTTGGAGCTGGCTGACGGCATGGCAAGCCCAAGCGTCTTCAACGCCGCGCGATACATGTCCGGCCGGTAGGTTTCGGCAGCGACCTGCTGGTGCTCGGCCGTGTGGCTGATCTGCCGCCAGCGAACCATCTGGGTGTAGAACCAGAGCGCATGGCTCTTCCAGGGAAAGGTCGCCGCCTTGGCATTCGGAACGAAGAAGTCGCCGATATTTTGCACAACGCCACCGCCGACCGGCAGGTTGCCGTTCAGAGCTGGCAGCAGAAGCTCGGCATCGCGCCCGACATAGCCGGGCTGCGCCAGGAGATGCGCCAGTTCTTCACGGTTGCCCAACTTTCCGCACCAGACAGATGCCGCATGAAGCGCAACAAGCAGCGCCGCCAGGGCCTTAGGATGGGTTTCGGCCCAGCGGGCATTGACGCCGAGCACCTTTTCCGGGCTCGATCGCCAGATGGCGGCCTTGACGGTGGCCAAATGCCCGCCGCGCTTCAGCACGCCAAACGTATTCCATGGCTCGCCGGCGCAGTAACCGTCGATCAGTCCCTGCGCCAGCGCATCCCCCATATCGGGCGGCGGCAGCACGACGATCTCGATGTCCCGCTCCGGATCGATGCCGCTTGCCGCCAGCCAGTAGCGCAGTTCGTAATTATGCCCCGAATAGGGATGCACGACGCCGAACCGCAACGGCTCGCCCTTGTGGCCCGCGATCACCCTGCGCAAAGCTACGCCGTTCTCGCGCGCATCAAGATCATCCGTCGCCCCCTCACCCGCCATCGCCTGCCAGAGCGCGGTGGACACGGTAACGGCATTGCCGCCGAGGCCCAGCGCCATCGGCACGATCATTTTCGGCGCCGGCGCGGAAAGACCGAGATTGCAGGCGATCGGCATGGGGCCGAGAATATGCGCGACGTCGAAATGACGGACCGCCAGCCGGTCGCGTATGCTGGCCCAGGACCGTTCGCGCACGAGGGTCAGATCGATCGACTGCGCCGCGGCAAAGCCCTTCTCCTTGGCGACGACAAGCAGGGCGCTGTCGAGCAACGGCACAAAACCGGCGGTGATGGCGTGGGACATCGTCATTCCTTCGCTCCCGGATCGAGCAGGCTTGCCGCCGTGACGAGGCTCTGGGCGATCTCGACGATCTTGCGGTTCTGGTTCATCGCCGTGCGGCGCAGAAGCGCGTAGGCTTCCTCTTCCGAAAGACCGCGCGAGCGCATCAGCAGACCTTTGGCCCGGTCGATCACCTTGCGGTTCTCCAGTTCGCTGCGTGTCTCTTCCAGCTCACGGTTAAGCCGGGAAAAGGCGTTGAAGCGGCTGATCGCCATCTTCAGGATCGGCCGGACCCGCTCCTGCTTGAGCCCGTCGACGATATAGGCGGACACGCCAGCCTCCACCGCGGCTTCGATGGACGCCTCGTCCGACTTGTCGACAAACATGGCAATCGGGCGCTGGATGACCCGCGAAAGCTGGAAGATGCTCTCGAGTTCATCGCGGTTCGGATTTTCGAGGTCGATGACGATCACGTCGGGATTGAGCTCGGTGATGCGCCGCGCCAGCCCGTGCATCTGGTCTATGACGGTGACCTGGCCATAGCCAGCGTCACGCAGCCCCTCTTCGATGATGGCGGCGCGGATCCGGTTTTCGTCGATGACCAGTACATTCAACTCGTTCGGCTTCATCCCGCAACCGTACTCTCTTGCTGCCTGGAGCGGCGCGTCTGCATTTTGACATGCGGCATGACCGGGTCGAAATCAAGCGGGGCCAAAGAACATAGCCCCGACCTTTCGAGGCGGCTTTTATGAGAGAACAATAAACAATTGACAGAGGCAGTTTTTCTGATAGCGTTGCTTAAACGTTTAATCAGACTCGTGAGCTTCTCTTGAAACCGCCTCGCCCCAACCTTTCGGAACTGGCGCGCCACCTCGGGGTGTCGATCGCGACGGTGTCGAATGCGCTGTCCGGCAAGGGGCGCCTGTCGCCGGAGCTCGCCAAGCGTATCCGCGATGCGGCAGACCGGATGGGCTACGTGCCGAGCCAGGCCGGCCGGGCGCTGCGCACCGGGCGCAGCGGGGTTCTGGGGCTGGTGCTCCCCGATATCGGCAATCCGCTCTATCCGGAAATCGCCCAGGAGATCGAGCGCGTCGCGACGAATGCCGGTTACGGCGTGCTGATCGCCAATTCGCGCGACGAGATCGCCGCGCAGGACAAGGCGATCTTCCAGCTCATCGAGCGCGGCGTCGACGGCATCGTCATCGTTCCCCGGCGCGGCACCACAGTGCCGGAAACCGCCTGCCCCATTGCCATCATCGACACGCCGACGACACCGAGGAACACGGTCTCGGCCGATCATTTCGAGGGCGGCGCGCAGGTCGCGCGCCACTTGCGGGCGCTTGGCCACGAAAAGATCCTGCTGATCGGCGACGACCCCAGCTCGAACGTCCAGAATGCCCGCGTCAACGGCATGCGGTCGCAACTCGCAGAAGCCCGGGAAGTCGAGACGATCTGGATCGTCGAGATCGAGGCAAAGGGCGGCAAGAGCTGCGCGCTCGGTCTTGCCGCGTGGCGCGCACGCGGGTTTTCCGCCTTTGCCTGTGTGTCCGACCCCCATGCCCTGCGGGCACTCACCGAACTTCAGTCGGCCGGCATCGCCATTCCGGCGAAAGCGACGATCACGGGCTTCGACAACCTGCAATGGTCGTCCTTCATCTCACCGCCGCTCACCACCGTGAAAATGAACATGCCGGAAATCGCCACCCTCGCGCTCGACGCGCTGGTTGAGGCAATCCAGGCCCGCGACGCCTCGGACGATACACCGAGCCCGCCCGTCACCGCTCGCAAGGCCGCCGTGCCGATGGAGCTTGTCATCCGCCGTTCCAGTGGCCCGGCTCCGAAGGAGCAGCCGGCGGCCGGCATTTCTCAGGAGGAGATCAAACATGCATAAGACGCTTCTTGCCGCCAGCGTGTTCTGGCTTGCGGGCAGCACGCTCGCGGCCGCTCAGGAACAGACGCTCACCATCTCTGTCTACGGCTTCGCCCAGGACGAATTCTCCGAAGCGCTCTACAAGCCCTTCGAGGCGGAATGCGGCTGCAAGCTGGTCGTCGAGACCGGCAACAGCATCGAGCGCCTCGCCAAGCTCGACGCCAACAAGGATGCCCCGGTCGTCGACATGGCCGTCTTCTCACTCGCCGACGCGCTGGCCGCATCCCGCAAGGGCCTGACCGAGAAGCTCGATACCGCCAAGCTTTCAAACTACGGCAAGCTCTACGACTTCGCCAAGGACCCGAACGGCGACGGCATGAGCGTCGGCTATACCTTCTACAAGACCGGCATCGCCTATCGCACCGACAAGATGAAGGTCGAATCCTGGGCCGATCTCCTGAAGGACGAGTATGTCGGCCATGTTGCGCTACCGAACATCACCACCAACCAGGGTGGTCCGGTGCTCTCGATGATCGGCAAGGCGCTCGGCAAGGATACGCCTGATCTCAAGGACGCCATGGCCGCCGTCGGCGAGAAGCGCGACGAGTTCGTCACCTTCTATGTGAAAAGCTCGCAGCTCGTGCAGCTGATGCAGCAGGAAGAAATCTGGGCCGCACCCATGGGCCACTTCTCCTGGGCCGGCATTTCCAAGCTCGACCTGCCGGTCGGCTGGGCAACAACGAAGGAAGGCGATGCCGGCGACATGAATGCCATGGTGCTGGTCAAGGGTACGAAGAACCAGGACCTCGCGCTGAAGTTCATGGATTTCTGGCTCTCCGTGCCGATCCAGACCAAGATCGCCGAAATGCTGATCGACAGCCCGGCGAACAAGGAAGTCGTGCTCGCGCCGGAAATCGCCGAAAAGCTCACCTACGGTGCCGACGTTGCCAACAAGCTGACCTTCCTGCCGGCCGCCACCACGCTCGACTACCGCGAGAAGTGGCTTGCCGAATGGAACACCACGATCGCGCAGTAAAAAGCCCGTCTCCTCGATCCACACGCCTGCGGCGGAGGGTGCCTGAACGCGCCCTCGCCACCGGCAAACGCTGCCCTCTTTCGGCAGGAGCACAGCATGTTTCAAAATCGCGCTGAAGCCTTGGCGCTGGCTTTGCCGGCCGCCGTCTTCGCGGCCATCGTCTTCCTGGTGCCGGTCGTCATCGTGCTGGCCGAGGGCTTTCGCAGCCCGACCGGCTGGACCTTCTCGGCCTATATCGATTTCTTCTCGGAGCCGCTCAACCGGCTGGTGCTGGTGCGCACCTTCAAGCTGGGTCTCGCCGTGACGGTCGCCTCGGCGGTGATCGGCTACGCCGCAGCCTTCGCCATCGTCAATCTCAGCGCGTCGGGCAAGGGCCGCATGATCGGCCTCATCTCGCTGCCGTTGATGATTTCGCCGGTCGCGCGCACCTATGCCTGGATCGTCATCCTCGGCCGCACCGGCATCGTCAACCAGGCGCTCCAGGCCGTCGGCCTCAGCGACGAGCCGATCCGCCTGCTCTTCACCGAGACGGCGGTCTTCATCGGCCTGCTGCAACTCTTCCTGCCGCTGATGATCCTCTCGCTGATCAGCGCGCTGGAAAACATGCCGAAGGATGCGATCCTCGCCGCAAGGGTGCTCGGCGCCAACTGGTTCCAGGTGTTCTGGAAGGTCATCCTGCCCCTCACGCGCGAGGGCCTCGTCGTTGGCGGCACGCTGGTCTTCACCGGGTCGCTCACCGCCTATATCACGCCCGCCATCCTCGGCGGCTCGAAGGTCCTGATGCTCGAGACCTTGCTCTTCCAGCGCGTCACCGTCGCCAACGATTTCGTCTCGGCAAGCGTGATCGCCTTCATTCTCATTGCCATGTGTTTTGCCGCGAACCTGCTCCTGAAGCGGCTCGCGACCGCGAGGAACAAGCGATGAACCGCACGCTTTCCACACTCATTCTCGCCGCGCTGCTCATCTTCCTGATCGGCCCCTTCATCATCATCGTGGCAGCCTCTCTTTCGGCCGGCGACACACTTGTCTTCCCGCCGCAGGGCCTGTCCCTGAAATGGGTCGCCAAGGTCTTCACCGTCGAAAGCTTCCGCGACAGCTTCATCATGTCGATGATCCTCGCCGTCGGCGGCACCTTCGTCGCACTGCTGCTCGGCGTGCCGGCCGCCTATGCGCTGTCGCGCTACAAGCTGCCCTTCGGCGAGGTCGTCAACACGATCGTCACGCTGCCGATCATCGTGCCGGGCATCATCGTCGGCCTGGCCCTGCTACGCTATCTCGTTGTGCCGTTCAGTTTCTCGATCGGCGTCGCGCTGTTCCTCGCCCATACCGCACTCGTGCTGCCCTATACGGTGCGCGTCGTCTCCTCCAGCTTCAACAACCTGCGCTCCGACATGGAAGAGGCGGCGGTGCTGCTTGGCGCGACGCGCCTTGGCGCCTTCTTCAAGGTGGTGCTGCCGAACATCCAGAGCGGCATCCTCGCCGCCTTCATCCTCGGCTTCGTGACGAGCTTCAACCAGGTGCCGGTCTCGCTGTTCCTCTCCGGCCCCGGCGTGCGCACGCTGCCCATCGACATGCTCTCCTACATGGAAACCACCTACGATCCCTCCGTTGCTGCGCTGTCGGCCCTGCTCGCCCTGATGTCGATCGGTATCGTCTTCCTCGCAGAACGCTTCCTTGGATTCTCCCGTTATGTCTGATCGCGCCTTTCTCTCCCTCGAAAACCTGACGCTTTCCTATGGCAATTCGATTGCCGTGGACAAATTCAACCTTTCGATCCGCAAGGGTGAACTCGTCGCCTTCCTCGGCCCGTCCGGCTGCGGCAAGACGACGACCATGCGCTCGATTGCCGGCCTGCTTGCGCCCACCTTCGGCCGCATCACGCTCGACGGCACCGACATTACCCGCGTTTCCGCCAACAAGCGCAATGTCGGCCTGGTCTTCCAGTCCTACGCACTCTTCCCGCATCTGACGGTCTTCGAAAACGTCGCCTTCGGTCTCAGGTTGAAGCGCATGGCAGCCGCCGATATCGATGCGCGGGTCACCGCCGGCATCAAGTCGGTCGGCCTTTCCGCGCTTTCCGGCCGCAAACCGACCGAGCTTTCCGGTGGACAGCAGCAGCGCGTGGCGCTTGCCCGCTCCATGGTGATGGAGCCGAAGGTGCTGCTGCTCGACGAGCCACTTTCCAATCTCGATGCACGCCTGCGCGTCGAAATGCGCGCCGAACTGCAGCGCGTGCAGAAGGAAACCGGCGTCACCATGATCTTCGTCACCCACGACCAGGCAGAAGCCCTGTCGCTCGCCGACCGCATCGTCGTGATGCGTGAAGGCCTGATCGAGCAGGTCGGCACGCCTGAGGAGATCTACAACAACCCCGCCTCCGCGTTCGTTGCGGATTTCGTTGGCTTCGAGAATGTTTTCGCCCTTCGCGGCGGCAAGCTGGCAACTCCGGGCGGTGCGATCGCGCTTGCCGAAGCGCTGCCGGGCAATGCTGCCGGCTTCGCCTGGCGTCCCTCCGGCGTGACGCTCGAAGCCGGGCCGTTCAAGGGCACGGTGAAAAGCGTCTCCTTTACCGGGAACCTGCGCGAATACCTGCTCGATACGCCCCTCGGCCCGATTACCGCGGAGGTCAGCGCGGCACTTCCGGTCCACGCGCTTGGCGCGGAACTGGCCTTCGACCTGCCGCTCACGGCAGCCGCCCCCCTCCAGCGTTTCGCGTGAGCGCCATGGGTGTGTGGATCGACACCGACATGGGCTTCGACGACATCGCCGCCATCCTCGTGGTGGCGCGGGGCGCCGAGCCGATCGACGGCATCTCGCTGGTCTTCGGCAATTCCGGCTTCCGCCAAGTGCGGCAGAACGCAGCCTCGGCCGCCGCTGCCTTCGGCTGGACCTTCCCAATCCACGACGGCCGCGCCCTGCCGGTGCTCGGCCGGCTGGAAACCGCGGAAAACATCCTGAGCGAAGCCGGCATGCTGACCGCCGGCCGCAGCCTGCCGCCGGCTCCGCTGCCGCCGGAAAGCGACGCCTTCACCGCCCTCTGCCACTGGCTGGAGGCTGCCACGGAGCCGCGCCGCATCCTCGCTCTCGGCCCGCTGACCAACATTGCGGCCCTGGCGCTCGCCCGGCCGGATCTGACCGAGAAGATCGCCGACCTCACCTGGATGGGCGGCGGCGTCACCGCCGGCAACCACACGGCCTCGGCCGAATTCAACGCCTTTGCCGACCCCGAAGCGCTGGCGATCGTGCTCGCCCATGGCCTGCCGCTGCGGATGGTCGATCTCGACCTCTGCCGCAAGATCATCGCCTTTCCGGACGACACTACGCCCGTTCGCGATGCGGGCGGCAGGAATGCAGCACTTCTCGCCGACCTCTTCGCCGGCTACATTTCCATTGGAGCCAGCCGTGGCCGGGCCGGCATGGCGGTCTACGATCCCTGCGCCGCCGTCGCCTTCGTGTGCTCGCAGGCCGTGACCTTCACCGAGGCCCGCATCGACGTGGAACTGTCCGGCCTGCTGACGCGTGGTCGAACGGTAGTGGATGTGCGTGCGCCGCAGGAGAAACGCAACGCCGTCTTCGCCACAGACATCGATGTCGTGGCCGCCCGCAGCCTCATTCTCGGCGCACTGACCGAGGAGGCGCGACAGTGACCGGCAAGACCGATACTCGCGATCTCGACGACGAAACCCTGCGTGAAGCCGCCGTTGCGGCCGCGCGCGGAGACCGCCCCTTCGACATGCTGATCCGCGGTGGAACGCTGATCGACATGGTGACCGGCGAGCGCCGCGCCGTCGATATCGGCCTCGTCGGCCCACTGATCGCTAGCGTGCACCCGCAGGATGCCCGTCTCGACGCCCACGAGACGATCGACGCCAGCGGCCTGATCCTCTCGCCCGGCCTCATCGACACGCACATGCACGTCGAGAGCTCGATGATCACCCCGGCCGCCTATGCCGCGGCCACCCTGCCGCGCGGCGTGACGACGCTCGTCTGGGACCCGCATGAGCTGGGCAATGTGCATGGCATAACCGGCATCGACTGGGCGGCCGAGGCCGCCCGCGCCCTGCCGCAGCGCCATGTGTTGCTCGCCCCCTCCTGCGTGCCCTCCGCGCCGGGTCTTGAAGTCGCCGGCGCCGATTTTTCCGCCGAGACCATCGCAACGCTGCTCGCCCGGCCGGAAATCGGCGGTATCGCCGAGGTCATGGACATGCGCGCCGTCATTGAAGGCCGCGCGCGGATGAACGCCATTCTTGCCGCCGGCCGCCACGCGGGCAAGCCGATCCACGGCCACGCCCGCAGCATCGCGGGGCCGGAGCTTGAGGCCTTCATTACTGCCGGCATCAGCTCCGACCACGAGATCGTCTCCGGCGAGGACCTGCTCGCAAAACTGCGCGCCGGTCTCACCATCGAGCTGCGCGGCTCGCATGATCACCTGCTGCCCGAATGCGTCGCCGCCCTCAACACGCTGCCGCAGTTGCCCCAGACCCTGACGCTCTGCACCGACGATGTCTTCCCGGACGATCTTTTCGAGGCCGGCGGTCTCGACGACGTGGTGCGCCGCCTCGTCCGCTACGGAATGACGCCCGAACGGGCCTTGCAGGCCGCAACACTCAACGCCGCACGGCGGATCGGGCGCAACGACCTCGGCCTCATCGCCCCCGGCCGTCGCGCCGATATCGTGCTCTTCGAGGACCTGACGGAGTTCCGGGCGAAACTGGTCTTGAGCAGCGGCCGGATCGTTGCGCGGGACGGCGCACTTACCGAACCCGCCCACGAAATCGACGCGGCACCGCTGCAAGGCTCCATGCATCTCGCCCCATTGCGCGAAGAGGATTTCCGCATTCCGTGTGCGGGAACCGAGGCGACTGTCGCTCTTATCGCCGAGCCCCGCTTCACCGAATGGGCCGAGGCGGTCGCGACCGTTTCGGACGGCTTCATCGTGCCGCCCGACGGCACGACGCTGATTGCCGTCGCCCACCGCCATGGGCGGGCGGATGCGCGCCCGCGCGTTGGCCTGCTCTCCGGCTGGGGCACATGGCGCGGAGCGCTTGCGACCACCGTCTCGCACGACAGCCACAACCTCACCGTCTTCGGCGGCAATCCGGGCGACATGGCCGTCGCCGCGAACGCAGTGATCGCGGCAGGTGGCGGCATGGCCGTCGCGCTAGACGGCAAGGTGCTTGCCGTGCTCGAACTGCCGCTTTCAGGCCTTCTCTCCGATGCGCCGCTTGAGGACGTCGCCCGCGCCTTCGCCGCCGTGCGAACCGCGGCGGACAGCATCGTCGACTGGCAACCACCCTACCTGGTGTTCAAGGCCGTCTTCGGCGCGACGCTCGCCTGCAATGCCGGCCCCCACCAGACCGACCGCGGCATTGCCGACGGCACGACCGGCGCCCTGTTGGAAACGCCGATCCTCAGCGTAAGGCATGGGGCGTGAGCGTGTCCGCCGCAGCCGCACCCATGCGCAACGACCTGCTCCTGCCCGCGATCTTCGTGCCGCTCTGGTCGAGCGGCTTCGTTTTGGCGCGGCTTGTTGCGCCGCATGCCGAACCTCTCACTTTCCTTGCCGTGCGCTTTGCGCTGGCGCTGCTGGCGCTTGCCGCCATCGCGCTCTGGAAGGGCGCCGCCTGGCCCGGCACGGCACGGGAATGGGGGCAGGCTTTGCTTGCCGGCGTCCTGATCCACGGCCTCTATCTCGGCTGGGTCTTCTGGTCCGTGGCCAATGGCCTGCCAACGGCAATCTCGGCACTGATGGCCGGCATGCAGCCGCTGCTCGTGACACTCCTTGCCGGCCGAGTGCTCGGAGAGCGCATGTCGCGGCGCGGTGCCATCGGCATTCTCGTCGGGGCCTTCGGCACGCTCGTCACGCTGGCACCGAAGCTCGGCGCAACGGAGGCCGGCGGCATTCCGCTCCTCCCGCTCGCCATCTGCCTTGGCGGCGTTCTGTCCCTCACGCTCGGCTCGATCTTCGTGAAGCGCACGGCGATTGCCGCCGATCCGCTCACCAACACCGCCGCGCAATATGTCGGCGCCCTCGTGCCGACGGCGCTCGTCCTGCCTTTCGTCGGCGGGCCGGCCTTCGACACCACGGCGCTGCCGCTGTGGATTGGCCTCGCCTGGTCGGTCTTCGGCATGTCGCTCGGAGCGGTCCTGCTGCTCCTGCACATGATCCGGAAGGGCGCTCTGTCAAAAGTGTCCTCGCTGTTCTTCCTCGTGCCCGGCGTCTCGGCCCTGATGGCCTGGATCGGCTTTGGCGAAAGCCTCACCGTGATACAGATCGCCGGCCTTTCCATCGCGACGGTCGGCGTCTCGCTCGCCAGCCGCGGCTAACCCAGATAGAGAATGCCCATGACCCTTGCCGAGATGATCGCCGCCAGCAATGCGCCCGCCGTGCTCGTTCGCCGCGACCTGCACCGCTACCCGGAAACCGCTTTCCTGGAATACCGCACCGCCTCGCGCATCGCCGCCTATCTTGATCACCTGGGCTTTGCCGTGCGCACCGGCCGCGAAGTGATGGACGCCGAGATCGTCATCGATCCGCCGTCACGCGAACAGGTTGAAGACGCCAAGCGCCTGGCGCTCGCCGCAGGCGGCGATGCAGCATGGATGGAGCGCATGCCCGACGGCCTGACCGGCATCGTCGCCGACTACCGCTTTGGAGACGGTCCCACTGTCGCCTTCCGCTTCGACATGGACGCCCTGCCGGTCAGCGAAACCGAGGCGGAAGCCCATCAGCCGAATGCCGAGGACTATCGCTCGCGCTTTGCCGGCCGCATGCATGCCTGCGGCCATGACGGCCATGTTGGTATCGGTCTCGCCCTTGCCCGGCGGCTCGCGCAGGAAAAGGGCCTCGACGGAACCCTGCGCCTGATCTTCCAGCCGGCCGAGGAAAGTGCGCGCGGCGCAGCACCCATGGTGGCAGGCGGAGCGGTCGAGGGCGTGGATCATCTGTTCGTCGGCCACCTCGGCTGCCTGCTGCCCTCCGGCAAGATCGCCGCGAGCGCTGTCGGCTTCCTCTTCTCCAGCCGTTTCGCCGTCACCTTCCGCGGTGCCGTCGCGCATGCGGCGATGGGTCCGCAGGAGGGCCGCAACGCGCTCCTCGCCGGTGCATCGGCAGCACTCGGGCTGCACGGCATTTCCCGTTTTTCCGGCGCGGAGACATTCGTCAATGTCGGCGTGCTGCGCGCGGGCACCGCCTTCAACATCATCGCCGATACCTGCGAGATGCTGGTGGAGGTGCGCGCCAACAGTCACGCCGCCCACGACTATATGGTCGAACGGCTTCATGCGGTGATCGAAGGCGCCGCCGCCATGCATCAATGCGCGGTCGACACCGTGCGCAAGAGCCACATGCCTGGCAACGAAAACAGCCCGGAGGCCGTTGCCTTGATTGCCGACGTCGCGACCGGCCTGCCCGGCGTCACCGAGGTCCTGCCGGAATGGTCGATCGGCGGCGGCGACGATGCTTGCCTGATGATCCGCCGCGTGCGCGAAACCGGCGGCACCGCCGCCTACTGTATCATCGGTAGCGACATCCCCGCCGTGCACCATGCCGCCGATTTCGACATCGACGAAAACGCACTCGAAACCGGCGTCGCGCTGTTTGCCGGCGTCGCACAACGGCTCCTTCGGCCCCGCGGGTGAGCCCTTGGCGAACAGATTTTGAACCGCTCTTGCTCTGCCTCTGGATGAGACACGCATAGGCCCCTACCGTCTGGCTGACGCGCTTGCTGAGTCGCATCGGCAAAGCCCTTAGCCAGACAGGAGCCAGGCATGCTTATCGGGATTACAGTTCTTCTCGTCTTTCAGTTGATCGGCGAGGTTACCGCCTATTTTCTGAACGGATATGTGCCGGGACCTGTCATCGGCATGGCAATGGCCGCCGTGGCCCTCACCCTCACCGGTGGCGTCAAAATCCTGCGGCCGGCCCATCAACAGACCATCGACACATCCAAGGTGGTGCTTGCCAATCTCGGCATCCTTTTCGTGCCGGCCGGGGTGGGCATCATCCAGCATCTCGATCTCATCCGTAACAGCGGCTTTGAACTCCTCGCCATCGTCATCCTGTCCACGGTCATCACGCTCACCGTCACGGTCTGGGTTTTCATCCTGGTGAAGCGGCTTTCCGGAGGCTACGCCAATGACTGAAGGGCTCTGGGTCTATCTTGCGACGTCGCCCCTCCTCTGGCTGGTCACGACGCTCGTCGTCTGGCTGGCCGCCACCGCCATCGCCGGCCTCAGCCCCGGCAATCCGCTGCTCAACCCGATCATGCTGTCGATTGCGGTCATCGCCGCCATTCTCTGCATCGCCAGGATTGACTACGACGCCTACTTCAAGGGCGCGCAGTTCATCCATTTCCTGCTCGGGCCGGCCACTGTGGCACTCGGCATCCCGCTTTACGAGAAACTCTCGCTTGTGAAGAGTAACCTCGTTCCCATGCTTTGCTCCCTCGTCGTCGGTAGCCTCACGGCGGTAGGGTCGACGGTGTTCCTGAGCCAGCTGTTCGGCTTCTCGCCCGATGTCGTCGCCTCGCTCGCGCCGAAATCCACGACGGCGGCCGTTGCCATGGCCATCTCCTCCGGGTTGAGCGGCGATCCGGCGCTGACCGCAGCCGTGGTCGTTCTCACCGGCATTTGCGGTGCGATCGTCGTCACGCCGATGATGAACGCCATGCGCATCAAGGACTTCAGCGCCCGCGGTTTTGCGGTCGGTCTCGCTTCGCACGGGATCGGCACGGCACGCGCCTATTCAGTCGATCCGGTCGCGGGGTTGTTTTCGGGGATCGCCATGGGGTTCAATGCCGTCCTGACATCCCTCATCGTCCATATCTTCCTATGACTACCGGCGTCACAAAGGGCGATGATGTCGATTTTTCTGCACGGATGTCGGCGAACGCATCCATCATTCGTCCTTGAAGACGACAGATAGGGAGGATCACATCGTATGAAATTGTATTTCAGCCGCAATCCCAATCCACGCTTGGCCGTCGCCGTTGCGCGGTTTCTCCATGCGGAGGTCGCCTTCGAGTTTGCGACGCCCCGGGCGTCCGGCCAGGCGGCCCGCTACCTGCCACTCAACCCGAACCTGCTGCTGCCGATACTGGAGCTTCCCAATCGTTCGCTTTGGGAAAGCGACGCGATCGCCTGCTGGTTTTCCCGCAATGCCGGCTCCAACTTCTGGCGAACGGACGATGACGAACCGGACATGATCCGCTGGATCAGCTGGAGCAAGGATAACTTCGTCAAGGCTTGCGACATGGTGCATTGGGAGCGTGGCACCAAGCAGCGATATGGTATCTGCCCCTGCGACGACCAGCTGGTCGATGAGGGGCTGCGGGAGTTTCACAAGGCGGCCGCCATCCTTGAGAACGCACTGTCGGATCGCCTCTGGCTGGTCGGAGACACCATCTCCTTTGCCGATTTTCGCATGGGGACATTTTTGCCGTTCAACGATGCCGCGCGGCTGCCGATCGATGATTATCCCGCGATACGACGCTGGTCCGAGCAGCTTGAAAAGCTCGACGCGTGGCGTGAACCGTTCAAGGGCCTCGCCGCCCCCGATCTGCCGCCTCTTCCGGTCGAAAGCGCGGTCGGCGCAAACAGCCCGCAGTAATTGCGTGGCCAAGGCCTGTGATAGGGGTGCGTCTTAGAATCCCGTCGTGCCATGCGCGCTAGCAACGGCCTCGCGAAGGTCGCCGATCGCATCGTTCGACGCGGCGGACAATTCCTTGCCTTCAAGCTCCCTTGGCATCTTCCAGCCGGGCTCGACCCCTTCCATGTTCGGCAGCTCGTGCGCAATGCCCTTGTGGCAGTCGATACAGGTCGCCTTGCCGGGCAAGAGATACTTGGAATGAATGTCGGCGGCGCGCTGGGTTTGTTTGGTGAAGTCCATCGCGACAGCGGAGTGGCAGTTGCGGCATTCCAGACTGTCGTTTGCCTTCAGGCGCGCCCATTCGTGCTTCGCCAGTTCCAGCCGGTGGTTCAGGAATTTTTCGCGCGTGTTGATCGTGCCGAAGATTTTTCCCCAAACCTCCTTCGAAGCCTGCATCTTGCGGGCAATCTTGTCGGTCCATTCGTGCGGCACATGACAATCCGGGCAGGAGGCACGCACGCCGGAGCGGTTGGTGAAGTGCACCGTTCTCGTCAGCTCCTGGTAGACGTTGTCCTTCATCTCATGGCACGAGGTGCAGAACTTTTCGGTGTTGGTCAGTTCCAGCGCGGTGTTGAAGGCGCCCCAGAACATCACCCCGCCGACGAAGCCGCCGAGAGTCAGGAAAGCGAGGCTGAGCGTCGCCGCCGGCGTTGTCGACACGGTCCAGACCCAGAGAAGTATTGCCTTGATGCGCGCCACCATCACTCACTTCCCGCCCCGGTGACACCGAGTTCGCTCATATCCTTGAACGTGTTGCCGACGAGCGGCTTCTTGTCCGCCTGCGGCACATGGCATGCGGTGCAAAAGTAGCGGCGCGGCGAAACGTCGGCGAGCATCTGGCCCTCGCGCGTCATGTAATGGGTGATGCTGATCATCGGCGCGCCGGCATCCTGCGAGAACTCGCGCTTGTGGCAGGAAAGACAGCGATTGGCATTGACCGAAAGCTGGTAGCCGTCGATCGAATGCGGGATGATCGGCGGCTGCTCGGGATAGGCACGCATGCGCCTTATGTCGTCGACGATCCACTTCGGCAGCGGATCGGCCGGCAGCGTCTGCATCGCGTCGCCTTGAGGGCCGGACAGCTGCGGCACCATCTGTGCCATGGCGCTTGTGGCGATGACGGCTGCGCTGAGTGCAGCCAGGACCCATCCTTTGCCGAGGGTCAGACGGCCCGTTCGATCTTGACTGCGCATTTTTTGAAATCCGTCTGTTTCGAGATGGGATCGGTAGCGTCGAGCGTGACCTTGTTGATGAGCTGGCTGGCATCGAACCACGGCACGAAGATCACACCCGGCGGCACGCGGTTGCGGCCGCGCGTCTCGACGCGCGAGCGGATTTCGCCGCGCCGCGAGATGATGCGGATTTCTGCCCCCTGGTTGAGGCCGCGCTTACGGGCGTCGTCGGCATTCATGAAGCAGAGGGCGCCGGGGAATGCCTTGAACAGCTCGGGAACACGCATGGTCATCGAGCCGGAATGCCAGTGCTCCAGCACCCGGCCGGTGACCAGCCAGGTGTCGAACTCGGCGTCCGGTGATTCCGCCGGTGGCTCATAGGGCACGGCGATGATCGCCGCCTTGCCATCCGAGTTGCCGTAGAATTTCACCCCTTCGCCCGGTTTCACATAGGGGTCGTAGCCCTCGCGGTATCGCCAGAGCGTTTCCTTGCCGTCGACGACGGGCCAGCGCAGGCCGCGCACCTCATGATAGGTGTCGTAGGGCGCCAGATCATGGCCGTGGCCGCGGCCGAAGGTGGCATATTCCTCGAACAACCCCTTCTGCAGGTAAAAGCCGAAATGCTGCGCCTCGTTGTTGGCGTGCTCAGGCTTGACCTCGCTGATCGGGAACTTTGCCACGTCGCTTTCGGCAAACAGCACCTGGTAGAGCGTCTTGCCCTTGTAGTCGGGATTGGCGGCAAGCAGCTCCCCCGGCCAGACCTCGTCCGTGGTGAAGCGCTTGGAAAACTCCACCATCTGCCAGAGGTCGGAGCGCGCCTCACCCGGCGCCTGCACGAGCTGGTGCCAGACATGGGTGCGCCGCTCGGCATTGCCGTAGGCCCCCTCCTTCTCCACCCACATGGCGGCCGGCAGGATGAGGTCCGCGCTCATCGCCGTGATCGTCGGATAGGGGTCGGAGACGACGATGAAGTTTTCCGGGTTGCGGTAGCCCTGGTAGGTCTCGTTCGACGTGTTCGGCGCGGCCTGCACGTTGTTGTTGACCTGCACCCAGTAGAAATTGAGTTTGCCGTCCTTCAGCATGCGATCCTGCTGGACCGCGTGGTAACCCGGCTTTTCCGGGATGATGCCGTGCGGAATGCGCCAGATCTCTTCCGCATGCTTGCGGTGTTCGGGATTGGTCACCGTCATGTCGGCCGGCAGACGATGGGCGAAGGTGCCGACCTCGCGCGCCGTGCCGCAGGCGGACGGCTGGCCGGTCAGTGAAAACGGGCTGTTGCCGGGCTCGGAGATTTTTCCGGTCAGGAGATGGAGGTTGTAGACCATCTGGTTTGCCCAGACGCCGCGCACATGCTGGTTGAAGCCCATGGTCCAGAGCGACATGACCTTGCGGTTCGGGTCAGCGTAAAGCTCGGCGAGCTGCTTCAAGAAACCGGCTTCGACGCCGGTCATCTCCACGGCCTTTTCCAATGTGTATTCGGAAACGAAGGCCTTGAACGCCTCGAAGTCGATCGCCTCGGTCTTGCCGGGATCGGCGGAGTTGGCGGCATTGACCTCGACCGGATTGTCGGGCCGCAGCCCATAGCCGATATCCGTGACGCCGCGCACGAACTTCGTGTGGTTGCGTACGAAATCCTCGTTCACCCGGCCGGTCTGGATGATGTGATTGGCGATGTAGTTCAGGATCACCAGGTCCGTGCCCGGCTTGAAGACCATCGGGATGTCGGCGAGGTCCATGCTGCGGTGGGTGAAGGTGGAGAGCACCGCGACCCGCACATGCTCGTTGCCGAGCCGCCGGTCGGCGATGCGCGTCCACAGGATCGGATGCATCTCCGCCATGTTCGAGCCCCACAGCACGAAGGCGTCGGCATGTTCGAAATCGTCGTAGCAACCCATCGGCTCGTCCATGCCGAAGGTTCGCATGAAGGCGTAGGCGGCGGACGCCATACAGTGGCGGGCATTCGGATCAAGATTATTCGAGCGGAAGCCTGCGCGCATCAGCTTGGTCGCGGCATAGCCCTCGAAGATCGTCCATTGGCCGGAACCGAACATGCCCACGGCCGTCGGCCCCTTCTCCTTCAGCACCTTCTTGCACTGCTCGGCCATCACGTCGAAGGCCTCTTCCCAGGTGACGGGCTCGAACTCGCCGTCCTTGGCGTAGACACCGTTTCGCTTGCGCAGCAGCGGCGCCGTCAGGCGGTCCGCGCCATACATGATCTTCGACAGGAAGTAGCCCTTGATACAGTTGAGGCCGCGATTGACCTCCGCCTGCATGTCGCCATGCGTGGCGACGACCTTGCCCTCCTTGACGCCCACCATCACGCCGCAGCCCGTGCCGCAGAACCGGCAGGGCGCCTTGTCCCACTTGATTTCCAGTGCACTCACCCCGCCCGGCACGGGCTGGGCGGCGGCCGGCAGTGCTATGCCGGCCGCCGCCGCAGCGACGCCCGCCGCCTGGGCCTTCAGGATGTCACGCCGCGTCAGTTCGCTGCCCATGCACCTCTTCCTCTTCCATTTCGACATGTTCGAAAACCATGTTTGCCGCGATCACGCCGTCGAGAAGGGAGATGCGCATCAGCGTATCCCCGAGCACGCCGGTCGACGGCCCCTCGATGACGATGACGATCTTGCCCTTGTCAGCGCCGTGCACCTCGACATTGTCGAAATAGACAAGCGCGGCGCGCACGTCGTCGAGGCAACCGGGCTTGGCAAGAATGACCGCGCTGGAAATGTGATGGCGCCGCGTCTCAGGCATAAGTGGCCTCCGTGCTCAACGGCGCGGTTGTCACCGCGCCAACGGGACAGATGGCAATGCAGGCACCGCAGCCGGTACAGGCTTCGGCCAGCAACTCCGGCACGAAAGGCCCACCGCGCACCGGGCGAAAGCGGATCGCCGCGGTGGGACAGGCGTCCCGACAGGCCTGGCAGTCGACACGCTGGAATGGCAGGCATGCGTCCGAGATGGCAACGATGTGATCGAAGCGGCTGGCCGCCTCGACGAAAACCGGCTCGGGACAGCTTGCAGCGCAGGCGCCGCAGAATGTGCATTCACCAACCGTGAAGTCGAGTGCCGGCAGTCCATCCACGAGGCTGATGATCTTTGCAGGACAGTGCTCGACGCAGGCGCCGCAGCCGGTGCAGGCCGCAAGTGTTGCATCTTCAACCCCCGGCGGTCGGATGCGGATGCTGGCGTCCTGCCTGCCACCCCTCAGGAAATCCCGTCTCGACAACGCCCCCTGCCGCTCCATGGCCACGCCCCTAATGGACAGGGGGGCCGGGCGGCCCGTAGATAATTTGAAGCATCCAGACGAAAAAGCCGTATCCGCCGACGACGCCGACGGCGACAATGGGCCAGATACCAAAAGCCAGAACGAGGAAGGTAATCAGCTCGCGTCGCCGGCTGGGTTTCGGCGTCTGGGGCGGCAGATGCTCTGTCAAGGCTTCGGACAAGGCTGGCTTCCTCCGACGACTAGATCGCAGGCCGGATAGTAGCATCGCCACGACAGAAAGAAAGTATAATATACTATACTTTTCCACTCATAATATTATTTGAGAAATATCAATTCTCGTTATATCTAACAAAATATAGCGATTGAAGGAACTCTATTATAAATATTTACTAAAACTGCAAGGAACAACAGTACAGACCAAGCCTGCTTTAGAACCTGCGCATCTTGCAGGTCATGGAAATTCGCCGATGCGCCATCTCAATCCCGTACCCCGTCTGCCAGTGCGGAAAGGCCGGCGATGTCGCAGATCAAAAGCTTCTGTCGTCCGCCCTCGACGAGGCCGCGCGATTCCCAGGCACTCAGGATGCGCGAGACGGTGTGCAATGTCGTACCGGTCATTTCGGCTATGTCCTGGCGCGAGATCGGAAAGTCGATGCGGATGCCACCGCCTTCCTTGCGCCCCGCCTGCTGGGACAGGCGCAGCACGGCATGCGCCACCCGGCGCTCCACTTCCTGCGTGGACATTTCGCGGATCCTCGTATGCGCCTCTTCCAGCCGCTGGCCGATCGTCTGCATGGCGCTGACGGCAAGACGCGGGTTCTGCTCGACGAAGTGCGGCCAGAGATCAGTCGGCCAGCCGAGGATCACGCTTTCCGTCGCCGCGCGCGCGGTGCCGGGATAGTCGGAACGCTGGAGCGCCTTGGCAAAACCGAAGAGGTCACCGGGATGCACGACGCGCACGATGATCTGCTGGCCGTCCTCCGTAACCTGCGTCACTTTCAGCCGGCCGTGCAGCAGGAGAAAGAAACTTGTCGCCTGCTGGCCCTGCTCGAAGACGGCGTCGCCCTGCGCCACGCGCCGCGCTGCCGCGTGGGCAAGCAGTCTGTCGAGGTCCTCGTCGCTCATCTTGTCGAACAGGGCGAGCGAGCGAACGACGGTCCGGTCGATTTTCACAATCAATTTCCTCTCGCGTGAAAGCTACCGGCTTCTATCACGCCACCCCGGCCCCCGAAAGTTTGCGCCGAGCGGTCAGAGTGGAAATCCCCTGTCCCTGAGGGCCACGAGCAAGGGTGCGTACCACCGCGTGTCCTTGATGAGCCGGAAGCCGACATTGTCCGGCGGCACGCCCACCGCACAGCCGCCCCCCTTGGGATTGCGCACGAACGAACTCAGCGCCGCCCGGTGCTTGCCGCTCGCAACATAGATGCCGCAGGACGACACGTCGTTCACCACCCGGCCGCCCTTGTCCAGGTTGACACGGCGGTTGCAGGTCGTGGTCCATTCCCAGATATTGCCGGCGAAATCGGCAAGACCGTGCTCATTCTCCCCGAAGCGACCGAGCGGTTGCGGCACCGGATCGCGCGAGGCCTTGCGCGCCGCCTCGCGGCGATAGTCCGCCAGCCAGCGGTCTGCGGGATTGGTGCTGTCTATATCGACGCCCAGCGCGTCGTCGGGAAAACGCGATCCAGCAGCAAAAGCAAGATCCCGATCGGTCGGCAGCGTCCAGACTTCGCCGGTGCGCGCACTCAGCCATCCGGCATAGGCGATGGTGTCGTCATAACTGACGCCGGTCACCGGCGTATCGGCGGGATCGGCCGGCACGAAGCCGGGCTCGGCGGGTGCACAGGCATCATCGGCAACGCACCGCGCATAGTCGGCGGCGGTGACCTGATATTTCATGATGGTGAGCGGTCGGCGTACCGTCACGGTTTTCACCGGACCATCAACGGCAAAGCCGTTGCGGAAGAATTCGCCACTGTCGCGGTACTGGAAGCTGCGCGGCGCGATCTCCACCGTCCGCGGTTCGGCAAGCATAGGGCCGGTCGGGCTGGGGTCGACGAGATCGACCTTCATCGCCAACGCGCCGGCCAGCGCAGCGAACAGGAGAGCGGGAAGAGCAAGCGACGCCCACGACGGGCCGGGTCTCGATGTTACCGTAGCCATGACGGCCTCCTCGCGCCTTGCCCGGACGATGCGTTGACGGCCGGGCAAGGCGCCGGTTTGAGAGCAGACGCGCCCGCCGCAGGACGGACGCGGCAATATCACGCGAGCGTCAGACGCCGCTCGGAGGCATGACCGAGGTCATCAGGTCGTCGTTCCATTCACCGGTAACCACGAAGTGGCCGGCAGCCCCTAGCTCGAAGGCTTCGATCAGGTTGTGGTTGACATAGGCGTAGATGCCGGGTTGCTCGAAAGTATAGAAGGCAGCGCCTGCCGTACCGCCCGGAATGAACCAGGTTTCCTGGTCGACATCCGGCATATTGTGAAACTTGCCGGTCGCCCAGACATAGTCGCCATGCCCGCCGATGAGGTGCGGACGGGTGTCGCGGTTGGCCTGCGAATGCACAATCAGCACTTTCTCGCCCACCTTGGCCTTCAGTGCATTGTCACCGGTCAGCGCGCCGACGGCGCCGTTGAAGACGATATGGCTCGGGGTCAGCGTGCGCATGACCTCCAGCGTGTCGGTATAGGCCTCGCCGACGCTGGGATATTTCTTGTAGTTTCCCTGTGCGTCACGCGGCACGTAAAAATCCTGCTCCCCGACATAGTAGACGTGGTCATAGGTCAGCTCCTTGCCGTGCCCATCGGTCAGGCCTTCGCGCGGCAGCACCATGATCGCGCCGTTCATGCCCGAGGTGACGTGCCACGGCACCATGCCGGGAGGTGCACAGTGGTAGACGAAGACGCCGGCCTTGGTGGCCTTGAAGCGCAGCACCGTGCGCTCACCGGGATTGACCACGGTCAGCGCACCGCCGCCAAGCGCACCCGTCGCCGAATGGAAATCGATATTGTGCTGCAGCTCATTGGTATCGGGGTTGATCAGCGTCAGTTCGACATAGTCGCCCTGGTGCACGACCATCAGCGGGCCGGGAACCGAACCGTTGAAGGTCATGGCGTGCACTTCCGTACCTTTGTCGTCGAGGATCATCTTCTTCTCCTCGATCGTCATGGTGAATTCGTAGACCTTCGGTCCGCCCTCGGCTTTCTGGCTGTGGGCGTGCACGAAGGGCGGCTTTACCAGTTCGATCTTCACCTTTTCGAGCTTGGCGACGTCGGCTGCGGTCGCGACCGCATTGGTCTCGATCGCGCCGCCTTCCGCTCGCGCCATCGACGCCGCAATGATCGGCGTCAGGACGCCGGCAAAGGCGGCTCCGCCGAGAATGGTGCGGCGTGTCATCTGAAACTGCTCGGTCATTGCTGTTCTCCTTTTTGAAAGAACGGAGCGGTGTTTCGCCCGGTCCTCTCTGTTCTAGGAGCATTCGCGCCGACCTGTTTGTGATGGGACAAACAGGCCTTCCCGGCCGATGCGGCATTTTGGCAGAGGCTGATTTGCTCTTTGCCATCTCGCAAAGAAGGCGCCGCGCATCTGTCCTAGAACAAGCTGACAATTGCAAAGGAACGAGACGATCATGACTGCCAGTCAACCCGCAGCGCGCGTCAGCCGCGCCGTCCCGCGCGGCCTTTCCCGCACCGGCCCGGTTCTGTTTTCCTACGGCTTCCGGCCGTTCTTTCTCGGCGGCGGCGTCTGGGCCATCGTGGCGATGGCGCTCTGGATTACCGCGCTCACCGGCCGCATGGATCTTGCCGGCGAATATGGCGCGCCCAACTGGCACGCACACGAAATGCTTTTCGGCTTCGCCTCCGCAGTGCTCGCCGGCTTTCTGTTGACGGCCGTGCCGAACTGGACGGGACGCCTGCCGGTATCTGGCTGGCCGCTTGGCGGGCTTTTCGCCCTGTGGTGCGCCGGCCGCGCCGCCCTGCTTGCCACCGAGCAGATCGGCGTGGTGCCGGCGGCGGTCATCGACGGCCTCTTCCTGCCCGCACTCCTTGCCATCTGCACGCGCGAGATCGTGGCGGGGCGCAAGTGGAAGGACCTGAAGGTGCTTGCCGGCCTGCTGGCGCTGTCACTCGCAAACGGCCTCTTCCACGTGGCAGCCATCGATGGCGAGCATGACCACCTTGCGATCCGCCTTGCGGTCTCCGCCTATGTCATGCTGGTGATGATCGTTGGTGGCCGCATCCTGCCGAGCTTCACGCGCAACTGGCTGAACAAGTCCGGCCGCACGGATTTTCCCATGCCCTACAATCACTTCGACAGCGTCGCGATCATCGGCGGCATCTGCGCCCTCGCCGCCTGGACGGTCGCACCCGAGCACCCGGCGACGGCGGGGCTCGGCCTTGCAGTCGCCGCCCTGCACTGCATCCGCCTCCACCGCTGGCGCGGCTGGACGACGAGGCCGGAAAAACTGATCGCCGTTCTCCACGTCGCCTATGCCTTCGTGCCGCTCGGCTTCGCGGCCATCGGCGTCAGCGCCCTCGGCTACCTGGAAGAACGATCCGTGCTGCACCTCCTTTCGGTCGGTGCTATCGCCGGCATGATGCTGGCGGTGATGACGCGGGCGAGCCTCGGCCATACCGGTCGTGCGCTGACCGCCTCGCGCCTCACCGTCACCTCCTATGCCGCCCTGATCCTGTGCGCGCTGGTGCGCCCGCTTGGAGAAATCTTGCCTGCTGCCAGCCCGCAGATCTACGCCGCCGCCGGCCTCCTCTGGATCGCGGCCTTCAGCCTGTTCTGCCTGGAATATGCGCCGATCCTCGCCCGCAAGCGCCGTACGCCGCTCTGAATCAAACGGCCCGGAGTTTTCCTCTCCGGGCCGTTCTCTTCAAAATGCTTCCGTCATCATCTCCGGCGTCCAGGGCGGCTCGTAGGTCATGTGCACCTCGGCATATTCGACGCCCGGCACGTACCAGACGCAGTTGCCGACCGCCTCCTTGAGATAATCGCCGGCCGGGCAGCCACGTGTCGTCGTGGTCATGGTGACGCGAGCAATGCCGCCATCCTCCACATCCACCGCATAGATCAGCCCGAGATCGACGATGTTACGGCCGATCTCGGGGTCGATGATCATGCGCAGGGCATCGCGGATATCGTCCGCAAGCCTTGCTTTCTCTCCGTCGCCCATCGCTTCAGCCCTTCCGCACGAGGATGCGGTAGGCCGAGCCCGTTTCGTCGAAATTGCCGGCCCACTGGTGGCCGCGCTTCGTCAGTTCCGGGAAAAGGAACAACGGCTCGCGGGACAGCAGTGCGAAGAGCACCTCTCCCGGCGCCAGCTCTTCCGCGACCGCCAGGATGCGCACCATGGGCTCCGGCGGGTCGAGATCGGTAAGATCGAGGTGCCGGACCGGGTCCGGCCAGGTCTCGGGCCGTTCGGCATCAGCGGAGATTTCGACCGGTGCCGTATCCGTCTGCGGCGTGAACAGCACCTCCCAGTCGCCGTCCTCGACCTCGCGGACCTGATGATCGAAGCCCCGGCTCGCCATGACGCGAAACAGCGGCTGCGGCCGAAACGTGGCGAGGAGTTTCAGGCCCTGCCCGGGACGAAGCTCCTGCACCGCCTCCATGATCGCCTGGAACGGCTCTCCGCCGCTGCGCAGGATCGGCCGCACGTCGAGCACATTCGGCGCGATCTCGGTTGAAATGTCGGGCATGGTCATCTCCTTGAAGCGGATAGGGGCAGAAAGAGGTGTGGCCGTATCATGCCGGGCGGTGCACGGAGCGCCAGCGGAACGACAGAAAGCCGACGGGCGCGGATGAACTCGCGCATCAACGCCAGCGTGGCGGCAAGCTGCAGGCAGACGGCACCGCGAAAAAGAACGGGCGTGTCCGCGAAAAGCGCAAGCGTCGCCGCCGCCACCGCGCTGTAATAGATCCAGAACACAATACGCGCGCGGGTCTCGTCGACGAGGTCCTGCACACGTGGCACCGGCGCCCGGCCGAGCACCGGGCCATAGGCTTCCAGCCAGGTGAAGAAAGCGACGATCTTGTAGAGTTGAGCAAGCCCGAGGCCGGTCAGCCAGCCGAAAACGAAGAGATAGGACAGCGCCATCACCACCTCGCCGGTGCGAATTGCGGGTACGTTGACGAGGGCAATTGCGACGGCAAGCGCGACGAAGGCGGGAAAAGCCGCGCGGATGTTCAGTTCGGCCTGCCTGCGTTTGCGTGCGCGATAGATGCCGAGGACATCCCCGCCGTAGAGCAACGCAGCCACCAATGTCAGCAGCAGCACGGCCGCAAACAGCAGGTTCGCGCCGGAAAGCGCAAACAGCACAAGCGGGACACAGGCGGCGGCGAGCCCGATCGCAACGCTCGCCAGCCACCAGACGGCACGGCTTGTCCGCCGCTCAATCTCGGGCGCCAGCAGGAACATGGCAAGCAGACGATAGCTGACGCCGGCCGCAGTGACGCTGAGCCAGCCCCCAAGACCGAGCACCGCATGCAATTCCACACCGTCGGCGACCAGCCGGGCCAGCAGCGCATTTTCGCTGGAGCCCGACAGCACCAGGGTAAAGCTGGCACCGAGCAGGATTGTGCCGACGAGAGAAACGAGCCCCGTCGCGACGAAGCGGGCCGGCAGCGGCAGGGGACGCGCGGCACAAAGCGTCACGGCAATAATGCCGGCGACAAGCCCAAAACCACCGAAAAGCACACTGCCGCCAAGCGGCAAAAGAAAGAGCGGCAGGGCCAGCGTATCGGAAAGCGCAACAAACCCGCCGACAAGAAACGCAAGGCCACCTACAAGCAGAACCAGCGCCGGCGCGGCAAACCGCCCGCCAACGAGGGGGCGGACGATGAGAACCGGTACGAATTGCAGCAGCGCGCCCGCCATCAACAGGCTCAGCCAACCGATCGCAATGACATGGACGACCACCAGCGTCTCCGGCGCACCGACAGCGGCATCCGGATAGCCGTAGCCGGTAACCATCAGGCCCTGCCCCGCGACCAGCATCAGACAGGCGGCGGCGAAATAGGACATGGTCCAGCGAGAGAGCGTGGCGCCCGGCATGTCGTTTCTCCCTCGCCGCGTCCAGTTCTAATGGTCCGCACCGCAGCAGCAGTCGCAGCCGCCGTCTTCCAACCGATCGATCTCGACGCGCCAGACGACCGGACCCTCTTCCAGATAATCCCAGCCGAACTGTCCGGGAAAATTCGTTTCGAGCTGGTAATGCAGCGGGCGTGGGTCATGGTCGCTGGTGATCAGCATGGATTTGCCGGGCAGCAATGCGCCGAGCATGCCGAAGATGCGCGAATGTCGCTCGCGCGGCGGAACAGTACGGACGTCGATGGCGGGTTTTTCCTGGTGGTCTGACATGGTCTGGTGTTTCCGTCCCGGCCGCTCCGATCCTGTTCCGGAAGGCACGGCCCGACCCGACCGGAACCGCCTGACGCTAACCGCACGACCTTCCCGTCACTTTGATCAACCGCAAACAAAACCGGAAATGCGGACCACAGCACCTGGTGCTTGGCTTTGCGCAAAGAAGCCCCTTCATCCCGGCCCTAGGTTTTCCTCAATCGACCATCCAGACAGAGGAAAGCCCATGCGACAGGATCTGATCGAGAAATACGGCGAAGCGCGGCTGCCGCGCTATACGAGCTATCCGACAGCGCCCGGTTTCTCGCCCACCGTCGGCGCCGGCACCTACGGCGACTGGCTCTCCGCCATCAAGCCGGGCACGAACGCCTCGCTCTACCTTCACATCCCCTTCTGCCGGTCCATGTGCTGGTATTGCGGCTGTCACACCACCATCGCCCAACGAGACGCGCCGATTCTCGACTACATCGACATGCTGCGCAAAGAGATCGGCCTCGTCGCGGAGAGGGTCGGCCATCGCCCGAGAATCCGTCATGTGCATTTTGGCGGTGGCACGCCGACGATCATGCAGCCGGAAGAATTCCGCGACCTGATCGGCCTTCTGCGCGCCCGCTTCACCTTCACCGCCGGCATGGAAATCGCCGTCGAGATCGATCCGCGTACCCTGACGCCCGAGATGGCCGATGCACTTGGCGCGACGGGCGTCACCCGCGCCAGCCTCGGCGTACAGAGTTTCGACCCGGTCGTGCAGAAGGCGATCAATCGCATCCAGAGCGAGGCGCAGACGGCCGAGGCCGTGGCGCGGCTGCACATGGCCGGCATCAAGGGCATCAATTTCGACCTCATCTATGGCCTGCCGCACCAGACGGTGGCCTCCTGCATCGAGACGGCAAAGGCGGCCGTCCTGATGCGGCCGGAACGTTTCGCCGTCTTCGGCTATGCCCATATCCCCTCCTTCAAGAAACACCAGCGACTGATCGACGAACGCGCCCTGCCGGATGCGGCACTGCGCGCGGAGCAGGCCGAGGTGATCGCCGACACGCTCGCCGCAGCCGGCTATGTCCGTATCGGCCTCGATCACTATGCGCTGGAGGATGACAGCCTCGCACTGGCCGCACGACGTGGACGCCTGCATCGCAACTTCCAGGGTTACACCACGGACGCCTGCACCACGCTTATCGGCTTCGGGGCATCGGCCATCGGCCGTACACCGGAGGGCTACATCCAGAACGAGGTGCCGCCCGGCCTCTATGCCCAGCGCATCGCCTCCGGCCGGCTCGCCACCGTCAAGGGTTACCGACTGACGGCGGAAGACCGGCTACGCGCCGAGATCATTGAGCGTCTGATGTGCGATTTCCGTGTCGACGTCACCACGCTTGCCGCCCGGCACGGTTTCGACGGGGCACCACTTCTCGACGGCAATGCCCGGCTGGCCGCGCTCAAGGAGGACGGCGGGATCGACATTCGCGGCGGCACGGTCACCGTGCGGCAGGACCACCGCTTCATCGTCCGCGCCGTTGCTGCGGCCTTCGACGCCTATATCGACCAGTCGGCGCGCACGCACAGCAAAGCCGCCTGAACGGAAAAGGCCCGGCATGGTGCCGCATGCCGGGCCTTTCTCGCGGTATCGTGCGCCTCTATCCCACAAGACCGCGATAGATCGCCGGCAGCGCCGCAGGCAGCCGAGCGATATTGCTGACGATGGCGTAACCATTCCTCCCAAAGATCGCCGGCACATAGGCCTGCGCCTCCCGGTCGACCGTCACGCCGAACACGCTGAGGCCTGAGCGCCGTGTCTCGTTGACGGCGCGACGGCTATCCTCCAGCGCGAAACGTCCCTCATAATGGTCGACATCGTTCGGCTTGCCATCGGTGAGCAGGAGGAGAAGCTTGCGGCGGTTCGGCTGTTCCCGCAGCTTTGCCGCCGCATGGCGGATCGCCGGGCCGATGCGGGTGTAAAAACCCGGCTTCAGCGCTGCGATGCGCGCCTCCACGCCATGCCCCATCGGCTCGCCGAAATCCTTCACCGTCTCGATACGCACCCAGGTGCGGCGGCGCGAGGTGAAGGTCAGGATCGAATGGCTGTCGCCGCAGGCGGCAAGCCCGTGCGCCAGCACGAGCAACGCCTCCTTCTCCACGTCGAGCACCCGGCGGTCGTCGAACCAGGCATCCGTCGAAAGCGACACATCAACGAGAATGGTGACGGCGAGGTCGTGCACCTGCGGCCGGCTCATCAGGTGGATCCGGTCGCTGCCCTGTCCGCCGGCGGCAAGGTCGCTGCGCGCCCTGACCACGGCGTCGAGATCGAGCTCGGCACCGTCGAGCTGCGCGCGCAGCATTTCATGGCGCGGCCGCAGCACCTCGAACTGCCGGCGCACGCGGCCGATCAGGCTTTTGGTATCGGCGTCAGGTTCCGGCACCGCCGCCATATCCGGTGCCGGCGACGCAAGGACGCGGCAATGATCCGGCAAGTAGGCGGCGGTGCGATAGTCCCATTCGGGATAGGTAAATTCGCCAGTGAGGCGCTTGCGGTCGAGCGCCTCGGGCGGCAGGTCGAGATCGAAGCGGAAGCGTGCGGCGGGGCGGCCCTTGCGCTCGCCGAGCGTCATGTCGTCCAGCTCGTCGGCCGCAGACGCGTCGTGGTCGTCGCTATCGTCGCCGGGGCGATCGACATTGACCATTTCCGCCATGGCCAGGATCTTCTCGAAGCGGTTGAGGATGAAGGGGCTGCGCTCGCTCTTGCGGGCCTCCGCCTTTTCGCGCTGCGCAATATGCCGACCGGTCTCCCCCGCCTGCGGCGTGTCGTCGCTTGTCGGCTGGTCCTCTTCTGCCCTCCCCTCCCCATCCGCGCGCAGCAATGCCTCCGGCCAGAGCGGCACCGGCAACATCGGCAGATATCGAGGCGGCGCACGGTGGGGGAGGATGACCGGTGGCGTATCATCGGCAAGCCCCGCACCCGTCCTCAGCAGGCTGAGAATGCGGTTCTCGATATGGCCCTCGACGGAGGGCAGCGGCCGGACTTTGCGCGCCGCGAGCGTCGCGGCACAAAGCCGTTGGTATCGCCGGGCAAGGCCGGGAAAGGCAACAAGCACGGCTTTCGCTGTCGCCTCCGCCCGCTGGAGGATGGCGAGGTCGCGCTGCAGTGGATCATCGTGGGTGACCTGGTCGAGCGGCATCACGGCCATCCCGGCGGCAAGCCAGGTATAGAGGTCGCGGTTGAGGCCGCGCTCGGGGAAGAGGCTGATCTCGCCGGGCAGCATGAGCGTTGCATGGTCACGGCCGGGCTGCACCAGCTTCTCCTCGCCGAGGCCCATGCGCTGGCGAAGCCGCAGGCGGTGCGTCGATGTGCGGCCACGCGCCGGCGCGATCTGCACCGCGCCCTCCCCGCCGAACCCGCGGAAGCAGATGGCGAGCACCGGCCGGATCTCCTCCAGACGGACGGCATGGTCAGGATGGCTCGCCCAGCTGCCGGTCTTGCCGACGAGCCGATGCCAGGCCCGGCCAACGGTTTCCTCAAGTTCCAGAAAATCCAGCATGATGCCCCTCAGCGGATCATCGCATCGGCGATTTCGAGAAGAGCGGCGCGGACGTCCGGCTCGTCGGTGAGCGGCTCGATCATTGCGGCGCGCACGGCCTCGCGTACTGCCACACCGCTGTCGATGAGGCAGGCGCAATAGACGAGAAGGCGCGTGGAGACACCCTCTTCAAGATCATGGCCCTTGAGGGCCCGCAAGCGATGCGCGAGATCGACGAGTGGTGCGACGCGGGCTTCGTCCAGGCCGCTTTCGGTCGCAACGACGGCGATCTCCTCCGCCTTCGGCAAGAAATCAAACGCGATGGCGACGAAACGCTGGCGGGTGGAGGGTTTTAATGCCTTCAGGAGGTTCTGGTAGCCGGGATTGTAGGAGACGACGAGCATGAAGCCGGGCGGCGCTTCCAGCACCTCGCCGGTGCGCTCCAGCGGCAGGATGCGCCGGTCGTCGGTGAGCGGATGCAGCACGACGGCGACGTCCTTGCGGGCTTCCACGATCTCATCGAGATAGCAGACCCCGCCTTCGCGCACCGCCCGCGTCAGCGGCCCGTCGACCCAGACCGTGTCGCCGCCCTTCAGCAGGTAGCGGCCGGTGAGGTCGGCAGCCGAGAGATCGTCGTGGCAGGAGACGGTCGACAGCGGCAGGCCGAGCCTTGCGGCCATATGGCTGACGAAGCGGGTCTTGCCGCAGCCCGTCGGGCCTTTCAACAAGAGCGGCAGCTGGCGCACCCACGCCTTTTCGAAGAGGGCACATTCGTTCCCCGAAGGGCTGTAGGCGGGAATGTCGGCACGCGCCGTCTTGAGCATGACGTTCATTTCGATCTCCGTAATGTCAAAAGGATGTGCCGGCCCCGCGGGATGACGGGGCCGGCCAGCACTCACTCGGCCGGCTGGACCAGCCGGGTGAGGCTGTCGCGACGCTCCCGGCCGGGCACCAACACCGCCCAGATGAACATCAGCGCCGAGACGAGTACGACGACGCCCGAGCCGAGGCGCACCCAGTAGAACAGCGCAAGCTGGTCCTGCACGTCCATGAAGCCTTCGCCGAGCACGCGCTGGAGGTGAACCTGCACGACGCCGGCAAAGGTGAGCGCGAAGGTCATCACCGACATGGCGGTGCACATGAGCCAGAAGCTGGCGATCGAGAGCCACTGGTTGAACGGCGCGCGGCCGCGAATTTCCGGAATGGCATAGGCCATCATGGCGAGGTTCAGCATCACATAGGCGCCGAAGAAGGCGAGATGGCCGTGCGCGGCGGTAACCTGCGTGCCATGGGTATAGTAGTTCACCGACGACAGCGTGTGCAGGAAGCCCCAGACCCCGGCGCCGAAGAAGGCCATGACCGAGCAGCCAATCGACCACAGCAGCGCCGCCTTGTTCGGATGGTTGCGGCCGGCCTTCCAGGTCATCACGAAGGTGAAGATGACCATGGTGAAGAACGGCGCCACTTCCAGTGTCGAAAACAGCGAACCGATCCACTGCCAGTAACCCGGCGCGCCGATCCAGTAATAGTGGTGGCCGGTGCCGAGAATGCCCGAGAAGAGTGCCAAGCCGACGATGACATAGAGCCACTTTTCCACGACCTCGCGGTCGATGCCGTTGAGCTTGATCATCAGAAAGGCCAGCACGGAGGCCATGATCAGCTCCCAGACGCCCTCGACCCAGAGGTGGATGACGTACCACCAATACATCTTGTCGAGCGCCAGGTTGATGGGGTTGTAGAAGGCGAACAGGAAGAAGAGCGCGAGGCCCCAAAGACCGAAGAGCAGGATGTTGATGACCGTGGTCTTGCGGCCCTTCAGCGCCGTCATGGTGATGTTGAACAGGAACATCAGCACCACTACGACGATGCCGACCTTGGCAATGAAGGTCTGTTCGAGGAATTCACGGCCCTCATGGATGCGGAACATGTAGCCGACGACCGTCAGGCCGGCCGCGATGAAGAACATCCAGAACTGCAGGACGGCGAGCTTCGGGCTGTAAAGCTCCGTCTCGGTCTCCTCCGGGATCATGTAGTAGGTCGCGCCCATGAAGCCCATGAGCAGCCAGACGACGAGCGCATTGGTGTGGATCATGCGCACGATGTTGAAGGGCAGAAGCTCGGACAGCACATTCGGCAGCACGTAGATCGTGCCGGCGAGAACCCCGAAAAGCACCTGGGCGAGGAACAGGCCGAGCGCGCCGTAAAAATACAGCATCGCGACCTTTTGCGTTTGATATTTCATGTCTTTCTCCTGGGCGCTTGTCGGTCAGCCGGCATCGTTCGGCGGCCAGTTCTGGGTCAGGATCCGGCTCGTCCATTCGAGGAAATCGGCCAGATCGTTGAGTTCCTGTTCGGTAAGGTTGAACTGCGGCATCTGCCGCCGGCCTTCCGCCCCGCTCGGCTGGGCAGCCATCCAGGCCTTCAAGGCCTCGCGCGCGCCTTCCGGGTCATCGACGCCGCCATAGCGCTTCCACACATTGCCGAGCTCGGGCGCGAAATAGGCCCCTTCGCCAAGCAACGTGTGGCAGTTGATACAGGCGTTCTTTTCCCAGACATGTTTTCCGCGTGCGACGCTGTCGCTCAGCGTGGTCTCGTCGGTGGAGGTGGTGCGTATGTAGTAGTGAGAGTGGGCCGTAAGCCCCACGAAGATCGCGAAGAAGAAGATGGACCCGCCATAGAAGACATTGCGGGCCCCGGTCTTGGTTAGGCGCTCTGCCATCCCCTGATCCTTTCCTTGCCGAGGCCCTGCGAGCCCGGCGCCAAACCCGCCGACTGGCTTGCCGGCGAGCCCCTCGCCGGCAGTGCGGGACGTCTTGGGTTCTAGCGCCAGGAAGAAAGCCTTCTTTGCGCATTGGCAAAGAACGGGACGGTTCGTCAGCCGATGAGCGTGACGACGACCGCGCGTGCGAGAGCAAGCAGCAAACAGCACGCAGCTCCATGAAATCGAGGGTGGCGCTTGCCGAAGATACCCTGCGCGGGACTAGGATCACTGGGGGAAGCTGCGGAGAGGTTCGGCTATCGCCTTGCAAGGGCCTTCAGCCGCAAGTTGGGCTACCCACCGAGCGAATTCGCACGAAACATCGCGGCATAGCCGTTTCGGCTAGAACGTCGGTGGGGTGTTGATCCAGATCAGCACCGTCTCGCCGTCGTGGCGGTTGCGCCAGGCGTGGCGGCGGCAGCTTTCGAAGTACAGGCTGTCACCGGGGCCGAGGTCGTGGAACTCGTGGCCGTCCAGCACCATTTCGATGTGGCCCGAGAGCACGTGTACGAATTCCTCGCCCTCATGCTTGTAGGCCCCGTCGGAGGAGGCGCCGGGGGCGAGCACGAAGCGATGGCAATCCATCATGTTTCGTCCGTCCGCCAAAACCTGTACGGTGACGCCCGGAGAGGTTTCCGGCCAGAACTTCCATTCCCCTGCCCTGACAACCGAACGGTTGTCGTTTTCTTCTTCGCCCGAGAGTTTCGAGACGGTCGTATCGTAATAGGCTGCGAGGTCGTGCAGCACGCGGAAGGTCACGCCCTGCGAGGTGCGTTCGAAGGTGGAAAGCACCGATGTGGCGATACCGATATCGCCGGCGACCTGTTCCAGGGTCTTACCCGTCGCATGGCGCAGGCTTCGCAGCTTTCGCCCGACGCCTTGCGGCGCTTCGCCGTCGGGGGAATGCGCTTCAGCACTGGGCTCTTCGGCTTCCAGCGCCTCGCGAATGGCGGCCGGGTTGAGGCCGCGTTCCGTCCTAAACCAGGCGATGCGCTTCAGCCGCGCGACGTCGTCGCCGCTATATTGGCGGTGGCCGGTCTCCGAGCGGCCCGGCACGACGAGGCCCTGCGTTTCCCAAAGCCTGAGCGTCGACGCCGAAACGCCGGCGAGCCGTGCGGCTTCCGCCACCTTGTAGTGCACCGGCTCCTCGGAACCCATCGCGCCAAATCCCTGATTCTGTAGTAGTGTCTTTTATAGCATTCCCGGCGGACTGCGCTCGATTTCGAGTATGGGTCTGCCGCCGCAAAATCCGTCATAGTGCGGGCTTAAAATGTCCATTGCATTCTTGCAGAAAAAATGTAGGAATTCCACAAGAAGCTTGCAGAAAAAATGTAAGTTATTGAACGAAGCCTCCAGATTCAGGATAGCGCCATGACCGCCACGCCCCTTACAGACCGCAAGAACGCCGCCATTTCGCGTGGCGTCGGCATGACCACGCAGATCTACGCTGACCGTGCGGAGAATGCGGAAATCTGGGACAAGGAAGGCAACCGCTACATCGATTTTGCGGCCGGCATCGCCGTCGTCAACACCGGCCATCGCCATCCGCGCGTCATCGAAGCCGTCAAGAAGCAGCTCGACCGTTTCACGCACACCTGCCACCAGGTCGTGCCCTATGAGAACTATGTCGAGCTTGCCGAGCGCCTGAACACCATCACCCCCGGCAACTTCACCAAGAAGACGATCTTCGTCACCACCGGCGCCGAGGCTGTCGAAAACGCCGTGAAGATCGCCCGCGCAGCCACCGGCCGCCAGGCCGTCATCGCCTTTTCCGGCGGCTTCCACGGCCGCACCTTCATGGGCATGGCGCTGACCGGCAAGGTCGTGCCTTACAAGGTTGGTTTCGGCGCCATGCCGGCCGACGTCTTCCATGCGCCCTTCCCGGTCGAAATGCACGGCACCACCACCGAGCAGTCGCTCGGCGTGCTGAAGAAGCTTTTTGCCGCCGACGTCGATCCGAACCGCGTTGCGACGATCATCATCGAACCGGTACAGGGCGAAGGCGGCTTCTACCCGGTCCCGGTCGCCTTCATGAAGGCGCTGCGCGAAATCTGCGACCAGCACGGCATCCTGCTCATCGCCGACGAAGTGCAGACCGGATTTGCACGCACCGGCAAGCTCTTCGCCATGGAGCACTACGGCATCGCGGCCGACATCACGACCATGGCCAAGGGCCTCGGCGGCGGTTTCCCGATCGCTGCCGTCACCGGCCGCGCTGAAATCATGGATGCGCCCGGCCCGGGCGGCCTCGGCGGCACCTATGCCGGCAGCCCGATCGGCGTTGCGGCGGCCCATGCCGTGCTTGATGTCATCAAGGACGAAGACCTCTGCAACCGCGCCGAAAATCTCGGCGCGCGCCTCAAGCAGCGCCTTGCCTCTCTGCAGGACAAGGTTCCGGAAATCGTCGATATCCGCGGACCGGGCTTCATGAACGCCGTCGAGTTCAACGACGTTTCGACGAAGCTGCCGAGCGCCGACTTCGCCAACAAGGTGCGCCTGAAAGCCCTCGAAAAGGGCCTGATCCTGCTCACCTGCGGCGTGCATGGCAACGTCATCCGCTTCCTGGCGCCGATCACCATCCAGGACGCGGTTTTCGCCGAGGCGCTCGATATCCTCGAAGCCGCGATGATCGAAGCCCGCGCCGCCTGATCGGCAACGCGCAAGACTGAACCACATCCTCCCAAGGCAACACCCGGGGCATACGCTCCGGGTGAACGCCCTTTCTTTTCCGCAAGGAGCGACATCATGGCCTTCTACGATGCTCTCACCAAGCACCTAAAGTCGACCGAATTCCTGCGCGATGCAGGTTACGTCAACGGCAACTGGATCGGCGGCAACGGTGCCGAGACCTTTGACGTCTTCAACCCCGCGACCGGCGAGAAACTCGCGACGCTGCCGGAAATGGGCGCCGACGAAACCGCCGCCGCCATCGACGCTGCCTACAAGGTGCAGCCGGCCTGGGCTGCCCGCCCGGCCAAGGACCGTAGCGTGCTGCTGCGCAAGTGGTTCGATCTCATCGTCGCCAATGCCGATGAACTGGCCGCGATCCTGACAGCCGAAATGGGCAAGCCGCTGGCCGAAGCCAAGGGCGAAATCCTCTACGCAGCGTCCTATGTTGAATGGTATGCGGAAGAAGCCAAGCGCATCAACGGCGAGACGATCCCTGCCCCGTCCGTCGACAAGCGCATGCTCGTCATCAAGCAGCCGGTCGGCGTCGTCGGCACGATCACGCCCTGGAATTTTCCGGCCGCGATGATCGCCCGCAAGGTCGCCCCCGCACTCGCCGTCGGCTGCACGGTGGTGTCGAAGCCCGCCGAGCAGACGCCGCTTTCGGCAATCGCCCTCGCAGTGCTCGCCGAAAAGGCCGGCATCCCGGCCGGCGCCTTCAATGTCATTCTCGGCACCGACGGCCCGGCGATCGGCAAGGAGCTCTGCTTCAATCCGAAGGTCCGGAAAATCTCGTTCACAGGTTCGACCGAGGTCGGCCGCATCCTGATGCGCCAGTGCTCCGACCAAATCAAGAAGGTCAGCCTAGAGCTCGGCGGCAACGCGCCCTTCATCGTCTTCGACGACGCGAATATCGACGCGGCCGTGGAAGGCGCTATGGCCTCCAAGTACCGTAACGCTGGCCAGACCTGCGTCTGCGCCAACCGGCTCTATGTGCAGTCGAACGTCTATGATGCCTTCGCCGAAAAGCTGGCAAAGAAGGTCGCCGAACTGTCCGTCGGCAGCGGTTTCGACAAGGGTACGACGATCGGTCCGCTGATCGAGGAAGCAGCAATCGAAAAGGTCGAGGCGCATATTGCGGACGCCGTTTCGAAGGGCGCTACGGTGGTGGCCGGCGGCAAGCGCGTCGAAGGCAACGGCACCTTCTTCGAGCCGACCGTTCTGAAGGGCGTTGCGCGCGGCATGACGGTTGCGCGGGAAGAAACCTTCGGCCCCGTCGCGCCGCTCTTCCGCTTCGACACGGTCGAGGATGTGATCGAACAGGCGAACGATACAGAGTTCGGCCTTGCCGCGTATTTCTACGCCGGTGACCTGAAGAAGGTCTGGAAGGTCGCGGAAGCGCTGGAATACGGCATGGTCGGCGTGAATACGGGCATCATTTCCTCCGAAGCCGCACCCTTCGGCGGCATCAAGCAGTCCGGCCTCGGCCGTGAAGGCTCCGCCCATGGTGCGGATGACTACCTGGAAATGAAATATGTCTGCATGGGCGAAGTCGCCTGATGTTTTCGGATCGCCCCGCCTCGTGCGGGGCGATTCTTATGCGGCATCGATATCCGTCTGCGAAAAGTCGTCGCCCTTGTAGAGCAACGGCATGCCGAGTTGCCGCGCGCAGGCATAGGCGAAACAGTCGCCGAAATTGAGCGCAGCCGGATGCCGGCCCTTGCCGAAGCGCTGATGAGCGCCAACGGCCATTTCGCCAATCTCCAGATTGACGGGTTCGACTGTGACGAAGAGCAGCTTCATGAAATCCGTGACGAGTTTGAGAGCATCCATAGGCGCAAGCTGGCGCTGGCGCCCGAGTGCCAGTGAGGTCTCCCAAACGGCCATGGGGGACGTATACCGGATCTCGGCTCGCTGCAGGCGCGCCAAAAGCTCCTCCGCCCCTTCCTCATAGGCTAGGATCGCAACGAAGGCCGACGCATCGACGAACATCAGTCGTCCTCATAGAGCCTATCGATGAAGGCCTTGTCGGCGGGCGGGCCTTTTTTGGGGTATTTGGCATCGAGTTCGCGAACAAAAGCCAGAGCCTTTTCCACCAGTGTCGGCTCGCCCTCCACCCGCTCCAATTCATGCGCAAGCGCCTGCCGCACCGCCTCGGTCTTGCTGACCTTGCGTAGCGTGGACAGTCTCTCGGCGAGCCGGTCGACCTCCTGGTCCTTGACATAGAGCGGCATGGTATATCCTTCCCTTGCTGAGGATATATATAACATGCCGCGTCCCGTTCCAAAAGATCAGGCCGGTTTCACCGCCTGCGGATGCGCCGCCAGGAAGGCCGGGAGCGCCAGGCAGGTTTCCGCAATGCGCCGTATTTTGGTGAGGCCGGCAATGTCGACGCCCCAGCGCTCCGCATTGTAGACCTGCGGCACAAGGCAGAAATCGGCCATGGTGGGCGTGTCGCCGTGGCAGAAGGTGCCGGTTGCCGGATTGTCGAGCAACGCTTCGACGGCCACAAGGCCCTCGCCGATGAATTTCTTCATCCAGCCGACGCGAGCCTCTTCCCCTCCCCCGGTGATCTCCAGGACGTGGTTGATGACGCCCGTGTTGCAGACGGCATGGATTTCCATGGCGATGGCGCAGGAGAGTGTACGTACTCGCTGCCGGCCGAGCGGATCGGCCGGCAGGAAACGCGCCTCCGGGCGCGTTTCGCAGAGGTATTCGATGATTGCGAGGGATTGCGTCAACGTCTGCCCATCGATCACCAGGGCCGGAACAAGGCCCTGGGGGTTTCGAGCGCGATGCTCCGGCGCACGCTGCTCTCCCGCGAGCAGATCAACCGAAATCCGCCGATAGGGTAAGCCGAGGCTTTCGAGCGCGATGCGCACACGATAGCTGGCGGAGGAGCGCCAGTAGTCGAAGAGCACGATGTCGTCGTTCACTCTTTAGCCCTTCTCGTATTGCTGTACGGTCTGCTCGATCGCGCCGAAGATCGAATGACCCGTCTTGTCCTTCATCTCGATGCGCACGGTGTCGCCGAATTTCAGGAAAGGCGTTTTCGGAGCGCCGTTGACAATCGTCTCGATAGTGCGGATTTCCGCGATGCAGGAATAGCCAGCACCACCCTCCGAGACCGGCTTGCCGGGCCCGCCGTCGAGCTTGTTGGAAACGGTGCCGGAGCCGATGATCGAACCGGCGACGAGCGGCCGGGTCTTTGCCGCATGGGCGACGAGCTGGCCGAAATCGAAGGTCATGTCGATGCCGGTATTGGCCTTGCCGAAGGCTTGGTCGTTGATCGAGACAAGCAGCGGCAGGTGCAGCTGGCCGCCGTCCCAGGCGTCGCCCAGCTCATCGGGCGTCACGGCGACGGGGGAAAAGGTGGAGGACGGTTTCGACTGGAAGAAGCCGAAGCCCTTGGCGAGTTCAGCCGGGATGAGGCCGCGCAGCGAGACATCGTTGACGAGCATGACCAGCTTGATCGCCGCGCGCGCTTCCTCCACGCTGGCCCCCATCGGCACATCGCCGACGATCACGGCGACTTCGCCTTCCATGTCGATGCCCCAAGCCTCGTCGGCGGCGAGAATGGGGTCACGCGGTCCCAGAAAACTGTCGGAGCCGCCCTGGTACATCAGCGGGTCCGTCCAGAAACTATCCGGCATCTCGGCATTGCGGGCCTTGCGCACCAATTCGACGTGATTGACGTACGCGGAGCCGTCTGCCCACTGGTAGGCGCGCGGCAGGGGAGAAGCGGCGTCGTGCTCATGGAAACGGGCGGTCGGCTGCGAGCCGGTTTCCAGCCCCTCGGCGACACGCCCCAGCCGCGGCGCGACATGGTCCCAGTCGTCCAGCGCATCCTGCAAGGTGCGGGCGATATGGCCCACTTCCGAGCAGCGCGTCAGATCGCGCGAGACGACCACCAACCGGCCATCACGGGTGGAATTCTTCAGCGTCGCAAGTTTCATGCGTGTCTCTCCCGATCTTGTTTGCAGCCGTCAAACTGTGTCATCTTCCGGCGCCTGTCTCCACCCTCGTGCGCCGCTCCCACGGCGCATCGCATTCTCAAGGAATCCCGCTTGAACCGCTCGGTCCGAAATTCCCTGCTGATCGTCCTCGGCTTCACCGCCGCGACGGCCATCATCCTTTATACGATGGGTCAGCAGCTGATCTGCAAGTGCGGATATGTCAAACTCTGGCATGGTGTCGTTTTTTCTTCGGAAAACTCGCAACATCTGTCCGATTGGTACACGCCGAGCCATATCATCCACGGCATTCTGTTCTTCGGCTTCTTCACACTGATCTTGCCCAAGGCGAGCATCAATGTGCGCCTCGTGCTCGCGCTCATCGTGGAATGCGCCTGGGAAATCCTCGAAAACACCGACATGATCATCAACCGTTACCGTGAATCGACGATCTCGCTCGATTATTTCGGCGATAGCGTGATCAATTCGAGCGCGGACATCCTCGCCATGGTCATTGGCTTCTTCCTTGCCGCGCGCCTGCCGGTCTGGGCGAGCGTCGCGCTGATCGTCATCTTCGAGGCGACGACGATCTATCTCATCCGTGACGGACTGGCGCTGAACATCCTGATGCTCGTCTGGCCGATGGAAGCGGTAAAGGCCTGGCAGGGCGGCTAACTTCATTTGATGCCCGGCGTGCCGTCAAATTTGCGCTCCAGGCCATCCCAGCAGTCGAGGTAATTGTCCTGCAACGTCTCCAGTTCGGCTGCGAACTTAGTGAGCTGCTGCGGATAACGGGTCTCGAACATGAAGGCCATCGTGTGGTCGAGCTTGACGGGCTTCAACTCGCTGTTGGAGGCTTTTTCGAAGCCTGTCGTGTCCGGCCCGTGCGGCAGCATCATGTTGTGCAGGCTCATGCCGCCGGGCACGAAACCCTCTTCCTTGGCGTCGTACTGGCCGTGGATCAGCCCCATGAACTCGCTCATGATATTACGGTGATACCACGGCGGGCGGAAGGTGTGCTCGGCCACCAGCCAGCGCGGCGGGAAGATGACGAAGTCGATATTCGCCGTGCCGGCCTCCTCCGTCGGCGCCGTCAGCACGGTGAAAATCGACGGGTCGGGATGGTCGAAGAGGATCGCCCCGACCGGTGAATAGGTGCGCAGGTCATATTTGAACGGCGTGTAGTTGCCGTGCCAGGCAACGACGTCGAGCGGCGAATGGCCAATGTCCGTGACGTAGAACTTCCCGCACCATTTCACATGCACCCGGCACGGCGTTTCCTTGTCCTCGTAGGCGGCGACCGGGGTCTTGAAGTCGCGCGGGTTGGCAAGGCAATTCGCGCCGATCGGCCCGCGGTCCGGCAAGGTGAATTTCGCGCCATAGTTCTCGCAGACGTAACCGCGCCAGGTGTCTCCTTCACCGATGCGGGAGACCTTGAACATCATGCCGCGTGGGATGAGGCAGATTTCCAGCGGTTCGACATCCATGATGCCCATTTCGGTGAAGACGCGGATGGCACCCAACTGGGGCACGACCAGCAATTCGCCGTCGGCATTGAAGAAATAGTCGTCCACCATATCGGCATTGAACGTGTAGGCATGCGCGGCCATGCCGACCTGGGTCAACACGTCGCCGGCGGTCGTCATCGTCCGCATGCCGTCGAGAAAACTCTGCGTCTCCTTCGTCGTCGGCAACGGGTTCCAGCGCAGCTGGCCGAGCGGCAGGGAATGATCGTCGAGGCAGGGCGCCGTTTTCCAATGCGGATAACTCGCGTTCGAAAAACGACGCGTGTGGCGCACGCTCGGGCGGATGCGGTAGAGCCATGAGCGTTCGTTGGTGCCGCGCGGGGCCGTGAAGGGCGAGCCGGAAAGCTGCTCGGCATAAAGCCCGTAATTGCATTTCTGCGGGCTGTTCTGGCCCTGCGGCAGGGCACCGGGCAGGGATTCCGTCTCGAAATCATTGCCGAAGCCCGGCATGTATTTCAGGCTGTTGGACGTCTCCGTCGCATGATCCGGCATGGTTTGCCCTCCTCGCAAAGCGTGCGTATAGTCATATGGTTACAGATGTAACTGTCTATTTTGTAACCATCAAGGCGCGTGTCGTGGACTTCAAGCTCGAGAGTTTCCTGCCCTACAGGCTCAACCAGGCGGCCGAGCGCGTAAGCCAGCGCTTTGCCGCGCAATACCGCTCACGCTACCACATGACCCGGCCGGAATGGCGCGCACTCGCGGCAATCGGGACCTACGGCCGCATGACGGCGACCGAGATCGGGGCCAATTCCAGCATGCACAAGACGAAGGTATCCCGCGCCGTGCGGGCGCTGGAGGAGAAGCGCTGGCTGAAGCGCAGCGAGCATGCCGAAGACCGGCGCGTCGAACATCTGGAGCTGACGCCCGCCGGCAAGCGCATCTACGGAGAGATGATTGAGCTTGCCAAAGCCTATGAGCAGGAGCTGGCGATGCTTCTCGGCGCAAGTGGCATGCAACAACTGGAAGCCGGTCTCGCAGCGATCGAGGTAAAAATGGCCTCCGAAACAGGCCGTCGCGGCCCGAAGGACTGATGCACATGAAACGATCGAAGCGGATCGGTTCGAACCTTTCATGGGACGCGGTCCCGGATTTCGCCACATCGGCGCGAACGTTACTAGATCGCTGACTGGCGACGCCGTTTCGCCCGACCCGTTAACCATTATTGCCTTGCCCTTGAATCGGAATTGATTCTAGATGCGATTCAAACCCTCACATGGGCTGCAAATCGCATTTTGAGGTTATGGACATGAATATGGCCACAACAGTCGGGCAGGCAATTTCCGACATCGACCAGTTGATCATCGGCCAGGCGCACGAACTGTCTGACAAGCTTAAGCAGCATCGTCTGGAGATGTTTCCTCCCGTCGCGCAAAAATCCCTCCGCCAGTTTCAATTGAGCGAAGCCGCCCATTTCCTCGGCGTTACGAGCGGGTATCTGCGCAATCTCTCGCTGGAATCCAAGGGGCCATTGCCACAGGCCACACCGTCCGGCCGCCGGTCCTATTCGGCCGGGCAGTTGCAGGAGATGCGGGAATATTTGGACCAGAACGGTCGTGGCGGACAGCGCTATGTGCCGCGACGGCGGTCGAGCGAGCATCTTCAGGTGATCGCGGTCGTGAACTTCAAGGGCGGCTCTGGCAAGACCACAACGACAGCGCATCTCGCGCAGCATCTGGCCCTGACCGGGCACCGCGTGCTGGCCGTCGATCTCGACCCGCAGGCAAGCCTTTCGGCGCTGCACGGGTTCCAGCCGGAATTCGACGTCGACGAAAACGAGACGTTATACGCAGCGATCCGCTACGACGAGCACAGGCGGCCGCTCAAGGACATCATCAGGAAGACCAATTTTCCCGGCCTCGACATCGTGCCCGGCAATCTCGAACTCATGGAGTTCGAACACGACACGCCACGTATTCTGGCGCAGGGCAACAAGGACGACTACGGCCGGATTTTCTTCGCGCGGCTGGACGAGGCGCTCTCCTCCGTCGCCGACGACTATGATGTGGTGGTGATCGATTGCCCGCCGCAACTCGGTTTTCTGACGATGAGCGCGATCTGCGGGGCGACGGCGGTGCTGATCACCGTGCATCCGCAGATGCTCGACGTCATGTCCATGTGCCAGTTCCTGCAGATGCTGGGCGAGGTCCTGAACACCCTGAAGAGCGCCGGCGGCAACATGAACCTCGACTGGCTCCGCTATCTCGTCACGCGCTACGACCCGGCCGACGGACCGCAGACCCAGATGGTTGCGTTCATGCGCTCCATGTTCAAGCAACATGTCCTGACCAATTCGATGGTCAGAAGTGTCGCCATTGCCGACGCCGCACTCACCAACCAGACCCTGTACGAGGTCGACCGAAGCCAGTTCACCCGTGCAACCTATGACCGCGCCTTTGAATCCATGGAAGCGGTCAATGCGGAGATCGTTGAAATGATTCACAAAGCTTGGGGGCGTTGAGATGGCGCGCAAGAACGTTCTTTCGAACCTGATGGCACCGGCATCGGACAAGGTGACATCGACAAATCCTTCCCATGAAGAGCCCGCGCGTCAGCATGTTAGCTACAAGGGTCTCGGCGCACTGGGTGCCGTAACGCGCAGCATCGACGCACTTGCCGCCAAGGCGGATGCGGCCAAGGAAATGGAAGCCAAGCTGACGGCCGGTGAGATCGTTATCGAACTCGAAGCTGACCAAATCGAAGACTCCTTCATCTCGGACCGGCTGGTGCATTCGGACGAGCTATTCCAGGAACTCGTCGAAGCGATGCGCATCCGCGGACAGGATTCGCCCATCCTCGTGCGCCCGCACCCCGAGAAGAACGGCGTTTACCAGATCGCCTTCGGCCACCGGCGCGCAAAAGCGGCCCGGTTGCTCGGCCGGCCCGTTCGTGCCGTCGTCAAGCTGCTTACCGATCGCGACCACGTCATCGCGCAAGGCCAGGAAAACAGTGCGCGCGCAGACCTTTCCTTCCTTGAACGGGCAACCTTTGCCGGTGAACTCGAGGCACGCGGATTTGATCGCGAAACGATCATGGCCGCACTCAGCGCAGACAAGACGACCGTGTCGAAAATGCTCTCGGTGGTGAACCGCATTCCGAAGTCGGTCAGGGCCGGCATCGGTCCAGCGCTGGCCATTGGCCGCGACCGATGGCACGAATTGGCGACGCGGTTCGACGAGTCGACCAACGAAGACAGGGCAATCGAGTTTCTGGGCCGCGAGCGGGTGCAAGGCCGAACGCCGGAAGACCGGTTCAATCTTGTCAGCAATCACCTGACCCAAAAAGAGGCACCGGAAACGGGCAAACCCGCGGCCAAGGAATGGTCGCGCAAGGATGGCGCCGTTCGCGCCAGCATCAAGACCAATGGCCGCCAATACACGATCGCGCTGAAGGCTGCAGAAGCGGCCGCGTTCGGCCTCTACATCACCCAGAATCTGGACCGTCTTTACGAAGCGTTCCGCACGGAAGCCAAACAAGAATCGGACGATTGATCCGCGGCGAATTCTCACCTGGTTCGATATCGATGCTGATGGCGCTCGGGCGGACGCTGGGGCGCCGCTAAAGCGGGCGGGCCGATATGGAGCACGTTGATACCGCAAATTGCGGCCTAGAAACCGCATGTTAACCATGGGCTTATTAACTATGAGGGAGAAGATAAGGAACTCGATTCTATGCCCTCACCTGCCCCGGTCCAGCCACGCCGCCCTTCGATTGCCGCCGAAACCAGACCGGTCGTTCCATTTCCCGCTGAACGCCGGACGGCTCATGTCCGTCGCTGCGCCGGAGAACTGGGCGAGCTGAACGGAGAGGAAGCACGTCGCTATTGGCAGAAGGTTTGCCGCGAACTTGCGGACGAAATGCGCAAGTTCGGCTCGTGCGAAAACCAGGCACGCGAGGCCGTGTTCGCTTTCCAGGACGAAGTCCAGCAGGAACTCCAGCGCAAGCATGCTGCAGGAGGCGTTTGATTTTTCTGGAGCAGGAAGCACGCGCTTGTTGAGCCGAGCTGATGCGTGGCGCCTGGGCGGACTTTGCCATTCCCGTGCGCCGCACCATCCATGGTGATTGCGGCAGGCTTTGGTTCCATCGATCATAGATCAGCCGCTTGACGCCAATTCGACATCCGTAAAAACACCCAAGGCATCCCTTCCCCATCCCAGAAAAGGATGGTGGGCAAGCCGTCGCGCACAAAGGATGATCTCCGCTCGCCGCCGCCCAACTCTTCCCCTTCTCGAAAAGGGTCGCTAAGGATCAATAGCGATGATCAAAGGGGGACGGCTATGACGGAGACGGTTGCACAGGATATCCAGCGGCTTGAAGAACAGGAGCGGCTTCTCCGCTTCATCCGCTTCAGCCCGAACGACGCATGGGCGCTGGGCAATCAGCTGCGCGAAACGGCCCTGTCTATCGGTGCGGGTGTAGCGATCGACATTTCGCTGCGGGACCGTGTGCTGTTCCATTGCGCACTCCCCGGCACCAACACAGACAATGTTGAATGGATAAGACGCAAGCGGAACACCGTGTTTCGGCTTTGGCATTCATCCTATCTCGTCGGACGGCGTCTGGCGCTTTCCGGGCGCGGACAGGAAGAAGCGCATAACCTTCCGTTGACGGACTTTGCGGTGCATGGCGGCGGCTTCCCGCTTTTTGTCGCGGACCTCGGTTGTGTCGGCGCCGTCACGGTTTCCGGCGTACCGCAACGCGTCGACCATGCGATCGTCACAGATGCGATCGCTGCTTTCCTGAAGGTCGACCTCGGCGACAGCCGGCTGCCAGACTGAGCCCCTCCCCTAGGAAAGAAGCGAGCCGCTCACTAGAATAGGTCACCGGCCTCTGGTCGGTGACGAACGGAAGAGGAGCCGTCTTTCTGTGAAGCTGCGTCATGCTCTGGCCTTCGCGGTCTTGCCGATCGTTATCCTCCTTGCCGTGTTGCAGGGGGGGGCGCTGCTCACGCGCAGCTACATGGATGAAGCGTCGTCACAGGCCGGTTCCGCATTGCGCCTGGCGGTGGCAGCGCTTGCCGGCCATCTCAGCCGATACGAGCCGTTGCCCGCCCTGATCGCCGATCACGACGATATCGAGGCGCTGCTCCAGTCGCCGGAGAGCCCTGCCCTACGGCAAACGGCAAACGAATATCTCAAGGAAATCAATCGACTGCTGGAGTCGTCCGATATCTATGTCATGACGCCGGACGGCAATACCGTCGCTGCCAGCAACTATGGCATGCCCGGAACCTTCGTCGGGCAGAACTTCAACTACCGCCCCTATTTCCAGGATGCGATTGCGGGTCGGCAGGCACGGTTCTACGCGCTCGGCACGACATCCCTGAAGCGGGGTTACTATTTTTCCTCCCCGGTAGAAGTGGCGGGAAAGATCCTTGGCGTCATCGTCTTCAAGGTCGATATCGATTCAATCGAGAGTTCCTGGCGTGGCGGTGAGTACAAGATCTTCGTCGCCGATCCCGAAGGCATCATCTTCATGACCGGCAGTCCGGAATGGCTCTATTCCGGCATCCTGCCTCTGGATGCACCGCGCCTCGCCCGCACGCAGACATCCCGACGTTATGCCGAGGCGGAGTTGAAGCCTTTGCCCGCGACGGAATCCGTTTACTACGGTCAACATTTGATGCAGATCCCCGGAAATGGAACGACCCGGGAATACCTGCGCCTGTCTCACTACATGCCGGAAGCCGACTGGACCGTGAACGTTCTTCTCGACACCGCATCGGTCAGAACGCAGGCGCGCACCGCGTTGATCGCGATCCTCTTGTTCATCTGCCTCGCCGCGCTGGGTGTCGCGGTGCTCTGGCAGCGCCGTTCCCGCGTGGAGGAACGGTTGCGATTGCAAGAAGAGACCCGGAACGAGCTGGAGCGACGAGTCGAGGAACGCACGGCGGACCTCGCGCGGGTCAATGAGCAGATCGAGCTTGAAATCGCCGAACGGCGGCTGACCGAGCAGGAACTGCGCAAGACGCAAGGCGACCTGATCCAGGCCGGCAAACTTGCTGGCCTTGGCCAGATGTCGGCAGCGCTTTCGCATGAATTCAACCAACCGCTTGCTGCCGCCAAAAGCTACGCAGACAGTGCCGCGCTCCTCATCGACCGTGGCCGCGTGCCGGAGGCGCAGGACAATGTGCGCCGCATCTCCAGCCTTATCGACCGCATGGCATCGATAAGCCGCCACTTACGGAACTTCGCGCGCAAACCGAATGAGAAGCTCGGCCCGGTTCCCCTCCCCGACGTGATTGCGGATACGCTGGAGATTGTCGCGCCACGGCTCAAGTCGGCGGATGCCGAACTTGTTGTCGAACTGTCGGGCACGGATCTCACCGTTAAAGCCGGCCCCGTACGGCTCCAGCAGGTCCTGCTGAACATCGTCAGCAATGCTGCGGATGCGGTCGAGGGGTTGGAAAATCGCAAGATTGTTCTCTCGGCATTTCGATCGGAAAACGGTGTTGTCGTCGAAGTGCGCGACCGCGGCGCCGGTGTGCCGGCGGCCATTGCCGAACGCATCTTCGACCCCTTCTTCACGACAAAGGGCGTTGGCAAGGGACTGGGGCTCGGCCTCTCAATTTCGTATAACATTATCAAGGATTTCGGTGGAAACCTGACCGTCCGGAACCACCCGGATGGCGGTGCTGTCTTCTCCATTGTTCTCGAGGCTTCGGCACCATCGCGGGAGGCGGCAGAATGAGTGGTTCGCGTATTCTTCTGATCGATGACGAAGAGGAAATGCGCCGATCCTCGGCCCAGGCATTGGAGCTTTACGGGTTGGAGGTTGATACGTTTTCCAGTGCAGAACGGGTGCTGGAACTGGTCGGTTACGCTTTCGACGGCGTCGTGGTCAGTGATATCCGCATGCCCGGCATGGATGGAATGACATTGCTCCAGCGCATTCGCGAGGTCGATCCAGAGGTGCCGGTCATTCTCGTGACGGGCCATGCCGATGTGCAACTGGCGGTCAGCGCCATGCGGGCAGGCGTCTATGACTTCCTTGAAAAGCCGTTCACCGCACAGCATCTGGCCGGCATCATTCGCCGCGCCATGGACCGCCGGAGCCTTGTGCTGGAAAACCGCCGCCTGCGGGCGGTCGCCGGCAAGCGGGACGATATCGAAGCTCGCCTGCCCGGTCGCACGCAGGTCATGGTCGATTTGCGCTATAGGGTGCGGGCAATCGGCGCGACGGATGCCGATACGCTGATCATCGGGGAGACGGGGGCCGGCAAGGAAGTGGTGGCCCGTGCCCTTCATGATATCAGCGCACGCGCCGACCGCCCGTTCATTGCCATCAATTGCGCAGCCCTTCCCGAAAATCTGATCGAGAGTGAGCTCTTCGGCCATGAAGCTGGGGCCTTTCCGGGCGCCTTGCGCCCGCGTTACGGCAAGTTCGAGCACGGCCGCGGCGGCACGATCCTTCTCGACGAGATCGGCTCCATGCCGTTCGACCTGCAGGCAAAATTCCTGCGTGTCCTGCAGGAGCGGGTCATTACGCGGCTGGGCTCGAACGAGCCCGTGCCGCTTGATGTGCGCTTTATCGCGACAAGCAAGGTGAACCTGGAAGCCGAGGTGGCCGCCGGCCGGTTCCGGGCGGACCTGCTTTATCGTTTGAACGTTGCGACGATGCATGTTCCATCGCTGGCGCAGCGGCGGGACGATATCCCCCTGCTCTTCCTCCAGCTCGTGCGTGAGGCGGCGGCGCGCTATGTGCGAAACGACGTCGATGTGCCGGCCGAACTGATGACCGAAATTGCCGGGCGCAGCTGGCCCGGCAATGTGCGTGAGCTTCGCAATGCCGCTGATCGGCTTGTGCTGGGGCTGGATGCCGGGGTGGAAAATGCGCCTACTGGCATCGGTCCGCAGCGCCTCTCGGACAAAGTGGCAGCCTTTGAACGCGGGCTGATTGCCAGTGCTTTGGCGGCCCATGGTGGCAGTCTGAAGCCGGTTTACGAGCAATTGGGCGTTTCGCGAAAGACGCTTTACGAGAAGATGCAGAAATACGGACTCGACAAGAACATCAACATGGCGGCGTTCCAGGACGATATGTGACGCCCCGATGGGTGGAAATCCACCCAAGCTGAAGCCGCTTTGTTCCCAAACCTACCCACCAAGGCAGTTTACTGCGGTAAATTCGGGCCGGTGAATGCGGCGGTCGCTTGCTCTTGAGGCCGACAAAGCCCCTGTTGAGACATCCAGGACCGGCGCGGGAGGAGCCACGCCGGCTGGCCAATTCATCGGGAGGATTTGATGAAGACCATGAAAACCCTGTTTGGTATTTCCGCTGCGTTTGCCGTATCGCTGCTCGCCACCTCTGCCCTTGCCCAGACCTATCCGGAACGCACCATCACCATGGTGGTCCCCTTCTCTGCCGGCGGCCCGACCGATACCGTGACCCGCCTCGTCGCCGAAGCCATGTCGAAGGATCTTGGCCAGCAGATCGTCGTAGAGAATGTCGGCGGCGCTGGTGGCACGCTGGGTGCCGGTCGTGTGGCGAGCGCCGACGCGGATGGCTACACCCTGCTACTGCACCATATCGGCATGGCGACGAGCGCCACGCTCTATCGCAAGCTTGCCTATGACACGCTGAACGCCTTCGAGTATGTCGGCCTCGTCACCGACGTGCCGATGGCAATCGTCGCCCGCAAGGACCTCGAGCCCACCGATCTCAAGGGCCTGATCGATTACATGAAGGCCAACAAGGACACCGTGACGGTAGCAAATGCCGGCATCGGCGCAGCCTCGCATCTGTGCGGCATGATGCTGATGAGCGCGCTCCAGACACAGTTCGTCACCGTACCTTACAAGGGCACAGGCCCGGCCATGACCGATCTCCTTGGCGGCCAGGTCGATGTCATGTGCGACCAGACGACGAACACGACGAAGCAGATCCAGGGCGGAACCATCAAGGCCTATGCCGTGACCTCCCCCGCGCGTCTCGGCAACCTGCCGGACATTCCGACGGCCGAAGAGGCAGGCCTGCCCGGGTTCCAGGTTGGTATCTGGCACGGCATCTACGCGCCCAAGGGCACGCCGACCGAAGTGACGGAGCGGCTTTCCAAGTCCTTGCAGCTCGCGCTGAAGGACCCGAACGTTGTCGCCCGGTTTGCCGAGCTTGGCACCGTTCCCTCGGCGGAAGCAGACGCAACGCCGGCCGCCCTCAAGGCGAAGCTGGAGGGTGAAATTGCCCGTTGGAAGCCGGTCATCGAGGCGGCCGGGCAGTTCGCCGACTAAGACAATCCCGGGTGAATGCAAGACGACTTTCCGCCCGGAATTTGCGGAGACAAGGCTTGCATGGATCAGACCGTGGCGGTGTTGACCGCCGTCACGGTCTTTGAGGTCTGCGCGGCCCATCCGGTCGCTGGAGGAGGGGATCCCATGAAACAACTAGAGTTCGACAGCACCAACGCGATCTGCGGCCTGACCTTTATCGCGCTTGGCGGCTTCTTCGTTTACCAATGCCTCAACCTGGAGCTTGGCACTGCATTCCGCATGGGGCCTGGCTTCTTCCCGCTGATCCTTGCGGTGATCCTGACCGGTCTCGGCGCGATCGTGCTGGTGCAGGCAACGCGCGTGAAGGGCGAGCCGATCGGGCCGATGGCCTTGCGCGGGATGCTTTTCATTCTGCCCGCACCGATCTTCTTCGGGCTTACGGTGCGCGGTCTCGGCTTCGTCCCGTCACTGTTCTTCACGGCGCTTATTGCAGCCTTCGCTTCGACGCGGATGAAACCGCTCATGGCGCTTCTGCTTGCAATCGGCATCACGGTCTTCTCGGTCGCGGTGTTCAGCTACGGACTCGGCCTGCCGTTCGAGCGGTTCGGCCCGTGGACGCGGCTCTAGGAGGCTCTCATGGATCTCATCAGCAACCTGGCGCTTGGCTTCTCCACCGCCGCCTCACCGGCCAACCTGGCCTTCTGCCTGATCGGCGTTCTGCTCGGCACGCTGATCGGCGTTCTGCCCGGCATCGGCGCAACGGCGACCATCGCCATGCTCCTGCCGATCACCTTCCAGCTGGAGCCGGTCTCCTCGCTGATCATGCTCGCCGGCATCTATTACGGCGCGCAGTACGGTGGCTCCACCACCGCCATCCTGATCAACATGCCGGGCGAATCCTCGTCCGCCGTGACGGCCATCGACGGCTACCAGATGGCGCGCAAGGGCCGGGCAGGGGCCGCACTTTCCATCGCTGCACTCGGCTCCTTCTTCGCCGGCACGGTATCGACCTTCCTTGTCGCTATCTTCGCCATACCGCTGACCGGCATCGCGCTGAAATTCGGCGCGGCCGAATACTTTTCCCTGATGGTCGTCGGCCTCGTGTCGTCGATTGCTCTGGCGCACGGCTCCATCGTCAAGGCGCTTGCCATGGTGGCGCTGGGCCTTTTGCTCGGCCTTGTCGGTACGGACATCTATACGGGCACGCCACGCTTTACCCTGGGCATCCGGGAGTACGCCGACGGGCTTAACTTCGTGGCCGTTGCGGTGGGTGTCTTCGGTATCGCGGAAATCCTGCGCAACCTCGAAGGCGAGAAGACCCGCACGGTCCTGATGGCAAAGGTCAGCGAGCTCTGGCCGACAAAGGATGATTTCAAGCGGATGGTCGGCCCCGTTCTGCGCGGCACGGCGATCGGCTCGGCGCTTGGCATCCTGCCGGGGGGCGGGGCGATCCTCGCGGCATTCGCCTCCTACACGGTCGAGAAGCGCATTTCCGACCGGCCGGAGGAGTTCGGCCAGGGCGCGATCGCCGGCGTTGCCGGGCCGGAATCGGCCAACAATGCCGGTGCACAGACGTCCTTCATCCCCCTGTTGACGCTCGGCATTCCCGCCAACCCGGTCATGGCGCTGATGGTTGGCGCGATGATCATCCAGGGCATCGTTCCCGGCCCGAACGTCGCCGTCGAGCAGCCGACCCTGTTCTGGGGCATCATCGCCTCGATGTGGATCGGCAACCTGATGCTGGTGGTACTGAACCTGCCGCTGATCGGCCTTTGGGTGAAGCTGCTGACGGTGCCCTACTACGTGCTGTTCCCCATCATCATGGCGTTCTGCTCGATCGGCGTCTACAGCGTGAACTCGAACGTCTTCGACCTCTATGCGGTCGCATTCTTCGGGCTCGGCGGCTACCTACTGGTCAAGCTGCGCTGCGAACCGGCGCCGCTGCTGCTTGGCTTCGTGCTCGGCCCGCTGCTGGAAGAGAACCTGCGCCGCGCCATGATCCTGTCGCGTGGCGACCCGACGACCTTCGTGACGCGCCCGATCAGCGCCATCCTGTTGGTGATTGCCCTAGCGGTCCTGGTTGTCGTCTTCCTGCCGTCGGTCAAGGCGAAGCGCGAACAGGTTTTCCAAGAAGAAGACTAAGAAGAAGAACCTGCGGGGAAGGGAAGGGGCGGTGTCAAACCGCCCCTTCTCGCATTTTAGCGATATTGCATTGCCGCGAAATTCCCGCTAGAAAACTTGATAAAATTAGGAAGGAATAGTTCGCCGGATGACGTTCCAGCCGCGCATGCAGAACAGGATCGAAGGCTTTTCCGTGGTCGGCGACCTCAATCGCCGGCACTGGAACGGTATCGTCGCCGATGTCTGGGATGTGGAATGCGCGGACTATGCCGGCGGCTATTATGTCGGCCGGGACCCGCGTCTCTTCATCCTGCTGGACAAACGTGGCCCGGGTGCGTCCCGCATCCGCCTGTCACAGGAGGGGCCGGAAAGCGCCGCGGATTGGCAGCGCTGCCCGATAGCCTATATCCCCGCCGACTTCGAGATGTGGGCGGACCTTACCGATCATCGGTTCCTGCGTCATCTCGACCTGCATTTCGACGTGGAAACGATCAGCAAGCGCCTCGCCGAAGACCTCGATCCGGAGCGTCTGGCGACGCCGCAACTCTTCTTCTCCGACCCTCACCTTCTCTCGCTTGCGCAGTTCATTGCGGCCGAATGCACCAATCCGCAGCCGCTGCATGACCTCTACGGCGACGGCCTGGCGCTTGCGCTGATCATCGATGTCATGAAGCTCGCCAAGGCGCCGGGCCGCAAGCGCAGCCGGCTTGCCGGCTGGCAGCTGCGCCGCGCCACCGATTTCATTGAAGAAAACTGCCTGCGCAACATCAGGCTCGAAGAACTCGCCAACCTAATCGGGCTGTCGCAATCCCATTTCAGCCACGCCTTCAAGGCCTCGACCGGCGTGGCCCCACATCAATGGCAGGTCAATGCCCGGCTGCGCCGTGCCAAGGACTTGCTTTTGCAGGGCGAACAACCACTGACCGCAATCGCCGCCGAATCCGGTTTTGCCGACCAGGCGCATTTCACCCGCGTCTTCCGCAAGAATTTCGGCACGACGCCTGCCCATTGGCAGAAGACGCAGCTTGCCTGAATGAAGGCGGACGGGCGGATGTTCAGCGCCCGGAAAATTGCCCAAGAACGTTCAATTTTCGGCGAATGCGACAATCCCGACAATTAAATTTGAGTTAACCACTCATCTTATCGTTATCGGGGTGCCTGCGACGGGGCAGGCGTGAGTGGGGTATGCGTAAAATGAAGACAAAGCCGAAGAGAGAACGGCAGTTCAGGCTGGCGCTGGCGTGCGGTACGGCCACCATCGCCTTGCTGGCGCCGTTTGCCGCGATCGCCCAGGATGCGAGCAAGCCGACCGTGCTGCAGGAAATCCGCGTCGAAGGGGCTGACTCGAACACCGGCGTCGAACCGGTGCGCGGCGTAGTGGCGAAATCCACGCGGACCGGCAGCAAGACCGCGACGGCTCTCAATGAGATCCCCCAGTCGGTGACGGTTGTCGTTCGCCAGCAGATCGACGATCAGAGCCCACAGAAGATCGACGAGGCCCTGCGTTATGTTGCAGGCGTGAACCCGTCGACCTACGGCACGGATTCCGACACCGATTGGCTCTTCATCCGTGGCTTCCAGGCCGACCAGACCGGTATGTTCCTTGATGGGCTCTCCTTGTTCCAGACAGGCTTCGGCACGTTCCTGGTCGATCCCTTCTTCCTCGAGCGGATCGAGGTCATCAAGGGCCCGAGCTCAGCGCTCTATGGCGGCGCCAGCCCAGGTGGCTTCGTCAATTTTGTCAGCAAGCGGCCGACGGACGAGCCGCTACGCTACGTCGAGACCGGCATCAACAGCTTCGGCAACGGCTATCTTGGGCTGGATTTCGGAGACAAGCTCGGCGACAACGATGCCGTGAACTATCGACTGACCGGAAAGATTTCCGGTGGCGGCTGGGAAACCGACAAGTCGGACGATTTCCGCGGCACGATCGCGCCCAGCATTACATGGAAGCCGGACGAGGACACAAGCCTTACCATTCTCAGCTCGTATCAGAACGTCGACCTGACGCATACCAGCACGGGCTTCCTGCCGTATGAAGGTACGGTCGTAGACAGGGATGGCGTCGGCCGCATCCCACGTGATCTGTTCTATGGTGACGAGAGCCGTGACGTCTACGAGCGTCAACAGGCGATGATCGGCTACGAGTTCGAACATACGTTCGACAACAACTGGACGGTTCGCCAGAACCTGCGTTACGCGAGCGTCTCTCTCAAGGAAGATGCTCTGTACGCTAACGGGTGGTCGTCAACCGACCCGACGAAGCTAGCGCGCTACCGGTTTGCGCATGATACTGACGTCGGCATCTTCACAGTCGACAATCAGCTTGAAGGTGAATTTGCCACCGGGCCTCTTGATCACACTCTGCTGCTTGGATTGGACTATCGCCATTATTCACTCGATCACACACAGGCTGTTGGATTTAGGACGGACGATGGTTTGGACCTAGACCCCCTTAACCCGGTTTACGGAGGGGTTGACATACCGGGGCTCAACAACCCCTACCTTGACCAGGATTTGAAGCGGGATCAGCTTGGGATTTATGCGCAGGATCAGATCAAGTTTGGCGATGGGTGGATTGCCACTCTGAATGCTCGCTATGATTACGTTTCGACGGATCTTGACGATCGCATTCCACCGATTCCACCGATTACAAAGTCAAACTCGGCTGACAGCGAAGAAGGTGAGTTTACGTGGCGAGCGGCGCTTGCATACGAATTTGCAAACGGCCTAACCCCTTACGCCAGCTATTCAACGTCTTACAACCCGACCACGACGACGGACCCGGACGACGGTCTGCTTCCGTCTGAAACCGGAAAGCAATGGGAAATCGGTGTCAAATACGAGCCCGGCTTCATGGATGCCCTTATAACCGCCGCCTATTTTGACATAACGCGAGAAAATGTCGCGAACACCGAGTGGGATGGTAAAGTTACCCAAGCATATGCCGTGGGCGAGGTAACGTCCCGTGGCTTTGAGACTGCGATACAGGCAAATATTGCGAGTGGTTGGAAGGCCATCGGTTCGTTGACTTATCTCGACATGGAGATCACGGACGACCACAATAAAGCTCTCATCGGCAAGACGCCGATTCAGGTGCCGGATCTGACTACATCCCTGTGGTTGAATTATTCATTCCAAGACGGCACCCTGGAAGGTTTGAGCGTGGCTGCCGGTGTCCGTCACGTTGGCAAATCCTGGGCGGACGACGCCAACACCTTCAGAGTGCCTGCCGCGACGCTTGTGGACGCCGCGATCAGCTTCAAGAAGGACAACTGGGCTGTCGCGCTGAACGCGTCGAACCTCTTCGACAAGGACTACGTCGCGAGCTGCAAGGGCGCCAACGCTTGCGCCTATGGCGCAGGACGCACCTTCATGCTCAAGGCAAGTACCTCTTGGTAACATCTTCGACGGCCGAAATGTCGGGCATCACTGAACATTAGACATAAAGAAGCGCCAGGCTCTCTGGCGCGTCTTTTTGTTTTCAAAGAGCCATAGAATAGACGTCTAGCGCCACCCCAGGGCCGGTGCGACATGCTTCAGGATCGCCTCGATCACGTGGGCGTTGTATTCGACGCCCAGCTGGTTCGGTACGGTGAGCAGGAGCGTGTCCGCTTCCTTGATCGCCTCATCCTCGGCAAGCTGCTTGATGAGTTCTTCCGGTTCGCCTGCATAGGCGCGGCCGAAGATCGCCCGGGTCTTATCGTCGATGAAGCCGACCGAATCCTCTTCCTTCCCGCCGCGGCCGAAATAGGCGCGGTCCCGGTCGTCGACGAGCGCGAAAATGCTGCGGCTCACGGAAACACGCGGCGTGCGGCTGTGGCCAGCTTCCTTCCAGGCCTCGCGATAAGCGCGGATCTGCGCCGCCTGCTGGACGTGGAAGGGTTCGCCCGTCTCATCGTTCTTCAAGGTCGAACTTTGCAGGTTCATGCCGTGTTTTGCCGCCCAGACGGCGGTGGCGTTTGAGCTTGCACCCCACCAGATGCGCTCACGCAGGCCTTCCGAATGGGGCTCGAGGCGCAAAAGGCCGGGCGGATTGGGAAACATCGGCCGCGGGTTCGGTTGCGCAAAACCTTCGCCCTTCAGGATATCGAGAAACACTTCGGCGTGGCGGCGGCCCATGTCGGCGTCGCTCATGCCGTCCTGCGGCTCAAAACCGAAATAGCGCCAACCATCGATGACCTGCTCGGGCGAGCCGCGGCTGACGCCAAGCTGTAGACGTCCGCCGGAGATGAGATCGGCGGCACCGGCGTCCTCTGCCATGTAGAGCGGGTTTTCATAGCGCATGTCGATAACGGCCGTGCCGATCTCGATCCTCTTCGTCCTGGCGCCTATGGCTGCCAGCAACGGAAACGGGGAAGCGAGCTGGTGCGCAAAGTGGTGTACCCGGAAGTAGGCCCCGTCAGCGCCAAGCTCTTCCGCCGCGACGGCAAGGTCGATCGACTGCAGCAAGGTGTCACCCGCCGAGCGGGTTTGCGATTGAGGGGAGGGGGTCCAGTGTCCGAAGGACAGGAAGCCGATTTTCTTCATGAATGTCTGCCTCGACGCATGGCGTCCGTAGGAGTGTGATGGCCGGAAGATGGGATATCGAAGCCGGCTTGAAAAGGCGCGCTCCGCGAACGCAGTGTTCACCGATCGATGCTGAACGGGCGATCCGGTGCAAAGCCTTCCCGCGATTGCCGATTTCGATTTGCGCTTCGACCGGCACCGTTGAAGAGCAAAACCGGACGTTCTATCATCATAACCTGGGCGTTTAGGACCGGTCGAGGTGATGGATGAGGCGCGGCGATCGCACGCCATTTCCATCTAGCGGACATTAACTATGATATAGTGTCCGTTTGACAATTCGTTTACCATGAATTCAATGCGTTATGATCTTTCAAAATTGCCGCTGCACAGCCTGTTACCCCGCATCTGCGGCGCGACGGCTGCATTGGCGCGCCTCGACGAGCGCCTCGCCCATTCGCCGGTTGGCGAGGGCTGGATCGAGCGCATGCATTTCACCGATGCCTGTGCCTCGCTATGGATAGACGGTGAACTTGTTCATCTCGAGGATCTTGTGCTGCACGATGACGGCCACGATATCCGCACGCCGACCCACGAACTCACAATCGCCCGCGATGTATTACGCACACGCCGGCGCATTGTCTTGCAGCCGCCGGATTGGGCGCTCGGCATCGAAAGCATACGCAGCCTGCGCGGCTTAGGTGGTGCTGACCCGATAGGGGATAGGCAGAAGGCATCTGCGCCTCTTGCCGGCGATGAACCCGTGGCTCGGGCGAAGGAAGGGGAACCGGACATGTCCGATCCCCTGGCGAGGGAACTCGCGGCGATCGATGCAGTGCTGGCACGATCAGAGGCCGTCTTGTCGGGCGCCAGCGTTCCGCCGCGACGGGGTGGCCGGGAAAAGGACCCTCTCGTCTACGATCTTGATTGGGACGAGGATGCACGGCTGGAGGAATGGCGCGTTGCCGTCGATGAAAGCAGGGAATTGCCCCCGGCCCTGCGCGCCGTATTGCTGCTCGATGCCTGGAATACCCTGCAGGTCCTGCAGCATGCTCCATGGCTGGGGCGCCTTCTCGCGGCAGCCTGCCTGCGCGAAGCGGGGCTCACAACGGGGGCGAATCTTGCAGCCCTCAATCTCGGCCTGAAGACCATCCGGCGCGAACAGCGTGTGCACCGCGACCGGGATACCCGCCTTGCCGCTTATCTCGATGGGGTGACGGCCGCGGTGACTATCGGCATGAAAGAGCATGATCGCCTGATCCTCGCGCGTCAGATGATGGAGCGTCGCCTTGTTGATCGTCGGACATCCTCACGGTTGCCGGACCTGATCGATCTCGTACTTTCCCGCCCGATGGTGTCGACAGGCATGGTCGCGAGGGCGCTCGGCGTGACACCACGGGCAGCGCTGCGGATTGTGGAGGAACTCAAGCTGCGGGAGTTGACGGGCAGAGGGCGTTTTCGCGCGTGGGGCGTCTTGTAAGGGATGAGGTTCCGGCCGTCGGCGGAACGCTCCAGGTGGCAGACGGCAAGTGGTGCGCCCTATGCATAGCTGCATTGCACAATAAATGTTTTCCAAACGGTCAAAAAACGAGCATAGTGCCCTCAGTTGATGCACATGGCGGTCTCCTCCCAGTCCGCTGCATCAGCTGTTCCCCTCTGGAGGTTTAAATATCTCCACACTTCATGGGCCTCGGTTTTCCGGTGGCCCATTTTTTTTGGCCTGAGCAGGACCCGGTTACGCTCCTGTTCGGCAGGCCGCGGCGGCGATCGCGATCGCGATCGCCCGCACGCGCCTCTAGTTCACCATGAAGCGCGAACTGAACGGCAGGCTTGCTGCCCCGATCGCCTTTGGCGCGGCGGATGTCTTGCCGACCACCGCATCGATGGTGGGGATTTCCCGGTGGATGAGATCGCAGAGCGCTTCGCAGGCCGCGACGGGAATGAACGAGGAGAGCACGACGGTCTTCAATTCGATGAAATGCAGAAGCGACCGGACCGATCGGACGAGGCTTTGCGCGCAGGCCTGCTGCCAGGCGTCAAAGGCTGGTCCCATCGGCGGCCAGGCCTGGGATGGCGTCCAAAGCTTTTCCACCGCCGCATCGCCGGCTGGCAGGGTGCGTTCGAGCGCGAGCATGCCGACATCTTCGCTCAGCGGCGAATTGCCGTTGTAGATCTGGTGATTGAGCACGAGGCGGCTGTGCAGGCGGGCGCCGAGATAGAAGAACAGGAAATCCTGCAACTGCCGCGCGGCACCGAACAGGCTTTCGCCGCCGGCTGCGGCGGTGATGTCGTTCTGCACGAAGACCGGAAGGCCAAGCTCGGCCTCCATAAACCGGTGCAGGATAGCGTGGTCCGGGCCGGCCTCGAGCGGTGGTGTCGGCAGCGCCAGCCCGATGCCCGCAATGCGTCCCCGCCGGCTGTCTGAAAGGCTGGCAATGGCATTGCGGATTTCCAGTGCCAGTCCCTCCGACGCGTCGAAGACGCCGGCGGCCCTGTGCGGCATCACATGCTGGTGTTGTACATTGCCGATGAAGTCGACGACGACGATATGGCTGTTGCGATAGCCAACGCTGACGCCGACGGAGTAGGCCCCCTCCGGGTTGAGCATGATGGGCGTCGTCGGCGGCCCGACGCGGCCCTTCTGCGCCTCGCCACGCATGACGAGCCCTTCCTGTTCGAGCGAGCGCACGATCACCGAAATCGTCTGGGCCGAAAGGCCGGTCTTCTCGCCGATTTCAAGTCGCGTCGTCGCCTCGTTCTGCAGAAGCAGCGAGAGCACAAGACGCTCGTTGTAGCTGCGCACGCTCAGCGAATTGAGGCCGCTCGCGCGGTCGGCGATGCGAAGCGGATTGGGGGGCGCAAATCGCATGTCAGGCAAGGGGGCGATCCTTCCCGCAAAGGGCGGCATCGTTCCGGTTGAAGGTGCGCCTATGCATCTGGCCACCCGATTGCCAGCACTTCCTGCGCCAGCGCCTCGCCGAGACGACGGTGCGCCTCCCCGTCGATATGGAAACCATCCGCCGGCGAGCATTGGCAGGCTGTGCCCGCATCGAAGAAATGCACCTCCAACGAATCCGCCATGATTTCGAATTCGAGCGCCAGCTTGCGGGATTTTTCCTGCGCGCCGGAGAAGATCGCCTCCCATTCCCGCAGGTCGTCGAGCATCGGCGGCGGCGCCACGATCATGATCTCGGGATCATGGCCGGCCGGCCCGGGCGAAAGCTCCCGGATATCGTGCACGAGGCAGCCGATCCCCATGGCGACCTCCGAGGGCGGCATGTTGAACCGCCGCTTCAGGTCGTTGGTTCCCAGCATGATGATGATCAGATCGAGCGGCGCATGGCTTTGCAGGCAGGGGCGCAGATAGGTCCGGCCGTTCTTCAGTGCCCCTTCGATCGGGTCGTCATGCACCGTCGTGCGGCCGCTGAGACCCTCTTCGATGATCTGCCAGCCGGCACCGAGCGTGCCTTCCAGCACGCCGGCCCAGCGCTCTTCGCGGCGATAACGCTCAAGCGGCCCGCGACCTGGAATCTGGCCGTAGGTGTTCGAGTCCCCGAAGCATAGAACGGTCCGTCTCACTGTCTCCTCCACCGCGCCGGCTGATCGTATCTGGGCGCAGACTTCGCATCCGGACGGGCGATTTGCAAGGATCGCTAATTATTCATTCAGTCTGAATAACTATTGACAGCACAAAGCGGCGGTGATTTTGTGTCGGTCGGAGGAGAGCTTCAGGTCGTTTCAGGCTGCGAGCGAGTGCGTGACAAAGGTCACGGGCTGCCGATACCGCATGCCTTTTCGCCCGCCTTCCTTTCGTTTGACGCCTGCTTTTGGAGGAAAAGTATGAGCAGCATCATCAGGAAAATCGGTATCACGGCCCTATTGGCCGGCGTGGTCTTTGCCCATGGCAGTCTGGCGCAGGAAGTGCCCCTGCTCGACGGCGTGACGACGCGGGCAGAAAACAACCCAAGCGTCGAAGAGGGCAAATACAAAAAGGATGCCCCCTGGGTCATCGGCATGAGCAGCTTCGGCGTCAATGCAAATACCTGGACGGTGCAGGTGGCGCACGAAGCGCAGGCCGCAGCCGACCGCGACAAGCGTATCACCAAGTTCGTTCTGCTCGATGCCGGCTTCGATCAGAAGAAGCAGGTCGCCGATATCGAGGACCTGATCGCCCAGAAGGTGGATGCGATCATCGTCCAGCCGGTCACCTCAACCTCGGCCAATGCCAGCATCGAGAAGGCCGTAGAGGCGGGCATTCCGGTCGTGCTTCACACCGGCCGCATCGAATCCGACGCCTACACGACGGAAATCCAGGGCGGCGCCGAGCATTTCGGCAAGGTGATGGGTGACTTCCTCGTCAAGGAACTCGGCGGACAGGGGAATATCTGGGTGCTGCGCGGCCTGGCAGGCCACCCGGAAGACACCAACCGCTACAACGGCCTCAAGCAATCGCTCGAAGGCACCGGGATCAAGATCACCGCCGAGGAACATGGCGACTGGCAATACGACAAGGCCAAGAAGGTCTGCGAGACGCTCTATCTCAACGATCCGAATGTCGCCGGCATCTGGTCGTCCGGCGCGGACATGACGCGCGCCTGCGTCGACGTGTTCAAGCAGTTCGGCGCCACGATCCCGCCGATTTCCGGCGAGGGCAACAACGGTTTCTTCGGCCAGTGGATCGCCGACAATTTCAAGTCGATCTCGTCGGAATACAGCCCTGCCCAGGGAGCCGCGGGCATCCGCGCCGCCGTCGCACTGCTGGAAGGCAAGGCCCTCAAGAAGCACTACGACTACAACCCGCCGGGCTGGGACCTCGAAAAGGTCAAGAAATACTACCGCGACGATCTTTCGGCCAATGTCTGGTGGCCGTCGGAACTCTCCGAAGAGCAGCTCAAGCAGTTCTACGCCAAGCAGTAGCGTGGACTGCAGGGAGGCAGGCGGATCGCCTGCCTCCGGTCGCGGTTGGGAGGGGCCAGTGACGCATCTCATTGAAATGTCCGGAATATCCAAGGCGTTCGGCGGAAGTGCTGCGCTCAGGAACGTGTCGCTGGCGCTCGCACCCGGCACGGTGCATGCCCTGATGGGCGAGAACGGCGCCGGGAAATCGACGCTAATGAAAATTCTTGCCGGCGTGCACCAGCCGGACAGTGGCGAAATCCGGCGCGCCGGCCGAACGGTCAGTTTCGCCAATCCGCGCGCAGCCCTAGCCGCCGGCATATCCACGGTGTTTCAGGAACTCTCGCTGCTGCCCAACATGACGATTGCGGAAAACCTGTTTCTCGGCCGCGAGCCCATTGGCCGTTTCGGCGGCATCGACCGGCGGCGGATGCGCGAGGAGACGAAGGGAGCGCTTGCCCGCCTCGGCCTCACCCTCGATCCGGATACATTGGTGTCGGAACTTTCCATCGCCGAACGGCAGTTCGTCGAGATCGCCCACGGCATCGATGCGGACGCCGACATCTTCATCCTCGACGAACCGACCGCCGCGCTCAACGCGGCGGATGTCGAGGTGCTCAACCGCCACATCCGTGCGCTGCGCGACGAAGGCAAGGCCGTGGTCTACATCTCCCACCGCATGGACGAGATTTTTGCGATCTGCGACGTGGTGACGGTGCTGAAGGACGGCCAGCTGGTCGGCACGCGACCGCTCACGGACATCACACCATCCGCCTTGATCGCGATGATGGTCGGGCGTGAACTGGAAGCCCTTTTCCCCGAACGCAGCGATGCGGCCGGAGAACCGGCCCTGTCGATTTCGGGGTTACGGCTGGAGCCGGATGCAAGGCCGTTTTCGCTTGTCGTTCGCAAGGGCGAGATCGTCGGGCTCGCGGGGCTCGAAGGGCAGGGGCAGCAAAAGGCGCTGCGTGCGCTGGTCGGGCAATTCGCGCCGGTCGAAGGGACATTTTCCCGTCGGGGCGAAACCATGCGCCTTCCGGTGCCGAAGGAAAGCGGCGTGCGGCGATGGCAGGCTCGCGGCGGCGCCTTCGTGCCGGAGGATCGCAAGGACGAAGGATTGTTCCTCGGTCATTCGGTCGGCCAGAACATTGCCATGGCGCTCCATGGCGGACGATCCGCAATACGGCCGGCGAAGCGCTATCGTGATGTGATCGTGCAGACGATGCAGCGATTGGGCGTAAAGGCAACGGGTCCGGCCGCGATAGTCGGTGCGCTCTCCGGCGGCAACCAGCAGAAAGTGCTGCTCGGCCGCTATCTTGCGACCGACGCCGATCTCCTCCTCATCGAGGAGCCGACGCGCGGCGTGGATGTTGGCGCCAAGGCGGAAATCTACCGCATCCTGCGGGATTTCGCCAAGGCGGGCGGCGCGGTGCTGGTGCTCTCCCGCGAGACGCTGGAGCTGATCGGCCTTTGCGACCGCCTCTATGTCATCCACGGCAACACCATCGTGTCCGAAATGCAGGCCGGCGAAGCGACCGAGCACGGCATTCTTGACGCAGCTCTCAGCACATGACGGAACGGAATCCCCAATGACACCTTCCCCTTCCGCCACTCTGGGCAAACTTCTCACCGGCCGCGGCAGCCGGCAGGGCCTTTGGCTACTGCCGCTTCTCATCACCGTCGCCATGATCCTCTGGCTGGCGGCAACGACCAGCCAGTTCAGCCAATGGAGCAATCTTGCCAACCTCGTTGCCCAGGGCATGCCGCTCCTCATCACGGCGGTCGGGCAGATGTTCGTCGTGCTGGTTGGCGGGCTGGATCTCTCCATCGGCTCCGTCGTCAGCTTCACGACGGCCATTCTGGCGCTCGACCTGCCGACCGGCATCACCATTCCCGGCGTCTTCATCTTCGCCGCGCTGATCGGCGCCACCAACGGCTACTGCGTCACGCGGCTCAATGTGCATCCGATCGTCGCGACGCTTGCCACGCAATATGTCGTGCTAGGCATCACCCGCGTGCTGCGGCCGGTATCGGGCGGGTCCGTGCCGGAGGTCGTGCGCTGGGCGGTGGACGGCTCGGTGGCTGGCATTCCATTTCCGGTCTTCTGGGGTATTGTGACGATCCTGATCGCCTGGAAGCTGCTCTACGGTTCGCGCTACGGGTTGCATCTCTTTGCCATCGGCGGCGGCGTTGCATCCGGTTCGACCGATGCCGCGCGCAATTTCGGCATCCCCGCCAGCCGCAACATTCTCCTGGCCTATGTGGTCTGCTCGTTGTTTGCCGCGCTGGCCGGCGTCTTCCTGGCCGGGCGCATCGTCTCGGGCGATCCGAATGTCGGCCTGTTCATGGAACTCGATGCGATCACGGCGGTGGCGATCGGCGGCACGCAACTGTCCGGCGGCGTCGGCAGCCTGCATGGCACGATCGTCGGGGTTGCGGTGCTGGCGCTCCTCTCCAACGGCATGAACCTGCTCAACATTACGCCTTTCGTGCAAACGGCAATCAAGGGCATTCTGCTGATGGCCGTCGTGGCGCTTCAGTCGCGCAAGAAGATCGGACTCTGACCCATGTCGGCCCTCGTCAACTCTCCCCTCCTGCGCCGGATTTCCAAGGTCCCGCCATCCTACTACCTGCTCGTCATTCTGCTCGGGATTCTGTTCGTCGCGCGTCCGCAGATGCTCAATGCCAATGTGCTCGGCGTCTTCGTGCGTCAGGTCGTTCCGCTCGGTATCCTCGTGCTCGGCCAGTTGCTGGTCATGCGGGTGAAGTCGATCGATCTGTCCGGCGGCGGCGTCATCCTGCTGATCAACTATTGCATCTCGTCCGGCATTTTCCCGGGCGCCTCGCTCGGCTTCCATGTCGGGCTTGCGCTTGCGATCGGTCTCTCGATCGGCCTCTTCAACGGCGTGATGGTGGCACGACGCCGCGTTTCGGCGGTCATCGTCACGCTTGCGCTGAGCATCGTGCTCGTGGGCTTCGTGCAATATCTTTCGAGCGGCAAGCCGCCGGGCGATGTCCCGACCGTTTTCAACGATCTGTTCAACACACGCTTTCTCGGGTTGCCGAGCCCCGTGATCTTCTGGATCGGCCTCACGGCGCTGATGGCGCTGCTTCTCTCGCAGACGGTCTTCGGACGTTTCGTCACCGCCGTTGGCGAGAGCATGCCGGCCGCCCACTTTTCCGGTGTGCCGGTGGAGCGCACGGTGATCCTCGCCCATACGCTCGCCGGCCTGATGGCGGCCATTGCTGCCCTCGTCCAGACCGCATCCATCGCCGTCGGCAGTGTGCGTGTCGGGCTCGACCTGCCGATCCTCTCGGTCGCCGCCACCATTCTGGGCGGCGTCGTCTTCGGGCGTGGCGAGGGAGGTGTCTGGGGGCCATTTTTCGGCGTGCTGTGCTTCGCCTTCCTCTTCGTCGTCATGACGATGTTCGGCGTCGGCGACGCCGGCAAGCTTGTCGCCCAGGGGCTGATCATCCTGCTTGCAGCGATTTTCTACGGCCTGCGCGCCGAAAAATAACAATCAACCAGCCATTCAAGGAGGTCGTTAATGGCGGAGAAACGTTCAATCCTGTGCTTCGGGGATTCACTGACATGGGGCTGGATCCCGGTGAAAGAATCCGCGCCGACCCTGCGCTATCCCTATGAGCAGCGGTGGACCGGCGCCATGGCAGCACGGCTCGGCACGGACTATCATATCATCGAGGAGGGGCTCAGCGCCCGCACCACCAGTCTCGACGATCCGAATGACGCAAGGCTCAACGGCAGCGCCTATCTGCCGGCGGCACTCGCCAGCCACCTGCCGCTGGATCTTGTCATCCTCATGCTGGGCACCAACGACACGAAATCTTATTTCCACCGTACGCCCTACGAGATCGCCAACGGCATGGGCAAGCTCGTCGGCCAGGCGCTGACTTCTACCGGCGGTGTCGGTACGCCCTATCCCGCGCCGCGCGTGCTCGTCGTTGCCCCGCCGCCGCTGGCGCCGATGCCCGATCCCTGGTTCGAAGGCATGTTCGGTGGCGGATATGAAAAGTCGAAGGAGTTGGCCGGGCTCTACAAGGCGCTCGCCGCTTTCATGAAGGTCGAGTTCCTGGCCGCTGGCGAGCACGTCTCAACCGATGGCGTCGATGGCATCCATTTTTCTGCGGAAACCAACATCCGGCTCGGAAACGCGATCGCGGCGAAGGTCGAGACGCTGTTCTGAGATAAGCCACTCCGGCGCCTCCGTTGTCGGAGTGGCTTTATGCTTTGCCTGCGGCTATGCCAATCAAGGCATCCGGATCACGGCGATCCAGGAAAAGCCGCGATGGAGCCTTTTCGCTTCGCTGCGTCCGGCATGGGCGTCGGCCAGTTCGGCGGCAAAGTCGAACAGGTCGGCGCGCGGCGTCACATGGTGCCAACCGAGCCAGGTGGTCACGGCGCGCTTGAACCAGCCGGGCAAGCCCTGCATGTCGCCGAAATCGGCGATGTGCAGCTCCCCGCCCGGGGCGAGGCGGGCAGTGGCCTCCGTGACGACCTTCTGCCATTGCGGGATCATCGATACGGCGTAGGAAATGAAGATACGATCGTAGCTGCCCTGGCCGAAAGCCACCTGCGGGTCGAAAGCGGCGGCGTCCGCTCTGGCGAGGCGTATCCTGCCGTCGAGGCCAGCGCCCGCGACGGCTTTTTCCGCTGCCGTGAGCATTTCCTGGGAGATGTCGATGCCGTGAAACCGGGCCTCGGGATAAAGCCCAGCGGCTTTCACGAGATTGCGCCCGGTGCCGCAGCCGATCTCCAGCACCGCGCCGCCCGGTGCTGGGCGGAGGCCGGCAAGCAAGGGGTCTCGGCCGAGCAAGTAGTATTTTCGCGTGGCATCATAGATGCCGAACCGCCGCTGCCAGCGGTAGATGCGGTCCATGAGCAGCGCATGGTCGGATAGCGCGTTCATCGACGCTCACCCCTTGAATTCATAGAGGTGGAAACCGCCGTAGATCGACGAGCGATCCTTGTCGTGCAACGCACGCGATTCCGCGGCGTGGTAGGCCCAGCGATCGAGGATGGTATCGGCGACACGGCCGGGCAGCAGGCTTTCGGCGGGCGCCGTGCGGAAAATGACGCGTGCGCCGGGGGCGGCGGTGCGGGTGATCTCGCTCCACAAGGCGTTGAGCTGCACATCCGTCATCCAGTCCTGCGCATCGAGCAGGATGAAGCGATCGACGGATTGGGGAGCTTTTGCCGCGAGGAACTCGGTCAGCGAGGTGTTGGTGATGGAGATGCGGCCGGCGCGGCTGCGGACTGCCTCGAAATTCTGCCGGGAGAGATAGGGCGGCAGTGGTGCAAGATCTCCGCTGCCATACCCGCGGCCGAAGGCCTGCCAGGCAAAATAGTTTTCCGAGAGCGGGAAGCCGCAGGCGAGTTTTTCGACGCGCTGGCGCAGGATCGACGCCATGTCGCTGCCGGCGCCCGAAAGCGCTTCATATTGCTGCGGCGGAATGCCGAGCCCGAAGAGCGAGCTTTTCCGCCCCGTCGCCCAGCGGACCAGGCGCTTTTCGAAGAGCGGTGCCAGCGTTTCGTCGAAGAAGCGCTTCTGGTCCTCGATCGTACGCGCCTTGAGCAGGCCGCGCGGATCGGCGCCGTAGAGCCGAGCCATCGTATGGCCGAGGCCGATGAAGCCGCCGAGCAGGCCGTGGCGATAGAGGTGGCGATGGAAGATAGAGATGCGGCGGCGACCGGTGACCGTCCGGCTTTCCCAGTAATCACGGGTCTCCGCATCGAGATGGGGCCGCAGATAGTGCTGGTAGGCGTCGAGGTTCCGGCGATCATCGCCCTGGCCGTAGAACCGGTAGAAGGTCTCGTAGTCCGGCAGGTGGGCGGCGGCGGTCAGTTTCAGGCGGTTGAAACAGACATGCGCCGGGTTGAGATCCACCGCCTCGATGCGGGCGGGATCGGCGACGAGATAGGAAAGCGCATTGCAGCCGCCGGACGCGATGGTGACGATGCTGTTTCCCGGCGCGATCTTCAGCGCAGCCATGTCGACATCGGGATCTTCCCAGATCTGCGCATAGACGAGATTCCGGAAAAGCCGGGAGAAGACATATTCGGACATTCCGGAGGCGGAGAGCAACGGATTGCGGCGAACGGCGCGGTTGAGGCGCTTGCCGACCCCCTCTTTGCGCGCTGCGGTCGGGGAGGGAGCGGGAGAGATCACCGTTTCGATCATCAGGGTTTCCTACGCTGGAATGTCCGTCCTCACCCATCGACGCGACGGGCTGGACGGCGGCGAACTGCGGATGCCTGTGCGGTGAAGTAATCGATGCGAAGTCGGTCTGGTCGGTTCCCATCTCGATCGTCACGATCACCGAGCGGCATGGGGCAGCGTTTCACCAGATCGCCATGACACCCGCATGACATCCGCCATTCTGTCCACAGGACGGTGCCCGATGCATTCTCTTTGGAACGGTGCGACGGCCCGCGCTATCGCTCAGCGCAGGAAGATCAGGCCCATGCCGATGACGACGAGGGCGGCACCGGCCCAGGCTCCGCCGGCCGGGCGCTCGCCGGTCTTCAGCCACAGCATCGGCAGGATCATGACCGGAGAGGTGGCCGAGAGTGTCGAGATGATGCCGACCTTGCCGCCCGACAATGCAAAGAGCAGCAGCGTCATGCCGATGGCAAGCGCGAGCACACCGGTCAATGCGGTCATCGCCGCGACTTTGAGCGTGAGCGGCCCTTTCGGCTTGACGGAGGGGATGGGCAGTTGGGTCAGGACGCTGAGGCAGAGCGCGGCAATGCCGACGCGCAGCAGCGAGGCGACGAAGGGGTCGATGCCGGTCTCCATGACGGGGCGCACGAGGATGGAGCCGATGGCCTGGCCCGTCGCGGCGCCCAGCCCCAGCAGGACACCGATCGACAGCGGCCCCTTGATCGTCTCCCATTCATGTATCTGCGCCCGCCGCTTGCCGAAGAGAATGGCGAGGAACACCCCTGTGGCCGTCAGCGCGATCCCCGCCATGGCGGGGACCGGCAGGGCTTCGCCCAGCACCAGCCAGCCGAGCAGAGCTGCAATCGGCGCATTCAGCGCGAAGAGGATTCCGGAGCGGCGCGGGCCAAGCCGGTTCAGCGTGGCGAAGAGCAGCGTGTCGCCAACGAAGATGCCGATCAATCCGGACAGCAGCAGCGGGCCGATGCTCGCCGCATCCAGCTCCCGCCATGTGCCGGTCGCCAGCACATAGAGGGCAAGAAGGCCAGTGACGAAGATCTGGCGGACCCGGTTGAAGGCCGGCGCGCCGAGATGGCCGGCAGGCCCTGCCGAGATCAGTCCGGTCAAGGCCCAGCAGGTCGCGGCACCGAGCGCGGCAAGTTCGTGAATTGGCATTGTGTTCCGATCGGTCGATTATATGCTGGTGGACATTGCATGTCCGTGATTCGCGTTAAAGCGCGCACAGACGGCTCGCGTCCAGTGCCATGTCTGTTGAATGAACAGAGTGCTTGGAAGATTTGCTGCCTTCAGTATCCAAGCTTGCATTCACTTTCTGTTTACAGCGAAGGCGGGAACAAATTTCTGCTGCATTCCGTTTAAAAAACAGGACGGCAGACGCGAAAAAAGCTATACTGTTCGATGACCGCAGGAGCGTTCCATGAGAACCACTGGCAGCGATGTTTTCGACCTCTTTTCAAAAACTTATGCGAGCACCGCGCAGGAGGAGCTGAGCCTCCAGGAGTACCTGCTGGCGTGCCGTGACGATAAAAAGATGTATGCCACCGCGCCGGAGCGGATGGTGACGGCCATCGGCGAACCGCAACTCATCGATACCAGTGCCGACGAGCGCCTCGGCCGAATATTCGGCAACCGAACCATCAAGATTTACCCCTCCTTCTCCGATTTCTACGGCATGGAAGACACGATCGAGCGGATCGTCGGCTACTTCCGCTATGCCGCGCAGGGGCTCGAAGAGCGCAAGCAGATTCTCTACCTGCTGGGTCCGGTGGGGGGCGGCAAGTCCTCGCTCGCCGAACGCCTCAAGAAGCTGATGGAAGACCAACCGATCTACACGCTCGCCATCGACGGCAAGATCAGCCCGGTTTTCGAATCACCTCTCGGTCTCTTCAGCCGCGAGCGCATGGGCGATCTGCTGGAGGACAAATACGGCATCGCCAAGCGGCGGCTCACCGGCCTCATCTCGCCCTGGGCGACGAAGCGGCTCGACGAGATCGGCGGCGATATTTCGCGGTTCAGCGTCGTCAAGCTCATGCCCTCCCGGCTGCGCCAGATCGCCATTGCCAAGACCGAACCCGGCGACGAGAACAATCAGGACGTCTCGACCCTGGTCGGCAAGGTGGATATCCGCCAACTCGAAAACTTCAGCCAGGCCGATCCCGACGCCTATTCCTTCAGCGGCGGTCTCAACCGCACGACCCAGGGCCTGCTCGAATTCGTTGAAATGTTCAAGGCACCGATCAAGGTGCTGCATCCGCTGCTCACTGCCACGCAGGAGGGCAGCTACAACGGCACGGAAAACTTCGGCTCTTTCCCCTATCAGGGCATCGTGCTTGCCCATTCCAACGAATCGGAATGGCTACATTTCAAGCACAACAAGAACAACGAGGCCTTCCTCGACCGTATCCTGGTGGTCAAGGTTCCCTATTGCCTGCGCATCACCGAGGAGCGGCAGATCTACGAAAAGCTGCTGCGGGAGAGCGAGCTTTCCGCCAGCCCCTGCGCGCCGGAAGTGCTGGAAAACCTCAGCCGATTCACCGTCGCCACGCGGTTGACCCCGCATGAAAATTCGCCGACCTACACCAAGATGCGCGTCTATGACGGCGAGAACCTCAAGGACACCGATCCCAAGGCAAAATCGCTGCAGGAATACCGGGATGCCGCCGGCGTCGACGAGGGCATGACCGGCATCAGCACGCGGTTCGCCTTCAAGGTGCTGTCCGAGACCTTCAACTACGATACCAAGGAGGTCGCGGCTGACTCGGTCCATCTGATGTACATCCTCGAACAGGCGATCCGCCGCGAGCAGTTCTCCAAAGAGGTCGAGGCGAACTACATCGATTTCATCCGCTCGGAACTGGCGAGCCGCTACGCCGAGTTCATCGGTCACGAGATCCAGAAGGCCTACCTGGAATCCTACAGCGAATATGGCCAGAACCTGTTCGATCGCTACATTTCCTACGCCGATGCCTGGCTGGAAGACCAGGATTTCAAGGATCCCGACACGGGGCAGATCCTCAACCGGGAAATCCTCGACAGCGAGCTGTCGCAGATCGAAAAGCCTGCCGGTATCGCCAACCCCAAGGATTTCCGCAACGAAGTCGTGAAATTCACCCTGCGTGCCCGGGCCCGCAATGGCGGGCGCAATCCGGCCTGGACGAGTTACGAAAAACTGCGCGAGGTCATCGAAAAGCGCATGTTCGGCCAGGTCGAGGACCTGTTGCCGGTCATCAGCTTCGGCTCGAAGAAGGACAGTGCCACGGAAAAGCAGCACGCCGAATTCGTCGACCGCATGACCGAGCGTGGCTATACCGTGCGGCAGGTCCGGCGGCTGGTCGATTGGTACATGCGCGTCAACAAGGCTGGCTGACACCGAAACGGGAGTCGGCCCATGCCGAATTTCATCGATCGCCGGCTGAACCCCAAGGACCGCAGCCTCGGCAACCGGCAACGTTTCCTGAAGCGGGTGCATGACGAGTTGAAGCGCTCGATCCGCGATCAGGTCCGCTCCGACAAGATCGCCGATGTCGATACCGCCCATGGCGTGCCCGTGCCAAAGCGCGGTGCCGACGAACCCAGTTTTCGCAACGCCTCAAACAGCGGCGAACGGCATCACGTCCTGCCCGGCAACGAGAGTTTTTCGGCGGGTGACCGGATCGGCAAACCGGATGCCGGCGGCGGCCAGGGTGGCGGTCGTGGTCCCGGGCGCGGCGAAGGCGACGACGATTTCCTCTTCATCCTGTCGCGCGACGAGGTGCTCGATCTTTTCTTCGAGGACCTGGAGCTTCCCGACATGGTCAAGCTCAACCTCAAGGAAACCGTGACCTACAAGCCGCGCCGCGTCGGCTTCACCACGGCAGGCACGCCCAGCAACATCAATGTCGGGCGCACGATGCGCAACAGTTTTGGCCGGCGCATTGCGCTCCACCGCCCGAGTACAAAGGAATATCAGGCGGTTGCCGACGAGATCGCGGCGCTGGAAAACGAGCCGACCCCTTCCCAGCCGCAGCGCCGGCGGCTTACGGCGCTGCGCGAAGAGCTGGAGGCGCTGGAGCGGCGGCGCAAGCGCATCGCCTATGTCGATCCCGTCGACGTGCGCTTCAACCGCTTCGAACGCCAGCCTCTGCCGAATGCCTGCGCTGTGATGTTCTGCCTGATGGACGTTTCGGCCTCGATGGGCGAACGCGAAAAGGATCTGGCGAAACGCTTCTTCGTTCTCCTGCATCTCTTCCTCAAGCGCCGCTACGAGCGCATCGACATCGTCTTCATCCGCCACACGGACGAGGCGCACGAGGTGGACGAAGAAACCTTTTTCTTCAGCAAGCAGAGCGGCGGTACGGTGGTTTCGACAGCGCTCGAGGAGATGCAGCGGATCATTCTGGATCGCTACCCGTCGAACGTCTGGAACATCTACGCCGCCCAGGCCTCCGACGGCGACAACGCCACGGGCGACTCCGAGCGCTGCGCGGCACTTCTGCGCGACGACCTTATGAAGCTCTGCCAGTACTATGCCTATGTCGAGATCATCGACGAGCGGGAGAGCGAGATTTTCGGCGCGACAGACAACGGCACGTCGCTCTGGCGTGCCTATCGCAAGGTCGACGGCGCGGTGCCGAACTTCCAGATGACCCGCATTGCAAGACCAGCCGACATCTACCCCGTCTTCCGCAAGCTCTTTGCCCGGCACAAAGCCGTGCAACTCAGCTGGTGAGGGGCAGGAACATGGCAAAACGGCCCCCTTCCTCCCTGCTGTTCAGTGGTTCCGAATGGAATTTCGCAACGCTTTCGCGCGCCTACGAGGCTATCGAAGAGATCGCCATCGGCGAGATGGGGCTGGATGTCTATCCCAACCAGATCGAAATCATTTCCTCCGAGCAGATGCTCGACGCCTATTCCTCCATCGGCATGCCGCTGATGTATCAGCACTGGTCCTTCGGCAAGCGTTTCGTGTTCGAAAGCCATTTCTACCGCAAGGGGCGTCGGGGGCTCGCCTACGAACTGGTCATCAATTCCAATCCCTGCATCACATATCTCATGGAAGAAAACACCATGCCGATGCAGGCGCTGGTGACCGCGCATGCCGCCTTCGGCCACAACCATTTCTTCAAGAACAACTATCTCTTCCGCCAGTGGACCGATGCCGGCGCGATCCTCGGCTATATGGATTTCGCCAAGAAATACATCGCCCGGTGCGAGGAGCGGCACGGTATTGCCGCGGTTGAGGAAATCCTCGATTCAGCCCATGCGCTGATGGATCAGGGCGTGTTCCACTATCGCCGCCCGCCCCGGCTTTCGCCGGCAAAGGTGACGGAGCGGACGCGCGAAAGGCTGGAATATGAGGAACAGACCTATAGCGATCTGTGGCGAACGCTGCCGACGACCGCAGGCAGCGTCGGCATAGAGGAAGCGGAAAAGGAGGCGCAGGAGCGCAAGAAGGTCCTGAACCTTCCGGAAGAGAACCTGCTCTATTTTCTGGAAAAACACAGCCTGATTCTGGAACCCTGGCAGCGGGAAATCCTGCGGATCGTTCGCGTCATCGCGCAGTATTTTTATCCGCAGGGCCAAACCAAGGTGATGAACGAGGGCTGCGCGACCTTCGTGCACTACACGATCATCAACCGGCTGTTCGACCAGGGCAGGATGAGCGAAGGCGCCATGCTGGAGTTGCTGGCGAGCCATGCCAATGTGGTGTTCCAGCCGGGTTTCGACGATCCACGGTTTTCCGGCATCAACCCCTATGCGCTGGGTTTTGCAATGATGCAGGATATCGAGCGCATCTGCATGACACCGACCGCGGAGGACAAGGACTGGTTTCCCGACATCGCCGGCAATGGCGACGGGATGGGCACGCTGATCGACGCCTGGGAGAACCACCGCGACGAATCCTTCGTCCTGCAATATCTGAGCCCGGCGCTGATCCGCAAATTCCGCCTGTTCCACCTCTCCGACCTCGCCACCAACCGTTTCTGCGAGGTCGCTTCCATCCATGACGAGCGCGGCTACTCGGCCGTGCGCGCCGCACTCGCGCGCAACTACGATCCGAGTACCCACCGGCCGGACATTCAGGTGGTGGACGTCGATCTCCTGGGCGACCGCCAGCTTCGATTGCGCCACAGGATCCGCAACGGCGTCCTGTTGGACGAGGCCGAGCGCGACAGGACCCTCGCCCACATCCGCCGCCTTTGGGGCTACGGCGTCAGCTTGGCTGGCGTGGATACCGCGACCGACAGGGTTCTCTACGAATGCTCTTCAGCGCAGGCATAAAAAAACGCCTCGCAGACTGCGAAGCGCTTTGGGGATGCCGACCACGGAAACGTGGCCCGCCTATCTTTTTCGGCACGCGCCCGAGCGCATGCCGGGACGGCTTAGCCGAGGACCAGAAGGCCTGCAACGGCAGAGCGAATGTTGGCGCGCGAGATGCCGAGATCCTGCAGGGCGCGGTCGTCGAGGGCGCTGAGTTCGCGGACGGCACGGCGTTCGGCGGCGTTCTTCTTGAGCTTTGCGAAAACGTTCATGATCAACTCCTTTTTGTTGAGCTGTAGATAGGGAATTGTCTGCCCAGAAAAAATGCATATGCATGCAGTGTAGGCATGCGTTTTTTGCATGACGTCGCTGGTGGTCCCGCACGGCGGCCGCTGCACAATTTTTGACCAACAAAAAACGCCCCGCAAATGCGGGGCGTTCTGTAAGCCGGTCAGTGAACGCTGCCGTTTTCCGGCGCGTTCAGGTTTCCATGCGGGAGTTAAGCCGCCTGGCGGTTTTCAACGTCGGTCGGGACCGTGGAGATCGTCTTCAGGATCTGCGAAGCGATCTGGTAGGGGTCGCCCTGCGAGTTCGGACGACGATCTTCCAGGTAGCCGCGGTAATCGTTGTTGACGAAGCTGTGCGGAACGCGGATCGAGGCGCCGCGATCAGCCACGCCGTAGCTGAACTGGTGGATCGAGGCGGTCTCGTGCTTGCCGGTCAGGCGCATGTGGTTGTCGGGGCCATAGACGGCGATGTGATCGGCACGGGCTTCGGCGAAGGCTGCCATGAGGTCTTCGAAATAGGCCTTGCCGCCGACTTCGCGCATATATTCGGTCGAGAAGTTGGCATGCATGCCCGAGCCGTTCCAGTCGGTATCGCCGAGCGGCTTGCAGTGGTATTCGACGTCGATGCCATACTTTTCGGTCAGGCGCTGCAGCAGGTAGCGGGCGAGCCAGATTTCGTCGGCGGCTGTGCGCGAACCCTTGCCGAACACCTGGAATTCCCACTGGCCCTTGGCCACTTCGGCATTGATGCCTTCATGGTTGATACCGGCAGCGAGGCAGATGTCGAGATGCTCTTCGACGATCTTGCGGGCGATGGTACCGACATTGCTGAAGCCGACGCCGCAATAGTACGGACCCTGCGGAGCGGGGAAGCCGGCATCCGGGAAGCCGAGTGGGCGGCCGTTCTGGTAGAAGAAATATTCCTGCTCGAAGCCGAACCAGGCACCATCGTCGTCGAGGATGGAAGCGCGCGTGTTGGACGGATGCGGCGTCTTGGCGTCGGGCATCATGACTTCGCAAAGCACGAGAACGCCGTTCTTGCGTTCCGGGTCGGGATAGGAGGCTACCGGCTTCAGGACGCAGTCGGAGCTCGAGCCTTCGGCCTGCAGGGTCGAGGAGCCGTCGAAGCCCCAGAGCGGAAGCTGGTCGAGCGTCGGGAAAGCTTCGAATTCCTTGATGAGGGTCTTGCCGCGCAGGTTCGGGGTGGGCTTGTAGCCATCGAGCCAGATGTATTCGAGCTTAAACTTAGTCATTTCGTTCTCTCACGTGACGCTGGTTCCTAGGCTGCCAGGCATTTCAAGACCTGACCGACAGCCGCTATCTGGTAAAAAGCATTAATCGTGCCAAGTCGAAATCGGGGTCGAAAATGGTCAGAAAATCGCCGTTCGGCTGCTGGCGGGCACCTGCGTCGCGAGGCGGGCGCGCAAGAATGAAGCGGATTGCATAAAAAATAGGCGAAATGGGGTGGCCTTTGAGGCAATGAGGCAGATCACAAGTAGCGGCCTCGCCCTCCCGGATTCGAAAGCGTTCCATGCCGGACAGATGGGATTATGGTTAACGAAGGATTACAACGACTGGGAGGAGGCCGGCTGGCGCCGCTCGGCGTCTCTCTTCACGGCAGCGCCCCGGCGGGCCGCAATCAGGGAGATGGCAACGCCTGCCAGCATCAGTCCGACCGCGCAGAGCACGACGGAGCGGAAACCCTGGCTGGCGTAAACTTCGCCCAGGCTGATCGTACCGGCGAAGAGCGCGAGATAGGTGACGGCGCTGTTGAGGCCCATGATGGCGCCCCGTTGCTGGGGATCGAGCGAGGTCAGGCGCATGATGAGCACGTTGAGGCCAAGATGGTTGGCCAGCCCCCAGACCGCCATCAGGACGAGAAGGCCGACAAAGCTGCCTGAGAGTGCGAACATCAGGAGAAAGATTGCCGTGACCAGGATCATGAGGATGGAAAGCAGCAGCGGGCGGGCGATATGCGCATCGATGAAGCGATCCAACAGCACGGCGGCGCTGAAACCGATGCCGTAGAGGATCGTCGCCAGGCCGTTTGCGCTGACCGGCATACCGAGATCGACGTGCAGGTGATCGCCCAGATAGGCGTAGACGCCGTAGAAGGACGCCATGAAGCAGGCGCAGATCGCAAGAAGCGGTAGGACACCTTGCACCTTGAGAGCCGAAAGCGGCGTTTGCAGCCCGCCCGCAGCGCCTTTCGTATCCGTGCGCCGGGCGAGTGCACCGGCGGTAAGGAGGGCGGCGCCGGCGAGGATGAAATAGAAGGCACGCCAGCCCAGCGTGTCGGCAATCAGGGCCGAGAGCGGCACGCCGCCCACCATGCTGAGGGTCCAGCCGGTGAGCACGATGCCGAGCGTGCGGCTTTCATGCCCGGGCGGACCGGACACCGCCGCCAGCGTGTAGATCGCCGGCAAGGCCACCCCGGCGGCAATGCCAAGGCCGAATTGCGCAGCGATCAGCATTTCCGGGCCGACGGCTGCTCCCGCGCCGGCAAAGCCGAACACCATCAGCAGCATGGTGATGGCCAGCATACGCTGCGGCCCGATGCGGTCGATCAGTTGACCAAGGGCAAGCGCGCCGCCGGCCGTGCCGAGACCGAAGGCGGCCGAAGCGATCATCACTGTCTGCACGCTGGTGCCGAGAGCATCTGCCATGGCAGGCGCAATGGGACCAAGCGCCAGCGAATTCGACCCGATGAGACCGATACAGCCGGTCAGCGTCCAGACGATGGACGGTATAGCCGATAAGGGCATGTTGGGAATTTGTTGATTAGTGTTCTGCATAAGGCTAGAATAGGCGAACATAATTCGGCAGCAACGAAGGAATTGAGGCCCATGGAAAAAACAGATGACATTCGGCGGAATGCGCGCCCGATGCCGCCATCCGACGCCATGGATCGAAAGCTGTTAGCCGAATTGGTGGAGGACGCGACCCTGAGCTACGCGGAGTTGGGCAAGAAGGTAGGCCTTTCCGCGCCGGCGGCGCATGAACGCGTCAAGCGCTTGCGCCAGCGCGGCGCCATTCGCCGGGTCGCGGCGCTGATCGATCCGCAGGCGACAGACAAGACACTTCTCGCCTTCGTTCACGTCGATACGGCCGGCTGGGGCAAGACGCCTGCGCTGATGGCGATCCAGCGGTTCCCCGAAGTCGAGGAGGTTCACTCGGTAACGGGCGATGCCTGCATGTTGCTAAAGGTTCGCACGGACGGCGCGCAGTCGCTCGAGCGGTTGCTCGGCCATCTCTATGCCACGCCGGGGGTGAAGGCGACGCGCAGCTACGTCGTGTTGTCGACCTATCTCGAAAGGCCGGTCCAGGCTGAAAAGACCGAAGACTGGCCGCCCTTTGATATTCCGGGCTGACAGGTCACTCGCAACGACACTGGAAATACCCGACCGTCAGCCGGCAGGGGCAGGTTTGGCCTCCAGGGCTTTCTGCCGATCGGCATAGACGCGGGCGAGCCAGGCGCAGACCATCAACTGGATCTGGTGGAAGAGCATCAGCGGCAGCACGATTGCGCCGATCGACTGGCCGGCAAAGATGACGCTTGCCATCGGCACGCCGCTGGCGAGGCTCTTCTTCGAGCCGCAGAAGACAGCGGTAATTCGGTCTTCGCGGTTGAAGCCGAGCAGTCTGCCGCCGAGGCTGGTGATGACGAGGACCACCGCAAGCAGCAGGCTGTCGATGACGAGGAGGAGGGCGAGATCTTCCACCGCGAGCCTCTGCCAGATCCCCTCCGTCACCGCCTCGGAGAAGGCGAGATAGACGACCATGAGGATGGAGCCACGGTCGAAGGGCGTCAGCAGCGTCTTTTTCGAGCGCACCCAGTTTCCGATAAAGGGTTGCAGCAGCTGGCCGGCAATGAACGGCAGGAAGAGCTGAAGCATGATCTTCCAGACCATGTCGAAGGACACGCCGACATGGCCGCCCGCGGAAAACAGCAGCGCGACGAGGGCGGGCGTCAGGAAAATCCCGAGAATGTTCGACGTCGAGGCGGCGCAGATCGCGGCCGGCACATTGCCGCCGGCAATCGAGGTGAAGGCGATCGACGATTGCACCGTCGATGGCAGGACGCAGAGGAACAGCAAGCCGAGATAGAGCGGCTGGTCGATAAGCCAGGGCGAGAAGAGGCCAAGGCCGAGGCCGAGCAGCGGGAAGATGGCGAACGTCGTGACGAGAATGAAGAGTTGCAGGCGCCAATGCAGGAAACCGGCAACCACCACGTCGGTGGAGAGGCGCGCGCCGTGCAGGAAGAACAGGAGGGCGATGGCGATGTTGGTGGCGACGCCGAACCACTCCGCCGCCATACCGGAGATCGGCAGCAGGGAGGCGAGGATGACGGCGCTTATGAGGAGCCAGGTGAAGGTATCGGGAAGAAGACGTTTCATCTCTGTGCGCTTCGCTTGAGGTCTCGACAGGCGCGTATTTTTAGCTATCCTATTTTGCGATGCAAACAATAAGACTTATCATGGATCGTGATATGCTTGATCTCGTCCAGTTGCGCAGCTTCGTCATGGTCGCCCAGACGAAAAGCTTTACGCTTGCCGCCGAGCGATTGAAGCTCGGCCAATCGACGGTCAGCCAGCACCTGCAACGGCTGGAGCGCGGGCTGACGCGACGGCTCATCGACCGCGACACCCATGTGGTCCGGCTGACGGCGGATGGGGAGGCGCTGTTGCCACATGCCCGCCAACTTCTCGCGCTCGAGCGGCAGGCGGCCGCACAGTTCGATGCCGATGCACCGCGCGGACCGTTCCGCTTCGGCATCTCCGAGGACCTCGTGAGCGGCCAGTTGCCGGGGCTGTTGGAAGATTTTATCGCCGACTATCCCTCCGTCGATCTCCAGCTTTCCGTCGCGCTCTCCAAGACATTGGCTGAAATGCAGGATCGCGGTGAACTCGACCTCGTCATGGCCAAGCGCCGGATCGGCGAACAGCGCGGCGATGCCATCCTGCGCGAACCGCTCGTCTGGCTCGCCAGCGATCCGGAAGCAGTGCTGGCAAAACCGGTATTGCCGCTCATCGTGTTCCCGCCGCCGAGCCTGACGCGCCTGCTTCTGATGGAAGCGCTGGACCGCAGCGCGACGCCGTGGCGCATCGTCTGCTCGTGCCAGAGCCTCAGCGGCCTGACTGCAGCGGCACGGGCCGGCATGGGGGTGCTCGTCCAGCCGCGCAGCCTGGCGCCCGCCGGCCTTCGCGAGATTGTCCCGCCGGCTTTGCCCCCGTTGGAGGATGTGGAGTTCGTCCTGGTGACATCGCGCTCGGCCGACCACGCCACCGTCACCGCCTTCTCGCGCAAGGTGCGCGACCGGTTCGGCAAGGGTTTTGCCCTGCGACATGAAACATCTTGATACGGCGCCACGACAGGCCTGCTTGAGAACACTGATACAAGGAGGAGACAACAAAATGCGCAATTTCGAAAAGCCGACGCGATCCGTCGCCGTGTCCCGCCAGGCGATGGCAGCAACCTCGCATCCGTCGGCGACGCTTGCGGCGCTCCAGATCATGGACGCCGGCGGCAATGCCATGGATGCCGCCATCGCCGCCTCGGCCGTGCAATGCGCCGTCGAGCCCGGGTCGACCGGCATTGGCGGCGATTGTTTCGTGCTTTTCGCGCCGAACGGTTCCGACCAGGTCATCGCCTATAACGGATCGGGCCGCACGCCGGCAGCGCTGACGCTCGACTGGTTCACCGAGCGCGGTCTTGACGAAGTGCCCCGCCAGTCGCCCGCGTCAGTGACGATTCCAGGTGCCATCGACGCGTGGACGCGACTCCATGCCGATCACGGCCGGATGCCCTTTGCCGACGTGCTCGCACCGGCCATCCGGTTTGCAGAGGACGGTTACGGCATCAGCCCGCGCGTTCACCGCGACTGGTCGCTGGAGGAGACGGTCCTGGCCGCAGACCCGACCGCCGCGCGCATTTTCCTGCCGGGCGGGCGGGCGCCGCGGATTGGCGAAGTGCACCGCCAGCCGGAGCTTGCCGCGACCCTGAAACGCATCGCCGCCGAGGGGCGCGAGGGCTTCTATACCGGTCCTGTCGCCGAGGACATGGTCACCTACCTGCGCTCGCTCGGTGGGCTGCACACGATGGAGGATTTTGCTGGCGCGCAGGGCGAATACGTCACGCCCGTCACCACCGATTTTCGTGGGTATACGGTGCACGAATGCCCGCCGAACGGACAGGGCATCATCGCGCTCCTCATCCTCAACATCCTGAGCCGCTTCGATGCCAAGGGTGATCCGCAGTCGCCTGACCGGCTCCATATCGAAATCGAGGCGACGCGGCTTGCCTATGCTGCGCGCGATGCATGGATCGCCGATCCGGACAAGGCGAACGTGCCGGTAGAGGAGATCCTCTCGGATGACCTGGCCGACCGGCTGGCGGCGATGATCGACCTTCGCCATGCCCTCACCGACCTGCCGCCGTTCGACATGCCGTTGCACCGCGACACGGTGTATATTTCCGTCGTGGATCGCGACCGCAACGCCGTCAGCTTCATCAACTCGGTGTTCTACAGTTTTGGCACCGGCCTCGTCGCGCCGCGCTCGGGGGTGGTGCTGCACAATCGGGGCCAGAGTTTTTCGCTGAAGCCCGGCCACCCCAACGTGGTGGCGGCGCTGAAACGCCCGCTACACACGATCATTCCCGGCATGGTAACGCGCGGTGGAAAGGTGGAGATGCCCTTCGGCGTGATGGGCGGCTACTATCAGGCGATGGGCCACGCCCATCTTCTTTCCAAGGTCTTCGACTACGGCATGGATCTGCAGGAGGCGATCGACTTGCCACGGGTGATGCCCCGCCCGGACGGAACACGCGTGGAGGCCGAATGCACGCTGCCAGCGGCGACGGCGGATGAGCTGACGCGCCGCGGCTTTGACCTTGTTCCAACAGAGGACCCGATCGGCGGCGCTCAGGCGATCCGCATAGATTGGGAAAACGGAACGTTGATCGGCGGCTCGGAGTCGCGCAAGGACGGCATCGCGCTCGGTCTTTGAAGGGACGCCTGTCAGGCGGAGCCGGTGATGCGGGTGAGGACGCGGTCCAGTGCCAGCTTCAAAGCGTCCGTTCCGCCCTTGCGGTCGAAATCCTGGAAAACCTGCTCGTTCAGGCCGCCCTTAGTGGCGAACTCGTGGCTTAGCGCGATGAAGTCTGTCCCTTTGTCGGCGAGAAGCGTCGTCTCTGAGAGGCTGGAAAACAACGGAGCGAGATAGGCCCGGCCCTTTTCCTCCGGCAGGCCGTTTTCCGCCAGCCATTCGGTCGCGCGGTGCATGATGCCGAAATAGGTGGCCATCAGGGCGCTGACCGCGGCGAGCAGATCGTATTCCGCTTTCGTCTCGCATTCGACGGCGTTGCCGAGCACGTTGAAGACCGCGGCCGTATTCGCGTCCGGCGGATAGACGGCAGTAACGCCTTTGCGCCGTGCGACGAAAGGCAGGGGAATCGCCTGGGAGAGGCGCACATCCGCGCCGATCCAGTCGAGCAAAGCGGACCGGCCGGTGGCAGCGACAACGCTGATCACCGTCTGGCCATCGCGAAACCGCAAGGGGCGAATGACCTCTTCGGCAATCTGCGGGCGGATCGCCAGCACGACCGTATCGCAGCCGTCGACGATCGCCTGGTTATCGCCGGCGACGAGCACGGCCGGGAAATCGGCGGCGAGCCTGGCCGAAATGTCGGCGCTACGTTGGGACACCATGACATGCGGCACGGCCGCAGGCTCCGCGAGAAGGCCGCGCACCATGGCGTCGGTGATGGCGCCGGTTCCGATGAATCCGATTTTCTGGGGCAGGGGCATGATCATTCCGCAGCAGCAAGGGGGCCGAAAGAGACTTCGGTGGTGTAGTTTTCGCGCAGGAACGCGATGAAATTGTCCTGGAACTGCCGCGTGTGGGCGTGCGCCAGTTCGTCGGCCAGTTCGACATTCTTGGCGCGGATCGCTTCCAGCATCAGCTCGTGTTCGTCCGTCAGAAGGTAACCGTCGCCGGTGCGCTCCAGATATTCGAAATGCAGATGCAGCATGCGCTGGCCCTGGTTGAGTAGCCGCTCGTAGAAGGAGGCGAGATAGGCGTTCTTGCCGGCATAGGCGACGGCCATGTGGAACTGTTTGTTGGCCTCCGACATTTTCAGGTGCTGACCGGTCTTCACCGCCGCCTCGAACTCCTTCTGCCGCTTGGCGATGATCTTGAGATCCGCATCGGTGCGCAGCGCCGCGGCAAGCCGGGTGTTCATGCGCTGGGCAACGTCGAGTGCCTCGACATATTTCGGAAAGCTCGCCACCTCGATGGGTGCTACGATGGTGCTGCGGTTGGAGAGCGTCACCACCAGGTCTTCGCCCGCCAGCCGGATCAGCGCCTCGCGCACCGGCGAGCGCGACATGTCGAAGCGCTCAGCCAGCGTCGTTTCGTCGAGCAACTGGCCGGGCGGCAGGATCAGCGCAAGGATCTCGTTGCGCAGCGTATCGTAGACGCTTTTCCAGCCGGTGCCGCGCACCCGTTTCATTTCAATTTCGTCAGACACTTACGTCCCTTTCCGCATTTCACGGCCATTGGGCCAGAAAAACCGGCGCGCAGCAATCGTAAAATTTCCGCTTGACTTTGTCGACACGCAGACGACATAAATTATCCAGTCGACACGGAGCCGACATAAAAAGACCAAATGAACGGCCAAAGCCGACGGGTGGAACCGCGCTATTCCAGCGCTCAAAATGGGGAATACACATGCTTTCGAAAGTGATGACGTCCGCTCTGCGGGCGACGGCCGCGCTCGCCCTGGTGGCGGGTCTTTCGACCACGACCGCCTCGGCCCAGACGGCCGAAGGGTACTGGCAGGGTGTCCAGAAGAGCGGCGCGCTGCGCTGCGGCGCCGCCGTCGCCCCGCCCTATGTGATGCGCGATCCGGCAAGCGGCGAGTATTCCGGCTTCTTCGCCGATCTTTGCCGCGAGTTTGCCGACGTGCTGAAGGTTAAGCCGGAATTCGTCGATACGACCTGGGACAACATCGTCGCGGGCCTCCAGGCCGGCAAATGGGACGTGTCGCTGGCGCTGAACCGCACGCCAGCCCGCGCCATGGCGGTGCAGTTCTCCATCCCGGCGATGGAGTACCAGATCTCGCTTGCCTACAACAAGGACAACCCGAAGGTTCCGGCCGGCGCTGCCGCGGTCGCCGACATCGACAAGGCGGATGTCACACTCGCCGTCATGTCCGGAACCGCGCAGGACAAGGCGATCTCCGCTGCCGTCAAGAATGCGACGATCCTGCGCCTGCCCGGCAATGACGAGACACGCCTTGCGGTCGTCTCCCGTCGTGCGGACATCCTGGTCGATGCCTCCGACACCAACCAGCTCTTCACCCAGTCGAACCCGGATTGGGCCGTCGCGCTCAACCCGACCCCGGCGCTTGCCAAGCAGGGCGTCGCCTTCGGCCTGCCACACCAGCTCGTCGCCTCCGATGTTGAGGTGGTCAACATCTTCCTCGAAGAGCGGGTCGCGACCGGCCACGTGGATGCCCTGATCAAGAAGGCCGTCGACGACGTTCTCAAGGCTTCCAAGTGATCGATCGGGAGGCCGGGTTCGCCCGGCTTTCCGCCAACGCTCCGGCTGGAGAATCCGCATGACCGCCGCATCTGCTCCGCTTGTTTCCATACAGTCGCTGCACAAGAGCTACGGCCCGCACATTCAGGTGCTGAAGGGTCTCGATATCGAGATGAAGCCGGGCGAGCGCGTCGTCGTTATCGGTCCTTCGGGCGGCGGCAAGTCGACGCTGCTGCGCGTGATGATGGGCCTTGAAAAGATCGACAGCGGCGCCATCACCTTCGGCGGCAAGCCCTATATTTCTTCATCCGGCCTGGAGACGAAGACGCTCATCGACACCGAGGTGCGCCGCTCCATCGGCATGGTGTTCCAGCACTACACGCTGTTTCCGCATTTGAGCGTCATCCAGAACCTCGTGCTCGCCCCGTGCAAGGTGCGCGGCGAGAAGAGAGCGAGCGCCACGCAGCGGGCGCAGGCTTTGCTTGAACGCTTCGGCCTCGGCGCCAAGGCGAATGCCTTCCCCGCCCAGCTTTCCGGCGGACAGAAGCAGCGTGTCGCCATCGCGCGTGCGCTGATGCTCGATCCGAAGCTGATGCTGTTCGACGAGGTGACCTCGGCGCTCGATCCGGAACTGGTGGCGGAAGTGGAGCAGGTCATCCTGCAGCTTGCGAACCAGAACCTGCCGATGATGATCGTCACCCACGACATGTGGTTCGCCAAGAACATCGCATCGCGCGTCATCTTCTGCGCCGGGGGCGTGGTCGTCGAGGATGGTCCGCCCGAGCAGGTGCTGGGCGCGCCGCGCGAGGAGCGCACGCGTGAGTTCATCGACCGCGTCTTCCACATCAAGCAATAGGGGGTGGCGGTGAACTATACATTTGATTTCAACGCCGTCTCGCTTGGCCCGCTGATCGAGGGGCTTGTCGTCACGCTGGAGCTGACGGTCGCAGCCAATCTCATCGGCGTCATTCTCGGCTTTCCGCTGGCGCTTTTGATCATGAGCCGCATCGCCGTCATCCGCTGGCCGGCGACGCTCTTTGTCGAGTTCTTCCGCTGCACGCCGGCAATAGTGCAGATTGTCTGGTTTTTCTACTGCGTACCCATGCTGTTCAACGTCTTCCTCGGCTCGATGACGATGGGCATCCTGGCGCTCGGCCTGAACCTCATGGCCTTCAACGCGGAGGCCTACCGCGCCGCCATCCAGGCCGTGCCGCGCGAGCAGATCGATGCCGGCATCGCGCTCGGGCTCAATCCGTTCCAGCGTGTGTTCCATATCGTGCTGCCCAATGCGCTGCGCGCCTCCATTCCCGTGCTTTTGACCAATGGCATTGTCATCTTCCAGCAGAGCGCGCTGGTCGCCATCGTCGCGGTGCAGGACCTCATGTACCAGGCGAAAACGCTCGCGACCGAGACCTATCGACCGATCGAGACCTTCACCATTGCGGCGCTGATCTATTTCGCGGTGTCGTTCCCCGTCACGCAGGTGGTCGGCTGGCTCGAACGCCGCCGCCAGATCCTGACGACCTAGGAGGAAAACATGGCGCTCGATTTCTCCGTTCTCCTCCGCTTCCAGGAAGCACTCGCCGTCGGCCTCTGGACGACGATCAAGCTGACGCTGATCTGCGTCGTGCTCGGCTGCTCGCTCGGCTTCCTTGTCGGTCTTGCCCGAACCTCACCGAGCATCATCGTCCGCGGCATCGCCAGTGTCTATGTCGAATTCTTCCGCGGAACGCCGGTGCTGATCCAGCTGTTCTGGATCTTCTTCTGCCTGCCGCTGGTCCTCGGCATCGAACTCTCCAACCTTGCCTCCGGCGTCATCGCGCTGACGCTCTACATGGGCGCCATCACCAGCGAGACGTTTCGGGCGTCGCTGAAATCCGTCGGCCGCGAGCAGTTGGACGCCTGCATTGCGCTCGGCCTGCCGCGCCACGTTCAGGTGGTCAATGTGATCCTGCCGCAGGCGGTGCTGCGTGCCATCCCAACGCTGCTGTCCAACTGCGTCAGCCTGTTCAAGGAAAGCGCGCTCGTCTCGGCCGTCGGCATGGCCGACCTGATGTTCGTCGGCCAGAACATTTCCAACAACACGGCCCGCCCCGTCGAGGTGCTGACCATTGTCGCCCTCATCTACTTCGCCATCGCCTTCCCGCTGACGCGCGCCGTCACGCTCGTCGAAGGCCGCATCCTCAAGAAACTCGCCATCTAGGAGAAAGACCATGAAACTGTCCGGCGTCATGCCCGCCCTCGTCACCCCCTTCGACGCCAACAACCGGGTCGATTTCAAAGCATTCGAGAAGCATCTTATCAGCCTGCGCGCTGCCGGCGTCACCGGCTGGGTGCCGATGGGCTCGACCGGCGAATATTTTTCACTGTCGAATGAAGAGCGCGAGGATGTGCTGACATTCGTCAAGAATTTCGCCATCGAGGGCGAGGCGCTGATCGCCGGCACCAACGCGCCCGCCACCCGCGAGGTCATCGAGAACACGCTGCGCGCCAGGGACATCGGCTACGACACCGTGCTGCTCGCCACGCCCTTCTACACACGCCCGACGCAGGAAGAGCTGCTTGCCCATTATCGCACCGTGCTCGATGCCACCGACATCAACCTCATCATGTACAATTACCCGCCGAAGGACGGCATAGAGATCGGCTTCGATCTGATGGATGCGCTCGCCGACGACCCGCGCGTCATCGGGATCAAGGAAAGCTCGGGCGTGCTGCAGCGCGCCGTCGATATCCACGCCCGCTACAAGGGCCGCATCGACCTCATCTCCGGCTCGGACGATATCGCGCTCGACTTCATGTTCTGGGGCGCCGATTGCTGGATCTGCGGCCCGGCCAACTGCATGGCGGACGCCTGCGTCGAACTCGACAGGACCTTCCGTTCGGGTGACCTTGCGAAGGCACGGGAGAAGATGACGGTGCTCTACCGCGCCATGAACATCCTGGAGAGCGGAAAATTCGTGCAGAAGATCAAGTATGGCTGCGAGCTCCAGGGCACGCCGGTCGGCGCCTGCCGCGCGCCGCTCGGCGAACTGACCGAGCAGGAAAAGTCCGATTTCCGCGCGGCTATCGCACCGATCCTCAACTGACGATACCGAGCCGGCGGCCTTAGCCTCCGGCAGCCTTCGCAGGAGCATGCCCGTGTCATCCATTGCCGTTGTCGGCGCCGGCATCATCGGCACCACCATCGCCTACGCCCTCCAGCGCCGCGGCTTCTCCGTGACGCTGGTCGACCGCAATGCGCCCGGCACGGGCGCCTCCTACGGCAACATGGCGAGCATCGCCGTCACCGAGTTCATGCCCGCCTCGCGTCCCGGTGTCTGGGCGCAGATGCCGAAATGGCTGCTCGATCCCGAGGGGCCAGTGCGCATCCGTCCCGCCTATATGCCGAAACTCGTGCCGTGGTTCCTGCGCTTCCTTTCGGCCAGCCGGCCCTCCAGGCTACGCGAACTGGAGGCAGCCGGGGCCGCGCTGTGCGGTCGCGTCCATGAGGATCTCGATGCCCTGTTGAAGGAGACCGGCCTCACCGGGATGCTGAGTGCTGAAGGTTGCCTCAGCCTCTATGCCGACGAGGCGGAATTCCACGCCGACCGCGAACACATCGAAATCCTCGAACGCTTCGGCTTTCGCCACGACGTCCTCGGCGGCAATGCCATCCGCGATCTCGAACCGGCCTTGACGACGAAGATCGCCAAGGCCGTGCGCTTCCCCGACAATCGCTCCATCGCCGATCCCTATAAACTGGTGATGGCGCTTGCGGCGCAGTTTCAGGCCTTGGGCGGCGTGATTCAAACCGGCGACGTTGCCGGCTTCGAGGAATATGACGGGAGCGTTTCGGCTCTGAGGCTGGCCGATGGCCGCCGTCTTGCTGCCGATCGTGTCGTGCTGACGGCCGGCGCCTTTACCGGGCGCCTGTCGAAACTGCTTGGCGAGCCGATCCCGCTCGAGACCGAGCGCGGCTACCACACGCAGATCATGGCACCCGGCATTTCCATGCGCCATTCGATCATCTGGCCCGCCCGCGCCTTCATGGTGACGCCGACGGCGGGCGGTATCCGCGTCGGCGGCACGGTGGAGATGGCCGGCCTCGATGCGCCGCCGGATTACCGCCGTGCCAAAGTGTTGGTGAAGCGCGCAATAGAAGCGCTGCCGGATCTCAAGCCCGAACAGACCAGCGAATGGATGGGCCACCGCCCGGCGCTGCCCGATACGGTACCGGTCATCGGTCCCTCAGCAAAACGCAGGAACGTCTTGTATGCTACGGGCCATGGCCATCTCGGCCTCACCTATGCCGCCACGACCGGCCGGCTGATCGCCGACCTCGTGACGGGCGCCGCACCGCCCATCGATCTCAAACCCTACCGCGTCGACCGTTTCTGAAAGGACTACCCATGCGAAGCGAACTCTATATCGACGGGACGTGGAAGCCGTCTTCCGACGGCAAGACCCTTGAGGTGATCAACCCGGCGACGGAAGAGGTGATCCACCATATCGCCGCCGCCACGGCCGAGGATGTCGACGCAGCCGTCAAGGCCGCCCGCCGGTCCTTCGACAAGGACGGTTGGCCGCAGACATCAGGTGCCGAGCGTGCAAAATACCTGCGCGCCATCGCCGCCGGCATCCGCGCCCGGCAGGCCGAGATCGCCCGCCTCGAAGTCATCGACAACGGCAAACCTTTTCCGGAAGCCGACTGGGACATCGCCGATGCTGCCGGCTGCTTCGACTTCTATGCCGGCCTCGCCGAGCAGCTCGACACCAATCCGGAAGAGCCCATTGCACTTGCCGACAATCGCTTTACGTCCAAGGCGGTGCGCGAGCCGATAGGTGTCGCCGGCGCCATTATCCCGTGGAACTACCCGCTGCTGATGGCATCCTGGAAGGTCGCTCCGGCACTTGCCGCCGGCTGCACCGTGGTGCTGAAGCCCGCCGAGATCACTTCGCTGACCGCGCTGGAACTCGCGGCCATCGCCGACGAGGCAGGCCTGCCGCCCGGCGTGCTCAACATCGTCACCGGTGCGGGCTCCGTTACCGGACAGGCGATCATCGATCACAGCCAGGTCGACAAACTCGCCTTCACCGGTTCCGGCCCGGTCGGTTCGAAGATCATGGCCGCCGCTGCCCGCGACATCAAGCGCATAAGTCTGGAACTCGGCGGCAAGTCGCCCTTCGTCGTCTTCGATGACAGCGATATCGAAAAGGCCGTGGAATGGATTCTCTTCGGCATCTTTTGGAACCAGGGCCAGGTCTGCTCCGCCACTTCGCGCGTGCTGGTGCAGGAGGGCATCTACGACAGACTGCTGGCGCGGTTGATCGAGGAGACGAGCCGCATCCGCATCGGCAGCGGCCTTGAGGACGGCGTGCTGCTCGGCCCGCTCGTCTCGAAGAAACAGTACGAACAGGTCCTTGCCGCCATCGCGGCAGCGAAGTCGGCGGGTGCAACAATCGCCTGTGGCGGCACCCGGCCGGAAGGCTTCGACAAGGGCTATTACCTGCGCCCGACCATTCTGACCGACGTGCCGCTCGACAGCGCCGCCTGGAGGGAAGAGATTTTTGGCCCCGTCGTCTGCCTGCGCCCCTTCACGTCGGAAGAGGAGGCCATCGCACTCGCTAACGACAGCCGCTTCGGCCTCGCCGCCGCCGTCATGTCGGCGGACGATGCGCGTGCCGAGCGCGTGGCGAAGGCCTTTCGCGCCGGTATCGTCTGGATCAACTGCTCGCAGCCGACCTTCACCGAAGCGCCCTGGGGCGGCTACAAGGAATCCGGCATCGGTCGCGAGCTCGGCCGCTGGGGTCTCGACAACTATCTGGAGACCAAACAGATCACGAAATATGTGAGCGAAGATCCCTGGGGCTGGTACATCAAGTAAGGGCCGGCGCCATGCACTTCGAAAAATCCCTCGACCTGCTGCTCGTCCACTGCCAAGGCGAGCTCGGCGATGTGCTGATGGGCGGCGCACCGGAAATTCCCGGCGCCACGATGCTCGACAAGATGAACCATATCAACACGGTGGACGACAGCCTCCGCCGCTTCGTCACCTTCGAGCCGCGCGCCCATGTTGCCCAGTCGGTGAACCTCATCGTTGCGCCGACGCGGGACGATGCGGATGCCGGCTTCATCGTGCTGCAGGCCGATCGGGCGCATCCGATGTCCGGCAGCAATTGCATCTGCGTCGTCACGGCGCTTCTCGAAAGCGGCCGGATAGCGATGCGCGAGCCGGAGACCATGGTTCGCCTCGATACGCCGGCCGGCCTGATCGTGGCGCGGGCGCGCTGTGACGGCGGACGTTGCCTTTCCGTCAGCCTCGACAACGTGCCGAGTTTTGCCGAGGTTCTGGACCACACCATCGATACACCCTGGGGCCGCATCACCGTCGATATCGCCTTCGGCGGTGTCTATTATGCGCTGGTGGACGTCGGTCAGGTCGGTCTCGCCATCGCGCCGGACAACGCCCGGGCGCTCGCCGAAGCCGGTATCGAACTGAAGCGGGTTCTCGCCGATCAGGTGAAGGTGCGGCACCCGACGCTGACCGGTGTCGATGAGATCGCCTATGTCATGTTCCGCGACCGCGAGCCTGACGGCGCGATCCGCACCTGCACCACGCTCCAGCCAGGCCGTGTCGACCGGTCACCTTGCGGCACGGGAAGCTCCGCCAATCTCGCCGCGCTGTTTGCCCGCGGCGAGGTGTCGGTGGGCGATGCCCGCCTCTCCCGCTCCATCATCGGCGGAGAATTTCTGGCCGAGGCGATCGGCGAGACGGAGATCGGCGGGCGCCGCGCTGTGCTGCCGCGCATCACCGGCCGCGGCTATGTCTATGGCCGCTCGCACCTGCGTCTCGACCCCGACGATCCTTTCGCCGCCGGTTTCGCGCTGTCGGATACGTGGGGGCCGCAGGTCGGTCTGTTGAGGTAGAACCATGGAAAAGCCATTGCAGGGACAGACCGTTCTTGTCACCGGCGCATCGGGCGGCATCGGCGCCGCCATCGTCGAACGGCTGGCAGCGGAGGGCGCCCGGCCGATCATTCACTACGGACGGGATAGGGCGGGTGCCGAGGCGCTCCTTGCCCGCATCAACGGCAACGGCTTGCTGGTGCAGGCCGATCTTTCCGCGGCTGACGGCCCGTTTGCGCTTTTGCGGGAAGCGTTCGCTGCCGCCGGGCGTATTCATGGCCTCGTCAACAATGCCGGTATCCGCACGGAGATTTCCATCGACGCTTCGCCGGAGGACTGGAAAGCCGCGTGGCAAAGGGAGTTCCAGATCAATTTCTTCGCCGCCGCCGATCTCTGCAAGGAAGCCATCCGCCACTTTAAGGCGACGGGCGGCGGGCGCATCGTCAATATGGCGAGCCGTGCCGGACAGCGCGGCTATGCGGCCGACGCCATGCCTTATGGTGCGACCAAGGCGGCCCTGGTGAACCTCACGAAATCCATCGCCCGCAGTTTCGGCGCAGATGGCGTCACAGCCGTCGCCATCGCGCCCGGTTGGGTGCGCACCGACATGGCAGAAGACTTCATCGCCAAACATGGCAAGCAGGCAGCGGTCGCGGACATCCCCGTCGGCGAGATGGCGTCGCCTGCCGATGTGGCCGAACTCGTCGCCTTCGTACTGCGCCCCTCGCAGGCCTCGTTGAACGGCGCGACGCTCGACGTCAACGGCGGCAGCTATATCCGGTAATATCAGGAGGATTTTCCATGAAGCGTTTCGAGAACAAGGTCGCGGTCGTCACGGGTGCCGGCGGCGGCATCGGCTCGGCGATTGCGCGACGGCTGGCCGCCGAGGGCGCGCTGGTGGTGGTGACGGTTGTCAACGGCGAGGCCGCGGCGACTGTGGTGCAGGGCATCGCGGATGACCATGGCCGAGCAGTGGCGATTGCTGCGGATATTGCCAAGAAGGACGCGTGCTTCGGCCTTATCGAAGAGGTTTTTGCGCTCGAAGGCTGGATCGACGTGCTGGTCAACAATGCCGGCATCAACCGGCGCGGCAATCTTCTTTCGCTGTCGGACGAGGACTGGGCGACGAGTTTCACCGTCAACCTGGATTCGATGTTCCACCTCTGCCGCGCCGTGTTGCCGCACATGATCGCTGCCGGCGGCGGCGCGATCGTCAACACCGCGTCGCAATGGGGCCTCTATCCCGCGCCGAACCACATCGCCTACAACACGACCAAGGCGGCGGTCGCAGCCTTCACGCAGAATCTCGCCCGCGACTATGCGCCGGACAAGGTGCGCGTCAACGCCGTCTGCCCCGGCGAGATTCACACGCCGATGCTCGAGGCCGGCGTCAAACGCTCCGGTCGCACCATCGCCGATCTCGACAGGCTCGTTCCGTTCGGCCGCATCGGCAAGCCGGAAGAGGTCGCGGCCCTCGTCGCCTTCCTTGCATCAGAAGAGGCCGCGTTCATGTGTGGCTCATTGGTGGAGATCACCGGGGCGCAGGCCGTCGCTTGAGGGATTGGCGCCATTGCAAGCGAACTAAACCGCAGCGATCGGTTTGGTAGCCGGAAGCGCGGCCATATCGAATATCGCCGCATTGTCCTGGATTTCGCGCAGGCCCCTGTAAGACGCGTGCCGCAGACTGCCGTTCCCGGTCCAGCCGCGAAACGCGATGTCTGCGATCAAAGTGGGCTGTGCAAAAACGAGATTCTCACCCGTGATCGGCACCACCGGTTTCCTCGTCTTGAGCCTGTCGAGCATCTGGCGGAGAGAGGCCGCCTCCTTCGCATCAAAGCCGGCGTCGACAGCACCGACAGGGACCCAGTCAAGGCCCTCTCGCCCGGCAAGAAGGAGGCTGCCGATGCCTGATGGCGCCGATGGCGAATGTTCGTAACCGACGATGATGAAGCTTTCAGTCCGAAGGCATGTGATCTCAAGCCAGTCGCCGGTGCGGCCGGAGCGATAAGGGCGGTCGCGACGCTTGGCGATGATCCCCTCGAACCCCAGTTCGCAGGCCTGCGCCAGCAGCGCGCTGCCGTTGCCAGTGGCCTGTTCTGAAAGGCGAATGGCCGTGGTGCGGTCTGCGGGAACAAGCACCTCCAGAGCGTGCCGGCGGGCGGAGAGTTCCGTCTCCGTCAGATCGTGGCCATCCAGATAGAGAAGATCGACGGCATAGAAGATTGCCTCGCTCGAAGCCCATGTGCCACCGCGCCCGCCGAGCGAGCGTTGCAATGCCTCAAAGTCAGGGCATCCGTCGCCATCCAGCACGACGGCTTCCCCGTCGAGTATGGCGGAAAACGTGCCGAGGTCGCGCGCCGCCGCCACGATGGAAGGGAAGCGATGAGTCCAGTCGTGACCCTCGCTTGTGATCACCCTCACACCGCCGGGATCGATATGCACGGCGATCCGGCAGCCGCCCCATTTGACTTCGTAGACCCAATCCGATCCCTGCGGTGGTGATGGTTTCGAGCGGGCAAGACAGGGCTTGATCCGGTCGGGCATGGCGTCGAAGGGCAAGCTCGGCTGGTCCGGGTCGTGTTTTCGCAAGGGACGAGACTGAAGAGCGTCGCTGGACTCGTTGAGCAACGGGACGGTCTGCCTGCGTTTGGATGTCATTCGTCGCCTCGCTCCCTGCATTCGCCACGAAGATCCTAGGCAGCGCGCTTATAGCCTTCATGACATGGTGCGCGGGAGGACATTCGACAATGTCCCGGGGCGGTTTAAGCTTTCCCGGACCGCGAATTACAGCTTTTTTGGCGGTTCGAAACCAACGCGTGGCGGCGGCCTTCGGATTTGTCGTTGTCACGGGTTTTCCTCGTCGGCCTTGCTGGAAAACGCGCGTCGAACGATGCCGTGGCGTTGGAGTTTGTCATAGAAGGTCTTGCGCGGGATACCCAGCGCCGCGATCGTCTCCTGCACGTCGCCGCCATGGGCGGAGAGCGTATCCCGGATGATCTCCGCCTCCAGCCGTTCCAGCCGCTCCGGGAGCGTACCGGAGGTATCGAGCACCGGTACGGCGGGTGCGAGGGGCGTCGGCACCAGGCCCAGCACGGTGCGCTCGGCGAAATGGGAAAGTTCACGCACGTTTCCCGGCCAGTCGTGATCGGCAAGATGCCGCAGGACGTCGGCGGAAAGGAGTGGCGTTTCGCGCTGAAAACGCCGCGCAGCCCGCTCGGCGAAGTAGCTGAAGAGAAGCGGAATATCCTCCCGGCGTTCGCGCAGCGGCGGGATGGAGAGCGAGATGACGTTCAGACGATAGTAGAGATCCTCGCGAAAAGTCGCGCGTTGTGCCGGGTCGGCAAGGTCGACCTTCGCAGCCGCGACGATGCGGATATCGACGGGTCGCACCTCGTTGGTGCCGAGCGGCGTGACCTCGCGCATTTCGAGCACGCGCAGCAGTTGGACTTGGGTCGAAAGCGGCATGCTTTCCAGTTCGTCGAGAAAGAGCGTGCCGCCGCTCGAATGTTCGATCCGGCCAATGCGCTTCTTCTGGGCGCCGGTGAAGGCGCCCGGTTCATGGCCGAACAGCTCGCTTTCGATCACCTGTTCCGGCAGCGCGCCGCAATTGAGGGCGACGAAATTGCCCTTGGAGCGGCGGCTCCAGCCGTGCAGCAAACGGGCGACCACCTCCTTGCCGCTGCCCGTTTCGCCGGTCACCAGGACGTCGACATCCGTGTCGGCGATCTGGCGCAGCATCTGGCGCAGGCGGTCCATCACCGGCGTTTGGCCGATCAGCGGAAAATCGTCCTCGGCCTGCCGGGCTGCCTCCCTGAGACGGCGGTTTTCCAGGACGAGGCCACGTTTTTCGGCGGCGCGGTGCACACATTGGATCAGCCGCTCGGCAGGGAAGGGTTTGGTGATGAAATCGTAGACGCCATCCTGAATGGCCTTGACGGCCGTCGGAATGTCGCCGTGGCCGGTGACGAGGATAACAGGAACTTCCGGATCAAGCCCGCGGATGCGCTCGAACAGCTGAAGCCCGTCCATGCCGGGCATACGAATATCGGAAACAACGACACCGGCAAAGCTCCGGTCGATGCGTGCGAGCGCGTCGGTGGCCGCGCCGAAGGGCGTGACGTCGAAGCCGGCCAGTTCCAGCGTCTGGGCCGTCGCATGCAAAAGCTGCCGGTCGTCGTCGACGAGGAGGACGGGTATGGTCATGGCTGAACCTTTCGCAGATGGACCCTGAAGCAGGCCCCGCCCGCATCCGTCTCGACCTCAAGCCGTCCGCCATAATCGGAGACGATATCCTTGGCGATGACGAGGCCGAGCCCAAGGCCCTTTTCCTTGGAGGTGTTGAAGGGTTCGAAGAGTGATCCCAGAATGGCCGACGAAATGCCGGGTCCGTTGTCGGCTACCGAAATGGCGACGTCTCCATCGGTGACCGCGATGGAAACGTCCACCCGCCCATCCGCCCTGTCCGCGACGGCTTCCAGCGCGTTCTGGAAGAGATTGATGAACACCTGTTCGAGCCTGAGCCGGTTACCCAGGACGGCGAGATCCTGTGGCATGGGGGCAATGATCAGGCGTTCGAGGCGGCCGGTGAAGCGGCTGCGCAGCAGCATGATGGCGCCGTCGATGACCTCCAGCAGCACGACCGGTTCCTCACCGGACCGCCCTTTGCGGGCAAGCGCCTTCAGGTCCTCGGTGATCGTCGCGATCCGGTCTGTGAGGTCGGCAATGAGACCGAGGTTTTCGAGCACCGGCTCGGGTTTGCTGCGGGCCAGAAAGACCTTGGAATTGTCGGCATAGGCACGGATGGTGGCGAGCGGCTGGTTGATCTCATGCGCGACGCCGGCGGCGACCTGGCCGAGAATGGCCAGCCGGTTGGCCTGCACGAGATCCTGCTGCACGGATTGCAGTTTCGTTTCGGTTTCCCGGTGCTCGGCGATTTCGACTTGCAGGCGGTCGCGGGCAAGGCTGAGGTCCATGGTGCGCTCGACCACGCGGCGCTCCAGTTCGTCGCGGGCCGCCTGGGCTCGAGCAGCGTTGGCAAGCGATGTCTGGCGACGGCGCAGCCAGATCGCAGCCGCGATCGTGATTGCGCCGATGGCAATAAGGGCGAGAAGCTGGGCCTCCCGCATGCCGGCGGCAACCGTGCCGGCGACCGGTACGAGATATTCGAATTGCCAGGGCGTCGAGACGACCGGCGCAGTGATGCGCAAATAGGTTTCCGCGCCGCCGCCCGGCTGTACGGCGCGAAGCAGGCCGTCCGCGGTCCTCTCGAAGGGCAGAGGCGTGAGTGGCGCTTCCCCGAATTGCAGGCTCTCGCGAATGGCGGCAAGGTTTTCCGCCGGCAACGGTTCGGTCGTCATGAAACGCCAGGAGGGGATGCTGGTGATCAGCACCACATGGTCTGCATCGACGATGTAGGACGGGCGCTGCGTCTCGTGCCAGTCGCGCTCGAGCTGATCGAACTCCATCTTGACGACGACGACGCCGAGCGGGGCTGCGGCCGGGCCGATCCGGTGCGATATATAGAGGCCCGGCCGTTTGCTGACCGAGCCGAGCGCAAAATGCTCGGCCGTGCCGTCCTTCATCGCACGCGAGAAATAGGCACGAAACGAATAGTCGTTGCCGACGAAACTCGTCGGTTCGCGCCAGTTGCTCGCTGAAATCGCGACACCCTTCGTGTCGATGACATAGATCACCGCAGCACTGGTGCCCGCCACCAGTTCTTCCAGCTTGCGGTCGAGAAAGGCACGCCGGGCAGGATCGGGCCCGGCCAGCGCCTCGGTGACGTCCCGATCGCGTGACAGCAGGAAGGGGAGCGCACGCGGGCGTTCCAGCACGGCGCGCAGAAGCGCGACCTTGAGACCGGCATCGGCGTGCCCCTGTTCCTCCAGCGCCGAAAGCGCGGCGGACCGGCCATAGATGCCGGCCGCATAGAGCGCTGCAATCGCGATCGAAAGGAGGGCAAGGGCGAAAACGATCCACTGCCGCCGTGCCGTGCGGGAAAGATCTGCCGCTGTGCGGGTCGGTGAGGGCGCCTCCATTTTTGATTTTGAGCATAAAGCCGCACGAGACTCAATGTTCTCTGTGCGGAAATTCGCACAGAGCACGGGGGTGCTTTCGCAGTGCTGAAGAAATAAGTAACTATTTACAATAGCTTATCCTGCGCTTCGCAACTTGGCACGCCCCTTGCTGAACATGTTTCAGTTTCAGCAAGTCACCCCGGGAAGAGCCGGTTTCCGGTTGGGGTGCGAACGGAGGAAGCCATGCACATTTCGTCTGTCGACACGCAACCGCGTGCTCCCCTGCCATTCTACCGCCACCTCTATTTCCAGGTGATCGTCGCCATCGTTGCCGGCATGCTGGTCGGCCATTATTATCCGGAATTCGGTGCCAGCCTGAAACCGTTCGGCGATGCCTTCATCAAGCTCGTCAAGATGATCATCGCGCCAGTGATCTTCCTGACGGTCGCCACCGGCATTGCCGGCATGTCGGACCTGAAGAAGGTCGGCCGCGTCGCCGGCAAGGCGATGATCTACTTCCTCACCTTCTCCACGCTGGCGCTGGCCATCGGCATGCTGGTCGCCAATGTGGTGCAGCCGGGCGCCGGCATGCACATCGACCCCGCCTCGCTCGATGCCAATGCGGTGGCAACCTATACGAGCAAGGCGCATGAATCGACCATCACCGGCTTCCTGATGAACATCATTCCGCAGACCATCGTCGGTGCCTTCGCGGAGGGCGACATCCTGCAGGTGCTGTTCTTCTCGGTGCTGTTCGGCATCGCGCTCGGCATGGTCGGCGAACAGGGCAAGCCGGTCGTCGATTTCCTTCAGGCGCTGACGAGCCCGATCTTCCGGCTGGTCGCCATCCTGATGAAGGCGGCCCCGATCGGCGCCTTCGGCGCCATGGCCTTCACCATCGGCAAATACGGCATCGGCTCGGTCGCCAACCTCGCCTTCCTGATCGCCACCTTCTACATCACCTCGCTCCTCTTCGTCTTCGTGGTGCTGGGCGCCGTCGCCAGATACAACGGTTTCTCGATCCTGGCGCTCATCCGCTACATCAAGGAGGAACTGCTGCTCGTTCTCGGCACCTCGTCGTCCGAAGCGGCACTGCCGGGCCTGATGCAGAAAATGGAAAAGGCCGGCTGCAAGCGCTCGGTGGTCGGCCTCGTCATTCCGACCGGTTACTCGTTCAACCTCGACGGTACCAACATCTACATGACGCTCGCAGCCCTCTTCATCGCACAGGCGGTCGACATTCCTCTGTCGTTCGGTGATCAGCTGCTCCTGCTGCTCGTCGCCATGCTGAGTTCAAAGGGCGCCGCCGGCATCACCGGCGCCGGTTTCATCACGCTTGCCGCCACGCTCTCGGTCGTGCCCTCCGTGCCGGTTGCCGGCATGGCGCTGATCCTCGGCATCGATCGTTTCATGTCGGAATGCCGCGCTCTGACCAACTTTGTCGGCAATGCCGTCGCCACCATCGTCGTCGCCCGCTGGGAAAACGAACTGGATGAGGCGAAGCTGAAGGAAGTGCTGAGCGGCACCGCGCCAGAAACGCTGATCGGGGAAACCGCTCTCCAGCCGGCCGAGTGATCTTCCAAGAGTAACGGCATCAATTCGGAGGCGTCGCTCTTTCAGCGGCGCTTCTTTTTATGTTTGCCCGCCAGCCGCTACGCCCGCCGCTAAGTTCTAGCTCTTTTGCGCGGCGAACATCGGTCCGCCCTTGTGGGCGGGAAAGCCGTAGCCGTTGATCATGACCAGATCGATATCGCCGGGCCGCGCGGCGATACCTTCGGCGAGCAGTGCTCTCCCCTCATCGACCATTGCCGCAAGGAGACGATCGATGATCTCTTCCGATGCAAAAGCCCGCGGAACGATGTTTTTCGCCGCCCGCGCCGCTTCGATCACTGCCGTCACCGCGGGATCGATCGTGCGCTCGCCGCTTGGGTAGGCGTACCAGCCGAGGGCATTCTTGCGGCCGAGGCGACCTGCTTCGCAGAGCCTGTCGGCGATCTCGACATAACGCTCCGCGGGATCGCGGGCCGCGGCCAGCCGCTTTCGGCGTGCCCAGGCGATTTCGAGGCCGGCCATGTCATTGACGGCGAAAATGCCCATCGGAAAGCCATAGGCCTCGAGCGCAGAATCGATCTGGTGCGGCAGGGCGCCGTCCTCGAGCATGAACTCCGCTTCTCGGCGATAGGCGGAGAAGATGCGGTTGCCGATAAAGCCCTCGGTGACGCCGCAGACGATAGCAAGCTTGCCGAGGCGCTTGACGAAGTTGAGTGCGCTCGCCAGCACGTCGGGCGCGGTTTTCGCGCAATCGACGACCTCCACGAGCCGCATGACATTGGCGGGCGAGAAGAAGTGCAGGCCGACCACGCGGGACGGATCGGCCGTTGCGGCCGCAATCGTATCGGGATCGAGATAGCTCGTGTTGGTCGCCAAGATAGCATCGGGCGCGACGATGCTGTCGAGCCTGCGAAACAGATCCGTCTTGACGGAGAGGTCATCGAAGACGGCTTCCACGACGAGATCGGCCGTCGCAAGGTCCTTCGCCTCGGCAGTCGCTTCGAGCCGGGCAAGGCATGCCTCGCGTCCCTCCGCCGTCAGGCGCCTGGATTGCACGGCCTTGGCGAGAATGCCGGCGATACGCTCGCGCCCACTGGCCGCGGCCTCTGGAGTCTGCTCCAGCGCGATGACGTGGTAACCGCTGGTGAGCGCCGAGACCGCAATGCCGGAGCCCATCAGCCCCGTGCCGACCACCCCGACGGTTTCGATCCGCCGCGGCGACACATCAGTGAGCGTTTCGACCTTCCAGGCGGCGCGCTCGGCAAAGAAGACGTGTCGCAGGGCTGCCGATTCCTCGGAATCGCGCAAACGCAGGAATGTGGCGCGCTCCTCCGCCAAGCCCTGTTCAAGGTCGAAGTGGCCTGCCGACTTCACGAGTCGAACAGCTTCGACGGGGGCGTACTGGCCGCGGCTTTTGGCAACGACCTTTGCCTCCGCCATATCGACAGCGGCGGCATCCACCGCGGGAATCGTGATCCTGCCGGTGCGGCGAAGCGGTCGCCCGGCATTTTCACGCGCGGCTGCAATGGCCGCCGTCAGGGGATCGGCAGCGATAGCATCGGCGAGGCCGAGCGCCACGGCTTCCTCGGCCTTTGCCGCCCGTCCCGTACCGATGAGGTCTATGGCCGCAATCGTGCCGATCAGGCGCGGCAGCCTTTGTGTCCCGCCGGCGCCCGGAACGATGCCGAGCTTTACCTCCGGCAGGCCGAACGTGGCGTTCTCGCCGGCAATGCGGCCGTGGCAGGCGAGCGCGACCTCGCAACCGCCGCCAAGGGCTGCACCGGTTACGGCGCAGACGACGGGTTTCTCGAAAGCCTCGATCTGGTCGATCACGTCAGGCAGCGAGGGCGCGACCGGGGGCTTGCCGAACTCCCGGATATCCGCCCCGCCTATGAAGATGCGGCCCGTGCCCGAGATGACAAGCCCGACGATATCGCGAGCACCGGCGGCATAGTCCAGTGCCGCGACCAGACCGGACCGGACATGCGCCGAGAGGGCATTGACGGGCGGGTTGTCGATGGCAACGACAAGAACGTCCCCGTCCAGCCGGGCAGAAACACTCTCGGAAAATCGCATCTCGGCCATTGCGGCAAGCCTCATTCGGGGATGACGGCCGTGGCCTGGATCTCGATCTTGGCGCGGTCCTCGACCAGCGCGACCACCTGCATCGCCGCCATGGCGGGATAGTGCCTGCCGATGGTTTCGCGGTAGGCTTGGCCGATGCCGCGCAGGTTGCCGAGATATTCCTGCTTGTCGGTAAAATACCAGGTCATCGTGGTGATGTGGTGGGGTTCGGCGCCGCCTGCCGCGAGCACGGCGACGACATTCTTCAGCGTCTGGCGCACCTGTTCGACAAAATCGTCGGTCTCGAATTCGGAGTGTTTGTTCCAGCCGATCTGGCCGCCGACGAAAAACGTGCGGCCCGTCGCCGCCACGCCGTTGGAATAGCCGATGGGCTTTGCCCAGCCTTCAGGTTGCAGGATGGTGTGCATGGGGCGTCTCCAGATGAGATGTCAGTGCGGCGCGGATATCGTCCGGCCAGGCGAGCGAGGCATGGGTATCGAGCGAGGTGGCGACGATGCGGTGTTTGGCGGTCCAGAGCACGATGCCCCTTGCCGAGACCGTATGGTCCATGTCGAGTGACGAACGGCCGACGCCATGCACCGCGAGCGCGAAATCCAGCTCGTCGCCCTGAAAGCCCGGGCGACGGAAGGTGAGGTCGAGGCGCACCGTCGGCACACCGATGCGCAACTCGTCATTCATTGCCTTCCAGGGAAAGCCGAGCGAGGCGAAAAAGTCCTCCAGCACACCGACGAGGATGTTGAGGTAGGACGGGAAGTAAGCGATCCCCGATGGGTCGCAATCCCCGAACCGCAATGGTTTTTTGATCGTGAACACGGTTGCCTCCCCTCTATCGCGTCGAGGTCTTCACCAGCTCGCGGCCGATGATGAGCTTTTGAACTTCGGTCGCGCCCTCGTAGATGCGCAGCGCCCGTATCTCCCGGTAGAGCCGTTCGGTGATCTCGCCGGAGCGCACGCCGCGGCCACCGAAAAGCTGGAGCGCCTGGTCGATGACCCATTGCGCATTTTCCGTCGCCGTCATCTTCGCCATCGCGGCTTCGGGCGTCGTCGGTTGCTTCTGCACGTCGCGCTTCCAGGCGGTGCGGCAGGTGAGGAGGGCTGCGGCGTCTATCGCGGTCGCCATCTCGCCGAGTGTGCTTTGCGCGGTCGGCAGATCGGCCAGCGTCGCGCCGAACATCTTTCGATTTTTGGCGTGCGACACCGCTTCGTCGAGCGCCCTTCGTGCGAAACCGGTTGCGGCCGCCGCAACGGACGGGCGAAAAATGTCGAGCGTGCGCATGGCGATCTTGAAGCCTTCGCCCGGGCTGCCGAGAAGCTGCGCAGCTGGAATGCGGCAATTGTCGAAACGGATGCGGGCGAGCGGATGCGGCGCGATCGTCTCGATGCGCTCGGCAATCGTGAAGCCTGGCGTATCCGCGAAGACGACGAAAGCGGAAATGCCGCGGGTGCCGGGCGCCTCGCCGGTGCGCGCGAAGACCGTATAGACGTCGGCGATGCCGCCGTTCGAGATCCAGGTCTTTTCGCCGTCGAGCACGAAATCGTCCCCATCGCGCCGCGCCGCACAGGCCAAAGCGGCGACATCCGATCCGGCATCGGGCTCGGAAAGGGCAAAGGCGGAAATCCATTCGCCGGCTGCGACCTTGGGCAGGACAAGCTCCTTCAGCGCCTGCGAACCGGAAAGGCTGATTGCGCCCGTGCCGAGCCCCTGCATGGCGAAGGCGAAATCGGCAAGGCCGTCGGCATAGGCCAGCGTCTCGCGAACGAGACAAAGCGCCCGGCTGTCGATCTCTTCGCTCGCACCGCCGAAGGCTTTTGGCACGCAGGGACGGAGAAGGCCGGCGGCACCAAGGGCTGTGACCAGTTGCCGGCAGGCGGCATCGACATCGCCGTGATCGACTTCATCGAGGCTGCCGCGGGCAACGAAGCCGTCGAGATCCGCAGCAAGGGCGCGGTGAGTCTCGTCGAAGAACGGCCAGTCGAGATGGTCGCGGGTCAGCGTCTTGCGTTCGGAGTGCATGGTCAGTTCCCCTCGAAGACGGGCTTTGCCTTGGCGGCAAAGGCCTCGAAGGCGCGGCGGAAATCGCCGGTCGCCATGCAGATCGCCTGGGCCTGTGCTTCCGCCTCGATCATCTGGTCGATGCCCATCGCCCATTCCTGGTCGAGCATCTTTTTCGTCATCGCATGGGCGAACCACGGACCATCGGCGACCGTGCGGGCAAATTTTTGCGCTTCGGCGAGCAGCGTGTCGCGCTCGTGCAGGGCATTGTAAAAGCCCCAGGAATGGCCTTCCGCCGCCGTCATGACGCGGCCGGTGAAGAGCAGCTCGGCGGCGCGGCCCTGGCCGATGATGCGGGGTAGAATACCGCAGGCGCCCATATCCGCACCGGCAAGCCCGACGCGGGTGAACAGGAATGCGGTCTTCGCCTCCGGCGTCGCGACACGGAAATCGGCGGCCATCGCCAGAATGGCGCCGGCACCGGCGCAGATGCCATCGACGGCCGCGATGATCGGTTGCGAGCAGGCCCGCATCTGGCGCACCAGTTCGCCGGTCATGCGGGTGAAATCGAGAAGGTCCGGCATGGCCATGCGCGTCAGCGGCTCGATGATCTCGAACACATCCCCGCCGGAGGAGAAATTGGCCCCGGCGCCGGTCAGCACGACCGCGCGGATATCGCTGGCGCGCGAAAGCGAGCGAAAGAGATCGCCAAGCTCTTCATAGCTTTCGAAGGTCAGCGGGTTCTTCTTGTCCGGGCGGTTGAGCGTGATCGTGGCGATGCGGCCGTCGGCATCCGTTTCGAACAGGAAGTGTTTTGCCTCATGACCCTTGAAGGGACGTTTCTTGGCCTGCATGGGGTTCGTCATGTCGTCTATCCTCACAGAACTTCGCCGCCGGCCACCGCGATGGCTTGGCCGGTGATCGCGGTCGCCTTTTCCGAGGCAAGCCAGGAAACGGTGTGGGCCACCTCGGCGGGTGTCACCAGCCGGCCCTGCGGATTGGCGCGGGCGAGGCTGGCGCGGGCGTCCTCGCGCGAGCGGCCGGTCTTCTCGCTGATCGTGTCGAGCGCGCCATCGATCAACGGCGTGTCGGTGAAACCGGGGCAAACAGCGTTGACGGTGACGTCGCTGCGCGCCAGTTCCAGTGCCAGCGCCCGCGTCAGGCCGATGACTCCATGTTTGGAGGCGCAATAGGCCGAGACATAGGCATAGCCTGTCAGGCCCGCGGTGCTGGCGACGTTGACGATCCGGCCGTTTCCGGCCCGGCGCACGGAGGCGAGTGCGGCCTGTGTCACCAGAAAGACGCCGGTCAGGTTGATGGAGAGAACCCGTTGCCAGAGCGCTAGGTCGGTTTTCTCGAACGGCGCGGACGGCGCCTCGCCAGCGCAATTGACGAGCACCGCGATATCGCCGGCTTCAGCGATCGCCGCCGCAATGCCGCGTTCGACGGCAGCGGCGTCGCTGACGTCGAAGCCATCCCGGACAAAGGCCTCCCCGCCTGACGCACGGATCTCATCGCGCACAGCTTCCAGGGGGGCCGCGCGCCGGCCTGCCAGGCTCACGACATGACCATCGGCCGCGAGTGCAAGCGCGATCGCCTTGCCGATGCCGCTGCCGGCGCCTGTGACGAGGGCGTGCCGTCTGCTCATGACTTGCCCGCCGTCGTTGTCGCGCGGGCGAGGTTGCTGACATATTGCCCGCGGGCGGAATGGTACTGCTTTGGCCAGGGCTGGGCGTCATAGCCGATCTTCGCCGCCTCGTGCAGCACGAAGGACGGATCTGCCAGATGCGGACGGGCGATGGCGCAGAGGTCCGCGCGGCCGGCCGCGATGATCGAATTGGCGTGATCGGCCTCGGAAATCGCGCCGACGGCGATGGTCGGGACCTGGATTTCGTTGCGGATCTTGTCGGAGAACGGCGTCTGGAACAGGCGGCCGTAGACCGGCTTTTCCTCCTTCACCACCTGGCCGGAAGAGCAGTCGATCATGTCGGCACCAGCCTCCTTGAACATCCGCGCGAAAATCGCCGCATCCTCCGGTGTGTTGCCGCCTTCAAGCCAGTCATGCGTCGACAGGCGCACGGAGATCGGCTTGTCTTCAGGCCAAACCTTGCGGATGGCGTGGAACACTTCGAGCGGGAAGCGGGCGCGGGCCGCGTGCTCGCCACCATACGCGTCGGTGCGCCGGTTGGTCAGCGGCGAGAGAAAACTCGACAGCAGGTAGCCGTGTGCGGCGTGCAACTCGAGGATGTCGAAGCCGATGTCTCGGGCTCGTTCGGCAGCGCGCACGAAGTCTTGGACGACACGGTCCATGTCCTCACGGGTCATTTCGCGCGGCGTCTCAGAATGCGCGAGATAGGGCACGGCCGAGGCCGAGATCAGCGGCCAGCCACCGTCGATGAGCGGCTGGTCGATGCCCTCCCAGGCCAGTTTCGTGGCACCCTTGCGCCCCGCATGGCCGAGCTGGATGCCGATCTTGGCTGGTGTCTGGAGGTGGACGAAATCGACGATGCGTTTGAAGGCCTGTTGCTGGTCGTCGTTCCACAGGCCGAGGCAGCCGGGCGTGATGCGGGCATCGGCCGTCACGCAGGTCATTTCCGGAAAGATGAGGGCGGCACCGCCCATAGCGCGTGCGCCGAGATGCACCAGGTGAAAATCGCCCGGCACGCCATCCGTTGCCGAGTACATCGCCATCGGCGACACCACGATGCGGTTGCGCAGCGTCAGGCCGCGGAGCTTGAACGGCGTGAACATTGGCGGGGGCACCGTGCCGTTTGCTGCCGGCTCCGCACCCGACCGCTCGGCGAACCAGCGCTCGAACCCTTCGAGCCACACCTTGTCGCGCAGGCGAAGATTTTCGTGGCTGATGCGCTGCGAGCGGGTCAGCATCGAATACATGAACTGCTCGGGCTCCAGCGTATCGGCATAGCGTGTGCCGACGACCTCGAACCATTCCATGGCGTTGCGTGCCGCATTCTGGATGCGGGCGACGTCGACGCGGCGCACCTCTTCATATGCCGCAAGCACGGCGGGGATGTGCGCCTTGTCGTGGCCGAGGATATCGAATTGCCGGGTCAGCTCGATTGCATCGTCGATGGCGAGCTTGGTGCCCGAGCCGATGGCGAAATGGGCGGTATGGGCGCTGTCGCCCATCAGCACGACATGGCTTTTGCCGTTGAAATGGCTCCATTTTTCGCAGATCAATCGGCCAAAATTCAGCCAGGCGGAGCCGCGCTGATGCCGCGCATTGGTCATCAGCTTGTGACCGTCCAGCGTGCCGGAAAAGAGCTTTTCGCAGAATTCGATGGACTGCTGCTGGTCCATCTGGTCGAGACCGTTGGCCTTGTAGACGTCGTCCGTCGTCTCGACGATGAAGGTCGAGGTCGTGTCGTCGAAGCGATAGATATGCGACTGGAACCAGCCGTGTTCGGTGCGCTGGAAATCGAAGGTGAAGGCGTCGAACAGCTTGTTGGTGCCGAGCCAGATGTAGCGGTTCGGCCGCACGACCATATCGGGCTGGAAGACCTCGGCATATTTGTTGCGAAGGCGCGAATTGACGCCATCCGACGCGATGATGAGGTCCGCATCGGCAAATTCCGCGTCGCTCTCCACATCGCGCTCGAACAGCAGTTCGACGCCGAGTTCCAGGCAGCGGTCCTGCAGGATGTTGAGCATCTTCCGGCGGCCAATGCCGACGAAGCCGTGGCCGGTCGTGCGGATCTTGCGGCCCTTGAAGACCAGCTCGATGTCGTCCCAATGGTTGAAGGAGACCTCTATCGCCTCCGCCGTCTCGGGGTCCCACTGGCGCATCGACTGCATGGTCGCATCGGAGAACACCACGCCCCAGCCGAACGTATCGAAGGCGCGGTTGCGCTCGACGACGGTGATATGATGTTCCGGGTGCTGGCGCTTCATCAGCAGCGCAAAATAGAGCCCGGCAGGCCCACCACCGATACAGACGATCCGCATGTCGTTCTCCTCCCGAGGTCCGGCTGCGCGTGTCGCTGTCAAGACGCTGTCGGGGCGCCTCGGACTGCGAGAAGCAAGGTGGACCCGTTCGAAAGAAATTTCAAGCTTAAAATTGTTTTGGGCGAGCACGCACCTTTGACGGACGCGCCGCGTGGGAACGGCTCGCTTCAAAGGGCGTCAGAAAAGACGGAAAGGACGTTTCAGGCGCCCTTGGCAAGCGAAGCCATGATGGAGCGCTTGAGCTTGGCAAGCTCGTCCATCAGCAGGCTGCCATCGTCTGGTGCGAGACCGGCAAAGAGGTCGGAGATCCAGTCGGCATGCCGGGCCGCCATCTTCTCGAATTCACCGCGGCCGAAGGGGGTGAGCGCAATGATCTGCACGCGCCGGTCGGTCGGGAGCGTCGTGCGGCTGAGATGCCCGCTCTCGGTCAGCCGCTCCACCAGAACCGTGATGTTGCCCGGCGAGACCATCATGCGCTTGGAGACTTCACCAAGCACCATGCCATCCGGCGCGCGCTCGAGCTGGGCCATCAGGTCGAAGCGCGGCAGGGTCGAGTCGAATTCTTCCCTGAGCCGCCGCCGCACCTCGCTCTCGACCAGAGTCGAGCAGGTCAAAAGGCGCAGCCAGAGCCGAAGCTCGGCCCGGTGATCGTGCGGAGCCTCAAGGACCTTGGTTTCGCCATCCAGCCAGTCCGGCGCGATGTCGAACTTGTCGTCACCCGTCATTGCAAACGCCCGCTTTCTATACCGTCACCTTGTCTTCTAGAGATGTTTCCATCGCTTGGACAGGCCGGACGTCGCGCCGTCATTTTGACGGCTGCGCCTGCAATGCGGGTAGAGAACCGCTGCCGTCCTCCGATTGCGCATAGACATTGACCGTAAAGCCGATGTGATCGGCCATCAGCGCCCGCGCGTGGTTGATGTTCCGGTCGAGCGCGGCCTCCATGAGTTCGGTGTGGTGCTCGATTGCCATGGCGTCGCGCAGCGCGGAAACCGCTTCCTCATATCCCTCGCTCCTGCCCTCCGCAGCTCGCATTGCCGGGGCAAGGCTGAGGAACCGGTGGTGCCGGCGCAGCTGGTCGGAAATTGTCGCCTGGAAGCGCAGGAGCCAGTTGGACCGCGCGGCGCTGATCAACGCGGCATGGAAGGCAGTGTGCCTCTCGTCCCACTCATCAATCTCGCCTTCGGTAGCGCTTTCGACGACGAGTTTGCAGCGCGACAGCCGGTAATGCGCGGTGACGACCGCCGACTCCCATTCACTGCCGCCATTCTCGATTGCTTCCAGGAGAAGCGGGACCTCGACGACCAGACGGGCGCGGGTGAGATCCTCCAATTCCTCGCGCGAGACCGGCGCCACAGCAAAACCACGATTGCTGATCGCCGTGACGAGCCCTTCGGCCTCCAGCCGCGACAGCGCCTCCCGGAGCGGCGTCCAGCCGATCTCATAGCGATCGCGCAGCGCGCTCAGCTTCATCGGCGCACCAGGCCTCAGCCGCGTCGCGAGTATGTCGCGCCGCAGAAGCCGGTAGGCGGATTCGGTTTTGGTCGATTGCTCCTGATCTTGCATCAAGTTCCCTTAACGCCTGCACCCAATGGACACAAATATATATAATCACGCGTTTATTTCAAAACTATATATATTTGTTTGACAAGAAAGCGTCCCGCCGCCATGATCCCTGCAAGCCGCTGAGGAACGGCGGCCGCTTGTCGTATCTGGGAGGATTTCATGAGCAGCCTGAAAAAGAATTGGATTTCCGGATTTCTGGTCGCCGGCGCTCTCGCATGGGGCGCAGGAGTGGCGGCCGCCGAGCCGATCCGCATCGGCATCGCCAATTTCGGTGAGCACCCGCAGCTCGCCGCATCGATCGCCGGCTTCAAGAAGGCTCTGGCGGAAAACGGCTTCGTCGAGGGAACCGACGTCGTCTACAGCGAGAGTCACACCAATTTCGACGCATCGCTGGTGCCACAGATGATCGCCAAGCTCCAGGCCGAACAGCCGAAGCTGATCTACACGATCACCACCCCCGTCTCGCAGATCGCCAAGAAGGCACTCGCCGGCTCCGGCATTCCGGTGGTCTTTTCCGCCGTCACCGATCCGGTGGCCGCCAAGCTGGTGCCCTCCTGGGAGGCAGGCGACGAGGGCATGACGGGCGCAACCGACCTTCAGGACGTCGCCGCTGTGATGGAATTCACCCACAAGCTTCTGCCGAACGCCAAGCGCTTCGGCGTGCCCTACAATCCGGGCGAGGCGAACGACGCGGCGCTGCTTGAAAAGATCAAGGAAGCGGCACCGGCGGCCGGTTTCGAGGTGGTGGATGTCGGCGTCGACAACGTCAACGACATCCAGCAGCGCATCGCTTCCTTCGCCGGCAAGGCCGACGTGATCTATACGCCGGCCTCCAACCTGCTCCAGCCGGCGATCGCCGCCGTTTCGGCCGCCGCACGCCAGGCGCAGATACCGATCGTCAACTCCGATGACGGTGCGGTGCGCGACGGCGTCGTTCCGGCGAGTTTTGCCGTGAACTATGAGCAGGTCGGCCTTGCCGCCGGCCGGATCGCCGCGGAAATCCTCAAGGGCAAGGACCCGAAGTCCATCGCCCCGTGGCGCCCGGCCTATGAGGACCACAAGCCGCTGATCTCGAAGAAGACGCTCGCCGCCTTCGGTCTCGAAGTGCCGGCCTCGCTCGCCGATTGTGGTTGCCTGATCGACTGATCTGCGAACCGGTGGCGGCGCGACAAGCGCCGTCACCCAACAATAAAGGGGGGAAGCCAATGCTGGAAATCCGGTCGGCCCGCAAGGTATTCTACAAGGGACAGGCAGATGAGAAGACCGCGCTGAACGATCTCTCTCTGCGCCTCGAAACGGGTGAATTCGGCGTCGTCATCGGCTCGAATGGTGCCGGCAAGAGCAGCATGCTCAATGCCATTTCCGGAGCACTCGTTCTCGATACCGGCAAGGTTCTCATCAACGGCGACGACGTGACGGCCATGCCCGTGCACAAACGCGCCATCAGGCTCGCACGCGTGTTCCAGGATCCGATGAAGGGCACCGCGGCCTCGATGACGGTGGCGGAAAACATGCTGCTGGCCGATCTCCGGAGCAACAAGCGCACACTCCGCCGCGGCCTCAATCCCGCGCGGCTGGCGTCCTACAAGGAGCGCCTGTCGCTGCTCGGCCTCGGGCTTGAAAACCGTCTCGATACGCGGGTGGAACTGCTTTCGGGCGGGCAGCGGCAATCACTTTCGCTGATCATGGCGGTCGGCGGTTCGCCGGAACTGCTGCTGCTCGACGAACACACCGCGGCGCTCGATCCGCGCACCGCCGACATCGTCATGCAGGCCACCATCCGCGCCGTCGAGGCCCTGAAGCTGACCACGCTGATGGTGACGCACAACATGCAGCACGCCGTGGATTTCGGCCACCGGGTCATCATGCTCGATGCCGGCCGCGTGCGCCTCGAAATCGCCGGCGGGGAGAAAACCGCGATCACGGTCCCGGACCTGATCGGCCATTTCTCCGTCAAAACCGACCGCATGTTTCTGGCGAGCTGACGACCATGGATTTTCTTCAAAACACCGTCGCGAGCTTCATCGCACTCGTTCCCGTCACACTGGCGCAGAGCCTCATCCTCGCCTTCGTCGTGCTCGGCATCATGATCCCCTTCCGCATGCTGAGCTTTCCGGACCTGACCAGCGAAGGCGCATTCCCGCTCGGCGGCTGCGTCTGCGGCGTGCTCATGGCGGCCGGCATGTCACCGCTCCCGGCGATCCTGATTGCGCTCATTGCCGGCTTCGTCGCCGGCTGCTGCACGGCCTTCATCCACCTGCGTTTCCGGATCCACACGCTGCTCGCCGGCATCCTGATGATGACGATGCTCTACTCCATCAACCTGCGCATCATGGGCCGCTCGAACCTCTCGGTCTTCGGCTCGACGACGGTGTTTGACTGGGTGCCATTCCTTCAGCCCGGCTTTCCGGCGAGCAAGATCGTCATGGCCGGGGCCATCGGCCTCCTCGTCTTCATCCTGCTCCTCTATTTCTTTCGCACCGAAAAGGGCACGGCCGTGCGCGCCGTCGGCGCCAATCCCGACATGGCCGAGGCGCAGGGCATCAATGTCTGGCTCGCGACCATCGGCGGCGTCGGGCTTGCCGGGGCCTTTTCCGCAACCGGCGGCGCGCTGATGGTGCAGTCGCAGGGCTTTGCCGACGTCAATATGGGCCTCGGCATCCTGATCAACGGGCTTGCGGCGCTGATGATCGGCGAGGCGATAGTCGGCAAGAGTAGCGTGCCGCGCCAGCTCGCCGCCCCCTTCGTCGGCGCTATCGTCTACTATCAGCTCGTCTCCTTCTGCCTTGCCGCCGGCATGCCGCCGCCGGACCTGAAGCTGGCGACGGGCCTATTCGTTCTGGCCATGCTGGCCCTGCCGAGCCTCAAGCGCAGCCGCGGGGCAGCACCCGCCCGCGAAACCGTTCGCGAATAATCCAAGGACCATCCGATGACTGCACTTCCTGATTTCACCCAGATCGAGGCCATGGATGCCGCTGATGGGCTGCGCACCATGCGTGAACGCTTCATCCTGCCGCCGGGCCTCGTCTATCTCGACGGAAATTCGCTGGGCGTCGCCTCGCATGCCGCCTTCGCCGAGCTGCAGAAGGCGGCGACGGAAGAATGGGGGCACGACCTCATTCGCAGCTGGAACACCGCCGGCTGGTTCGACATGCCGCTGGCGCTTGGCGATCGGGTCGGGCGCCTGATTGGCGCCGCTGCCGGCCAGACGGTCGTTTGTGATACGACCTCGATCAACATCTACAAAACCTTGCACGCCGCGATGGCGCTTCGGCCGGACCGCTCGGTCATCGTCAGCGAAGGCGGCAGTTTTCCGACGGATATCTACATGGCCGAGGGCGTGGTTTCGACGCGTCCCGGTGCATCGCTCCGCCTCGAAGGCGTGGATGCACCTGATATCGAGGATCTGATCGACGGCAACGTCGCCGTGGTTCTCGTCAACCACGTCAACTACAAGTCCGGCGAGTTGCGCGACATGGCGGCGCTGACGCAGAAGGCCCACGAGAACGGCGCGCTCGTCATCTGGGACCTTTGCCACACGGCGGGCGCCCTGCCGGTCGATCTCGACGGTGCGAATGTCGATTTCGCCGTCGGATGCACCTACAAGTACCTGAACGGCGGCCCCGGCGCGCCGGCCTTCATCTACGCCGCCGAACGGCACCACGGGAACATCCGCCAGCCGCTCAGCGGCTGGTGGGGCCACGCGCGCCCCTTCGCCTTCGAAACACATTATGCGGCTGGCGATGGCATCCGCCGCTTCCTGTGCGGCACGCAGCCGATCCTGTCGCTTCGCGCATTAAAGGGCGCACTCGACATCTGGGACGAAGTCGACATGGCCGCCCTGCGCGAAAAGAGCCTCGGCCTTACCGATCTCTTCATTGCGCTCGTCGAAGAAAAATGCGCCGGCCATGGCCTCGAACTGGAAAGCCCGCGCGACCGCGCAAAACGCGGCAGCCAGGTGTCCTTCAGCCATCCGAACGCCTATGAGATCATGCAGGCACTGATTGCCCGTGGCGTGATCGGCGATTTTCGTGCCCCTTCGACCCTGCGCTTCGGCTTCACGCCGCTCTATGTCCGCTATGCGGACGTGTGGCAGGCCGTCGTGATCCTCGACGATATTTTGCGCACCGGCGCATGGCAGGATGCACGCTTTGCCGTCCGGGCCGCCGTGACCTGATTTTGCGATCGCGGGCGCTCTCCGCCCGCAGTTTCTCAACAGAGGATATCGGGAGGCCTTTCGTCATGACCAAACCACACCGCCCGACCCTCGACGAGATCGCCGAGGCGCGTTTGCGCATCGCGCCGCACCTGGCCCGCACGCCGCTCGTCAAGCTCGACCTCGGCTTCCCGGACCGAACAATCTTCCTGAAGCTGGAAACCTTGTCGCCGATCGGCGCCTTCAAGCTCCGGCCGGCTTTGAATGCGGTGTTGTCGCGTGATCGCTCGGCGCTCAGCAAAGGCGTCGCGGTCACCAGTTCCGGCAATATGGCTTATGGCATGGCCTGGGCCGCGCGCCGCGCCGGCGTGCCGATGGTGGCCTACATGTATCGCGGGGCGCCGCAGACCAAGATCGATGGTGTCCGGAGCCTCGTCGGCGAGGTACGCTTCGTCAGCGCACAAACCTGGTGGGACTACATTTTCGGCGCGGACCGGCCGGATGCGCCGGAATTGCTGATCAACCCGGTGACCGACCAGGCGGTGCTCAACGGCAACGGCTCCATCGGCATGGAAATCGTCGAGGACCTGCCCGATGTCGACGTGGTGCTGACGCCCTATGGCGGTGGCAGCATGACCACCGGGGTCGCCAGCGCGGTCAAGGCCGTCTCCGCGCGGGCGCGCGTCTTCGCGGTCGAGGACGACAGCGCTGCGCCGGTCACCGCAGCCCTTGCAGCGGGAAAAATCGTGACGATCGAAACCCGGCCGTCCTTCATCAAGAGCATCGGCGGCCCCTCGCTGGTGCCGCAACTCTGGCCGATCGCCCGGGACCTGATCGACGGCGCCATTGCCGTCAGCCCTGGCAAAGTGACGGAGGCGATGCGGCTGCTGTTCAGGAAGGCCAAGATTGTCACCGAAGGTGCGGGCGCGGCCTCGCTCGCCGCCGCGATCGCACGGCCCGATCTGACGGGCAACATCGTCTGCGTCATCTCCGGCGGCAATATCGATGCGGAGGCCTATTCCGTGGTGCTCGGCGGCGGTATTCCGGCCGCCTGAGCAAGCGTCACACGCCGAGATAGCGGTCCTGAAGCTCCGGCGTCAGCGCCGTCGGCGCGCCCTCGAAGACAGTTGCACCCTTTTCCAGCACGAAGCACCGATCCGCCACCGGGAGCAGCTCCGAAAGGGTCTTGTCGACGACGAGGATTGATTGGCCAGCCGCCTTCAGCTTGCGGATCGCCGACCAGATGTCCTGCCGGATGACGGGAGCAAGGCCCTCGGTCGCCTCGTCGAGGATGAGGAGGCGCGGATTGGTCATCAGGGCACGGCCGACGGCAAGCATCTGCTGCTCACCGCCGGAAAGCGTGCGGGCATGTTGGTCGCGCCGCTCGCCAAGGCGCGGGAAGAGATCGACAACCTTCGCAAAAGTCCACTCGTTGCCACGGGCCGTGGCGACGAGATTTTCCATCACCGTCAGATTGGGAAAGCAGCGTCGTCCTTCCGGCACAAGGCCGAGGCCGAGCCTGGCGATACGGTGCGGCCGCATGCCGAAGATGGCTTTGCCACCAAAGCTGATCGCGCCAGCGCGCGGACGCACGAGGCCGATGATCGAGTTGATCGTCGTCGTCTTGCCCATGCCGTTGCGCCCCATAAGCGCGACGACTTCGCCTTCCCTGATATCGAGATCGACGCCAAAGAGTGCCTGAGAGGCGCCATAGAAGGTTTCGAGGCCTTTGAGGTCGAGGAGGGTCACGCAGCTTCTCCCAGATAGGCGCGGCGCACTTCAGGGTCCCGGCGGATTTCATCGACCGTGCCCGTCGCGATGATGCGACCGTAGACCAGCACCGAAATCCGGTCTGCCAGCGCGAAAACCGCATCCATGTCGTGCTCCACCAGCAGCATCGGCGCTTCGTGGCGCAGGCCGTCGAGGAACGTCGTCAGCTGCTTGGAGCCTTCCGGCCCCATGCCGGCCATGGGTTCGTCGAAGAGGAAGGCTCTTGGCGAAAGGGCGAGCGCGATGGCGATTTCGAGCTGCCGGCGCTCGCCGTGGGAAAGTTCCGCCGCCGGCACATGGGCGCGGGCGGCAAGGCCGACACGCTCCAGCATGGCCATTGCGGGGTCGATCAGGCTCCGGTCGCGCGCCACCTGGCGGAAGAACCGGAAGCTGCTGCCCTCCTTCGCCTGCACCGCCAGCATGACGTTACGAAGCGCGGAGAACTCCTGCGCGAGCGAGGAGATCTGGAAGCTGCGGGCAAGGCCGAGCCTTGCCCGCGCCGCCATGTCGAGCCCGCCGATGTCTTGGCCGAGAAAGCGGATCGTGCCGCTGTCGGCTTTCAGGGAGCCGGCGATCTGGTGGATGAGCGTGCTCTTGCCCGCACCGTTCGGGCCGATCAGCGCGTGGATCTGGCCGGGGTAAAGGTCGAGGCTGACGCCATCGGTGGCCTTCAGCGCGTTGAAGGATTTGCGCAGGTCGCGGATTTCGAGAATGGGCTCAGACATGGCGCGGCTTTCCCGAGACGAGGCCCAAAAAACCACCGCGCGCAAAAAGCACGATGCCGAGCAGGATGAGGCCAAGGAAGAACTGCCAGCGCTCGGTGATGCCGCCGAGCACATATTCTAGGCAGACGAAGATCATCGCGCCGGCGACGGGTCCGAACAGCCGTCCCTTGCCGCCAAGAATGATGAGCACCATGAGTTCACCCGACATGTGCCAGGAGAGCATCGACGGGCCGACAAAGCGGTTGAGATCGGCATAGAGCGCACCGGCAAGGCCAGTGATCATCGCCGAGAGCGTGAAGGCGACGAGCCGAATCTGGAAGGGCTGAATGCCGACCGCGGCAAGGCGCACGCCGTTCTGCCGGGCCGCTTGCAGGGCGCTGCCGAAGCGCGAGCCTTCGACGAGGCGAAACAGCAGGAGCGTCGCCATGAGCACCGCAAAGCAGATCAGGAAATAGGGTAGCGGCTGCGCGGTGTTGATGCCGGGGAAGGCGTTGCGCACATAGATCGACAGGCCATCCTCGCCGCCATAGGCCGGCCAGGAGATGGCGAAATAGTAGATCATCTGCGCGAAGGCGAGGGTGATCATGATGAAATAGACACCGGTCGTGCGCAGGCTGATCACGCCGATCGGCAGGGCGACGAGCCCGGCAACTAGAACGGCCACCAGCCAGATCAGCGGCATGGAGGTCGTACCGGGAATGCCGGCAAAGAGTGGTTCGGCGTTGAACGCGTGGGTTGCCAGGATGCCGGCGACATAACCGCCAAGGCCGAAGAAGGCGGCGTGTCCGAAGGACAGCAGCCCGCCGACCCCAAGCGCCAGGTTGAGCCCGACAGCGGCGAGCGCCAGCACGACGACGCGGGTGGCAAGCGTCACATAGAAGGGTTCGCCCATGCTGGCCGCGATAAGCGGCAGGCCGAGAAGAAGGAAGGCAATGAAGAGGTTGACGGTGGTCTCGCGGGTCATCGGGGCCTCACGACTGGGCCGCGAACAGGCCGCTCGGCCTGAACGCGAGGATGAGAGCCATGACGACATAGATCAGCATCGAGGCCACTGCTGCGCCGATCGTGGTGGCCTGTGCGGCCGGCATGGTCAGCGCAAGCAGCGACGGCAGCAGGAAGCGGCCCATCGTATCGACGACGCCGACGATGACCGCGCCGACCAGCGCGCCCTTGATAGAGCCGATGCCGCCGATGACGATGACGACGAAGGCCAGGATGAGCACCGGCTCGCCCATGCCGACCTGAACCGACTGGAGTGCCCCGACGAGTGCACCGGCAAGGCCGGCCAGTGCGGCACCGAGCGCAAAGACCACCGTATAGAGCGTGCTGATATCGACGCCGAGCGCCGCGATCATCTCGCGGTCGGATTCACCGGCGCGGATCCGCATGCCAAGGCGTGTCTTGGAGATCAGCAGGTAGAGGCCCACAGCCACCGCAATGCCGACGGCGATGATAGCAAGCCGATAGAGCTGGTACTGGCCGCCGCCGGGAAGCGGCACCGCGCCCTGAAGTTGCTTGGGAATATCGAGATAGAGCGGGAACGAGCCAAAAAGCCAGCGCGCGCCTTCGGATAGAATGAGGATCAGCGCGAAGGTGGCGAGCACCTGGTCGAGATGGTCGCGATCATAGAGCCTGCGGATCACGGCGACCTCGATCAGGGCGCCGACACCGGCGGCGGCGACAAGGCTGGCGATGAGGCCCAGCCAGAAGGAGCCGGTGGCGGCCGCGACCGTCGCGCAGGCGAAGGCACCGATCATGTAGAGCGAGCCGTGCGCCAGGTTGATCAGGCCCATGACGCCGAAGATCAGCGTCAGGCCGGCGGCCATCAGAAACAGCATCACGCCGAGCTGAAGCCCGTTGAGCAGTTGTTCGATAAGGAGTGCGGTGAACACGGCGTCGGTCCAAGCTTCGGGTCAGGATCGCGTGGGGCATCGTCCGGGCACCGGCTAAAGCCGGGCGCCCGGGCAATCAGACGTCAAAGGGCGTTACAGGCCGCACTGGTCGGCGTAGGCGTCCTTGTGATTTTCGAAGGCGGTCGCGACGATCTTGTTGGTCAGCACGTCGCCATCCTTCACCACCTCGCGCACATAGATGTTCTGGATCGGGTGCTGGTTCTTGTTGAAGGTGAACGTGCCGCGCACGGACTTGAAGTCGGCTGCCTTCAGCGCTGCGCGGAAGGCGTCCTTGTCCTTGACGCTCGCCTTGGAAAGCGCCGAGAGGATCAGGTTCGCCGTATCCCAGCTCTGCGCCGCATAGACCGAAGGCAGGCGGTTGTATTCGGCCTTGAAACTTTCGACGAACGCCTTGCTGGTCTCGTTGTCGAGGTCCGGCGACCAGCTGGCGGAATTCTTCACGCCGAGCGCTGCATCACCGACGGCCGGCAACACGTCCTGGTCAAAGGAAAAGCCCGGCCCCATGACCGGAATGCCGACGCCCGACTGGGCATATTGCTTCATGAAGGCGATGCCCATGCCGCCGGGCAGGAAGAAGTAGACGGAATCGGCACCGGACGCGCGGATCTGCGCAATCTCGGCCGCATAGTCCGTCTGGCCGACCTGGGTATAGACCTCGCCGGCAAGGCTGCCTTTGTAGAAGCGCTTGAAGCCGGTCAGCGCATCCTTGCCCGCCGGATAGTTGGGCGCGAGGATGAAGGAGTTCTTGTAGTCCTTGTTGGCATATTCGCCCATGCCTTCGTGGAAATTGTCGTTCTGATAGGCGACGTTGAAGTAGTTCGCATTGCAGTTCGCCCCGGCCAGCGCCGAGGGGCCCGCGTTCGGCGAAAGGTAGATGACGTCCTGCGCCACCGTGTTCGGCACGACGGCCATGGCGAGGTTCGACCAGATGATGCCGGTCATCAGGTCGACCTTGTCGCCCTGGATCATCTTTTCCGCGATCTGCACAGCGAGTTCCGGCTTCTGGGCGTCATCCTCGATCACGAGTTCCACGTCCTTGTTGCCCGATTGCTTGATGGCGAGCGTGAAGGCGTCACGCATGTCGATGCCAAGGCCAGCACCGCCGCCCGAAAGCGTGGTGATGACGCCGATCTTCACCGGCTCGGCATAGGCGAGGCTGGATGTCGCGAGCGAAAGGCCGAAGAGGCTTGCTGCCAGAATGCGGTTCATGCTGTTCTCCTCATAGAGTTCGGTTTTTATTGTGTTCTATCAAAGGTCTGTACGAACATGCCATAGCTCGGGGAAGAGTTCCACTTCCAGCATTTTCTTGAGATAGGAGGCGCCGGATGTTCCGCCCGTACCGCGCTTGAAGCCGATGATGCGTTCGACGGTGGTGACGTGGTTGAAACGCCAGCGCCGGAAATAATCCTCGAAATCAACCAGCTTTTCCGCAAGTTCGTAGAGCATCCAGTAGCGTTGTGGATCGCGGTAAACCGTCTGCCAGGCCGCAAAGACCTTGTCGTTCTCGACGCGTGTCTCGCGCCAGTCGCTGCGCGCCGCCTCGTCACCGATATCGAAGCCGTTGCGGCCGAGAAGCCGGATCGCCTCGTCGTAGAGCGAGGGGGCGGCAAGGATCGCCTCCAGCTTTTCCACGATATCAGGGCGATGCGCATGCGGGCGCAGCATGGCGGGATTGCGGTTGCCGGCCAGGAACTCGATTGCCCGGTATTGCCAGGACTGGAACCCCGAGGATTGCCCGAGCGAATCCCGGAACTCGGTATATTCGCTCGGCGTCATCGTGCGCAGCACGTCCCAGGCGCTGTTCAGCTGCTCGAAGATGCGGGCGACACGCGACAGCATCTTGAAGGCGGGCTCCAGCCGGTCCGCCCGCAGCGACCGGATCGCCGAGCTGATCTCATGCAGGGCAAGCTTCATCCACAGTTCGGAGGTCTGGTGCTGGATGATGAACAGCATTTCGTCATGCGCGTCCGATAGCGGCGCCTGCGCCGTCAGCACCTTCTCCAGCTTGAGATAGTCGCTGTAGGACATGCGTTCCTTGAACGACATCTGCGCGCCTTCCGTGGAAGGGTCATACGGCTTGCTCATCTCAATGCTCCGTGCGCAGGCGAAAACGCTGGATCTTGCCGGTCGGCGTCTTCGGCAAGGCATCCAGGAACTTCACCGAGCGTGGGTATTTATAGGGGGCGATCATCGCCTTCACATGATCCTGCAGGCGCTTGATCGTCACCTCGTCGGCCGAAACGCCGGCCACCAGCACGACATGGGCCTCGACGATCTGGCCGCGTTCACCATCGGTCGCGCCGATCACGGCGCATTCCGCCACGTCCGCATGGGCGATCAGCGCCGCCTCTACTTCAGGGCCGGCGATGTTGTAGCCGGCGCTGATGATCATGTCGTCGGAGCGGGCGGCGAAGTGGAAAAACCCGTCCTCGTCCTGCAGAAAGGCGTCGCCCGTGAGGTTCCAGCCGTCGCGCACATAGTCGCGCTGGCGGGCATCGGCCATGTAGCGGCAGCCGGTCGGGCCGCGCACAGCAAGCTTGCCGACCGTACCACGCGGCAGTTCCTGCATCTCCTCGTCGACGATCCGCGCCTCGTAACCGCCCACGGGTTTGCCGGTGGAGGCCGCCTTGCGGTCTTCGAAACGGTTGGAAATGAAGATGTGCAGCATTTCGGTGGCGCCGATGCCGTCGAGGATCGGCTTGCCGGTCTTTTGCGTCCATTCTTCGAAGACAGGCCCGGGCAGCGTCTCGCCGGCGGAGATGGCAACGCGCAGCGACGAAAGGTCCGCGCCGGCATCCATCGCCTTCAGCATGGCGCGATAGGCGGTGGGGGCGGTAAACGAGATCGTCGCCTTGTAGGTCTCGATGATCTCCACCATCAGCGCAGGCGTCGCCTGTTCGAGCAGCGTCGCGGCCGCGCCGAAACGCAGCGGGAAGATCGCAAGGCCGCCGAGGCCGAAGGTGAAGGCGAGCGGCGGCGAGCCGACGAAGATATCCTCGGGCGTCACCGCGAGAACTTCCTTGGCGTAGCCGTCGGCGATTACCATGAGGTCGCGATGAAAGTGCATAGTCACCTTCGGCACGCCCGTGGTGCCGGATGTGAAGCCGAGCAGCGCCACGTCGTCGCGTCCCGTCCGCACGGCGTTAAAAGTGACCGGTTTGTCGAGCGCGACGCGGTCGAGTTCGGCGTCATGGTTTGCGGTTCCGTCGAAGCCGATGACCTGTTTGAGATAGCCGCTGTCCTTGGCGCAGGCGATCATCTCGTCCATCAGGCGCGTGTCGCAGAGCGCCAGGCTGATTTCGGCCTTGTCGACGATCTTGGTGAGTTCACCGGCGCGCAGCATCGGCATCGTATTGACGACGACGGCGCCTGCCTTGGTGGCGGCAAGCCAGCACGCGACCATGGCCGGATTGTTGGCCGAGCGGATGAGAACGCGGTTGCCGGGCTTCACACCGTAGTTTTCGACGAGCGCATGGGCCAGCCGGTTGGTCCAGTCGGAGAGTTCCTTGTAGGTGCGCCGCCGCCCGTTGCCGATCAGCGCCGTGCGGTCACCGACGCCTTTGGCGACCATCGCATCGGTCAGCTCCACGGCGGCGTTGAGATGATCCGGATAGTCGAAGCCGTCGAGCAGGAAATCCGGCCACTCCCCCGGCGGCGGCAGGTTGTCGCGGGTGAATGTGTCGACATGTGCGGTCGGTCCAAGCATGTGGCGGCTACTCCCCTGTTGCTGTCTCGCCCTGCTCCCGGGCACGGTCAAAGCCGACGAGATGGTTTTTGGCCGCGCAGCGACACTCGACCGGGCATGGCTCCGCCGGATCGCGCCGTCGCGCAGGAAATGCATCGTTGGTGATGGGCACAGCGAAGACCTCCACTTCTGCGCTGAACATGGAGCAGCATCGCATCTGTCAAAAATTATTTCAAGCATAAAGTTTCTCGCCCGATGGCATTGCCTTTGCCGACGGTCCGGGCGATTGCTATGCCGCTGGCCGCATCAACGGGAGGAGTGCAGCGATGCTGGAATACCGCATTTCGGATTGGGACGACGCCTATGCCAATGGTGTGAACATCGCGCGCAGCGATCGGTGGCCGGAGGCCTGGACCAAGCCCGCCGCAGCCTTCCGGGACACGTTGCTTTCCGCCGGGCGCGCAAAACTCGACCTTGCCTATGGCGAGCGGCCGCGCAACCGCCTGGACCTCTTTCTCCCGGAAGGCCCGGCCAAGGGTCTGGTCGTCTTCGTGCATGGCGGCTTCTGGCTGCAAACCGACAAGAGCGTCTGGTCGCATCTCGCCGCCGGCGCTGTCGCGAGCGGCTACGCCGTCGCCATGCCATCCTATACGCTGTGCCCGGAAGTTCGCATCGGGCACATCGTGACGGAAGTCGCAGCCGCCATCGGGGACGCCGCAAGGCGCGTCGAGGGCCCTCTGATGCTGACCGGGCATTCCGCCGGCGGTCATCTCGCCAGCCGGATGGTCACGGCGACGTCGCCTCTTGCACCGCTCGTTCAGCAGCGCATCCGCAACGTCGTCTCCATCTCCGGCCTGCATGACCTGCGCCCGCTTCTATCCACCACCATGAATGAAAAGCTCGCCCTCGACGAGACGGAGGCACTTGCGGAAAGCCCCGCACTGCTGCGGCCCATGGAAAATGCCCGCATCACCTGCTGGGTTGGCGCCAGCGAACGCGCCGAATTCCTGCGCCAGAATACCTTGCTCGCCAACATCTGGACGGGGCTGGGCGCGACCACCGCAACGGTCGCCGAGCCGAACAAGCACCACTTCGACATTCTCGACGGTCTGACCGACGCAGCGCATCCACTGACGAGGGCCCTACTGTCGGAGTGACCGCATTGTTGCGAAAATGAAGACAAGGCCGCTCCAACGAGCGCCGTTCAGGGCGGCGCACATCGTCTTTGACCGGGTCAACTCCGTGCAGAACGACCGTGCCGTGCGCGAACAACCTCACGTCGGCTACTCTGCCGTTTTTCCATCACAACTACAGTCCATGCAGGCGGCATGAATCGCTCCGTCAAAACGACCCTGATCGTCTTTTCGCTCGCCGTTGCAGGCCTTGTCACGGCATTCGCCGATCGGCAGGGACTGGCCGAGGATGCCGCGCAACCTGTTGCCGCGAAGGTCGTCGAGGTTGCGGCCTCGGAGGTCATCAGGCTTGAACGCAAGGCTTACGCCGAGACCCTGCCGATCAACGGCTTTCTGCAACCCGCCCGCCGGGTGACACTTACCGCCAAGCTCTCCGGTGTTCTGAAAGACGTTCATGTCGATGTGGGCGACAGTGTGCGCAAAGGCGATGTTGTCGCGTCGTTCGATGACGAAGCGTTAAAGCTTTCCCTTGAAAGCCGGGCCGCACGCATGGAAGCCAAGGCCGCAGCCCTCACGCGCGCCGAAACTGAACTGGAGCGCGCGCGCGGCCTGGCGCAGACAGGCGGCATCACCAAGGCGCGGGTGATCGAGGTCGAGACCGACATGATGGTGCAGAAGGCCGAATTGCGCGCCTTGCAGGCAGAGGCCGCGGAGACACAGCGCCTCCTCAACGATGCCGTCGTGACCGCACCGTTCGACGGCGTCATCAGCATCCGGCGAATCAATCCCGGTCAGGCCATCTCCGCCAATACCGAGCTCATGGAAATCGTCGATACCGCGGAAATGGATATGGTCGCCAAGCTCCCCCCCGCCGAGGGCACGCGACTTCACGCCGGCCAGACCGCTCAAATTCGCATCGAAGGCCTGCCGGACCAGACCCTTTCTGCCCGTCTCGCGCGGATCAGCCCGGCAACCGTCGATGGCTCGCGATCGCTGCTGATCTATCTGAGGCTCGAAAAGACGGGTGCTGCCCTTCGCGGCGGCATGTTCACGGAGGGCGAATTGCAGCTTGCCCGGATGGACGATGTGCTCGCGGTGCCGAGCGCCGCCATACTTTACACGGACAAACTGCCCTTCGTACTCAAGATCGCAGATGGCAAGGCGCAGCGCCAACAGGTCACGCTGGGCAAGGCCCTGCGCCGCGATGGCCTCGTTGAAATTCGTGAGGGCCTAAAGGAAGGGGACATGGTGGTCACCGTTCCGCTTGCCGACGTCAAGAATGATACGCCGATGACGATCGCGCAGCGCTGACGGAGGCCGGACATGTTTCTTGCCCGCATCTCCATCGGCCAGCCCGTCTTCGCGACCATGGTCATGCTCGGTATCATGGTGCTCGGCCTCGTCTCCTGGCTGCGCCTGCCCATCGATCTTCTTCCAGCGGTCGACCTGCCGATGGTGGTCGTTTCCACCAGTTTCGAGGGGGCTTCCGCGCTGACCATCGAGCAGCAGGTGACGCGGCCGATCGAGGACAATGTCGGCACACTCACCGGTGTCAAGCGCGTGACCTCCCACTCGTCGCCCGGCACGTCGCTCGTCATCATAGAATTCACGCTTGAAACCCCCTCACGCGCTGCCGCCGACGACGTGCGCGAACGTGTCTCCCGCCTGCAATCCGCATTGCCAGACGGCGCGGACCAGCCGATCGTCACACGATTCAATCCGCAGGATGCGCCGATCCTCTCGCTGGCCGTCAACTCCCCGACGCTCTCCCTCACCGACATGACGGGCATTGCCGAGCGGATCATCGTGCCTCGCCTCCGGCGGGTGCCGGGGGTCGGGCAGATCAGCCTTGTCGGCGGCAGCGCCGAGCAGATCCGCATCGAGCCGCACATCGCCAAGCTTGCTGCCTACGGGATTCCGGTGACCGGGGTGATCGATGCGGTTCGCAAGGCGACGCGCGACGATGCCATCGGCTCGATCATTTCGAACACGAACGACCACAGCGTGACACTGAGCGTAGTGCCCCAGAACGTCGAGGCCTTCGGTGACATCGTGGTGACACGCGACGAGACCGGCCGCGCCATCCGCCTTTCGGAGCTTGCCAGCATTGCGGAAACCGGCGCCGACCCGAAGGGCCGCGCCTGGTTCAACGGCGCGCGCACGATCGCCCTCGATATCGTCAAGATCGACGGCGCCAATACGGTGGAAGTATCGGAAGGCGTTCAACGCGAGGTCGCCAAGCTCAAGAGCGACTCCGGCCTGCGCGGTCTCGACATCGCCGTGTCGCAGGATAGCGCGCGCACCATTTCCGCGCAGATCGGTGACGTGCAGCGCACGATCATCGAGGGCGCCGCACTCACCATCGTGATCGTGCTGCTCTTCCTCAATTCCTGGCGCTCGACGGTCATTACCGCGCTGACTTTGCCTGTCTCGGTGGTTGGCACATTCGCAGCCATGGCGTTGCTTGGCTTCAGCCTCAACCTGATGACGATGCTCGCACTGTCGATCTCGATCGGCATCCTGATCGACGACGCCATCGTCGTGCGTGAAAACATCAGCCGCCATGCGGCGATGGGCAAGGACAGGAAACAGGCCGCCCTCGACGGCACCTCGGAGATTGGCCTTGCGGTGTTGGCGACGACACTCTCCATCGTCGCCGTCTTTCTGCCGGTCGGCTTCATGGGGGGCGCGCTCGGCCGCTTCTTCTACCAGTTCGGCGTTACCGTCTCGGTCGCGGTGCTGATTTCCCTTCTCGTCTCTTTTACGTTGGATCCGATGTTGTCGAGCGTCTGGTCCGATCCGCCGGCTTCGGAAAAAAAGGGCCGCCTTCGCAACCTGCTCGAAGGTTTCGAGCGCGGTTTCGAACGGATCGCTCATGGATACGGCCGCGTGATTGGTTGGTGCCTCGATCATCGCCTCGCCGTTTCCGGGCTTGTTGTGGCGACCTTTGTCGGTAGTCTCCTGCTTGTCCCGAAGATCGGGGCGGAGTTTGTGCCGCCGACGGACCAGGGCATCGTCAGCGTCTCGCTGACCCTACCGGAGGGGGCGTCGGCTGACTACACCGCGATCAAGGTCGGGCAGGCGGAGCGCATACTGCGCGGTTTCTCCGAGGTGTCGACGGTCTACTCCACAGTCAACAGCCGGGACGGTGCGGAAACCAACAAGGCGCGTCTCATCGTCTCGATGGTTCCCGCCGACGAACGGACGGAGACGTCGCTCACACTTGCCCCGCGCCTGCGCGAAGCGCTTGCGGTGATCGCCGGCGTGAAGGTTGAAGTCGGGCAACCCGAAGAAAGTGGCGGCGCCGAGGCGAAGGCCATCCAGATTTCGATCCTCGGCGACGACCTGTCCGTGCTTGCCCGCCTTTCTCGCGAAGCAAGCGCCAAGCTGCGCGACATCAATGGTCTCGTCGACCTCGAATCTTCCGCCGACAAGACGCGGCCGGCCTTCACCGTTCGCCTCCGTCCGGATGCGGCAGCCGACCTCGGCATCCAGTCGGACATGCTGGTGCGTAACCTGCGCCCGCTGGTCGCTGGTGAAAGCGTCGCCAGTTGGGCGGAAAGCGGCGACGGCTCGCGGTTCGTCGTGGTCCGCCTGCCTAAGGAGGGGCGCCGGTCGATCGAGGATCTGAAGGATCTGCCGATCCCCATCGAGCAGGCCGGGGTGGCGGGCAGCGTGCCCCTTTCGCAGATTGCCGAGGTGACCGAAGAACAGGCGGCGCAGACGGTCTTTCGCCGCGACGGCGATCGCGAGGTGCGGCTGTCCGCCAACATCTCCCAGCGTGCGCTGGGCGATGTCGTCACCGACATCACGGCGGCGACCGACGCTATCGCGCTGCCGCCAGGATACTACATCGTCATCGGCGGCCAGACCGAGGACATGGTGGAGAGCTTTGGTTATGCGGTGGAGGCTCTGGTTCTCGCGGTCGTCTTCATCTACCTCATCCTCGCCTCGCAGTTCGGGTCCTTCGTCCAGCCGCTTGCCATCATGACGAGCCTGCCTCTGTCGCTGATCGGCGTGCTCCTCGGCCTGTTGCTGACGGGGTCGACCATCAACATCTTCTCGGTGATCGGCTTCATCATGCTGATGGGCCTCGTGACGAAGAATGCCATCCTGCTTGTTGACCATGCCAATCAGCGGCAGCGGGAAGGTGTTTCGGTGCGCCAGAGCCTGATCGATGCCGGCACGATCCGTCTGCGGCCGATCATCATGACCACCTTCGCGATGATCGTCGGCATGGTTCCGCTCGCCCTTGGTTTGGGCGAAGGCGGCAAGGAGCGGGCCTCGATGGCCCATGCGGTCATCGGCGGTCTGGTATCCTCGACCGCGCTTACCCTGCTGTTCGTGCCGGTCGCGCTGTCGCTCATCGGATCGGTAAAGCGCCGGCTCGCGTGAAGCACGTTCGTAGCGGCACCGTCTCTTCGGCTCGATCCGAGCGATAGACTACGGAGTCGATTCTACTGCGCGGTCGACCTGTCATCCGGGCACCAAACCGGAGTCTTTCGCATGGACGTTGGACCTGCGACCACTCTGGGGATTTCCCTAATTGCTGAGGACTTCCCGGTTTGGAAATTGCGAGGCCTCTTTCGAGCGCAAGACGAAAATCGAGCATCAGGTCATCGGCATGTTGCGGATCGGGGAGGCAAAATGCTGACACCATCGTCAGCGGAGCCCATCTCGGCATAGGGGAGTTCCTACGCCAGGAACGTCTGTACGGATTCTGTCTGCTAGCGTTTGGTCGCCATCCACAGGATGTGGCGGGCACCGCCGCGCTTGCCATTGGCGCGCACGTTCACCTCGTCGGTAGCGAAGCCAACGTCACGCAACCGGCGTGTAAAAGCACTATCCGGCGCGGATGACCAGACGCCCAGCACCCCGCCTGCCCGTAGAGCAACCTTGGCGGCACGAAGGCCATTGTGGTTATAGAGGCTGTCGTTGGAGGCGCGCGTCAGGCCATCGGGACCGTTGTCGACATCAAGCAGGATGGCATCGAAGGCGGCCTTCGTCGACCGGATCAGCGCGCCGACATCACCAACATGGATCTTGACGCGTGGATCATCGAGTGTGCCGTTGTGGAGATCTGCCATGGGTCCGCGCGCCCATTCGACGATCGCCGGAACGAGCTCCGCGACAACGACATGGGCGTCGTCTACCAGGACATCAAGAGCCGCCCGCAACGTGAACCCCATGCCGAGGCCACCGATCAATACGCTGGCGTTTTTCCGACCGGCAATCCGCTCGCAGCCAAGCGTCGCCAGCGCCTCTTCCGAACCGCTCAGCCTGCTGTTCATCAGCTCCGTCGCACCAAGCATGATGGAAAATTCGCTACCCCGCTGCTTCAGGCGCAGCTCACCGCCATCACCGGGAATGGGTGCACGATCCAGCTGAATCCAAGGAAGCATCGGCGTATCTCATTGTGTTGTTCAGAGGGCCTCGTAACATGAGTGCAGTGCCAAACACATCACCTTATCGATGAACCGAAGAGAATTGAATGCAACCCGGACCTGCTCTCGACTTCGGCTTTTGTTTCGCTCAGCTTTGCAAGATGGAGAGTTTGTCGGCTCCTAAACATTGATTTACAGCGGCTATGGCGAAGGGGAACGCCTGGTCGAGCAGCCAGCCGTTGAACATGACGTTCATCGCCCGGCCCGGACTTCCTAAGCTGAAGGATCTTAAGGGCCCCGGAGCCCACTACAAAACGCCCCGCGTCCTGGATGAGCTGGCCATTCGACTCCAGAAGCCAACCACGTCCTCACGGAAAGCCGCATGACATGTGGCCAAGCGAGAAGGACCACATGAGCTTCCGTGATCAGATCAACTAGGACGCCGAAGCGAGTGGTTCTGCACCCGGATACCTGGCTCCCCTTCAACCTGAATCAACACGACAAAATTCGATCTACGTCCAAACGGCCGTTCGATCGAATTTCGCCCACTGCTGGCCCTACGCGTTATCTTGAAGAGATAACGATCACGAGCCTACGAAGGTATCGATTTCGCGCTGTGCGGCCTCCTGTTTTGTCCGTAAAACACGATTACAAAGGAGTATTTTCTGATATGTTTATATTTGTACAAACCATTTAGGAAACACGAAAGCCTTGGCAAAACCTGCAAACCTCGATCCATCTCCCCCGACACAACGGTTGGTCGGGTACGCGCGTGTTTCAGCGGACGATCCGTTCAACGATACGCAAGTCGACGAATTGCGGGCGGCTGGCTGCCACCGTATCCTGCAGGAGCACGAAACCGGCGCATCCAGCGCAAGACCGGTGCTGACTAAGCTTCTCAAAGACCTTACCCTCGGCGACACTCTCGTCGTCGTACGTCTCGACCGGCTGGCACGATCGGTCAGCCATTTGCTTGAAGTCATCGAAAATTTGGAAAAGCGCGGCGTTCATTTCCGCTCCTTGCACGATCCGATCGATACCTCGACGCCACAAGGCATGGTTTCCTTGCAGGTGCTCAGCGCAGTCGTCCAACTCGAGCGCGCCGTGATTGTCGAGCGAACCAAGTCCGGCATGAAGGCGGCCAAGGCGCGCGGCAAGCTTGCGGGCAATCCCGGACTTCGGGAAAGACGCCCGGAAGCGATCCGTGCCGTTTCCCTGGCGCGTGAGCGGGTCTATCTCGATGGCCTGATGGCGTCAGTAGAGACGTGGCTGCCGACAGTGCGTCAATTGCGGCCGCAGCATAGCTGGGACGATGTCGTTCTGATCCTCAACCGGCGGGGACACGACTGGACCGTCGAGCGCTTACGTCGAGCGATCCACCGAATGGTGCGGGAAAACCTTGTAGAACCGGAACTGCTCCTCCGATCGCCGCGACGGCCACCGGAGCATCGCCTGATGCAGGTCGTTGCCAGGATCGCCATTGCAGACCCGGATCTGTCGCTGCGCCGCATTGCGGCCCAACTGGATCAAATGCACGAGCGACCGCCACGGGGCGGCCGGAAGTGGCAGCCATCATCTGTCAGGGTATTGCTGGATGATGCGCGTCGCCTGGGCTTCATGCGTTCTTGAGAGTTTGGTGCATGCAGCGCCAATCAGGGCATGTCGCACATGCAACCCGAAACCGTAATCAAGAGAGCCTGACGCAGTAGGTCGAGTGCCACGATCAACCAGAAAACCATTGGCAATGGACTAGCTAAACTCGGCATTGATCTGCTGTGCAGTGCAACAATCCGAACGCCCACACACCTGGCATTGAACAACGGCAGACAAAACCTAAGCCCGGCGGCCACGGCAAGTTAGCTTCTTCAGGAAGCCATCGCCAAGCGTCGTCTACAATGACGATCTCAATCAGCATACCTCGTCTCATCAACGACTTTGCCACCGCCCCAACCGGAAACTCTGCTTAACCAACTCGCTCGGTCAAGCCCTCTGGTCGGCGTGCAGGCAGCGCTTTCGCGCGCCCAGCCCTAAAACCCCCTTCAAAGGAATTCTAAACCCACGTCTCCGATGATTTAGAAACCGATGTTCATGAGATTGTCGCCGGTCCTTCGTGGGTGAGTACCGTCGAAGAACCGAGCAAGGAAGGAACTGCGTTCGGATCGTCGGGCATAGAAAATGGCAATGCTCCAAGAGAAAACCGCCTTATAGCTTACTGAATGAAGCGGGACCGCAGACATCGCATGTTACGGCTGTGCGTCCCAATGAAGGGAGGCGGAATTGGGCGACCGGCGCGAGAGCATGCCGTGTTTCGAACTTCAGCGACTTCGCCCCGGGGGCAACCGAATTCTGCGAGGTGCTCACGTTGACGTAGGTTCAGAACCTCAGCGCAGAGGCTCCACACTTCCGGGCATTGGGTGGGGGCCTCACCGACTGCGGGCGCGCTATTTGAGAATGGTCCGGTCTGCTGCTCTCCACGGAGGGAGAGGATTGATCCAACCCAGGCTTTAAACCGTTATTGGCTTTTAACGGTGTTCACGGCTTCAGCCGCAGTTGGTAGGTAAGGGGTGCCAATCACTCCTCCAATCTTGTGGCAAGCATGCTCCCAACACCACCGATCAGCAAGGTGGGTTCACAACAACCCGCAACTCTGCTCGGGTTTTCGCATGTGTTTGCAGCGGAATATCAACTGAACTAGCTGATATTATTGATAAAAAAGCCTATTTGTACGGCTGACAAATCACCTTCTCTCCTTGAGAAGGTTTTTTACGGCGGTTCCTTGCCGCAGGCCATCATCGATAAGGGACCCGGCGTGATAGAAGCGGGACCTATATCTGTAGACGGGTAGGTTTCGCGTCTGCGTCAGTCTGCAAGACAACTGCCCAGCTGGCAGAGCATAGTAGGTTGCAAATATCTCTTACCCCACTTGTCGAGCGCCATCACTCTGCGATCGCAAAAGAGCCATCAACATCGGCCCGACTGAAAACTCCCCGCGTCGCGCTTTTTCGATCAAATCACGCAGATAGGCGCCGGCTGAGTTGATATGCTCGGCGCGCTCCAGAATGCACGCCACCAGAACCGCGGCATTCTCGTCCCCCACGGTCTCACAGGCCTGCTGGTAGACGGAGGACCCTATCCCGAGGGCCGAGCGGGCAATGACGACCGCTGTCATCAGATCACGCCACCCGGCAACTGTGCCGCCTTGTGCGTACAGGACGATTTCGGGGCAGGCACGCAAGACCATTGCCAGTGGGAAGGATGGAGCCTGAATCGGACGTCGTTTGATATTTGCGTCTACCGAGCCATCCCGCTCTTTTCGAGAGCCCGGTTCAGATTCAATGATAGATTCAGTATTTGAATTCTGTTTGTGCTGACGGATATCGTTGTCATTGGTGACGGATTTTGCCGGAATAATTTGATTTTCCAGCATGTTGATGACTTCGCTGCGGATGAGGAGCAGGTCATCAAGGCATTCTGCGAGTGTTTCTAGGGTTTTTGCCGATCGCAGGCCGCCTACCGCGGTGACATAGTAGCTCTCGACCATCTCCCAATTGCCCGGCGCAGCTTCCTCGATCGCTGCCGATATCAGCTTTCGGATGTCCCTGCGGGTGATTGTGATGCGTTCCTTGATGAGCTTCAGGCGCCTGTTCTCTTCGGCTACCTGCTGTGCCAGCTGTGCCAATTCGCCAGATCGGGCAAGGAGTGGAGCCAAGCTGAACCCGTAAGCGGTCTCGATCGACCCGTCTCTTGCTTTCCGTGCGTAGCGTTTGCCATTCGGGCTGTCGTTGCGGTGGATAAGACCGGCCTGCGTGAGGAGTGCGAGGTTTTCGCGCAGGGTCGTTCCCGCAATGCCGTTTGCACGCGCCGTGAGTTGGGCGTTGGATGGAAACACGATGAGATTGGCTTTATCCCGCAGATCGGTTTCGGGATAAAACGACAGCAGCGCATGGAGCACGGCAAGGGCGCGATCTTTGAGACCGAGCAGCGACCGCGCCTCACAGGTGTCGCGATAGACCTTCCACTTGTCGATGGACTTACCGTGCGTGATATCGGCCGTATTGAACTGGCTTTTCACCAGGGCAAGTGTCATCGACCGCCGCCCAAAGGGCGTCGTTACACTTCCACTTTGCATGTCTTTCACCTTTCAAAAGGCAAAAGAAATCCGCTCACCAAAATTGGCGTCAAAGACTCTTGACTAGGATTCGTGGAAATGCGATTCTCTGAGTGTCTAGTTCGGAGAGAGGCTTCCACGGGTAACCGTTTGGGGGCCTTTTTCTTTTGCGATCTACCTTTCTTCAGCTTTTGTTGACGTCAGAAACTCTGTGTGCAGGCGCTCAAGGTTGTCCGCGATGAAGCGGCCAAAGCGGCCGGCATCGTGGGACTTGAGCGCAATCGAATAACTTTTTCCGGCGCCCTGGAACTCCGCGCGCACGCTGGCGTCTGCGGCTTGCCACTCGCCACCGGCTTTTTGACGCTTTGGCAGACGGCCGGCCTTCTTAATTCCATTGGCCACGAATTCGAACCGAGCGTCGGATTGCAGCGGTGCGAAAGTCTTGCTTGCAACAAGCTCTTCGGCCAATGCAGCAGCCGACGGTTTTTCGATCTGCTGGGCGAGGTCGATCCAGCGGTCGCGACCAATGCCTTTTGCTGCTCCGATCGCCTCTACAATCGCCTTTGGAACCCGGGTGCTTACGGACAGCATGCGCGTCAGCATCGGCGCGTCCACGGATAGAGCTGCCTGTATGGTCGGCTTGTCGTGTCCGAGGGACAGAAGTTTGTGCGCGAAAATTGCGCGTTCGATAAAGGAAAGGTTCTCCCGGGCGGAGTTTTCCTGACCCTGGGCGATGACGTGATCGCCATCCGATACTTCTCGAACGATGGCGCGGACAGGCCTTCCGAGCGCTTTTGCTGCGCGGGCGCGACGATGACCAAAGACGATTTGGTACTGGCCATCGCTTGTTGGATGAGGGCGCACCAGAATAGGCGTATCCTGGCCGCGCTCCTTGATAGCTTCAAGAAGTTCGGCAAAGGCAGCGTCATCGTCGCCGAGGCGATCGGAGACGAACGAGTTTTCGACCAAAGCGGTGTCGAGTTCGACGATTGCGTCCGCAGACTGGCTCTGGTCGGCGAGGGCGGCTTTTTCGGCAAGCTCGTGCAAGGAACTGATCATCGAGCGCGAGGCGCCGCGCGTTGCATAGCCTGGGGTGGCGCGCCGCTCCGTGCTCGATTCTTGTGGGGCCGTGATGTTTGCAAAGACGTCCTTACGAGCCATCTCAGAGTTCCTTGAGCGTGTTCAACGCACGGGTATCGTTGTGAAAATTCAGGGTGTGTACGGCTGGCAAGCGACTACGCATTGCGCCGCCCCCACGCCTTGTTCAACAGTTCGCTGACCTCTGCGTTGACCGCGTCCATCGACTCGCGGGCGCGATCGTAAGTGGCTGCTGTAAACTGGGCTCTCTCGACTTCGTAGAGGCTCTGCTTCGTGAGGCCTGCGTCCGAAACCGCGGTCGATTTCACCATGTGATGCTTCATCATCTGCTGGGCAAACATTGATTGCATAAACCCGACCATCTGCTGCTGCGGGATGTCGGTGGGCTCGAAGCGGGTGATCAAGTAGCGGAACCAGTCGAGCGAAACATTCACCCCGACATCTTCGACGCTCTTCAGGATGTCACCGAGCATCAGAAGGAACTGTGACATCGACATGATGTCCAGCATCTGCGGGTGCACCGTGATGAGGACGGAGGTCGCAGCCGTCAGGGCCGTCAGTGTGAGATAACCAAGCTGGGGAGGGCAATCCACGACGACGACGTCGTACCGATCATCGATCTCGCTCAGGGCGTCGCCGATGCGTGTGTAAAACAGCTTGCCAGCGTTGGAATCCTTGCGCTGCATGGCGATCGGCGTGTCGTATTCATATTCCTGCAGCTCGAGATTCGCCGGCACCACGTCCAGATTGGGGAAGTTGGTGGGCTGTATGATGTCGACAACCGACTTGCGCTGATCGTCGTATCGAAGGGCTTCGTAGAAGGAGGCGTTCTGGTCGAGTTCCGGCTGTATGCCGTAAAGCGCCGTCAACGATGCCTGCGGGTCGAGATCGACCGCCAATACCCGGTAGCCGCGCAGAGCGAGATATTGGGCGAGATGGGCAGCGGTGGTCGTCTTCCCGGAGCCGCCTTTGAAGTTGACCACGGCGAGAACCTGAAGCTTTTCGGTGCCCTTGCGATGGGGCGAGCGGTCGAGCAACGTCCGCAACTCGTTCATCTGGTTTGCGGTATAGTACCTGCGGCCGGTCGACGTGGTGCTGGGCTCGACGCCCTTGCCCTGCAGATGCAGCTTCTTGAGGTAGCTTTGTGATACGCCTACGAATTCGGCGACCTCTGAAAGGGAGAACTGGCGAAGGGTCTTCTGCGCGTTCGGCGGAAATTTCTCCTGCCTCAACAGGTCGAGCTTCGAGGAGATATTGCTGCCTTGTTCGAGAATCGTATCCGCGAAACTCGTCACTTTTTCGGAAGTGGCCATTTTCACGTTCATTTAGGGATCTGCCTCTAATCACGATATTATCGCGGTTTCATACGAAATATCGTGACAGTTACCCGATTCCCCGATTCTGGCAAGGGAAATAGGGTTGCCAGGACCCTAACATCCTCAGACCATTATGACAGTCAGCGCTTTGTGTATGGGCGTTGATGGCCGGCGCGGCCTCGAAAACGCGCAGCCCCCATCTTGTGGGAAGATCAGTCCCGTAATCGTCACCCTGCCTTTCCGAGCCCGAAGGTCTCCGTGGCAAGGCTACGAATGTGCTCGGCAATCGGCATTGCCGATGTCGCCGCAGGTGATGGTGCGTTGCAGATGTGGATGGTGCGCGCGGAGCTGCGGATCAGGAAATCATGCACCAATGTGCCGTCGCGCAGCACCGCCTGGGCTCGGATGCCTGGTGGATGGGGCAAGAGATCCTCGATTTCGAGCGAGGGGCAGTAACGCTGGCAGGCTTTCAGGTAGTGGCGACGGAAGGCTGAATTCGCGGCCTCCGTGAGGCCGGAGGAGAGGTTCGCCCGCAATGTGCGCCAAAACCCGGGAAAGCGCACCATGGCGCCGAGATCGCCGAAATCGACGGCGAGTTTGCCGTAGCCTTCACGCGAAAGCGACAGCACAGCGTTCGGCCCGACGGTGACGTAGCCGCCGATCATGCGCGTGAGATGGATGCCGAGGAAGGGCAGGGCCGGATCCGGCACCGGATAGATGAGATGACGAACGACCTGGTCGTGGCGCGGCGCCAGGCGGAAATACTCGCCCTTGAAGGGCACGATGGCAAAGTCGCCGCCAAGTCCGCACAGGGTGGCGAGCCGGTCCGCCATGACGCCAGCGCAGACGACGAGATGGCGCGTTGTGCGGGTACTGCCGTCGGCAAGGGTGAGGCGCACGTCGTTTACCCGCTCCTCGATGTGTTTTACCTCGGCCCCGCGGGTCACCTGGCCGCCGAGATCGCTAACGAGCGCGGCCATGCGGCGCACGATGCCACCATAATCCGCAATACCCGTCGTAGGGCTGAGCAGCGCACCAAGCCCCTCGATATTGGGCTCGATCTCCCGCAGTTCCGCTGTGCTCACGCGCCGGACATCGAGGCCGTTTGCCGTCGCCCGCGTTTCGAGGGCGGTAAGGCGCTCCATCTCGATCGAGGACGTGGCGACGAGCAATTTTCCCGGCTGCTCGTGGGCGATGCCGTGCTCGGCGGAAAAGCGCAACGTGGCGGCAAGCCCCCGGCGGCAGAATTCCGCCTTCAGGCTGCCCGGCGCATAATAGATGCCGGCATGGATGACGCCGCTGTTGCGGCCGGTCTGGTGCAGCGCAAGGTCTGCTTCCTTTTCGAGCACTTCCAGCGAAAGTCCGGGAAAGTGGCGCAGCAGTTCATAGGCTGTGGCAATGCCAACGATGCCGCCGCCGATGATGGTGATGTCGGTCACATATGTCTCCTGTGTCGGGCGGCGGTGCCGCCGCCCGGATGTCCATCTTTCAGGCGATCGGCCGGATCTTCTGCTCGCCGTGACGGCGCTCCCATTCTGCCCACTCGTCGTGCGGATTGGAATCGCGCAGAATCGAGGGTTCGGTCAAGGTGAAGTCCGCGATGGCGTCCTTGCGCAGGCATACGACGCCCTTGTGCTTCAGGGCATAGTCGAGGAAACGGTCGAGCGAGCGGACACGGAAGGGCCGGCCCTGCACCCGGTCGTGGGTGGAGATCGACATCATGCGCCGGCGGGTCGCGGCCTCCTCGTAGAGCACGTCGAATTCATCTTTTAGTTGTCGCTCATATTCCGTGTTGGTGAATTTGTAGCCCTCGAACTGCACGATGTCGTTGAGGGTGAGGGAGTAGGGCACGACGGCAAAATCCCTGCCGCGCACCGGGATGAGGAAAGGTTCATCGCGGCTGACATCGTCGATGTGGTAGCGAAAACCTTCATCCTGCAGGATTTTCAGCGTGTTGACGGTGCCGCGCATGGCCGCGCCATTGTAGCCGACGGGAGCGACGCCGGTGGCGCGCTTGATCGAAACCACATTGTCACGGATGAATTTTCGCTCGTCCGGTTCCTGCAGATCGACCTGAAGGATCCAGTCGCGCCCGTGCGCGGCGGCTTCATGGCCGCGTTCGACGATCTCGCGGGCGACGGCCGGACTGCGGTCCACGGCGGAACCGACCATATGGGACGTCACCTTGATGCCGTGTTTGTCCCAGAGGTCCAGCATGCGCTGGATGCCCTCGACATAGCCGTAGCGGTACCAGCTCTTCGTCGGGAAGTCGGGGTAGGAAGGGTCCATGTCGATGAAACCCGAGAAAGGGCCACCGGGCCCATAGGGCGCCTCGCCGCCGGCCTCGAACTGCATGGAAATGGAAATCACCAGCCGGATGTCGTCCGGCCAAAAGGGGTTGCTCATCTTGGTCTCCATTAGGGAAGGAGGCGGACGCGGCTAGCCGAAACGCCCGCCGGAAAGCTTCAGTTGACGCCCCAGATCTTTTTGTAGGCGTCGCGGTAGCCGTTGTTCGGGTCGAAGGCGAAGCGTTCGCCGCCGTCTTCCTTGACGTTTTGCGGCAGGAAGAGGTGCACCGGCACGACGTAGCCGGAATCCTTTTCCCCGGCGAAGGCGCGGTTCAACTCATCGACGGCCTGCCAGCCGTGCAGTGACAGCGGTTCGGCCACGGTGCCGGTCTGGTAGTAGTTCTGCTGGATGCGCTGGAAGGCGGCCTCCGAGCCGTCGCCAGCCGAGACATTGCGCGGAAAACCATCCGTCGCCTTGCCGGCGGACTGGAGTGCCGAGGCCATGAAGTCGATTGGCAGGTCGTTGATCGTCAACGAATAGGTCCATTCGTCGCCAAAACGCTGAAGCAGAGCATTGGTGAGCGGCGGCATGCGCGTCGAGGCCTCGGCGAGCGGCGTGTCCTCGATCGTCAACAGCTTGCACGTCGTGCAGGCGCGGATCACGGCGGCCATGGCGTCGGACTTGGCGATGGCGATGTCGTAGACGCTGTCGGTGAAGATCACGACATTGGCCTTGCCGTCGCTGTCGGCAACGACGAAGGAGGCCGCCGCCCTGGAAATCTCCAGCGGGTCGGTGGTGATGTTGGTGACGATCGCATGTTTGTCGGAGGGGCCGGTGGTTGCCGTGGCGTGCCAGCCGACAAGCTTGATACCGGCACCGGCCGCCTGCTTGATCGCCTCCGCCTGCTCGTTGGCATCGACGGAGCCGAGCACGATACCGTCAGGCGATAGCGCGATGGCCTGTTGCAGGGCGGCGGAGCGGCCGGAAACCGTACCCTGTCCGTCGATCACCCGAACGGTCCAGCCGATGGCGGCCGCGGCTTCCTCGATGCCCTTGGAGACGCCGAGCACGCCACCGTTGCGCATATCGGCCGCCACATAGACGATCGACTTGCCCTTCTGCGCGACCGGTCCCGTCGTCGGACCCGTCCAGGCGGGGTTGGGCTTGGTAATTTCGGCGATATAGGCCTTGGCGTCGGCCACGGCATCGGCGCGGGCTGTCGTGGCGCTAAGGGCCACCAGCAGCGTCAGTGCTGTCGTTTGAAGCAGTCTCTTCATGTCTTCTCTCCTCCTTGAAGACAGTTTCAGGATTTTACGGTGGGGCGGCGGGCGTGGCGCACGGAACCGCGCCGGCGCTGGGCGTAGCCGGCGATGCCGATCGCCACGAGCAGCGTCGCGCCGTTGAACAGCGGCTCGACATAGAAAGCGCCGCCCATTTGCTGGATGCCCGATATGCCGACGGCCAGAATGATGACGCCGATGATCGTGCCCCAGACATTGACGCGGCCCGGCTTGATGGTGGTCGAGCCCAAAAATGCGCCGACAAGGGCCGGCAGCAAGAACTCGAGGCCGACGCTCGCCTGGCCGATGCGCAGCTTTGCGGCAAGCACGACGCCGGCTAAGGCACCGATGAGGCCGGAGGCGACGAAGGCGCCGATGACGAAACGGCGGGTGCGAATGCCGTTCAGCTCCGCCGCGCGGGAATTGGCGCCGATGGCATAGAGATAGCGACCGATCGGCAGGTAGTCGGAAACGAGCCACAGCGCCACCGCGATGGCCAGTACGTAGAAGGCAGCGATCGGCAGGCCGAAAAGCTGGGTCGTGTAGAGCGCGGTGAAGGCAGGCGGCAGCAGGCCAATGACCTGGCGCCCTTCGGTATGCCAAAGGGCTGCGGCATAGATGAGCGTGCCGGTGCCGAGCGTGGCGATGAAGCTGTCGATCTGCGCCACTTCGACGAGCAGCCCGTTGATGAGGCCGAGCAGGCAGCCGCCGGCAAGCACGATCAGCACGGCAACCGACCAGTGCAGGCCATAGACTGTCTGCAGGCTGATGGCGAGCACATGCCAGATGACGATGCCGTAGCCGACGGTGAGATCGATGCGGCCGGTCATCATGGGGATCATCGCGGCGAGCGAGAGCAGGGCAATCACCGCCTTTTCGCCGAGCACGGCCCGCAAGTTCAGCAGGGTCGGAAAGGTATCCGGCAGGATCAGCGAAAAGAACAGGATGAGGGCGAGCGTCAGGAGCGGCAGTCCGTAGACCGGCAGAAGCCGCAGGAGACGGGCGGTACCGGCAAGGCCGGCAAGCTCCGAGCGTGTCGGTTCGAGCGCGTTTGAACGTAGGGATTCCATCAGGCCTCCTCCTGCCTTGACAGCGGTTCCAGGGATGCGGTGTTGAGCAGGCTCTCGACCGAGAGGTCGCTGCCCGAAAGTTCGGCGGTGACCCGCCCATCGCGGAAGACCAGCGCCCGGTGGCTGATGCCGGCTACTTCCTCGAAATCCGTCGAGATCAGCAGCACGGCGAGGCCCTTGGCGAGCGCCTGGGCCAGCAGCGCATAGATATCGGCCTTTGAGCCGACATCGACGCCGGCGGTCGGGTCTTCGAGGATCAGCACGTCCGCGCCGATCTGCATCCAGCGTGCCATGACGACCTTCTGCTGGTTGCCGCCCGACAGCGTCTCGATTGCGGCTGCGGGATCGTTGGGCCGGATGTCAAAGGTCTGGCCGATCGCGGCGGTCGCCTTCGCTTCCGTATCCGGATAGGCAAAATCGGAGAGCCGCCGCCCGGTGAGCGCCGGATTGAGAAAGAGGTTTTCCTGCACCGAAAGACCGCGGGCAACGGATTCTGCATTGCGGTCGCCCGCCACCATGGCGATGCCGGCACGGATGGCATCCTGCGGGTGCCGGCTTGCGAGCACATGGCCGTCGCCAAGGACGGCGCGGCCCGAATAGATAGGACAACGGCCGAACAGCGCCTGGCCGACGGCATCCTGGCCGGCACCGCGCAGGCCGACAAGACCAAGCACTTCGCCGCGCCTGAGCGTAAGGGAGACCGGACCGACATCGGCGGCGACAAGGTTTTCCAATGTCAGGGCCACCGGCGCGTCGGCCGGCACCGGCGGGCGGACGAACACGTCCTTCATTCTGCCGCCGATGATCAATTCGATCAGGCGGGTGCCGTCGAGCCGACCGATCGGTTCGTTGGCGACGCGAAAGCCATCACGCAGCACGACGACGCGGTCTGCGATCGCAAACACCTCGTCCAGCCGGTGCGAGACATAGATGATGGCCACGCCGCTGCCACGCAGCCGCATCAGCACCCCATGCAGCATCTCCACATCGGATTGGGGGAGGCTCGCCGTCGGCTCGTCGAGCACCAGCAATTGCGCGTCCCGTGCCAGCGCCCGGGCAATCGCAACGAGGGATTTTTCCGTGCGCGTCAGATCCTGCACGCGGGCGTCCGGATCGATCGCGTCGGATACCAGAGCCAAGGCGTCGGCGGCGCGGCACCGAGCAGCGCGCCAGTCGATGAAGCCCAGCCGGCGCGGATAACGGCCGTGCATCAGACACATGTTCTCCGCCACGGTCATCCATTCGATGAGGCCGAGATCCTGGTGTATGAAGGCGATGCCGGGATGGCCGTCGCGCGGATCGAAGCGCGTGCCGCGGAAGAGGAACTCGCCCGCATCGGCACCGTAGACGCCGGCAAGCATCTTGATCAGCGTCGACTTGCCAGCACCGTTCTCGCCGAGCAAAGCCAGGATCTCGCCGGTCCGCACGGCAAACCCGACATTGCTGACCGCCTGCGTGCCGCCAAAGCGCTTGCTCAGCCCTTCAAGCGACAACACAGCATCCTCCGCCGCCCATGCGTCGATCAGTGTCATCGTGGTGATCCTTCCCAGGACATCGTTGCGGCGTTTGTCCGCTTTTCGACGTTGTGATGATAAAGTGCCAAAATCGGACTTGTCCTGCATTCGATAATCGGCCATTTTTCTCCTGAAATCGGCCAATCGGATGTGGAGGCGCAGGATGGCGGACAAGACCGGTGCAGAACGGTATTTCGACGTGACCGCCGAGATGGTCAGCCATGCGCGCCTCTTCGGCACGGGTCGCTTCGATTTTGCCAGCGAAGGCGAGGGCGGCGGCCAACTCGTGCGCTGCACGGCCGGCGAGCTGGAGCTGTTCGGCCATGCCGGCGAATGGGTCATTCCGGCCGATCACATGGTCTATATTCCACCCGCCCGCCCGTTCCGCCTGCGGGCGCGGATTCCGTCGGCTGGGATCGTCGCGAAATTCTGCGCAGGAGAAGTGGCCTGGCAACACAATGGCTGCTGGGTCGGCGCGGTGAGCGATTTCGCCGGAAGCATGACCGACTACGCCTCGCGCTGGAGCGCCGAGGCGGCGGAGCGGGACAGGAAGGCGCGCTGCTTCTTCGTGACGTTGGGCGAGATGCTGCCGGAATGGTTCCGGCACGACCGCATCCTGTGGACGCCCTATGCCGAAAACTCCTCGATCCAGAAGGTGATCGACTTCGCCAGCCGGCGCGGGCCGGGGGTCACCCTGCCGGAGGTCGCCGACTATGCCGGCATGTCGGAACGCACCCTGCGGCGCCATCTGCAGGCAGAGCTCGGCCAGAGCTGGCGGGAGTTCATCCGCGAGATGCGCATGAACCGCGCAATGGAACTCCTGCGCAAGGAGGGACGCTCGATCACCGAGACCGCCTTCGAAGTCGGCTTCTCCTCCAGTTCCGCCTTTTCAAGCGCCTTTTTCGGCTATGTCGGCAAGACGCCTTCCGTCTATGCGAAGGCTTACAGCCGCCACCAGCGCACCAGGCCCGCCTGACGGCAGGGCAAGGGCCTAAAGCCGCCCGTTGCCGACAGGCATGATCGGTGGCAGAACATTTGCGTGGAACAAGCGAGGCCGCGTGCATTGCCGCCGGCCCGCAACGGGAGGGAAGCATGACCGACGCAAAGATGATGTCGCAGATGACCGGCGGGGAGGGTTTCATCGCCGCCCTCGATCAGAGCGGAGGCTCCACCCCGGGAGCCCTGCGGCTCTACGGCATCGCCGATTCCGATTATAGTGGCGACGAGGCGATGTTTCGTCTGATGCACGAGATGCGCGTGCGCATCATGACGGCATCTGCCTTTTCCGGCGACAAGGTGATCGGCGCCATCCTGTTCGAGAAAACCATGGACGGCGAGGCGAAGGGCAAGCCGGTTCCCAATTATCTATGGGAAGACCGGGGCGTCGTACCCTTCCTCAAGATCGACAAGGGCCTGGCCACCGAGGAGAATGGCGTACAGGTGATGAAGCCTATGCCCGATCTCGATGTCCTGCTGGCGCGCGCGGCGAAAAAGGGCATTTTCGGCACCAAGATGCGCTCGGTGATCGGCCATGCTGACAAGACCGGCATCGCCGCGGTGGTGAAACAGCAGTTCGAGGTGGGCCGGCAGATCCTCGGCCACGGTCTTATTCCGATCATCGAGCCGGAAGTCTCGATCAAGAGCCCGACCAAGGCGGAAGCGGAAGCCATTTTGCGCGACGAAATTGTGCGCGAACTCGACGCCCTTCCGGCGGGCCAGAAGGTGATGCTCAAGCTCACCATCCCGACGGTTGCGGATTTCTACAAGCCGCTCATCGCGCATAAGGCGGTCATCCGCGTCGTGGCCCTGTCGGGCGGCTACAGCCGCGCTGACGCCTGCGAAAAACTCAGCCACAACCACGGCATGATCGCCAGTTTCTCGCGCGCCCTGACGGAGGATCTGCGCGTGACGATGAGTGGTGGCGACTTCGACGCCAGCCTCGCCAATACGATCGACCAAATCTACACGGCGAGCGTTGTGAAGGCCTGATGGCTTCGATTTGAAGCCCGACGCTGTTCTCTGGAACAGCGTCGGGCGTATATCGTTTCGAACGCCTGAATCGGCGTTAAGGACCGATTACCAGGACGGGATCAGGGCGCCCTTGAACTCTTCGTTGATAAAGGCCTTGATGCTGTCGTCATGGTAGGCTTCGACAAGCGTCTTGGCCCATGGGGCATCCTTGTCGGCGCTGCGCACAACGATCACGTTGGCATAAGGCGATTCCTGGCCTTCGATCGCGATGGCGTCGGTCTTCGGATGCAGGCCGGCTTCCAGCGCGTAGTTCGTGTTGATGACGGCCGCATCGACGTCGTTGAGCGAGCGGGGAAGCTGTGCGGCATCCAGTTCGGCGAACTGGATGTTCTTCGGGTTCTCGGTGATGTCAGCGGGGCCGGCCTTCAGGCCGACATCCGGGTTGACCTTGATCAGGCCTTCCTTGGCGAGGACGAGAAGCGCGCGGCCGCCATTGGTCGGGTCGTTCGGAATGGCGACGGTCGCGCCGTCGGCCAGCTCGCCGAGGGTTTTCACCTTCTTGGAATAGACGCCCATCGGCGTGGTGATGGTCTTGCCGACGCTGACGAGATCAAAGCCGCGATCGGCGATCTGGTTGTCGAGATAGGGCTGGTGCTGGAAGGAGTTGGCGTTGAGGTCGCCATCGGCGAGCGCCTGATTCGGCACGACGTAGTCGGAGAATTCCAGGATTTCGATGTTGAGGCCCTTCTTGGCCGCGACTTCCTTGACCTTTTCCATGATCTGCGCGTGCTCGCCGGGCGTTACGCCGACCTTGATGTCTTCGGCGAGCGCCGGGATGCTGATGAGGGCCGCAACGGCCACGGTGGCGAGGAACTTGAACATGTGTATCTCCTTGATGATGACACGGCTTGGGAGGATGGAAAGTCAGGTCTTGCGGTTGCGCTTGTCGAAGCGCCGGGCGAGCGCGTCGCCCGCGCTCTGGACGAGCTGAACCAGGACGATCAGCACGATCACCACGGCCAGCATCACTTCCGGCATGAAGCGCTGGTAGCCGTAGCGAATGCCGAGATCGCCGAGACCGCCGCCGCCGACCGCACCGACCATTGCCGAATAGCCGATGAGGCTGACGATGGTCATGGTGAAGGCAAGCAGGATCGACGGCCGGGCTTCGGCCAGCAGCACCTTGAAGACGATCTGCATCGGCGTTGCGCCCATGGCGCGCGCCGCCTCGATCAGCCCCTTGTCGACCTCGCGAATGGCGGCCTCGACGAGGCGCGCAAAGAACGGAACGGTGGCGATCGTCAGGGGCACGATGGCCGCTGTGGTACCGATCGAGGTGCCCGTCAGCAGGCGCGTGAACGGGATGATCGCCACGACCAGGATGATGAAGGGCGTGGAACGGGCCGCGTTGACGACGAGCCCGATCGCCTGGTTGAGCGCTGGCGCCGGAAAAAGTTCGTTCCTGCCGCTGGTGGCCAGGAAGATGCCGATCGGCAGACCGATCAACGAGCCGACCAGCCCGGAGACGGCCACCATATGCAGCGTCTGCAGCAGGGATTTCCAGAGAAGGTCGAACAGCATCTCAGGCGACATAGCCGAGCACCTCCGTGGAAAGGCCGGTTGCGGCATAGAAGCGATCGGCGCGCGTAAGCACCTCGGGAGTCGCCGGATAGGCAACGACCAATGTGCCGAAAGGCTCGCCGGCGATCTCCTCGATCGCACCGGCGAGAATGTTGACGTTGCCGCCGATTTCGGTGACGAGCTGCGCCGTCAGCGGCTGGAAGGCCGTCGCCCCGAAGAAGGTGAGCCGAACGAGAATGCGATCACCCGGTGCGGGCGCGGCCTTCAGGCCGGTGCGCAGCCATTCCGGAAGATTGGTGCCCACCGTGGACGACAGCAGGATCCGCGTCGTTTCGTGTTTGGGCGCCGTGAAAATCTCAAACGTCGGTCCCTGTTCGACGATGCGGCCCTTGTCGATGACGGCGACATGCGAGGCGATCGTCTTGACCACCTCCATCTCGTGCGTGATGAGCAGCACCGTCAGGCCGAGCTCGGCGTTGATCTGCTTCAGAAGCGCCAGGATCGACTGCGTGGTCTCCGGGTCGAGTGCGGACGTCGCCTCGTCGGACAACAGCAGCTTCGGCGATGTGGCGAGCGCCCGGGCGATGCCGACACGCTGTTTCTGCCCGCCGGAAAGTTCGGACGGATAACTCGCCGCCTTGTCGCCAAGGCCGACGAGATCGAGAAGCGGGGCGACCTTCGCCTTGATCGCAGCGGCATCGAACCCGGCGATCTCGAGCGGCAGCGCGATATTGTCGAAGGCGGTGCGCGAGGACAACAGATTGAAATGCTGGAAGATCATGCCCACTTCGCGTCGCAGGCCGCGCAAGCCCGTCTCGCTGAGCTGCCCGACTTCCGTACCATCGACCACCACGCGCCCGCCGCTCGCCTTTTCAAGGCCGTTGACAAGCCGGATGAGCGTGGACTTTCCGGCACCGGACCGGCCGATGATGCCGGTGATCGCCCCGCGGCCAACCGTCATGTCAACGCCGTCAAGCGCAACGAAGGCATTGGCGTCGTCGCCGTAGCGTTTGGTCACGCTCTCGAACGTGACCATGGGCGTGGACTGCGCCTGCTCCCGCAGGGTGGCGGCGTCCACGGCGGTTGGAAGTGTCATTGTCTACTCACACTCTACGTCCGGTCATGGCGGCGAGATAGCACTGCGGCGCGGCTCTGCGAAGATGCAGTGCGCGATTTTAAAGCGACCCACTGTCACAGCCTATCGGCCTGCGCTCGGACATATCATAGTCCGATACCGTGTTTGCGGGATTTGATCGTGTTCATCACAAAACTTGTTTCAATCGTGTCGACGCAATTCAGCTTGGCAATCTTGTCTTTTATGAAACGCTCATAGGATTCGAGCCCCGCGCTCATGACGGTCAGCACATAGTCGCGCGAGCCTGTCACCAGCTGGCATTCGATCACTTCGTCCCAGCTGCGCACCGCATCCTCGAACATGCGGATTTCGTCATCATGCTGGCGGCTGAGACGGATAGAGGCGATGGCTGTCATCGTCCAGCCTTCGAGAGCCGGATCGACAAGGACGGAATAGCCCCGGATGATGCCGGTTTCCTCAAGCCGCCGCAACCGGCGCAGGCACGCCGATGCGGAAAGGCCGACGCGCTCCGCCAGTTCGTTGTTGGTGAGGCGTGCATTGGCGGAAAGTTCTTTCAAAATCCTTCGGTCAACGCCATCCGCAATTTTTTGCGCCACTTTTGAGAAAACTCCGCAAGAACTTGCGCCCAGCATCATGAGATCGCGCCAAATAGCAAGAACGCACCACTGAATCTGGTATAATTTGCGGTTGAGCCTCTAACACTCCAGGAGACGTTCCATGACCGCGCCGCATCCGTCGAGAACCCATATCGGCAACCATGCCCTGCATCCCGAAACGCAGATGCTGAACTATGGTTATGACCCGGAACTCTCCGAGGGCGCCGTCAAGCCGCCGGTCTTTTTGACCTCGACCTTCGTCTTCAAGTCGGCCGAGGATGGCCGCGACTTCTTCGACTATGTTTCGGGCCGCAAGGAGCCGCCGGAGGGCAGGGGCGCCGGCCTCGTCTATTCGCGCTTCAACCATCCCAACAGCGAGATCGTCGAGGACCGCCTGGCCGTCTACGAGCGGACGGAAAGCTGCGCGCTGTTTTCGTCGGGCATGTCGGCGATCGCCACGACGCTGCTGGCTTTCGTGCGGCCGGGCGATGCCGTGCTGCATTCGCAGCCGCTTTACGGTGGCAGCGAAACCCTGCTGGCGAAGACCTTTCTCAATCTCGGCGTTTCCGCCGTGGGTTTTGCCGATGGTGTCAACGAGGGGTCGGTGACGGCTGCGGCCGAAGCGGCCATGCAGAAGGGCCGTGTCTCGGTCATTCTCATCGAAACGCCGGCAAACCCCACCAACAGCCTCGTCGATGTTGCCATGGTCCGCCGCGTCGCCGACAGGATTGGTGAAAAGCAGGGCCATGTGCCGATCGTCGCCTGCGACAACACGCTGCTCGGGCCGGTCTTCCAGCGGCCGATCGAACTCGGAGCGGATATCTCGCTCTATTCGCTGACGAAATATGTCGGCGGGCATTCCGACCTCATCGCCGGAGCGGCTCTTGGCCCCAAGTCGGTCATGAAGCAGGTGAAGGCGCTGCGCGGGGCGATCGGCACGCAGCTCGATCCCCACTCCTGCTGGATGCTCGGGCGCTCGCTGGAGACGCTGCAGATCCGAATGGAGCGCGCAAACAGCAACGCCAAGACGGTCGCGGAGTTTCTGCGGGACCACCCCAAGGTCGATCAGATCCACTATCTTCCCTTCAACGATCCGGCTTCGGCCGTCGGCCGCACCTTTGCCGCCCAGTGCAGCGGCGCGGGCTCCACCTTCTCCTTCGACATCAAGGGCGGGCAGCCAGCCTCGTTCAGGTTCCTGAATGCGCTGAAGATCTTCAAGCTCGCCGTCAGCCTCGGGGGCACGGAATCGCTCGCGTCCCACCCCGCCACGATGACGCATTCAGGAATTCCCGTGGAGGTTCGCCAGCGCATTGGCGTGCTCGAATCGACGGTGCGTCTGTCGATCGGCATCGAGCATCCCGATGATCTGGTTGCTGATTTGGCCCTGGCGCTCGACGGCGCCTAGGCGCGCCGTCCCTTCAGTTCGGAAGGCGCAGGGAATCGTAATCGACACCATCGATTAATCGTGCGCCTTTCGTGATCTTGCGGAAAGGCATCGCCCCTAAATACTCTGTTGGCCACTGATATTTAGGGGCGCCCAACATGGCCAATACCGCCGAAGCCGTAATCGACAGGACTGCCGACCGTATCGACTGTCTCGTCGCCGCACATCGGCCCGGCCATGGCCTAGCCCGCGCGTTCTACCATGACCCGGAAATCTACCGGCGCGACATGGAGCGGGTCTTCCGGCGCCACTGGCATTGCATCGCCCATGAAAGCGTGATCCCGAACGCCAACGACTTCGAGGTTTTCCGCATCGACACCGAACAAGTGATCGTCACCCGGGCGGCGGATGGATCGGTCAACGCCATTCTCAATGTCTGTCGCCATCGCGGGGCGGAAGTCTGCACCAAGCAGAAGGGCAATGCGCGCGTCTTCGTCTGTCCCTATCATGCCTGGACCTACGGCAATGACGGGAGCCTGCGCGCCGCACGCCTGATGCCGAAGGATTTCAAGCGCGAGGACCATGGGCTGAAAAAACTCCACGTCCGCGTCGTCGAAGGCCTGATCTTCATCTGCTTTGCCGATGAACCGCTCGATTTCTCCGAGGTGGAAAACCTGCTGCGCGCCACCTGCGGGCAATATGGCTGGTCGAGCGCAAAGGTCGCCTATCGCGAAACCTATCCGGTCGATGCCAACTGGAAACTCGCCGTCGAAAACTATGTCGAGTGCTACCATTGCGGCCCGGCACATCCGGAGTATTCGCAGACCCATGCGCTTGAACAGCCGCTGCACATGATCGAGGCGTTGAACGAAGCGATGGAGGCGCGCACCTGCGCACTCGGCATCGAGGTCGGCTCGGGCAACCACTGGCAGACGTCGCGCGAAGGCCGCGAGGCAATCCATGCCTTCCGCTATGCGCTCTACGACGGCGTGCAGAGCGGTAGCGAGGATGGCAAGGCCGTTGCGCCGCTGATGGGCCGCTTTTCCGATTTCGATGGCGGCGTCACCTCCATCCATCTCGGCGGCACGACCTTCCTTGTCTGTTATCCCGACCACGGCATGATCTACCGCTTCATCCCGAAGACGGCGGAGACGTGCGAGATGGAACTGATCTGGCTCGTCGACGGCAAGGCGGAGGAGGGCAGGGACTACGATCTCGAAAAGCTCACCTGGCTGTGGAAGGTCACGACGGCGGAAGACAAGACGATCATCGAGCACACGGCGCGCGGTGTGCAGTCGCACTATTTCGTGCCCGGGCCGATCGCGCCGATGGAACAGAACGAACTTCGCTATATCGACTGGTATCTCGACGAGATCAGCCGCCCGGACGGCGTGGGCGCATAAGAAAAAGATATAAAGATATCTTTATATCATTGACGAATGGCTCCGGACAGGCGATGATTCGAACATCGAGGTTCTTCGGGTTCCGACCCGAAGCTAAGAGGGAATCCGGTGCGACCTTCGCGTCCATGCCGGGGCTGCCCCCGCAACTGTAAGCGGCGAGTTTCGTCCACCATGTCACTGAGGAAGACGCCTCGGGAAGACGGACGCAAGCGCTGACCCGCAAGCCAGGAGACCTGCCCCGATAGATAACGTCCACGGGCGGGGTGTCCCGGTGTGCCGCTTTTGCGACCGGCCACCTGTGCGCCGCCGTCGTCGATGCGTCATTCCTCCCTGCCCATAACCTACGGGGTAGGAAAATGACCATCAGAACTGCAAATCTCGGTTTTCCCAGGATTGGAAGACATCGCGAGCTGAAATTCGCGCTCGAAGCCTATTGGTCCGGCAAGGCGGACCGCGCGTCGCTGCTCGACGTCGGAAAGACGCTGAGGGCGGAAAACTGGAAGCTCCAGCAGGAGAAGGGGATCGATGCGATCCCGTCCAACGATTTCTCCTTCTATGACCACGTCCTCGATACCGCCGTCATGGTGGGTGCCATTCCGCCGGCCTATGGTTGGACCGGTGGGCCGGTCGACCTCGACATCTATTTCGCCATGGCGCGCGGTGCGACCGGCGGCGAGCATGCCGCCTGCGGCCACGCCCATCACGGGCAGGGTGTGCCGGCGCTCGAAATGACGAAATGGTTCGACACGAACTACCACTACATGGTGCCGGAATTTTCCGCCGATCTAGCCTTCACGCTGACGCAGAACCGGCCGCTGCAAAGTTTCCTGGAGGCGAAGGCGCTCGGTATCCACACCCGTCCCGTCCTTCTTGGCCCGGTCACTTTCCTGAAGCTCGGCAAGACGCGGGATGGGTCGAATGCCCTCGACCTGCTCGACCGTCTTCTGCCGGTCTATGGCCGTATTCTTGCGGAACTCGCCGAGGCGGGGGTGGACTGGGTGCAAATCGACGAGCCGTGCCTAGTGCTCGACCTTTCCGACAAGGAGCGCGATGGCCTGAAGCGAACCTACACAGCCGTGTCGAAGGCCGCGCCCGGTCTCCGCATCCTGCTTGCCGGTTACTTCGGGCGTCTTGGCGAAAACCTTGGCACAGCGGTCAGCCTTCCCGTCGCCGGCCTGCATGTCGATCTGGTGCGCGCACCGCAGGAGCTGGAAACGATCGCCGAAACGGCACCGGGGACGCTGCATCTCTCGCTCGGTGTCATCGATGGCCGAAATGTCTGGCGGGCGGATCTGGCGTCGCTGGCGCAGCGACTCGTGCCGGTCATTGCACGCCGCGGGGTGGGCAACATCGAGATCGCGCCGTCCTGCTCGCTGCTGCATGTGCCGATCGATACCGCGCTTGAAACGGCACTCGACGACGAACTTCGTTCCTGGCTCGCCTTCGCCACGCAGAAGCTCGAGGAAATCGCGTTGCTCGGCCGTCATGCCGAAGCCGGTGCCGTCGAGCAAGGCGGTGCCGTCGCTACCCGCCTGACCTCGGTGCGCGTGCACGACCCGCTCGTCCAGGGCCGATTGAAGGCGCTGGAGGGTACGGCGCAGACGCGCAACCTGCCGTTTGGCGGGCGCCAGGCGATCCAGCGCCGGCGTTTCGGCCTGCCGCTTTTCCCCACCACCACCATCGGCTCCTTCCCGCAGACGGCCGAGGTGCGCAAGGCGCGCGCACGCCATGACAAGGGCGAACTGAGCTATGTCGACTACAAGGCCTTCCTCGAGCAGGAGACGGCCGCAGCCATCCGCTGGCAGGAGGAGGTTGGCCTCGACGTGCTGGTGCACGGCGAATTCGAGCGCAACGACATGGTGCAGTATTTCGGCGAGCAGCTTTCCGGTTTTGCCTTCACCCGGCACGCCTGGGTGCAGAGCTACGGGTCGCGTTACGTGCGTCCGCCGATCATCTTCGGCGATGTGTCGCGCCCGAACCCGATGACCGTCGGCTGGTGGAAATATGCGCAGTCCCGCACCGAAAAGCCGCTGAAGGGCATGCTGACCGGGCCGGTCACCATCCTCAACTGGTCCTTCGTGCGCGACGACCTGCCGCGCGAAACCGTGTGCCGGCAGATCGCGCTGGCCATTCGCGACGAGGTGCACGACCTCGAGGAGGCCGGTGCCGCGATGATCCAGATCGACGAGGCTGCCCTTCGCGAAGGCCTGCCGCTGCGCCATTCGGATTGGCAGGCCTATCTCGACTGGGCTGTGGAATGCTTCCGCATCTGCGCCAGCGGCGTTGCCGACGAAACGCAGATCCACACCCATATGTGCTATTCGGAGTTCAACGACATCATGGCGGCGATCGCGGCCATGGATGCGGATGTTATCTCGATCGAGACTTCGCGCTCGAAGATGGAGCTGCTCGATGCCTTCACCGGCCGCGGCTATCCGAACGAGATCGGCCCCGGTGTTTATGACATCCACTCGCCGCGTGTGCCCGATGTCGGCGAGATGGAAACGTTGCTTCGCCTTGCCCGCGAGCGCCTCGCCGAAGGCCAGATCTGGATCAACCCGGATTGTGGCCTGAAGACGCGCAAGTGGGAGGAGGTGCGGCCTGCCCTCGTCAACATGGTCGAGGCCGCTCGACGGCTTCGGACGGCTGCAAGCACGCCCGCGGTGGCGTAACACAGGGGAAGCGCCGGTTTTCCGGCGCTTCCCGTCCATGCCCGACCGATGCCGTCAGGCGTGCCAGCTCTTCGAGAGGGGCGGCCGAGACAGCGCAAGCAGGTCGATCGCGCGGGTGGCGAGATGGTCTACGATCTCCGCGACGGATTGCGGAAGATGATAGAAGGCCGGTACGGGTGGCATGACGATCGCACCCATTTCGGTGACGGCACACATATTGCGCAGATGCCCCAGATGGAGCGGCGTCTCGCGGGTCATGAGCACCAGCCGGCGGCGCTCCTTCAACTGCACGTCTGCTGCGCGCGCCAGAAGCGTGTCCGTGCGGCCTGTCGCAATCACAGACAGCGTCTGCATGGAACAGGGCGCGACGATCATGCCATGAACCGGAAACGAGCCGCTGGCAATCGACGTCCCGATGTCGTCGTTCGGATGATGGCGATGGACGAGGGACTGAAGTCGTTCCAACGCGGTCGGGTCGCATTCCAGGTCGAGTGTGCGTCGCGCGGCATCGGAGACGACAAGATGCGTCTCAGTATCCGGGAGTGTAGCGAGCAATTCGACGATGCGCATGCCGAGTGCGGCGCCGGACGCGCCGGAGATGCCGACGATGACGCGCGCAATGTTCATGGTCATGGCGCGATGCCTTCAAGGCCGAGGGAGGCCCAGAGACCGTCGATACGGGCGGTAACGTCCGGCGCCATCGCCAGGACCCGGCCCCATTCGCGGTCCGTCTCGGTGCCGATCTTTGTGGTGGCGTCGAGACCGAGCTTGCCGCCGAGGCCAGACTTTGGAGAGGCGAAATCGAGATAGTCGATCGGGGTGTTTTCGACACACATCAGGTCGCGGCTGGCGTCAAAGCGGGTGGAGAGCGCCCAGATCACGTCTTCCCAGCGTCTGACGTCGATATCGTCGTCCACCGCGATGATCAGCTTGGTATAGCTGAACTGCGGCAGCATGGACCAGAGGCCCATCATCACCCTCCGCGCCTGGCCAGGATACCGCTTGTTCATCGAAACGACCATGGCGCGGTAGGAGCAGGCTTCGGGCGGCAGCCAGAGGTCATGGATTTCTTGGAATTGCCGTTTCACCAGCGGCACGAAGAGTTCGTTCATGGCCTCGCCGAGCCGCGACGGCTCGTCCGGCGGCCGGCCGGTATAGGTGGAGAGATAGAGCGGGTTTTTGCGCATGGTGATCGCCGAAAGCGTCATCACCGGGAAGCGTTCGACGGCATTGTAGTAGCCGGTATGGTCACCGTAGGGGCCTTCTTCGGCCTCGTCTGTGGCCGAAACCATGCCCTCGAGCACGATTTCCGCACTGGCAGGCACCGGCACGGGAACGCTCACGCCCAGTGCAATTTCCTGCCGCCGCCCGCCCAGCACGCCAGCAAAACTCAGTTCGCTCAAACCGTCCGGTAACGGCATCACGGCAGAGAGGATCGTTGCCGGATCGGCACCGATGGCCACCGCAACTGGCATGTCGCGTCCAAGCGCCTGCCAGAGGCGGTGGTGGCGGGCGCCGCCGCGGTGCGCCAGCCAGCGCATGATCAGCCGGTTCCGGCCGAGTTTTTGCATACGGTAAATGCCGACATTGACGTCGCTCGGATCCTCCGGTGCACGCGTGATGACAAGCGGCCATGTGACGAGTGGCGCCGGTTCGCCCGGCCAGCAGGTCTGGATGGGCAGGCGGTCGAGATCGACTTGATCATCCCGCCAGATGATTTGCTGGCAGGGTGGGCGCCGTGTCTCGCGTGGGTTCATTGAGAGCGCGGCCTTGAGATGCGGCAGTTTGTGCCACGCATCGCACAGCGAGCGTGGCGGCCGCGGATCGCGCAGATCGGCGAGGAAGTTCGCAAGACGCGGCAGGCCACCGACTTCGAGCCCGAAACCCCATTCGATGCGCTCGCGGGTTCCAAACAGGTTTGCGAGAAGAGGGATCGGCTGGACGCGCCCTTCCGCATCGACCGGGCGCTCGAAGAGAAGCGCTGGCCCTTCATCGGCCAGCACGCGGCGGTGGATTTCCGTCACCTCGTGGACGAGAGAGACAGGCTCTGCAATGCGCTTCAGCCGTGCGCGTCGCTCCAGAAGCGCCACGAAATCCTGCAGGCTGTCGTAACGGCGGGGAATGGCGGCATCGGCTTTCATGCCGCTCCTTTGCCGGGGAAAAATGTCGTGGTCTTTGAGCTGGAGCAAACTCCGCAAGCGCAAGGCTCCCTAGGTTCCGGTCATTCGTTTCTCGCCCGGGGTCCTGTTCATGTCGCTTCTTCCTCCCTTTTTCGCAAAACCGGCCGATATAGCTCCGATCTGGCTGGTCGAGCGGATGGCGCGCCTCGTCTTTTCCGGGGTGCTCAAGGCTCATCCCGGCCTTTTCGAACGGCTCGGTCCGTACCAGCAGGTCCGCTATGGTTTTTCGCCGACCGACCTGCCGCTGCATTTCATCGTGGTCCCGGAAAAATGTTCGCTCAGCGTGTCGCGAGGCCAGGCGCCATCGGCGGATGCCCGCATCGGCGGACCGCTCGTGTTGCTGCTTGGGCTTCTCGAAGGGCGGTGTGATGCGGACGCGCTGTTCTTCTCACGCGACCTTTCGGTGACGGGCGACATGGAGGCCATGCTGGCGCTGCGCAATGCTCTCGATGACAGCGCCATCGACCTGCCAAGCGAACTCGGCGCGCTGGCCGGGCCGTTTTCGCCGCTGGTTTCGGGTGTCGCGCGATATGTGCGCGCCAAGACCCTCGAAGCGAGGGTCCCCGCATGGAACTGATCTGTCCGGCCGGCACGCCTTCCGCCTTCCGCGAAGCGGTGGAGGCCGGAGCCGATGCGGTTTATTGCGGCTTTCGCGATGAGACCAATGCCCGCAATTTTCCTGGCCTCAATTTCAGCCGTGAGGAACTGCGCCAGTCCATAGGACTTGCCCATAGCAGGCGGGTGCAGACCTTCGTCGCGCTCAACACCTTCATGCGGGCGGGCGATGAGGCGCTTTGGTATCGGGCGGCAGACGATGCGGTGGCGATCGGCGCCGATGCGCTGATCCTCGCCGATTTCGGCCTGATGGCCTATGTGGCGGAGAAGTATCCGGAACAGCGGTTGCATGTGTCCGTCCAAGCTTCGGCCTCCAATGCGGATGCGATCCGCTTCCTCATCGAGGCTTTTGGCGCCAGGCGCGTCGTGCTGCCACGCGTGTTGACCGTGCAGGATATTGCCCGGTTGACGCGGCAGATCGCCTGCGAGGTGGAGGTCTTCGCCTTCGGCGGGCTCTGCGTCATGGCGGAGGGGCGCTGTTCGCTCTCCTCCTATGCCACCGGCAAATCGCCCAACATGAATGGCGTCTGCTCGCCGGCAAGCCATGTGCGCTACCGGCAGGACGGCGCGGACCTCGTCTCGGAACTCGGCGCCTACACGATCAACCGTTTCGGCCCCGGTGAAGCCTCCGGCTACCCGACGCTGTGCAAGGGGCGTTTCGAAATCGGCGACGTGGAAGGCTATGCCTTCGAGGATCCGGTCTCGCTCGATGTCATCGATGAGATCGATGCGCTCCGGGCAGCCGGCGTCTGCGCGCTCAAGATCGAGGGGCGACAGCGCGGCAAGGCCTATGTCGCCGAGGTCGTGTCTTCGCTGAAGAGGGCGCTCACCGCGGGTCCGGCCGAGCGGGCCGCGCTGGTGGCCCGGCTGCGCGCAATGAGCGAAGGCCAGCGCACCACGACGGGCGCCTATGACAAGCGCTGGCGATAGGAGACGACATGTCGAAGATCAACAAACGGGCTCTCAGCCTCGGACCGGTCTACTTCCTGTGGGACGGGCCGAAATGGCGCGACTTCTACTTCCGCATCGCCGATGAGGCGGACGTTACCAATGTGACGCTGGGTGAGACCGTCTGCTCCAAGCGCCAGCATTTCAGCGAGCCGCATGTCGCCGAGGTCGTCGATCGGTTGGAAGCGGCTGGCAAACGCGTGACGTTCTCCACGCTCGCCATGGTGACGCTGGAGCGGGAAAGCCGCCATGTTCGCGATCTCATCCGCGACAGCACCCACCCGGTCGAGGCAAACGATCTTTCTGCGCTTGGCCTCGTCAAGGACCGCCCGCACGCGATCGGCCCGCTGGTCAATGTCTACAATGCTGCAACGGCGCGTCTGCTTGCGGCGCGTGGCGCAGACAACATCTGCCTGCCGCCGGAGCTGCCGGCGGGTTCCATCCTGCAGATTCTGGCCGCGATGCCCGGCTTCTCCTTCGAGATCTTTGCGTTCGGCCGCATACCGCTCGCCATTTCCGCCCGCTGCGCCCATGCCCGCTCAAAGGGACTGACAAAAGACAATTGCCAGTTCATCTGCGGCGAGGAGCCGGACGGCCTGCCGCTGCGCACCCTCGATCGCCAATCCTTCCTCGTGTTGAACGGTGTGCAGACCATGTCGAATAGCTGTGCCGTGCTTCTCGATGATCTAGCGCCGCTGGTGGAGGCGGGACTTTCGCGTGTCCGGCTCTCCCCGCAGGATTGCGACATGGTTGCGGTGGCCGGTATTTACCGTGCGGTCCTCGATGGCAGGATGGACGGCGCGGAGGCGATTGCGGACCTGTCGGGCGTCTATCCGGGCGTGCGCTTCTCGAACGGTTTCCTGCACCAGCAGGAAGGAGCTGCCTGGGTTTCGCGCGGGCGCAACACGGCAATCGGGCACGGTTGAACGACCGGTTCAGGCGAAAATGGTACGCTCGTCGGCCCTGGCGGAGAGCAGCGCCTCCATCATCATCTGTTCAGCGAAGACGTGGCGGCGAAGCGCTTCCTGAAAGCCGCTGACCATGCGCGCAACCGTCTCAGTCGAGAGGGCGCATCGATCGTTCGCGACGGCCTTCAGCGTCAGGGACAGCTCTTCGGCAGCAAGCCGATCGCAGCGATGTTCCGCCTTCAGGCGTCCAATGGCCATGGCGGCGAAGCAGGAGCCGGCGTGGCGGTCGAAATCGGGAAAGAGCACGCGTTCCTCAAGGTCGTGGGCCGTTTGGAGAAGCGATGGCATCGTCTCTGCAAGCTCGCGCATGTCGCCGGCGACACCCGGTTCGCCCGCAGCGTCTTCGAGACGAAGGCACAGGTCGAGCAGGCGGTAGTGAAGCGCTTCCAGCCGGCCGATATCGGCGGCATCGAGGCTCGGTTCGCTCATGAGATCTATTGGCCGAAGAACAGCACGGCAGCGATGACGATCGACGCGCCGACGGCGGAAAGCGTACCCGCGCCCTGCAGGACACCCATGCGATAGAGCATCAAGGCAAAGCCGGCGATGACCGGGGCTGCGACGACGAGGCTGAACTGTGCATCCGTCATGGAAGGATCCTTTCGTTTCACCACCATTCTGCCGCGCCGGCCGCCGCTACTCTTTGTGCCGGCGCAAAGAAGCCTGCGGCTCCCGACGCTACGAAAGGCCATGGCGAAGATAGACGGTGCGGACATTGGAGGCGGAAGGCCGTTCGCCCGGATGGTGCGCAGTTGCGCCACGAAGTGATCCGCCGCTGGGCAAGGAAAGTTCGGGCCGGACTTCGCTCGCCGATTACGTGACGAGCAGGCGTATCGCGACGACATCTGGCAGTTGGACGAAGTCGTGGCTGCCATCGCTGCCGAGGCCAACCAACGGAGTGCGCACCCGTTTGAAGCCGACGTCGACCGGCAGTCTTCAAAAAAAGGCGCCGGACCTGCCGGCGCCTTGTGTATTCGGTCCGTTCGTAGGGCGCTACTGCGCCCTAGACGATGAAGAAGTCCGCGTTACTGATGCCGAGGCCAGCAGAAAGGGTAGCGAACAACACTGATCCACCCCCCGCACTGCCGTTGGAATCGTAGTACAGTTCCCCAGTATCAGTTTCATAGATGATGCGGTCGTTCAGATCGCCGGCCGCGCCGCTGGCATTGGCGACAAATTGCGCGGCGCTGAGCACACCGACACCGACGATTGCGTTGAAGATGGCATTGTCCAACCGGATCGTGTCGTTGACGAAGCTGAAGTCGGTGATCGTGTCGACGTTTGTTGCTCCGAGCGCTGTGTTGAACAGGAACGTATCGTTTCCGCCGCCCCCTGTCAGCGTGTCATTGCCGGCCCTGCCGTTCAGCGTATCGTTGCCATTGCCGCCGATCAGGATGTTGTTACCGCTGTTGCCAGTCAGCGCATCGTTGAAAGCGGAACCTGTCAGGTTTTCGATCGACGAATAGGTGTCGCCCGCTGCGTCGCCGGTATTGCTGGCCGGAGTTGTCAGGCTTGCGACCACCCCGGCCGTCGCCGTCTGGTAAGAGGCCCTGTCCGATCCAGTGCCACCGGAGAGGTTGTCTGCACCGGCGCCGCCGATCAGGTTGTCGTTTCCATCCTGTCCGAACAAGTTGTCATTGCCGTTGAGCCCGGAAATGGTGTCATTGCCAGCACCGCCGATTATGCTGTTGGTGCCGTTGTTGCCCGTCAGCGAATCGCCGAAGGCCGAGCCGGTTAGATTTTCGACTGAATTGTAGGTGTCGCCGGCTGCATCACCCGTATTGCCGGCGGGGCTGGACAGGTTGGCAATCACGCCAGCCGCTGCAGCCTCGTAGGAAGCACGGTCGCTTCCGGCGCCACCGGAAAGGTCATCCGCCCCCGCGCCGCCGAGCAGGATATCGTTGCCGTCGTTCCCGAACAGGTTGTCGTTTCCATTCAGACCGGTGAGTCTGTCGTCACCATTGCCCCCGAGAATGCTGTTGGTGCCGTTGGTGCCCGTCAACGTATCATTGAAAGCCGAACCGGTGAGGTTCTCGACCGAGTTGTAGGTGTCGCCAGCGGCTTCACCCGTATTGCCCGCAGGACTGGACAGGTTGGCAATCACGCCAGCTATCGCGTTGGCATATGTGACCCGGTCGGAGCCGCTTCCGCCAGACAGATAATCGCCGCCGAGGCCTCCGTCCAACAGGTCGTTGCCGCCTGTGCCAAACAACTCGTCTCGTACCGATGTGCCACGCATCGTTTCATTGTCATTGTCACCGAGAATGATCAGTCGGTCCGCTTCGCCGGCACCCGGAAAGAAGTCGAGTACCTGGAATTGCGACAGGTCGACGGAGGTCGCGTTGAGCATTTCGACGCGGAAACGGTCAGGCGTGCCAACCGCTGCAAAATCGAGAACGAGATTGGCCGCAAGGCCAACGCCGATCTGATCGGCGCGGACGATGACAAGCTTTTCGGGCGCTGCGGCCTCGAATTCGATTTCCTCTATAGAGATGACTGTCGTGTCGACGAGGCTGATGTCACCAGTCGCGAGGATGCGGTCGGCATCGGCGCCGCCGTCGATGGTATCATTGGTGAAAGCATCGAGGCCGCCACCCCGGAACGTATCATTGCCGGCATTGCCGGACGCGATGTCTCGCAGAGAATCGATCTGGATCGTGTCGCTCGCACCGTCGCTGATGCTGGTGCGGGTAACCTGGTTGACCTCGCCGGTTATCCGGCCACCACTACCGTCGGTGTCGCCGGCATCCTGCCATACGGTGATGAATTTGCCGTTTTTCAGCATGCCGAGGGCGGAAAAAACGTCGCGGTCCGCGCCTTCCGCTGCGATCGCAAATTCGCTCGCCAGGTTGGCCGGCAGCGCATTGCCGTTCTGATCGAAAATGCGGGCAAAGATGTCGTCGGTGGTTGCGTTGAAAGGTTTCGTCCAACTGACGACGATAAAGCCGTTCGAGAGGACCGAAACGTCGGGCTCGACTTCATCGACGGTGCTCGTGGTATTGACCTTGATGAAGCCGGTCTGGGAGACGCCATTGGCGTTGAAAATCTCCAGTGTGATGCCGTTGCCCAGCGTGCCGCCTTCGGCCCAGCCGGAATCCGTATAGACCACGGCCCAATTGCCGTTCGGCAACGCGGTCAGTGCCGACTGCGTGTTGTCACCGAAGCTGTCGATCAGGAAGTCGGCCGTGCGTACCGTGCCATCGGCATTGTAGATCACCGCCCTGAGTGGCTGGTTGGCAGGATTGGTGTCGGTATAAGTCACAACGAAGCCGCCATCGGCCAGCCCGACGATTGAAGCATCATTTTGGGTGCCGGCCGTTGCCACGGTGTTGACCTGGGTGAAGCCGCCCAGCTGGCCGCCGAACGCGTTGTAGCGGCCGATGAAGATGTTGCCGCCAAAGGTGAAGCTGATGGCAAAGCCGCCACCGGTGAGCGCGCTGGTGACCGGATCTTCGAAAGAGATCGATGACCCACTCAATGTCAGTTCGCCGCCAACCGCGTTGCCGTCCTGGTCGAAGATGCGGCCCAGCATGGCGGTTTCGGCGGGATTGTTGTCGTCCCAGACGACCAATACGTTGCCATTCGCGAGCTTGGTTAGCGAGGGCTTCCCTGGGGGCTCGGTGTTGGCATCGTCATAGGGGATGCGGAAGCCACCGACCTGATTGGAATTGGCATCATAGAAATTTAAAAGGATGAAGTTTCCGCTTGTGGTGTTGTAGGCGGCAACGAAACCGCCGTTATCGAGGCCCAGCACATCCGGCAAAATCTGTGTACCTGGCGTGAAAGTATTGACCCCGAATTGGAAGGTCGTGGTGGTGTTGTTGAAGGTGGTAGTGACGGTCATTTGTAACACTCCTGAACTGATATGGTCGATCGGAATTCAGCGTGATTTCGGCAAAAACTGCAGGTTAATGCGAACGCATTCCAAGGTGCGTATCAGGCCATTGGACAGGGCGAATGGCCCGAGTAAAAAGCGACATTTGAGGCATACGTAGTCGGAAACACGGGTGTCGCTACCCCATGCCACACAGAGAAACCGAATGCCTTGGTCGCCCGGTTCTGAGAAAAAAATCAAAGAGAGCTTCTCACCCGACGCGATGACGATTTCGCCTCCGGGTGTTTCTTTCAGTTTCCTGATCGCCTCTTTCTCAAAAGGCGCTTACCAATAAAGGACGTGTGTGGTTTCAGGTTTATTTTCGAATAATTTATTTTTCTTATATGCGATACCGCCCCACCACCTGGCGAGGCTAGAAGATTTGCATGTTCAACCTTAAGTTGAGGCTGAGCTATTATTCCTTCTTGGTGAATACAGAAATGCCGCGAGGAGCAGGCCTTGGGGCGTTGCTGGGCATCATCGTTTCAAAGTTACGTAACCGTGCTCGGATCATGAAGGCAGCTCGGAAGGGTGGCATGGCTTTGTGTCCGACGTGACCTGGGCCAAGCCTAAGCGCCGCCCTGCGTCGACCGGCCAGGAAGGAAACTCCTGATACATTGCGAAAAGGCATTTGAAATGCCCTTCATCACAAGGTGATGTGGTCTGGTGAGATCAGCCAATTTTGGCTGCCTAGAGCTCTCCACTGAGTCATGCACGGATACGGCGAATGTGGGTGGCGAGAGCTCTCAGCATGCCTTTCACCCGCTTCGCGACGTTCTGATGAGTCTCGTCGTGCATCCCTCAGCAAAGCAGGGGGCAAACACCTGACGGGGGCGTCTGCTCGCCGTTTGAAGCCGATCTCACGTAGGTTTCGATCAAGTTGACGACATGCTGCCTCCGTTCGACAACGATCCGTTGCGGGGAGAGGTCGATGCCGCATGCGACCGACAAAGTGTAGCGGCTGGATATGTGGATGAAGCTCAAAGTGACAATCGAGACGTAAAGTTGCATAGCGGCGGTGCCCGGGCGGACAAGGCCGGCAGCTTCGCCTCGATCGAGCGTGTCTGGACGAAATCGATGAGCGGGCGGGATGAGCGCGGTATGCTATCTATAGTGCGGATGAACTCCTAATACTGTTGGTTCTCTGCCAATATCATTTTGATGAAGGCAGGCGCCGCCGCATGTAGTCGTAGGTGAAAATGGTCAGCACTTTGATCCCGTTGATCGGGTCGTGGTCCTATCTATTGAGACCGGCCTCTTGTTTGCACAGGTCATCATAGACGTCTTCCAATGCCGCTTTTGTAGGGCAGCTCCCCGCTCTGGAAATAGTGGTAGAGCATCCTGGCCTGCCCCCATTGGTTGATGATCCGGTTTGAATGTTAGTGCATGCTCGGCCTGCTGGCCACCGCTAGCGTTGAAACCGGCAGTTTCTGGTGAGGCCAGACGGCTGCTTCTGGTGCCGGTGGCTTGTAACCCTGCGATGAGTGCGACCGCACAGTGTTGTGGTGATGTCGCCAGTTTTTGAAGGCGATCTTTGCCTCTTTGAGTGTGTAGGAGATTTCGCCGTTGAGCAGTTCGTCGCGGAGCTTCGAGTTGAAGCTCTCGCGCCGTTTTCCCAAGGGCTGCCCGGCATGATATAAGTGGTTTTGGCGCCCAACGCCGCGATCCAGTCCCGCAACGCCTTGGCGATGAATTCCGGACTGCTGCCGGAACGAATATGCGCCGGGATTGTCCTCAGGATGAAGAGATCGGAAAGCACGTCGATTACACCGACGGTCTCCAGCGTCCTCTCGACCTTGATGGCGATGCATTCCCGTGTGAACGCGTCGATCACGTTAAGCACACGGATTTTCCTGCCGTTATGGGTGCGATCCTCAACGGAGTCGTAAGACCAGACATGGTTGGGGTATTCCGGCCGAACCCGGAGGTATGAACTGCCGCTCAGTCACAGCCGCCCCCGCTTTGGTTGCTTGTGGGACACTTTCAGCCCCTCCCGCCGCTACCGTCGAGGGTGTTGGACGCAGAGTTTCCCCGAAGAGTGTCGGCATACTGCGAACCAACCACGCCTTCGATTGAAACAAAGGAGTTCCCTTCCGCTTCCCCTGTGTTGATCCCGGGATTCGCCAAGCTCACGGTAACCCCGCCAGCAGCGTCGGCGTAGGATGCTATGTCGACGCCACCGCCGCCGTTGAGTATGTCGTTCCCATCTTGGCCATAGAGCGCGTCGTTCCCTGCGCGACCATATATCCGGTCGTTTCCGGCAAGTCCCTGCGCAGTATCGTTACCATTCATAGCATCGATAACGTCGCTTGCCGTGGTGCCGATGATCGCGTTGTCACCGTTGTCGCCAACCATCGTGATCGGAGCACCGTCCGCGAGTTCAGCAAGTCCTGGGGTCGCCAATAGATGAAGATCGGCAATCGACGTTTCATTGGCGGAAGGCTGTTACCAGGGTTCTTTCAGTCGTTAACGAGGCAGCTGCAAAAATTGACGATGTCGATGACGATGCCTTCGTCGTTGCTTCTGGCTGGCTTGAGCGCGTCTCGCCCGTAGCCAAAGCAGCCCTTGACTTAATGCTCACGCGCGGGTGCTTTGATGAAAAAGTGGAAGAGAATGAACCGAGCAACAGAACTTTCGAAGCCGCCTTACGCCATAAGGTAGCTTTAGGGTCGAAACCCAATCAAATTATTGATTGCCCATTTTCTTTGTGATTCACTTCCCCGCTGGGAGGAAATTCATGAGCAATCTCTTTTGGTTGAATGATCGCCAATAGGCTGTGATAGAGCCCTTGCTGCCCAAGAACCGTCCCGGCGCTCGCCGGGTCGATGACCGTCAGGTTCTCAGCGGGATTGTCCATGTGTTGCGTGTGGGCTGCCGGTGGCAAGATTGCCCTGCCAGCTACAGCCCGCCAACGACCATTTACAATCGCTTTCATCGCCGGGCAGGACGCAGCCTCTGGCAGAAACTGTTCGATGCACTGGTTGAAGCCAGCCCCGCCGACATGCAGATGATCGATTCCACCACAGCCATGGCGCACCGTTCGGCGGCAGGCGGAAAAGGGGGGCGCAAATACAAGCGATCGGCCGTTCGCGCGGCGGCAGGACCACGAAAATCCACGTCCTCGTAGATGGTTGTGGCCGCCCGCTCAATCTTCTCGTCTCTCCTGGCCAGATGGGAGATGCAAAGGCGGCCGTTCTTCTGTTGGACGGTGTGGATGCCGCATACTTCCTGATCGCCGATACCGCTCACGATAGCGATCGCCTGCGCCAATACCTGCTGAAGCGGAAAACTGTCCCCGTCATACCGAACAATCCGACCCGCAAGCGAAGACACCCCTTCGATGAAAGGCCATATCGTCGACGCAACATGATCGAGCGCACCTTTTGCAGACTGAAAGACTGGAGACGCATCGCAACCCGATACGACAAGCTCGCCACAAACTTCAAAGCCGCAATCCTCATCGCTGCCATCGTCATCTGGTGGGCTAATTGAGTCTCGTGCCTAGCACTACTTTGGCAGAACTGATTCTGCGGTTCTAATTTGCCCTTTGCAGTGGGGACACCGGATTGTCGTCATGGGTCTGGCGAGTGCGCTGATGACGGCTCGACGGATAGCAGGCAAGGTGGGCTCAGGCGGCCCCTTGCGTACTTGTCGCTTCTTTTTTTTCCCGCTTTGCAGTCTGCAGTCTCTGGTGCTGGAGGAAAGCATAGGCGATCATCGTCATCAGAGCGTGCCGATGTAGTCCTTGCCATGATCGGCCTTCGAAGTGGTCGAGGCCGAGTTCCTCTTTCATCTGCTGATGCGCTTGCTCACAAACCCATCTCGCCTTGATGGCGGCCGCCAGCGCTTTCAACGTGGCGTTAGCCGGCAAGTTGGACAGGTAGTATTTGCGCTCATCGTTTGATCGCCACTCGCCAACCAGCCAGGCTTCCTCGCCCGGCATGTGTTGCTGTCCCTTGTCGAGAATGCGCTGGGGCGTGCCGTCGGCGATCCGGATGCGCAATGCGGCAAAGCGTGCCGCGAGGCGGCCTTTCGTGCCACGGCGCCAACTGACCTTTTTCCAATTTGCAGGTGCTAACACCGTTTCGGCCGCAACCGACAGAATGTCGGGGATCGGATGCTTGCGTGGGCGACCATGACCGGAGATGGGAAAGATCAATTCGACATCATGGGGATAGACCTTTTGATGCTTGGGGATGCCGACCGCCCAGGTGAGGCCACGTCCACTTAGCCCCTGGCGGAAGGTCGCCGACAGGCCGTAGCCTGCGTCAGCCAGCACTGTGCCAAACCGGACACCAGCCGCGATCAACCGATCGATCTCGTTAAGAGCGATCTCCGGCTTCGTGCGAGATGTCCGCATGGCATCGGGAACCCCGGCCTTGGCCATCCGCTCCGTGTCGCTGGTCCAGCTCTCGGGCAAAAACAGACGCAAGCCAACCGGAACGGGAACCTCGTCTCGCGCAAGCGTCACCGACACCAGCGTCTGGCAATTTGCCCTCTTGCCCAGCATCGAAGCGTATTGCGGCGCGACCCCGACCGATTGGTCGCCTTTCTTGGGAAGGCCGGTATCATCGATCACCAGAAACGCATCTAACGCGCCAACGATCCTGTCCGCCTGCAGCGCAAGCTCGGTCTCAAGAGGAACAGCATTCCAAAGGCCATCGGAAATGAAATGGTGCAGGCGGTCGTACTGGCCTGGAGCAAACCGTTCCGCCATCGGCTCGATACTCTTGCGGTCACCGGGACCAATGAGCCCGGAGACGTAAAGAGGGCACATCTGTCGCCGCTTCTTGTGTCCGAGCTTGTCCAGAAATGGCTGCAAAAAGGTCGAAAGCTCCGTATCCCAATCTGCCATATCGCGCCCCCAACGAAGAGAGCACAAATCATCTCAAACCAGCCTTGCCCGAATCTGCCAAAGTAGTGCTAGTAGTCCTTCCGGCTTCTCTTTTCCCAAGCCGTGACAAGGATTTGCGGGACGGGTTACGCGTGGGGTTTTACAATCATTCTTGCCCACGCCGGCGTATGCGTCCGCTACATTGCCGACTGCAGGCCTCGTGGCGAGGTCTCATCCAAAGGCCTGTAGAGCTGTAATGGGACAACATTAGGGGACTTCTAGTAACTGGGTCGTAGATTCTGATCCGTTCAAGAGCTACATGACTGGATCAAGCCACACCTTATCGGCCAACGGGTGCGTCAACTCGAAAGCAGGAAGTCTGCGCAGCGTTCCGCTATCATGATGCAGGGCGCATTGGTGTTGCCGCTCACCAGCGTTGGCATGATGGAGGCATCGGCTACCCGGAGGCGTGGCACACCGTGAATACGGAGATGATCGTCGACGACGGCCAACGGATCTCTTCCCATCTTACAGGTGCCGGCCGGGTGATAAACGGTTTTGGCATTCGCCCGCGCATGCGCCTCGAAGTCCGCGTCGGAAGACTTTTCATCGCCTGGTGCCAACTCCCGAAAGCCGAGCGCTTTCATCGCAGGAGCGGCGAGGATTTTGCGCGAGAGCTTGATGCCGCGCACCAGGGTGTCGACATCCTCCTGGGCGACCAGGTTGTTGCCGACGAAATGGACCGCATCCTCTACGCGGTCGCTGCGCAGGGAGACCTTGCCCCTTGAGGCGGGGCGTAGAATGCAGGGATTTATCGAGACGCCGTGGCCGTCCATCTGTCCGCGCGTCGCGTCGCCGACAAGGGTCGGGGTGACGTGGATCTGCACGTCGGGACGCCCGCAGCCGCTCGTATCGATAAAGCCGCCGCTTTCTACGACGTTTGAGGATAACAGACCGGATCTCCCGAACAGATACTGCAAAGCGTTGGTGACGGCCTTCAGGCCCTTGTCCTGATCCTTCAGGGAAATGGGCCCGTCGGTGACGCCGTAGACGGAAACAGCGATGTGGTCCTGAAAATTTTCGCCGACGCCGGGCAGGTCGCGGATGACCAGGATGCCATGCCGCGAGAGCATGTCGCCAGGGCCGATGCCCGACAACATCAGGATCTTCGGTGTGGCGAGTGCTCCGGCGCACAGGATGACCTCTTCTCTGGCCCGGGCCTCGACCATGATGCCGTCCCGTTGCCGGTAGGCAAGGCCAATGGCGGCTCCGTTCTCCAGGATGATCTTGGTTGCGATACTCTCGGTGCTCACATCCAGCAGGGGAGAGCGGCGCACGGCCTTGAGATAGGTGGTGGCCGTCGAGCCGCGCCGGGCATTTGTCGTCGTCGTCTGGTAGAAGCCGACGCCGTCCTGCCGAGCGCCGTTGAAATCGTGCGAATAGGCAAGGCCTACCTGCTGCGCGGCCTTGACGAATGCCGTGCTGATCGGATGGCGGAAACGTGGTTCCGAAACCTTCAGCAGCCCCCCGGTACCATGATAGTCGTCGGCGAGCACCTCGTTGTCCTCCGAACGGCGGAAGACGGGCAGCACGTCTTCGTAGCCCCACCCTTCGCAGCCGAGGTCGCGCCAGGTATCGTAGTCCTCGGCCTGTCCGCGGATATAGATCATGGCGTTGACGGATGAGCCGCCGCCCAGCGTCCGACCCTGTGGAACCACGAGCACGCGGTTGTTGGCGCCCGGCTCCGGCTCGGTGGCATACATGAAGGTCCGCTTCGTGCCGAGCACCTTCACGAAGGTGGCGGGGATGTGGATGTAGGGCGTGTTGTCGGCTGGTCCCGCTTCGAGAAGCAGGACGCTTTTGCCCGCCGTCACAAGCCGGTTTGCCAGAACACAGCCCGAAGAACCGCCGCCGGCAATGATGTAGTCGTAGCTTTTCATGGCCTGTTACTCTGGTGCCGCCGTGGTTCAGACGCCGATGTGGCTGACGAACTTTGTCGTGAGATAGGAATCCAGCGTCTCGCTGCCGCCCTCGCTGCCGTAGCCGCTTTCCTTGATGCCGCCGAACGGCGTCTCTGCTGCCGCGAGGCCGAAATGGTTGATCGAGATCATGCCGGCTTCGAGTTCGGTGGAGAACCGGTCGGCCGTGGCGAGCGACCGTGTGAAGCCGAAGGCTGCGAGGCCGAAGGGCAGGCGGTTGGACCGCCGGATTGCCTCGTCGATGCTGGAAACGGGCACGAGTGCTGCGAGCGGCCCGAAGGGCTCGTCGTTCATGATGGCGGCTTCCTCCGGCACGTCGGACAGCACCGTCGGCTCAAAGAAATAGCCGCTGTTGCCGATGCGCTTGCCGCCGCATTCGAGCCGTGCGCCCTGTGAGACGGCATCATCGACGAAGCGCGCCATCGCATCGAGCCGCCGGGCATGGGTCAGCGGTCCCATCTGCACGCCGTCCGACAGACCGTCACCGACCTTGATCGCCTTGGCGCCGGCAACGAAGCCGGCGCGGAAGGCATCATAGACCTCCTGCTCGATGTAGAAGCGCGTGGGTGCGGCGCAGACCTGGCCGGCATTGCGGTATTTCAGCATCAGCCCGAGTTTGACCGCCGCCTCGACATCGGCGTCCTTCGCGACGATGTAGGGCGCGTGGCCGCCGAGCTCCATCGTCGCGCGCTTGACGCCGGCCGCCGCCATTGCCGCGAGCTTCTTGCCGACTGGAACCGAGCCGGTGAACGAGATCTTGCGGGTGACCGGCGAGGTGATGAGATGCTCGGAGACTTCGGCCGCCGGGCCGAAGACGATGCCGAGAACGCCGGATGGCAGTCCGGCATCCTGGAAGGCGCGGGCAAGTTCGATACAGGCGGACGGTGCCTCTTCCGGCGGCTTGGCGATGATCGAGCAGCCGCTGGCAAGCGCTGCGGACACCTTGCGCACGAGCTGGTTGATCGGGAAATTCCAGGGCGTGAACGCCGCGACGGGACCGACCGGTTCGCGCAGCACGACCTGCCGTGCCCCGGGCACGCGGGCGGGAATGACACGGCCATAGGCGCGCCGGCCTTCCTCGGCATGCCATTCGATGTGCTCGGCGGCGGCATTAGCCTCGCCGCGCGCTTCGGCGATCGGCTTCCCTTGTTCGCGGGACATGAGCTGCGCCATGGTTTCCGCGCGCTCGCGGACCAGGGCCGCCGCCTTGTGCATGATCTTCGCACGCTCGAGGACGGTCGTCCTGCGCCAGGTTTCGAAACCCTGCTGCGCCGCTTCGAGCGCCGCATCGAGATCGGCGGTCTCGCAGAGGGCTAATGTCGCAACCACCTCGCCGTTTGCCGGATTGCGGACCTCCACCGAGCGATTGCCGGCAGGCGCGCGCCATTCGCCGTTGATGAGAAGCGGTTTATCCAGCATGGCTCAGTCCTTCAAAAGAGAGTGTCTTGGGGCGGGGCAGGGCGGCCACGGCCGCTGTATAGTCCCGCGCAATGGAGGCGACGATATCCGCTGCCGGAGAAATGTCGTTGACGAGACCTGCGCTCTGGCCAGCTTCGATTTTGCCGCCCTCGATGTCACCGTCGAAGGCTGCTGCCTTAAGCGAAGCGGCGGCGAAGATCGCCTTGCGCTCCTCAGACGGTCGTCCTTCCGACTCCGCGATGCTCATCCGCTCGGCAAAGCCGTTGCACAGCACGCGGATCATGCCAAGCCCGTGGCCGACGACCATCGTGTCGGCGACGGAAGCGGAAAGCAGCTGCTGGCTATAGGCGGCGTGCAGGCGCGCTTCGCGCGACAGCATGAAGCGGGTGCCGAACTGCGCCGCACCGGCACCCAATGCCAGCGCGGCCGCTAGGCCCTGTCCATCGGCAAAGCCTCCGCTCAGGATAAGCGGCATGACTGGTACCGCCTTGGCGATCGCACGACCGAGAACAAGGGTGGAGACGAGGTCCGGCGGAGGATGCCCGCCGGCCTCCCCGCCGACTGCGATCAGGCCATCGACGCCGGCCGATGCTGCCTTGATAGCGTGTTCTTCGCCGGCGACGACATGCAGGCAGACCGTGCCGATGGCCTTGAACCGTTCGAGATAACGCTTCGGCCCACCCTGCGAGGCGATGAGGACCGGCACACGCTTTTCGACGAGCAGGTCCATGATTTCGTCGGCGCCCTTGCGGTAGAGCGGCAGGTTGACGGCGAAGGGCCGATCCGTGCCGGCCCGCACCGCGTCGATTGCCGCCGCAAGGTCATGCGCATACATGGGACCGGCGGCGATCACGCCGAGGCCCCCTGCCGCCGAGACGGCGAGCGGCAGCGCGGAATTCGACGATGCCCAGGACATGCCGGCCTGGATGATCGGAAGGTCGATGCCGAGAAGGCGGGTCACGTTGGTTTCGATCCGCATGTCCGTCATGCTCCGATCAGCTTGCGTGCATGCTCGGCGAGTTGCTTCTTCTGGATCTTCGCACTTGCCGTCATGCCGATTGCTTCGAAGCTTTCGACGATCCAGACATGGCGCGGCACCTTGAACCCGGCCATATGGGATTTCGCCCAGTCCATGATGTCCGCCGGCTCCGCATGGGCGCCCTGCTTGAGAATGACGAAGGCGCCGGTGACCTCGACAAGCCGCTGGTCCGGCACGCCGACCACAGCCGCCTGGCGAATGGCTGCATGGCGGTGCAGGACGTTTTCCACGTCGGCCGGCGAAACGTTTTCCCCGCCGACGCGCACGATCTCCTTGGCCCGGCCGAGGAAGGTGAGCCTGCCATTTTCGTCCAGAGCGCCCATGTCGCCGGTGGAAAGCCAACCGTCCGCAGAAAGCGCCGCACTCGTCTCGGCGGGCTTGTCGAAATATTCCTGCATGACGCTCCAGCCGCGCACGTGGATTTCCCCGGGTTCGCCGTAGCCGGCCTCTCCGCCGTCTTCCTTCAGAACGCGAACCTCGACACCCGGCTGCGGTCGCATGGCGGCGGAGATGCGGATCGCCTCCGGCTCCCACCAGCAGGATTGCGCGACGTTGGGAGAAGCCTCCGACAGTCCGTAACCGACGACGCATTCGCGAGCGCCGAGTTCATCGATGACACGGGCGACGATGGTGGGCGACGCGGCAAGCCAGGCGCCGCGCAGGGCGAGGCGTCGTTCTGCGCGGTCCGGATGGTCGAGCAGCATTAGCGCCATGGTGTCGTTGCCGGAGAAATGCGTGCAGTGCTCTTCCTCCATGAGGCGTAGCGCTTCGCCCGGCTCGAAGCGGTCCATGGAGACGAGTGTCGCCATGTGCTGGAGGCAGGAGAGGATCGACAGCGTCGTGCCTGCGACATGGAAGAACGGCCGGGCGCTGTGGTAACGGTCGCCGACGCGAAGCCCCATGCGGTGACCGGACACGAAAGCATTGCCCAGCATGCTGCGCTGGGTCAGCAGTACGCCTTTCGGGAAGGATGTGGTGCCGGATGTATACTGGATGAGAAGGGGCGCGCCCGGGCTGCAAGCCGCCAAAGCCGTTCCGGTGCCGCTTGCCAGCAGGACCTCCCAGGAGAGGGCCGCAGGGGGCACGTCCTTGCCGATGACGATCAGTTGGCGCAGGTCGGGAAGAGCGGGGGCGGGAAGGTGCTCCACGATGGTGGGATCGATCTGCCGCAGGATGCCGATAAAATCGATCTTCAGGAACCGGTCGCACAGGATGAGGCGCGAAACCTTCGACTGGCGAAGCGCATATGCCATCTCGTTGGCGACGAAGCGCGTGTTGATCGGCACGGTGACGGCGCCGAGCGAACCGATTGCCAGGAAGATGGAGACCCATAGCGTGGAATTGCCGAGGCAGAGGCCGACATGATCGCCCTTCGTCACGCCCTGTGCTGCGAGCCCATTGCGGATACGCGCGACCTCGCCGGCCAAGGCGGCATAGGTAAGCCGCCCGTCGCTCGCCACGACGGCTTCGACGTCGCCGGCAAGGGCTGCGGCCCGTTCCAGCGCGGCGGTAATCGTTGTCGGGCAGAGGGCGTCGATGTCGAACGCGGTGTGGCGGTCGGCGATCATGGTTCCTTGCCTCCAATATTTTTAGTGAAGCGGTCCAGGCCATCCCGCCATCCGCCGTCCGCCAGACACCGTTCGATCGCGGCCATTTCCACGCGAATGCCGTTGTTAAGGTCGGTTTCGCTACCGAGATCCACCGCCTGCTTGGTCAGTGCCATGGCGAGCGGCGGCGCGGCGGCAATTGCGCTGACGATCCCGGCAACAGTTTCGGCAAGAGCGTCTGACGGGATGATACGGGCGACGAGGCCGAACTGGTAGGCTTCCTCAACCGGCATGGTGCGGCCGGTGAACAGCAGTTCCTTGGCTCGCATCTTGCCGATCGTGCGTTGCAGGCGCTGCGTCGCGCCGACGGTGCCCCATTGCGGCTCGGGGAAACGGAAGGTCGTCTTGTCGGATGCGATGACGAAATCGCAGCTCATCAGGATTTCACCGCCGGAGCCGACCACCGGTCCCTGGGTGACAGCAACCACCGGCTTGCGGCAACGGGCGATGGCATCATAGGCGGCGAACGAAGCCCTACGCCGTGCGATCACCCAGGTCTCATCGCGGCCGTTGCGCTCTTTCAGGTCCGCGCCCGCGCAAAAGACGGGGCCGTTTGCGGAAAGGACGACGGCGCGGATATCCGCATCCGCATCGAGCGCCTCGAACATCTCCTTCAGCGCAAGGCACATCGGCAGGTTGAGCGCATTGCGTGTTTCCGCACGGTCGAGCACGACATGGGCGACACCATCCGCCTTGCGCAGGAGAATCGGGGATTTGGGGCCGCTCATCAGATCACTCCCTCATTGCGCAGTCGCTCGATGGTTTCGGCCGGAATGTCCAGTTCTCCCGCGAGCACGGCCGCGGTATCGCCTCCGAGGGGTGGCGGGCAGCCGATAGCCGGATCGTCGTAGCCGGCAAAGCGCAGCGGCGTGCGCAGGGCGCGGACGGTGCCTTCGGCGGGGTGGTCGAACGTGCCGACTAAGCCGCGGGCGACGCTGTGCGGATCGTTCAGGGTCTCGCGCACCGTATTGACCTCGCCGGCCGGCACGGCGCGGCTTCGCAGCGCCTCGGCGAGGGGCGCACGGTCGCGGCTCGCGATCGCCTGGCGCATGCGTGCCATGACCCGGTCCCGCGCTGCGACGCGGGCGGCATTCTTCTGCAAGGCTTCATCGACGAGAAGATCGTCGAGACCCAGCACCGTGCAGATGTCATGCCAATGCTGGTCGCTGCCGCTGATATGCAGCCATGATCCGTCGGCGCACTGGAATGCGGCGGAGGGAACGCGCCCGGGATGTTCCGTTCCCGAACGCTCGACATCTTCGTCGAGCGCAAAAAGCCGCGCTGCTGCGAGCGCCAGAAGGCTCGTCTGCACGTCCATCATGGAAAGATCGACGTGGCATCCTTTGCCCGTGCGGGCGCGGCCCACCAACCCCGTCAGGATGGCAATTGCCATCCACAGGCCCGACGTTATGTCGGAGACCGGAATGCCGCTCTTGGCAGGCGGCGCGTCGGGATGCCCGGTGAGGTGCATGATGCCGGAGAGCGCCTGGAAGATCGTGTCGTAGCCGTTGCGCAGGCGATAGGGCCCGGTCTGGCCGAAGCCGGTATTGGAGACATAGATCAGGCCTGGATTGCGGCCGGACAAAGTCTCATAGCCGAGATTGAACCGATCCATCTCGCCGGGCAGGAAATTCTCGACGACGACATCGTGTCCTTCCGTAAGCCGTGCTGCAATCTCCTGGCCTTCCTCTGACTTGAGGTTCAGCGTCATGGAGCGCTTGGCGCGGTTGAAGGCGAAGAAATATGCGCTCTCGCCGCCCGGCAGCCGGGGTTCGAAGAGGCGGGATTCGTCGCCCGTCCCCGGTCGCTCGATCTTGGTGACCTCCGCGCCGAGCTCGGCCAGGATCTGCGTCGCCATGGGGCCGGCAAGCACCCGGGAAAAATCGAGGATGCGGATGCCCTCCAGCGGCTTCATTGGCTCTCCTCCCGGAAGCTGCGCATCTGCGCGTTCACGGTGCGGCCAGCCGCCATCGCCGCGTCATAGGGAAGGTCCGCCACGCGATAATAGAGCGACTTGACTGCCGCCATGGCCTTCGGGTGCGCCGCCGCCCACTGGCTGGCGATCTCAAGGGCCGCTTCGACAATGTCTTCAGGCGCCACGATCCGGTTGACGAGGCCGAGGGCGCGCGCCTCCTCCGCGCCGATGAGGCGGCCGAGACTGACCAGCTCGAAGGCGGCCTTTCGTCCGAGCGAGCGTTGCAGGCCGGTCATCACCAGCGCCGGCACGATCGAGTGCCTGAGCTCGGGATAGCCGAACTTCAGGTCGTTACCCGCGACCATCATGTCGCAGCCGATGGCCAGGCCTGCGCCCCCGCCGACGGCCGCGCCGCGCACCGCCGACACGACGGGCTTGGAGAGGCTCTGCATCATCGCCTGCGTGCGGCATGTGAGGCCCGCTCGTTTCTCCACTAGTTCCTGGTTGGCCGGTGTCAGCGTGGAAAATTCCGCAAGGTCGGCGCCGGCGCAAAAGGCGCGACCGCTTCCCGTCAGCACGATCGCCCGCACGGATTCTTCGGCATCGGCGGCCAGCAGCGCGTCGTGCAGCGCCTGCGTCAGGGCTGTGTCGAGGGCGTTCAGCTTGTCGGGCCGGTTGAGCGAGAGGATGCGGACCGGACCGCGGTCTTCAATGATGAGGATCGGTGAAGCGTTATTCTGTGTCATGAACAAATCCTATGCTGCCAGATGGCCGAAACCGGTTCGCGCCACCTTGCTCTGCAATTCCCGGCCAAGAGCCCGTTCGCATTGCAGCGAAGCGGCCTGGAGCCTGTCGATGTCGATGCCAGTGGCAATGCCTTCGGCCTCGAAGAGATTGACGAGATCTTCCGTCGCCACATTGCCAGTATAGCCGCCGCCGTAGCGGATCTGGGTGGGATGCCCGCCGACGCCGCCGATGGCGCTGTCGAACCAGCGGCACCCAACCTCGTAGGCGGCCATGCAATTGGCGATGCCCGTGCCGCGCGTGTCGTGGAAATGGGCGACGGGTGTGACGTCCGGTACTTCCGCCATGGCGCGTGTGAAGAGGCGGCGTACGCTGCCGGGCGTTCCATGGCCGGTCGTGTCGCAGATCGAGACGTGACGCACACCGAGGTCGGCAAAGACCTTCAGGTCGTCGATGACCGAAGCAGGGTCGACCTTGCCCTCGAAGGGGCAGCCGAGCGCCATCGAAATCACGCCGATCAGGCGGAACCGGCCGTCGGCCAGCGCGACCATCTCGGCAACATTGCGCCATTGCTGTTCGCGTGTCGTGCGCAGGTTCTTCTCGGTGTGCGATTGTGTTGCCGACACGAGAAGGCTGATTTCCTCCGGCCCGTGTCCCGCCGCGTGATCGTCAAGCGCCCGCTTGACGGCGTGCAGGTTCGGGCAGGTGGCCTTGTAGGCGGCACCAGGGCGACGGTGGATGCCGGACAGCACGAGGCTGGCATCGGCGAAGGCCGGCACATGGCGGGGGCTGCTGTAGCTGGTTGCCTCCACACGCGCGAAGCCGGCCTCGGAAATGGCGTCGATCAGGGCGATCTTGGTTTGCGTGGCGAGATCTGTCGTCTCGTGCTGCAAGCCGTCCCTTGCGAAGCACTCGCAGATCGTCAGCTGTCCCGACATCTCGATCCTCCCGGTTTTCATGGGGATAGTGATGCGAAATTTAGTTCATATTGTCAACTATAATTCTGACGATGCGACCTAATCCTCGTCGAGTTCGCGCAGGTCTTCCTGCGATGCATTGGTTTTCAGGTCGTGGAAGTAGTGTGCGCTGTTGCGTCCCACACGCTGCAGAAGCTCGATCAGGATCTGCCGCTCGGCATGGCTGAGGGTTGAAAGCATGTGTTCGTTTCGCTCGAAGGAGTCCGCGAGGATCGCCTGCGACAATTCCAGGCCTTCCGGGCTGAGTTTGAGTAGGATGCTGCGGCCATCCTCCGGATTGGCCGTTTTCAGGATGTAGCCGCGGTCGATCATCGCCGAAACCGTCCGACTCATCTGGCTTTTCAGCAGTCCGCTGTGCTTTGCCAGCTCCTGTAGCGGCACTTCGCCGAGATATTTAAGGACGGCGAGTGCGCGCCATTCGCGGGCGGTGATGCCGTATTTCGGGCGGATCGACAGGGCGGCAATGCGGGTGGATAGGCCCGCAAGCCGCTGCAGTTCGAAGGAAAACAGGTCCCGGATGTCGGGCTCGGTCTTTTGGGGTGATGTGTGGCCGCGAAAGAAATGGCCGTCATTGCGACTGGAGCGATCCGTCAGGTTTTCGTTTTGCTTATTCAAGTGGTTGCTCCTCACGGTTCCGGCGGGCCGATATTATGCGGATAAATTTGGTTGACAACGTGAACAATATAGTTCATCTCATTAACTAGATTGGCACGCAGGGAATGGAATGTCGATCCTGTATTCGGACCGTGGAGGATGACTCCGGCCGATCATCACCAGAGGAGGAGTTTGGTAATGGCATCGTGTAATCGCGCATTCTTAACCGTCGCCACGGCAGCCGGTGTACTGGCCTTCGCCGGCGCCGCAGTGGCGCAGGAAGCACTCATCGTCGCCGGCTTCGGCGGCAATCTCCAGGCCGACTTGCGCAAGACGATCTGGCAGCCGGCGGCGGATGCCGCAGGCATTGAATTGCGTGAGGAGACCCATGATGGCCTCGCCGCCGTGCGTGTGCAGGTGCAGTCCGGTTCCCCGACCTGGGATGTCGTGCATCTCGGCGCAGACGAATGCGCGGTCGGCGGCAAAGAGGGGCTTTTCGAGCCGCTGGACTACAACACGATCAGCACCAAGGGTTTCGATACGCGCGGCTACGGTGAGCACTGGATTGCGACGAACACCTATTCGGTGGTTCTCGCCTGGCGCACGGATGTCTATAAGGACAAGGCGCCGGCAAGCTGGCAGGACTTCTGGAACGTCGAGGCGTTTCCTGGCCGCCGCGCACTCAGCGCCTATCCGCAGGAGATGATGGAGATCGCGCTCATCGCGGATGGGGTGAACAAGGACGGCCTCTATCCGCTGGACACCAAACGCGCGCTGGCTTCGCTCGAGAAGATCAAGGGGAATGTCGGCGTCTGGTGGTCGTCCGGCGCACAATCCGCGCAGCTGCTGAAGGACGGTGAGGTCGATATGATGGCGATTTGGGGCAGCCGCGTTGCCTCGGTGATAACAGACGGCGCGCCTGTAAAATTCACCTATCAGGATGCGATCCTCGGCTATGGCTGCCTCGCGATCCTCAAGGGTGCACCGCATGCCGCCAGTGCGCAGAAGTTCATCGCCGGCGTGGTATCCCCCGAAGTGCAGGCCCGCATTCCGGAAATGATGCCCTACTATGGTCCGACCAACAGTCTCGCCTTCGAGGTGAAGGCATTTTCGCCGGAGGTGTTGGCGCAGTCCAACATGTCGCCGGAGAACGTCAAGAAGCAGACCTTCCTCGATGCGAACTGGTGGCGCGACAACAACGAGCTGGTTCGCGAGGACTATAGCCTGTTGATGTCGAACTGATCGAACGAACCGGGAGGACAGGATGCGCTCGGGCAGAGTAAACCTTCGCGAGGTCCACAAGGCCTATGGCAGTTTCAGGGCGCTCGACGGCGTTTCCCTGGATATCAAGGCGGGGGAGTTCCTGACGCTTCTTGGTCCTTCCGGCTCGGGAAAGACCACGCTTCTCAACGTCATCGCCGGCTTCGAACGGCCCGACCAGGGCAGCCTGCTGGTCGATGACGTGGAGTTTATCACGCGGCCGCCGCACAAGCGCGACCTCGGCATGGTGTTCCAGAACTATGCGCTGTTTCCACATATGGATGTCTTTTCGAACGTCGCCTATCCGTTGAGGCTGCGCAAGGTGGACAGCGCGTCTATCCGCAAGCGCGTGATGGGCGCCCTGGAAATCGTCCACATGCAGCACCTCGCCGATCGCCGGATCACGGCACTGTCGGGCGGCCAGCGCCAGCGCGTGGCGCTCGCCCGGGCCTTCGTCTTCGAGCCGCGGCTGTTGCTGATGGACGAACCGCTCTCAGCTCTCGACAAGAACCTGCGCGAGCACATGCAGATCGAGTTGAAACGGCTGCACAAGCAGCTCGGCATGACGACGATCTATGTGACGCACGACCAGCAGGAAGCGTTGACCATGTCGGACCGCATCGCCGTGCTCGACAAGGGCAGGATCGTCCAGCTCGACGTGCCGGCAACGGTCTATGATCGGCCGAACTGCAAGTTCGTCGCTGGCTTCATGGGCGAGACCCGCTTCCTGCCCGTCGAATGCCGCGATCATTCCTATCTCCTGAATGGGCGGCCTCTCCAGCTTGCCGATACGCGGGCTGTATCCTCCCGTGGCGAAAACTGGCTCATGGTTCGCCCGGAGCGGCTGCGCTGGGAAGGCGAGACCGGACGCGACAATTGCATCGAGGGTAGGGTACTCGATGTCGTCTACCGCGGCGATTGCAATCAGGTCTCGGTGGAGCTTTCGGGCGGGCATGAAATTGCCATCCGACATTCGGGCAGCGAGCGCAAAGCGTTGCCGCAGCCGGGTGATAGCATTGCCCTGTGGCTGCCGGCGCAATCAAGCTTGGTCATGGGGAGTGCCGCGCCATGACGCTGGCTATCGACCGAGCGTACGAGATGCCGCTCAACGGCACCATGCTGAGGAGCGCCGGAAACCGTGAGCAGAGGATGTTCCAGGGGCTCACCCTGCCGGCACTGATCCTCGTCACCTGCATTCTCCTCATACCCTTCGCCTGGCTTGCATGGCTGTCGCTGTTCGATGCTGCCGGGAACCTTTCGATCCAGAACTATGCACGGCTGCTGCGGCCTGCCTATGTTGGAAGCTTCCTCACGACCTTCAAGGTCGCGGGACTGGTGACGGCGCTGTGCGTTGTCCTGGGATACCCGGTCGCCTATCTGCTTTCGCAGCTTTCGCCTCGCGCGGCGCAAATCCTCATGGTCTTCGTGATCCTGCCGTTCTGGACCTCGGTGCTGGTGCGCACCTATGCCTGGCTGGTTCTGCTGCAGCGCAAGGGCGTCATCAATGACTGGCTGCTGTCCATTGGTGTGATCGACCAGCCGCTCGCCCTGGTGCACAACCTGACGGGGACGATCATCGGCATGGTGCATGTCATGCTGCCCTTCCTGATCCTGCCGCTCTATGCGTCGATGAAGGCGATCGATCCGGTGCTGTTGCGGGCGGCCGCCAATTGCGGCGCTTCCCCGAGCCAGGCGTTCCGCCAGGTCTTCCTGCCCCTCTCGATGCCTGGCCTTGCCGCGGGGATCGCGCTGACCTTAGTTCTTTGCCTCGGCTTCTACCTGACGCCGGCGCTCCTCGGGGGCGGGCGTGTTGCGATGTGGTCCACGCAGATCGCCGATACCGTTTCGAAATTCTCCAACTGGGGGGCGGCAAGTGCGCTGAGCGTGGCCCTGCTGGTGGTGACGGCCGTCATTCTCTGGGGCGTTCGCAAATTGACCGACGCCTTGAGCTTTTCTGCGGGAAGACCGTGATGCTGAACACGCCTGCCACATCCACCCAGATCACGCATGGCCAGCGCCTCTGGCTCTATGTGACCGTCGCCCTGGTCATGGCCTTCCTGATCATCCCCTGCATCCTCGTCATCCCGATGTCATTCTCGGACTCGCAATATCTCGAGTTTCCGCCGCGCAATCTCAGCCTTCGCTGGTATGAAGCCTTTTTCACTTCGCCGGAATGGATCCAGTCCGCGGTCGTGTCGCTGAAGGTGGCGGGCCTGACGACGGTACTGGCCACCGTGCTCGGAACCCTGGCCTCCTACGGTCTCTACAAGACCACCAGTCTCCTGGCGCCGGCGACCCGTGGTCTCCTGATGCTGCCGATGATGATCCCACTGATCTTCGTCGCCATCGGTGTCTTCTTCGTCTATGCGCGCTTCGGCCTCAACAACACGATCACCGGCCTCGTGCTGGCGCATACGACGCTTGCTATCCCCTTCGTCATGATCGCCGTTGGCAACGGGCTGAAGGGTTTCGATCCCAATCTCGAACGGGCGGCCCGCAGCCTGGGAGCGTCGCCGGTGGCCGCCTTCCTCACCGTCACGCTGCCGCAGATCCGTATCTCGGTGCTTTCGGGCATGTTGTTTGCCTTTGTTACGTCCTTCGACGAGGTCGTCGTCTCGCTGTTCGTTTCCAGCGGCTCCAATTCCACGCTGACCAAGCGCATGTTCGCCAATATCCGCGATCAGGTCGATCCGACCGTTGCCGCCATCTCGTCCATGCTGGTGGCGCTTTCGATCGTCGTACTCATCGCTGCCCAGTTCGTAAAGCGCAAGGACGCGTAGTACGCGCCGTGCGCCACTTGTAGTTCCAGGAGGAAAACCATGTACAACTCGCTTCGCATGCGCGATATCGCGTCCCAAATCCACCCGCAAACCAATCTGGCCACCCATGAAGCCGTCGGACCGACAATCATGGCGCGGGGCGAAGGCGCCTATGTCTATGACGACGACGGCAAGCAATATATCGAGGGCATGTCCGGCCTCTGGTGCGCGGCACTCGGCATGAGCGAGAAGCGGCTGGTCGATGCCGCCACCCGTCAGCTCAACACCTTGCCCTACTACCAGAACTTCGCCCATCGCGCGACGGAGCCGGCGATCGAGCTGTCGGAACGTCTCCTGAAGATCGCGCCCGTGCCGATGTCGAAGGTGCTGTTCCAAAGCTCGGGCTCGGAAGCGAATGACACGGCCGTCAAGCTCGCCTGGTACTATTTCCACGCCCAGGGCAAGCCGGAGAAGAAGAAGATCATCGCCCGCAACCGTGGTTACCACGGCACCTCCATCGCCTCGGCCAGCATCACCGGCCTGCCGCACCTGCACCGTGAATTCAATCTGCCGCTTCCCGGCTTCCTGCATGTGACATGCCCCCATTTCTATCGCGAGGGCCTGCCGGGCGAGACGGAGGAGGGCTTTGCCACGCGCCTGGCCGACGAGCTGGATGCGCTGATCGTGGCCGAAGGACCGGACACGGTGGCCGCATTCTTTGCCGAGCCCGCCATGGGCACCGGCGGTGTGGTCATCCCGCCGAAAACCTACTTCGAGAAGATCCAGAAGGTCCTGAAGCAGCACGACGTGCTTCTGGTGGCCGACGAGGTTATTACCGGTTTCGGGCGCACCGGCGCCTGGTGGGGTAGCCAGACATTCGGGCTGGAGCCGGACATGATCACCTGTGCCAAGGCTCTGACGGCCGCCTACATGCCGCTCTCGGCGGTGCTTCTGTCCGAGCGCCTCTATTCCGGCATGCGGGCGCAGAGCGAGAAGATCGGCGTCTTTGGGCACGGCTATACCTATGGCGCTCATCCGGTGGCCTGTGCGGTGGGCGTCGAGGCGCTGCGGATCTACGAGGAGGACGGGATCATCGATGGCGTCGCCGCACTTGAAGAGCGCATGGCCGAGGGAATGCGACCGCTCATCGACCACCCGCTCGTCGGCGAGGTGCGCGGCGTCGGCCTGATGTGGGGCGTCGAGATTGTCCGAGACAAGGAAACACGCGAAGCCTTCCCGGCCGACATGCAGTTCGGTGTCGGTATCCAGAACCGCGCCTTCGAGAATGGGCTGGTTTGCCGGTCGCTCGGCACGGCGATCGCCTTTGCCCCGCCGCTGATCAGCACACCGGAGCAGATCGATGCGATCGTTTCGCGGTTCCGCGATGCGTTGGACCGATCCCTGGACGCTTACCTGGCGGGCGGCGGGCGACTCGGCAAGCAGTGAGGAGGCCGCGGTGCTGGCGATCTATGACGAGCGGCAGTCGCTGCACCGGCCCTTGACGCGGATTGCAGGCGGCGTGCTACAGCCCAATCTCGAGGTTCCCGAGCGCATCGAGAAGCTTCGTGAAGGGCTGGCGCTGGCCGGTGTCAGTATCGTCGCCCCTGCTGGTGACGATACGGCCCTGATCCATGGCCTGCACGATGGCGGCTATCTTGATTTTCTGGAGAACGGTTTTGCCGCCTGGCGCGCGATCCCCGGCAATGGTCCGGAGTTGCGCTCCAGCATTCACCCGAATATCTACATGAACCGGCGCCCTGACGATCTTCTCGGTCGTGCCGGCTTCTACCAGGCGGATGCAGGCTGCGTCCTTGTTGAAGGAACGTGGGAAGCTGCAAAAGCGAGCGCTTTGACCGCACTCGATGCTTCCCGGCGCGTGCTTGACGGCGAGGACATGGTCTATGCCCTGTGTCGTCCGCCTGGCCATCATGCCTATCGCGACAAGGCCGGCGGCTTCTGCTATCTCAACAATTCCGCCCTTGCCGCCGAACAGGCGGTCGTGGCGGGGCGGCGTGTCGCAATCCTCGACATCGATGTGCACCATGGCAACGGCACGCAGACGATGTTCTATGATCGCGGTGACGTGCTGACGCTGTCAGTGCACGGCGACCCCGCGTATCTCTACCCCTACTATGCTGGTTATGCCGATGAGGCGGGGGGCGGCGCGGGGGCGGGAAAGAACCGCAATTTCCCCCTTCCACTCGGCAGCGACGGCGCGGCGTATCTGGTGGCGGTGCGGACGGCATGTGAAGACGTCCGACGGTTTGGCGCCGACTTCCTTGTCCTGGCTCTCGGCCTTGACGCATCCGTGAACGATCCCTTTGCTTGCATGAGAGTGGACGACGGGCATTTCAACCGCATCGGGCAGCACATCGCGAAGCTACGAATCCCGACCGTCATAGTTCAGGAGGGAGGCTATGTTTCACCCTTCCTTGCCGCAACTTTGGCAGCTTTCATCTCTGGCATTTCGCAGTAGCAGGCAGACGCGTATGCGTAACACAAGGGAAACGGTCAGTGCTCCAGCCAGATCTGCGACGGCAGAGGTCGAACCTCATCAACGCCAAAAGCGTTTTTTAAATCGGCCTGGGCGACGTTGCGGGTCTGTGCCGCGAACTTGATATCTCTTTGGCTTTGGGCAACATGGCACACCGAATTCGGTGCGCGCGGCGATGAAGCCCGCCAAGGGGAAAACTCGTGAGTGCTACAAGGCCCTCGGTGGCAAGGCCATCTGCTTCCAAACAGACAGCCGGCCGCATGACACGTGAGGCCTGGATCGTGGCAGGAATCGAGGCACTCATTGGAGAAGGCATCGCCAATGTGAAGATCCAGGTTATGGCCAAGACGCTCGCCGTCTCGCGGTCGAGCTTCTACTGGTTCTTCGCCGACCTGCAGGAACTGCACCGCGAACTCATCGAATACTGGCTGCGAAAGAACACCAGTCCTATCATTGAGCGGGCGCTTCGGCCGGCGCCGACCGTCACCAAAGCCGTATGCCACATTTTCGAATGCTGGGTTGACCCTGATCTCTTCAGCCCGCGCCTCGATGCCGCCGTCCGTTCCTGGGGGCAGGTGGATGCATCGGTGCGCGGCATTGTCGATCAGGCGGATGATCAGCGTGTCGATGCGGTGACGCGCATGTTCCTGCGTTACGATTATCCGCAGGACGAAGCCTTCATCCGGGCCCGGGTCCTCTACTTCACGCAGATCGGTCATTTCACGCTCGGCATGCGCGATGACCGGGAGATGCGGTTGCGTCTCCTGCGCCCTTATCTCCTCAGCTTCACTGGTCGCGAGGCATCCGATGCCGAAGTTGAGGCTTTCGAAACATTGATGCGGCGTGTTCAGCCCGACGGCTGAGCAATAGGCATTGCTGTACGTCTGCGGATTGCTGGAATTAGGCATGCTAAGCGACGGATGGTCGTCACCACGCACATCTTCTTGCAATCTTCTGGACATTTGTGTCTAGTGGAAATATGCATATCGCGGATCAAGCGGAGGGGCTTGATCGACCGGTTCCTTATCCATGAGACAGCGCATGAAGCCGCACTCAGCCTTGCCATTTCATCGCTGCGCCGAGGCGCGTGCGGGTGCTTTCCGATGACACGACACTACTCTGCACTTTCGCTGTTCAAGGAAGGCCTTCGGGGGCAGAAGGGCTGGCAGCAAGCCTGGCGCTCGCCGGAGCCGAAGCCGCGCTACGACATCCTGATCATCGGTGGTGGCGGGCATGGTCTGGCGACGGCCTATTACCTCGCCAAAGTGCACGGCATCAGAAATATTGCGGTCATCGAAAAGGGTTGGCTCGGTGGCGGCAATACGGGCCGCAACACGACCGTCGTGCGCTCCAACTACTTCTTCCCAGAGAGTACGGCGCTCTATGACATGGCGTTGCGCCTCTACGAAACGCTCGGCCGGGATCTCAACTACAACATTATGCTGTCGCAGCGCGGCATCATCACGCTCGCCCACTCGGAGGCCGAGATGGAGATGGCGGCGCGGACGGTCAATGCCATGCAGATCAACGGTACGGATGCGGAATTGTTCGGCGTCGAGGATGTGCGCCGCGTCCTGCCGCTCGCAGATTTCTCTCCGGAAGCACGCTATCCCGTGTTCGGCGGCGTCTGGCAGGGCAGGGCCGGTACGGCGCGGCACGATGCCGTCGCCTGGGGCTATGCGCGCGCCGCCGACTGGCTGGGCGTCGATATCATCCAGTCCTGTGAGGTGGAGGAATTCCTGATCGAGGGCGGACGGTGCCGGGGCGTGAAGACCAGCCGTGGCGAGATCCGTGCGGAGCGCACGGGCATGGTCGTTGCAGGCCACTCATCGCATCTCGCGGCCAAGGCCGGCTTCCGCCTGCCGATCACCTCCTATGCCCTTCAGGCCTGTGTTTCCGAGCCGATCAAGCCGGTGCTCGATACGGTCGTGCTCTCGCCCGGGACAGGTACCTATGCCAGCCAGTCGGACAAGGGGGAGCTCGTTCTCGGCGGGGCTCTCGACCGGGTTCCCTCCTATGGCCAGCGCGGTAACCTGCCGGTTCTGGAGGAGGTCGTCTCGGGGTTGCTTGAAATGTTCCCGTCGTTCCGCCAGCTCCGGCTGATGCGGCAATGGGCCGGTATCGTCGATGTGACGCCGGACTCTTCGCCGATCGTCGGGGAGAGCCCGCTGCCGGGGCTCTTCCTCAATTGCGGCTGGGGTACGGGAGGCTTCAAGGCCATTCCCGCCGGCGGCACGCTACTCGCCCATCTGCTGGCGACGGGCAAACACCACGATGTCAGCCGCCCCTTCGATCTCGACCGCTTTTCACGTGGGCGACTGATCGACGAGGCTGCCGGCTCCGGCATCGCGCATTAGGAGGTTTTCATGCAGCTTTTCCCATGCCCCTTCTGCGGACCAAGAAGCGAGAGCGAATTCCACTTCGGCGGCGACGCCGGCAACCATCGCCCGGAAGGGTTTCGCGAGGTGACGGATGGTGAATGGGCCGCCTATCTCTACCAGCGCAACAACCCGCGCGGCGCGGCAAACGAAATCTGGATGCACATGAGCTGCGGCGAGATTTTCCGCATGGAGCGGGATACGGTGAACCACCGTGTGGCGCAGTCCGTCGTGCTTGGCGAAGGAGGCGACAATGACGCCTTGGCGCACTGAGGGCGGCACGGCCGTCGATCGGTCACGACCGCTCACCTTCACCTTTGACGGCGTGACGGTCGAAGGCTTTGCCGGGGACACGGTCGCGTCGGCGCTGCTTGCCGGCGGAATTTCCGTGCTTGGCCGGAGCTTCAAGTATCACCGTCCGCGCGGCCTCTGGGGCGCGGGTGTCGAGGAGCCAAACGCCCTCGTGGATATTGCGGGCGGCATGCCGAACACACGCGCCACGCAGGTGCTCGCCGCTGACGGCCTTGCGGTGCGCAGCGTCAATGCGGAGCCGAGCGCGGAAAAGGATCGCCACGCCTTCCTCGATGCCTTTTCCCGCTTCATCCCGGCCGCCTTCTACTACAAGACCTTCATGTTCCCGAACTGGCATCTCTTCGAGTCGCGCATTCGGCAGATGGCCGGTCTCGGGCGGCTGGACAAAACTACCAAAAGGCCTGCCTTCGCCGAGCAGGTGAACCACCATTGCGACGTGCTGGTGATTGGCGCGGGGCCTGCGGGTCTGCTTGCCGCGCGTGATGCAGTGCGGGCGGGTAAGCGCGTTGTACTGTGCGACGATGGTTTGCAGGCGGGTGGCAGCCTGCTTTACCGCGCGGCGACCATCGAGGGGAAATCCGGTGCCGAATGGGCGTCGCACGTTACCGCTGAACTGCAGCAGGCCGGAGCTTTGCCGCTGACCGGCACGACTGCCTTCGGCATCTACGATCACCATCTCATCGGGCTCAACCAGAAGGGCGAAAGCGGCGGCCCCGACCGGCTTTGGCGTGTTCGCGCCGGGTCGATCATATTGGCCACCGGTGCGATCGAACGGCCACTGCCCTTTGGTAACAACGATCTGCCCGGTGTCATGTCGGCAGAGGCCGCGCTGGTCTACCTCCGTCGCTTCGGTGTCGCCGTCGGCCGAAAAGTGGTCATCGCGACGAACAACGGGTTTGCCTACGAGACGGCCGAAGCGCTGGCGGCGACGGGGGCCGATGCTACGGTCGTCGACTATCGTTGCGATGCCGCATCGGTTGCTGGCGTGCGCGTGCTGAAAGGTGTCACGGTTGTCGCGGCGGCCGGCCGCAACGCCGTCAACGCGGTGAGGCTGTCCGATGGAAGCGTGCTGGAAGCGGACGCGGTGCTTGTCTCGGGCGGCTTCACGCCGACCGTGCATCTCTATTGCCAGGCGCAAGGTAAACTCGACTGGCGCGACGATATCCTCGCTTTCGTTCCTGGCCGGCTGGTCGAGGGCGTTGAGGTGGTCGGTGCCGCCGCAGGGCATTTCGGCCTTCCGAGAGCACTTGCGGACGGCGCGAACCGCGATTTCGGCATCGTCGCAGCCTGGCCGAAACCGGGCGCGAAAGAGCGGGTCTGGATCGACCTCCAGAACGATGTCACTGCCAAGGACGTCGAACTGGCAGTGCGGGAGAACTTCGTCTCCGTCGAGCACCTGAAACGCTACACAACACTCGGCATGGCGACGGACCAGGGCAAGACCTCAAACGTCAACGGTCTTGCCTTGATGGCCGAAATCACGGGCCGCCGTATTCCCGAGGTCGGCACGACAACCTATCGTCCACCCTTCACGCCGGTGCCGCTGGCCTCCTTCACAGGCGTCCGCTCCGGCACACGCATGAACCCGCTGCGCCGTCTGCCGCTTGAAAAGGCGCATCGGGCCGATAGTGCCGTCTTCCGTGAATATGGCGGTTGGCTTCGGCCCGCCTTCTACGGTGCCGGTGCGCCGGAAGAGCGTATCCAGACGGAAGCGAAGGCTGTCCGGGAGGGCGTGGCGCTGTTCGATGGCTCGCCACTCGGCAAGATCGAGGTCATTGGCCCGGATGCCGCATCTTTCCTCGACTTCGTCTATTACAACACCATGTCGACGCTGGCGCCTGGTCGCTGCCGCTACGGGTTCATCCTGACGGAGGGCGGCAACATTTACGACGATGGCGTGCTGGTTCGGCTTGATGAAAATCGCTTCGTCGTGTCCTGCTCGTCCTCGCATGTGGCAGGTGTGCACGCCCTTCTGGAGGAATGGCGGCAGGATCGCTTCGACAAGCGGCGCGTCTTCATCCACAACGCCACGGCCGAGATGGCGACGTTGACGGTCGCCGGCCCACGGGCGAGGGCACTTGTGGAAAGCATTGGCTTCGGCGTCGCGCTTGACGATGTGACCCTGCCGCACATGGCCGTCGTCGCCGGCAGCGTGGATGGCGTTGCGGTGCGGATTGCCCGCATCAGCTTCACCGGCGAACGCTCCTACGAAATATCCGTGCCGGCTGACCGCGCCGCAACGCTCTGGGCGCGGCTGCGACAGGCCGGCGAGGCCTTCGGTGCGACGCTGCTTGGCCTTGAGGCCCTGATGATCCTGCGTGCGGAGAAAGGCTATATCGTCATCGGAAAGGATACCGATGGCACGAGCCGCCCGATGGATTTCGGCCTCACCGCGCCGCTGGAACGCAAGAAGGCGGAGTTCATCGGCCGCCGCTCGCTGATCACCGAGGATGCGGCTCGGCCCGATCGGCGGCAGTTCGTCGGCCTTGAGGCAGCAGACGGCAAGGGTGTGCTGCCGACCGGCGCGCATGGCATCGAACGGCAAGCGGGAAAACCTCGCAGCACTGGCTATGTCACGTCGAGCTATTTCAGCCCGGCCCTGCAGAGGCCGATCGCGCTCGGGCTGATCGAACGCGGCCTGTCGCGCATGGGTGACGTTATCGAGCTGCAGCATCTCGGGGATATCAGGCGCGCGCGCATCGTCTCCTCCTGTGCCTTCGATGGGGAAGGGAGCCGCCTTCATGCTTGATATTGCCCGCAAATGGCAGCCCGAACCGGATTGGGTGCAGGCACGGCTGACAGGCCGAGCCGTCGATATCCGTGCCCTCGCGGGCGTGACGCAGCGCCTCGTCAGCGGTGATATCGACCGCTTCCGCGCTCGCTATGATCTCGGCAAGGATATCGGCGCGCTCGGCCTTGCCTTTGGCGATCGCTATGCGGTGCGCGTTGCCCGAGATCGCTTGCTGGTCATCGGGCTTTCATCTGTCGAAATGGCAGACGGTTGGCACGATGAGGGTTATGCGGTCTCCACCGTCAGTTCCGCCCTGCGCCTCTTCGAGGCGACGGGCGAGGGCGTCCGCGATCTTCTCGCGCGGGCGACGACGGTCGATCCTGATCATCCCGGGCCCTGCGCTGCCATGCCGTTCGGCGGCGTGATGGGCACCGTCTACCAGCATATCAATGCCGAAACCTTGCGCATTCATATCGACAGGGGGCTTGCTGCCTATCTCTGGGAGTGGTTCGAATGCCAACTGCTCGTTTTGCAAGCATAGACTTTCATGTCTGGAAGGAGACCCGCGCTGGTGCGGGCGAAAAAAGGGAGTTGAGATGATGAAAAGAATTCTGATCCTCGGTACGGCGCTCGGCCTGCTCATGGGCACCGCGGCGCGAGCAGAGGACCTGACCTTCGCCGTCGCCGGCCCGCTCACCGGTCCGCTCGCGACGATCGGCGACCAGTTCAAGCAGGGCGCGCAGGCTGCGGCTGACGCCATCAATGCCAAGGGTGGTGTGATGGGCCGCCAGATCAAGCTGCAGTTCGAAGATGATCAGTGCGATCCAAAGCAGGCCGTCTCGGTTGCCAACCGCATTGCCGCCGCCGGCATCCAGTTCGTCGACGGCCATGCCTGCTCGGGTTCGAGCATTCCGGCCTCGGCCGTCTACGCCGAAAACGATACGCTGATGATGAGCCCGGCCTCGTCCAATCCGGTCATGACGGACGATGCGGCCAACAAGGGGTGGACAAACATCATGCGTCTCTACACCCGTGACGATGCTCAGGGCGCCTTCATCGGCCCGTGGATCGCCAAGGAGTATGCGGGCAAGAATGTCGCCGTGCTGCACGACAAGACGGCCTATGGTCAGGGCGTTGCGGATGCGGTGCGGGCCACGATGAACGCAAACGGTCTCAAGGAAGTTCTTGCTGAAGGCATCAACGCCGGCGAGAAGGACTACAATGCTCTCGTCACCAAGTTGAAGGAGGCCAAGGTCGATGTCGTCTATTTTGGCGGCTATCACCCGGAAGCAGGCCTCATCCTGCGTCAGGCTGCCGAGCAGGCTTACAAGTTCCAGCTGATCATGCCCGATTCCATCGCCTCGCCGGAATTCTGGCAGGTCGCCGGTCCGGCCGGTGAAGGTACGATGTTCGTCTTCCCGTCTGATCCGCAAGCAAAGCCGGAGGCGAAGGAAGCCGTGGAAAAGATCAAGGCCGGCGGCTTCAAGCCGGAAGGCTTCACGCTGTTTTCCTATGCTGTGATCCAGGCCTTCGCCCAAGGTATCGAACGCGCCGGTTCGGATGATCCGACAGAAGTCGCGAAGGCACTGAAGAACGGCCAACCGATCGACACCGTGGTCGGCACCGTCACCTTCGACGAGAAGGGCGACCTGAAGGACGCGAGCTACGACATCAACCGCTGGAGCAATGGCAACTACGCGCCGATTGCCAAGTAACGCTTACATCGTTGCCGGAGTTCAACGGCCCGGCCAAATGCCGGGCCGCCTTTCTATTTGCCTGCCGCCCCTCTCAATACCTTGGGATCGTCGGGCGTGTTGCTACACATGGAGAAGCTGTCCCATGGAAATTCCCGAGACAGCGTGATTGTCAGGGTAGGAAGCCAAGCTCCTTGATGCAGTCAGGAGCTCTCTGGCCGTGGCCGCATATTGTCTCCAGAACGCGACCCCGCAGAATGGTAGTGAAGTGCCAAGCGACACATGGCATGCGTGCCTCGTACCATCGATGGCCTTTTTTGCCTGGTGTCGTTGGCGACGTCAGGGATGTCGTATTCCCGAAGGCTAGTTCCTCTTACGCATGGTTTTCTGACGGCATTCAAGGTGCCGCCCGGACGTCGTCAAGGTGGATAATTGGGAAGCCGGTCTGAGGCCGGCGCTGCCCCCGCAACGGTAGCGGAACGAAAACCTCGACGATTGCCACTGGCTACGGCCGGGAAGGTGTCGAGGGCGTCCTGAAGGACGGTTCCGAAGCCCGGAAACCAGCCTTAAATCCAAGACTCGGCCGATTGCGGTGGGCGATCGAGAGGCGAACAGCGTTGCCTCTGGGCCGCTTTGTTCCTTCTTCTTTCCATCCTTCGTCGAGAGACGTTTTGCGGGCCGCTTGGCGGCTTTCGCATGCGTTCCGACCATGATTCGGCCCGCGGAGGAGCGGGCCGGATAGGCTTCAACCCAGGAGGAGACAAGACTATGAGCAGAAACAGAGGCGTCGTCTATATGCGGCCTGGCAAGGTCGAGGTTCGCGATATCGATGACCCGAAGCTGGAAGCACCGGACGGCCGCCGCATTGAGCACGGCGTCATCCTCAAGGTGATTTCTACCAACATCTGCGGTTCCGACCAGCATATGGTGCGCGGCCGCACCACGGCGATGCCCGGTCTCGTTCTTGGCCACGAGATCACCGGCGAAGTCATCGAGAAGGGCATTGACGTCGAGATGCTCCAAGTCGGCGATATCGTCTCGGTGCCGTTCAACGTCGCTTGCGGGCGCTGCCGCTGCTGCAAGTCGCAGGATACCGGCGTCTGCCTCACCGTAAACCCGTCGCGCGCCGGAGGCGCCTACGGTTATGTTGACATGGGCGGCTGGATCGGCGGCCAGGCGCGCTACGTCACCATCCCCTATGCCGACTTCAACCTCTTGAAATTCCCCGATCGCGACAAGGCGATGGCCAAGATCCGCGATCTGACCATGCTTTCCGACATCCTGCCAACGGGCTTCCACGGCGCCGTGCGTGCCGGTGTCGGCGTCGGTTCCACGGTCTATGTGGCGGGTGCGGGTCCGGTGGGTCTTGCCGCTGCCGCTTCTGCCCGCATCCTCGGTGCGGCTGTCGTGATGATCGGCGACTTCAACAAGGATCGCCTCGCCCATGCGGCGCGGGTCGGTTTTGAGCCCATAGATCTCTCCAAGAGCGACAGGCTGGGCGACATGATCGCCGAGGTCGTCGGTACAAACGAGGTCGACAGCGCTATCGATGCCGTCGGCTTTGAAGCGCGTGGCCATGCGGGCGGTGAGCAGCCGGCCATCGTGCTCAACCAGATGATGGAGATCACCCGTGCCGCCGGCTCGATCGGCATTCCGGGCCTCTACGTCACGGAAGATCCTGGCGCAGCGGACGTGGCGGCCAAACAGGGTAGCCTGTCGCTGCGTTTCGGTCTTGGCTGGGCGAAGGCGCAGTCGTTCCATACCGGCCAGACCCCTGTGCTCAAGTACAACCGCCAGCTCATGCAGGCGATCCTGCACGACCGCCTGCCCATCGCCGACATTGTCAACGCAAAGATCATCGCGCTCGACGATGCCGTCCAGGGCTATGAGAGCTTCGACCAGGGTGCCGCGACCAAGTTCGTGCTCGACCCGCATGGGATCTGCTGAAGGCAGCATAACGAGAAAACGACGTGCGCCGGCCGTTTCCGACGGCCGGCGCGGCGCATCAGGAAGTCGCGGTGTCGGTGCCTGGCACTGGCCGAAGCGGTCCATTCATCTGGCTCACGCCGCAATTTAGATAAGGTGAATAAAACCTTTCGCACACCCGTTTCGCGTCTGGATGCAAGCCTTTGATGGGTCGGGGAGGGACACATGAGAGTGATGTCGGTGCGGCGAATCCTGGTTTTCATAATCCTGCTGTTGCCCGTCGAGGCGGCGGCGTCCGTGCGGCACGCGCTTCTCATCGGCAACAGCCGCTACGAGGTGGCGACGCCCCTGCGCAATCCGGAAAACGATATCGAGATCGTCGGCGCTGCGCTGGAAAAGAGCGGCTTTGCCGTCACTAAGGTCGCGAATGCCAAGGCGGCGGATACATTGGCGGCGGTCGATGCCTTCGTGGCGCGCCTGGCCACCGTTGAAAATCCTGTTGTCATGGTCTACTTCGCCGGCCACGGCGTCCAGATCTCCGGGCAGAACTACCTGTTACCCGTCGATGTCAAGCTGGGTACCGAAGAGGAGCTGCGCTCGGTCGCGCTCTCGCTTAGCGAACTCACGCGCCGGCTCGACGCGGTGAGAACTAGCCTTCAGATCGTCGTACTCGATTCTTGCCGCGACAACCCGTTTGAGCAGACGCGTGGCCTCAGGCGCGGCCTTGCGACAGCGCCGGAACGGCTCGGCCGCATCGTCGCCTTCTCGACCTCTCCTGGCAATCTTGCGGCTGACGGAAACACCGGTGCTAGTCCCTATGCGGCGGCGCTCGCCGAATCCGTCACGATTCCCGGCCTTTCCATCGAGGGTGTTTTCAAGCGCGTACGCGCCACCGTGCAAGAGCGCACCGGCGGCAAGCAGGAGCCCTGGGAAAACAGCGCGGTCTACGGCGACTTCCAGTTCGTCGCAGGAAAACCGGCCGAGGCGGGCGGTGACGAGGTCGCCTTCTTCGAATTTGCCGCGCTCGCCGACAGTCAGGAGGCTTACCGCAAATATCTGTCCCGCTATCCACAGGGAATGTTCGCAAACCTTGCGAAACAGAAGATCGAGTTCATGGACAAGGATTTCAGCTTCCGCCGGCAGAACGAGGTGTTTCGTGACTTCACGTTCAGCACACCGCCGAACGATCCTTGCGGAAGGGGAAGCTTTGCTGCCGGAGAGAGGGCGGGTGAGGACATAGCCGACGACGAGATCATCCTACTCGACCTGTTCTTCAACTACCCGGATGAGCCGTGCAAGAACACGGTGTTCGTCGATTCCTTGATCGATATAGACGGAGGCGGGGTCAGCAAAAACAGAATTATCTTCGACTACTTTGGCGACAAATTCTACCGGAGCGGATCCCATATCCCTTTCGATCCGGCTCCCTACGTCCATTTCCTGGAGAAGTTCGATCAGCTCTTCTTTACCTATCGCAACATGCACAAAGAAGGCGATATTCTGCTCGAAATGTCGGAGCCGGCGAAGGCGGCCATGGACTACATCGACATCGAGTCCTGCGAAGGCACCTGCTTTGGTGTCACAGCCCTCGTGAAGGCGCGTGCCATCCCCGAAGAAGAACTTATGGTCTATCGGTTTGAGGTGGTGAACGCCGCTGAACTCGGCCTGACCTGGAAGTACCAGAACACGATCGCCAAGATCAAGAATGAGCGGGCTAAAGCTCTCAAGGAGACCGCACTCAAACGAGAAGACGCGGTGCTGACATCGCCCTTTCTCAAGGTTCATTCGGTGGCTGGATGGGAGGTTCTGGCCAATCTCGATCAGGCAAATTACCTTCAAAACTGCCAGGCGACGCGTCGCCATGATGCGGGTCGGTCGAGCATCATCCGCTTGGATGCCTCTGGTGGCATCGATATCGGCTTCCGTGACAGAGACCGGGATTTCATGGACGTGTCGGGCCGGCCGTTCACTTTCTTTGTTGACGAGAAGGAGATGCAGTACATCACACGCATCAGGTCCCAGGATGAAATCCTCTACAAGATTGCCTCCACGCCGCAAGTCCTCGCGCTCCTGAAGGGCGGGCGCGAAGTGCGCCTGCACGACGGTGCTGCAAGTCTGGACGGTTCGCGTGCGATGCTTTCCATGTTGGAAGCATGTCTGGCGGCACTCGGCGGTTAGAGGGTAATCAACACGCAATGACCGGCGTGGCTCCCGTGTGAACCGGCTGGGAGCGAGAACTAGCGTCGACGAGCGTGTTGGACCTCAAACCATCGAAGCCATGGGAAATTGCGTTTATCTTCTTGGAAGGGTGGACGGATCGCCGCACGTCCTAGAGATCAACAGCAGCGAAACTCCTCTATCCGTCCGCTCGACGTCCCTGGACCATCCGATCGAGCACGATAGCGCACAGGAGAATTGCCAGGCCGGCGAGCAGGCCTTGGCCTTGCGCCGCATACTGCAGGGCGTGCAGCACGTCTTCTCCTAGGCCCTTTGCGCCGATCAGCGCTGCTATGACGACCATCGACAGGCACATCAGGATGGTCTGGCTGATGCCGGCCATGATCGACGGTGCGGCTGTCGGGAGATCGACCTTGAAGAGGATGAAGCTGCGGGACGCACCGAAGGCAATCGCGGCTTCACGCACTGAAGGCGGTACTGAAGCGATGCCGAGCGCCGTGAGCCTAACGACGGGCGGGATGCCGAAGATGACGGTTGCGATGATGCCGGAGGACTTGCCTATCCCGAAGAGGGCGATAACCGGTATCAGATAGACGAAGGCCGGCATTGTCTGCATGAAATCGAGCAACGGACGCACAATTGCGGCGACGCGCCGGTTGTAGCCGCAGAGAACGCCGAGCGGGATACCGATGGCAATCGAGATCAGCACCGCGGTGCCGAGAAGCGCCACGGTCTGCATGCTTTTTTCCCAGTAGCCGAGGATTGCCAGATAACTGATCGCGACTAAGGTCAGAAGAAAGACGCGGAATCCAGCGAGCTGCCAGGCTATGGCGAGGATAATCGCCATGACGACGGGCCATGGCGTCTCGGTAAGAGCCGCCTCCAGCAGTCCCAGCATCCCATTGATCGCGCTGGTCAACGCTCCGGCGGCCGGCGCGAGGGTGGCACTGATCGAGCTGATGACGTGGTCCAGCCAAGCCGCTGCCGCGGAGTTCCAGGCCGGGTCGCTTGGGAAGGCGTCCAGTAGTGTCCGATCGCTAAAATGAAGCGCGATGATCGGAATGAGGATGGCGAGTAGGGCTGCGGCGCCAGCGGAATGCAGCGGGCTGAAGCCGGATTTGGCGGTGTCGCTTTCCAGCCGCCATTCGCGAAAGCGGCATTCCACCAGATGGTTGGCGATGGCTCCCAGACCAAGACGGGTAGCGGCAAGGAGTCCGCCTCCGAGTGCCAGGATCAGGGAGGCGCCGGCCTTGGCGTCGGCGGCTGTCTGCCGCGCTTCGCGGGCTGCCTGCTCTAGTGCGGTGGCGGAGCGGGTAAGTGACTTTGCGATCGTGGATGTTGAATCCCTGTCGTTCGCGGCTTTCGCCTCGGACAGACGGGTGGCGGCGAGCCGCTCAAGGCGCTCGGCGCGTGCACCCTGTTCGGTACTCGCTCCCCCGGAAAGTGCGAATGCGATCACCACGACGGCGAGAAGATCAGCAATCAGGAAGGGCCAGAAGGCAGACCAGAGCCGGCGCCCCCCAAGCCAGATCGGGCCAAGCAGGACGGCGGCGGCGTTGACGGAGGGCGTATAGCCGCGCCGATCGCCGATGCGCTGAAACGCTTGCCGGTAGTAGGCGCCGTTGCTGCCGGCAAAGCGGGCGATGGCTTCGTCGCGTGCGGTTTGCTCGGTCATGCGATGGCTCTTGCTTTGGCAGGTGGGAGCTCGTCTCGTTCAGGCAAACGGGCATTGCGGACGAAGCGTCGGACATGGTCGTCAGCAGGCCGGTTGACGAGGGTCTCGGCCGTTCCGGTCTGGACGATACGGCCCGCCCGCATCAGCACGACACGATCGGCGATGCGGAAGGCCTCGTCGACATCGTGCGTCACGAACACGGTCGTCTTCCCCAATTCACGCGACAACGCCATGAACTGGGTCTGGAGATCATAGCGGATCAACGGGTCGAGCGCGCTGAAAGGCTCATCCATGAGAAGAATATCCGGATCGGCGGCGAGCGCCCGGGCTAGGCCAACGCGCTGCTGCATACCGCCGGAGAGTGCCCCGACACGTCGGTCTCCCAGCCCCTCGAGCCCGACGCGGGCAAGCAATTCGTCAGCCCGGTCCTCGCGCTTCGTGCGGGCGATGCCGCGGATTTCGAGAGGCAGGCCGACATTGTCGCGTACCGAGAGATGCGCGAGCAGTGCGTGGGACTGAAACACCATGCCGATACGGTGCGAGCGCAACTCGCGCAGCGCCTTGGGGCCGAGAGACAGGATATCGCTGCCATCGATGCGCACATTTCCGGCACTCGGCTCGAGCAGGCGATTGATGAGGCGCACGAGCGTCGACTTGCCGCTGCCCGAGAGTCCCATCAGGCAGATCAGCTCTCCTTGTTTGACGGAGAGGTTGGCGGCGCGCACACCGACAACCGCGCGAAGGCGCTTGAGGACGGCTTCGTCAGGTTCGGCCCGACGTGCCTCGGTGAGAACCGCTGCTTCGTCGTTGCCGAAAACCTTCCAGACGTCCTCAAGCTCGATCATATGGTCAGTTCCCGACCCAACCGGCGACGACGTCGGGATTGGCTGCGATCCAGTCCCTGGCAGCATCATCGGGGTTCCGGCCTTCGACGGCAATGGCGAAGGCGAGCTTGCTGACGGCGTCTGTCGTGAAGGTCACCCTTTCGAGGATTGCCGCCACCTCAGGTGCGTTTTCGGCAAGCGACTTCGAGTAGGCGATATGGATCGCCGCATCCTTGTAGGCCGACTTGATCGACGACTTTTCCAGCCAGTTTGGATCTGACGGCTCGACGAAGTTCCAGGCGGCGTCGTCGTGCTTGGGTTCTTCCAGCACTTCGAGCTCGTAGCGGGCGAAATTCTGGTGTGGGCCGTAGCAGTAGCCGATCCAGCCAGTACCAGCCTTCACAGCGGCGTCGAGATCGGCCGTGGCGACGGCTTCGTCAGTCGTCTGCAGGTCGAAGAAATCGGCAAAGCCGTAGTCGCGGGCGCGCACCGTTTCGATGTTGGTGGAAAGCCAGCCGGCAGCGCCGAGCCAGATCTTGCCCTTACCCTTGCCGTCTGCCGAGAAGACGGCTGCCTTGGCCGGATCGGCCAAGTCGAAGACGGAATGGATGCCATGTTTGTCCGCCGTCACCTTTGTCGTGCAATAGCCCTGCGTACCGGCATAGGAATTGGCGGCGAGCTTTACCTTGCCGTTTTCGCCGGCATATTGATCGACAAGGGCCTGCTGGTTCGGCAACCAGACGTCGGTCCAGATATCGATTTCGCCGCCATTGCGGTTCAGCGCTTCCCAGATGACCGGAACGGAGCCGGCCTTGATGGCCTCGACTTCCTTGCCGAGCTGTTCTTCGAGGAGGATTTTCACGACATAGGCTGTGCCCTGCGCGGTAGCGTAGCCGGGATCGGCCACGGTAATGGGGGCCGCCTGCGCTGCGGCCGGGATCAAGACGGCAAGGGCTGTGGAGGTTGCAAAAAGGATTTTGAGAGCGGTGTGCATAGAGTTTTCCATTCCGGTTGGGTTTTCAAGGTCAGGCGTGGTTCCGGGTGTTGCCAGCCTCGGAGCGCGCAAGGTGGGGCAGACCGAGCCGTTCGCGTAGCGAGCCATCGGTCGGGCCCGGTGTGAGAAGCCCTCGTTCGCGCAGCAGCGGCACGACGCCTGCGATGAAATCGTCCTGTCCCGCGGGGAAGGTCGGTGGCAGCAGCATGAAGCCGTCGGCCGCGCCGCCGGCTACCCAGTCCTCGATCTCACCGGCGATAGCTTCGGCCGTGCCGATGACCTGCCAATGGCCGCGTGCGCCGGCAATCCGGCGGGCAAGTGCGCCGACGGAAAGGCCTTCCTTGCGGGCAAGCTCCGTCAAAAGCGTCTGTCGGCTGCGGATGGAGTTGGAGACCGGCAGGTCGGGCAGCGGGCCGTCGATATCGACGCCGGAAAGGTCGACGTCACCGAGATAGGTCTCAAGCAGTGAAAGAGCGACGTCTGGCTGGATCAGATCCTGCAGGGCGGCGTATTTTTCTTCCGCCTCCGTCTTGGTCTTCCCTATGACGGGGAAGATGCCGGGCAAAACGAGAACGTCATCAACATGCCGGCCGGAGGCAACGGCGCGCTTCTTGACATCCTGATAGAAACCGCGCGCGGAGACGATATCGCTGTGTGCGGTAAACACGACATCGGCCGTCCGGGCGGCGAGTGTCTTGCCCGCATCGGAAGAACCGGCCTGCACGAGAAGCGGGCGGCCTTGCCGGGAAGGAATGACGTTGAGCGGGCCTTTGCTGCGGAAATACGTGCCCGAATGATTCACGCTCTCCACGGCATCCGGCTCGAAGAAAACACCGCTCTGCTTGTCACGGACAAAACCGTCCGGGTTCCAGCTCTGCCAGAGCCTCTGCACGGCCTCGACGAATTCACCGGCGCGGTCGTAGCGCGCCGCGTGGTCGAAGTCGGGACCGACGTTGAAGTTGTCGCTCTCCTGCTGGAGGGAGGAGGTAACGATGTTCCAGCCGATGCGGCCATTGCTGATGAGATCCAGCGAGGCAAGCTGGCGTGCGAGATTGTAGGGTTCGTTGAAGGTCGTCGACGCCGTTGCAACGATGCCGATCGTCTCGGTCGCCGTCGCCACCGCCGACGCAAGCGTCAGCGCCTCAAAGCCGTGCGACCATTCATCCACGCGGCGCAGCGCCTCGGCACGGCCCTTCGGGACACCGAGACGGTCCGAAATGAAGGCGATTTCGAAGCCGGCGGCTTCAGCCGCACGTGCAGCGGCGATGTAGTGGCTGACGGAGATATTGGTGGCGACCTGCGTCGACGGATGCCGCCAAGCAGCAACATGGTGGCCGCTGGGGTAGAGGATAGTGCCGAGAACGATTTTGCGGGTGGGCATGATTGATGTGTCTCAAAGGGAAAATTTCCGCTTGAAAATACCGTACTCCATACCGTCAGCGAGGAATTCCCATTTAATTTATCTATTATGTAGGAAAAGAAAATCCGGCCCGTGTCCGCGAGCAGGCGCGCTGGCGGTGATGTCTCCTTGCATGACTTGAGCGTCACGCAAGATCATTCGTGACTGTCACGATAGCTGCAGCCAGCCTTCGGCGTCCCAATCCACGCTAACTATAAGCCGTGATGTTTCCGGGCTTCGGTGACGCTTCACATCGTTTGCCGAAGTGTCTTTGGGCGGGAAGGCTTTCCACAAAATATGCGCAGTTTGGAATACGCGCCTTTGATAATCTATCAAAACGATAGAAAATATAAACAATAGAAGATGGGGGACGACATGAAGATCCTTGGCATTTCGGGTAGCGTCAAGCGGCCATCGCGAACGGCGCATCTTGTCGAGCAAATTGTTGCGGCCATCGCCCGCACAGCAGATGTGAAAACCGGCCATCTCGATCTCGCTGAATCGGCGCCGGTGCTTTTCCGGGCGCTGCGCGCCGACCAACTCGACGATGCTGGGCGCGCGATTGTAGATTCAGTCGAGGCCGCCGACGTGCTTGTGGTTGGTTCCCCAGTCTATCGAGCATCCTATACCGGCGCCCTCAAGCATCTCTTCGATCTTGTCGATTTCCGAGCCCTCCAGGGTCGGCGTGTGATTTTGGCGGCAACGGGCGGAACACCACTGCATGGCCTCATGCTCGAGCATCAGTTCCGGCCGCTTTTTGGTTTCTTCGGCGCAGTCACGGTCCCCACGACTGTCTATGCGGTCGAGGCGGATTTCACCGAATACACGCTGACCAACACGATCGTCGAAGCGCGTATCGAGCGCGCCGTCAGCGAGCTGTTTGATCTTCTGCCCGGCGCGGCCCCGGCCGCAGGCGATCTAACCAATCCGGGCTTGCGCCTCGTCGCCGGCGACGCGGCAACCAACTGATACAAGGAAGAGAGGAGTTTCGCATGACAGAACATAGCAGGGATCCCGTCAAATTCGCCTACTGGGTGCCGAACGTTTCCGGCGGCTTGGTCATCTCCAACATCGAGCAGCGCACGAGCTGGACGATCGACTATAACCGCAAGCTCGCGCAGATCGCCGAGGCAAGCGGCTTCGACTATGCGCTGAGCCAGATCCGTTTCACGGCAGGCTATGGTGCGGAGTTCCAGCATGAGTCCGTATCGTTCAGCCATTCGCTGCTGGAAGCTACGACGACCCTGAAGGTCATCGCGGCGATCCTGCCGGGGCCGTGGAACCCGGCGCTTGCGGCCAAGCAGATCGCAACAATCAACCACCTCACGAACGGCCGCGTCGCGGTTAACGTGGTCAGCGGCTGGTTCCGTGGCGAGTTCCATGCGATCGGTGAACCATGGCTCGACCATGATGAACGCTACCGCCGTTCCGAAGAATTCATCCGTGCTTTGCGCGGCATCTGGACCGAAGAGAGCTTCACCTTCCGCGGTGACTTCTATCGCTTCAACAATTATTCGCTGAAGCCAAAACCGATCGATCCGCAGCCGGAAATCTTCCAGGGTGGCTCGTCGCGTGCGGCACGCGATATGGCCTCGCGGGTCTCCGACTGGTACTTCACCAATGGCAACACGCCGGAGGAAATCGCCAAGCAGGTCAACGACATCCGCGGCAAGGCGAAGGAAAACGATCATTCGGTCAAGGTCGGCGTCAACGCCTTTGCCATCGTGCGCGAGACCGAGGAAGAGGCGAAGGCCGTCCTTGCCGAAATCATCGAGAAGGCCAATCCGGAAGCGGTCAACGCCTTTGGCCACGAGGTGAAGAATGCCGGAAAGGCCTCGCCGGAAGGCGAGGGCAACTGGGCGAAATCGAGCTTCGAGGATCTCGTCCAATACAATGACGGTTTCCGCTCCAACCTGATCGGCACGCCAAAGCAGGTGGCAGAACGCATCGTGCGCCTGAAGCGCGCCGGTGCCGACCTCATCCTGCTCGGCTTCCTGCATTTCCAGGAAGAGGTCGAGTACTTCGGCAAACACGTCATCCCGCTCGTACGCGCGCTGGAAGAGGCAGAGGAGAGCGCGGCCATCGCCGCCGAATAAACGAGAGACGGCCAGACGGGGCGGCGATTGCCGCCGCTCCGCACAACGCGAGCACCACGGTGTCCGCGATCGGGAAACTGCGCCGGTTTGAAACCGGAAGACGGGACGAGACATGTCGGCATCGAATTTTCTGCTCGCGGGCCTCGGCAGCGAGGTAGCGATACCGCCGGATATCCGGGAGCACCTTGAGCTTCGCGGCGTGCGTGCGGCGTCGGACCGTCCCGTGCCGCGCTCGGACGAGGCGCTCGTACTGGAATTGCACGGTATCGACCTGTCCTTCGGCGGCGTTGTCGCGCTCAAGGGCGTGGACCTTGCCGTGCGGCATGGCGAAATCCGCGCGATCATCGGCCCGAATGGTGCCGGCAAGAGTTCGCTGATCAATGTCATTTCCGGGGTCTATCGTCCGGATCGCGGCCACGTGGCGATCGACGGTGCCGTCTACAGTCCCGTGCCGACGCAGAAGCTTGCGCGCCTTGGCATTGCCCGCACCTTCCAGAACCTCGCTTTGTTCAAGGGCCTCAGCGTCCTCGACAATATCGCGGCCGGCCGCGCCTTCGTGGGGCGGTCGAGCTTCCTGAGCCAGATCGTCGGCTTTCCGGCCGCGCGCCGCGAACAGGCCGATGCCCGCGAACGGGCAAGCCGCGTGATCGATTTCCTGCATCTCGCACCCTATGCCGACAGGCTTGCCGGCACATTGCCCTACGGCCTGCAGAAGCGTGTCGAGCTCGCCCGTGCACTTGCCGCCGAACCGCGGATCCTCCTGCTCGACGAGCCGATGGCCGGGATGACGGCGACGGAGAAGAATGAACTGGCCGACTACGTTCGGTTGGCGCGTGACGAGTACCAGATCACCGTCGTGCTGATCGAGCACGACATCGGCGTCGTCATGGGGCTTTCCGACCGGATCGCGGTTCTCGACTACGGCCGCAAGATCGCCGACGGCACGCCGCAGGAGATCGCACGCGACCAGCGCGTCATCGACGCCTATCTCGGCGTGGCGCCGGAAAACGAAGACGGAGAGGGCATCTGATGGCCGGGTTCGACTGGCTTTTCTTCACCGAGGTGCTGATCGGCGGGCTCCTGTCCGGTGTCATGTATTCGCTCGTCGCGATCGGTTTCGTGCTGATCTACAAGACATCCGGTGTCCTGAATTTTTCGCAGGGCGCGCTTCTGCTCTTCGCTGCGCTGACCTTCGTCAGCCTCGTCGAAAAGGGCGTGCCCTTTGCCGCCGCCTTTGCCATTACCTTCGCGGCGATGGTGGCCATCGGCATCGCGATTGAGCGCACGGTGCTGAGACCGCTTACCAACAAGCCGCCGATCACGCTTTTCATGGCGACGCTCGGCCTCTCCTATATCATCGAAGGTGCGGCCCAGTTGATCTGGGGCACACAGGTTCATGGCCTCGATCTCGGCATTGAGGACATTCCCTTCGATGTCGGCGGCGTGTTCATCAGCCAATTTGATATCTTTGCCGCTGTCGTCGCGGCCGGCATGGTGGCGCTGCTCTCCGCCTTCTTCCGCTACACCCGCATCGGTCTCGGCTTCCGCGCCGTTGCGGACGATCAGTTCGCCGCCCTTGCCATCGGTCTCAAGCTCCCTTGGATCTGGGCGAGCGTCTGGGCTGCCGCGGGCCTCGTGGCTTTGGTCGCGGGCCTTCTCTGGGGCGCACGCCTCGGCGTACAGTTCTCGCTCTCCCTCGTCGTCCTGAAGGCGTTGCCGGTTCTTGTTCTCGGCGGCTTCGATTCCATCCTTGGGGCCATCATCGGTGGCCTGCTTGTCGGCGCCTCGGAGAAGCTCGCGGAGGTCTATATCGGCGAATATTTCGGCGGCGGCATCGAGGGCTGGTTCGCCTATGTCGTGGCGCTCGCCTTCCTGCTTATCCGCCCCTCCGGCCTGTTCGGCCAGAAGCTCGTGGAAAGGGTCTGACGTCATGTCCGCCATCGCAACAGATCTTTCGCCCTCCGTTTCCCTGCGCTATGCCGGGCCGATCTCCGTGCTGGCGATCGCCTATCTCGTCATCCCCTTCGTTGGGACCAGCTATCTCTTCGAGGCGATCCTGCTGCCGTTCCTTGCCCTGAGTCTCGCCGGTGTCGGGCTCAACATCCTGACGGGATATGCGGGACAGGTCTCGCTCGGCTCTGCCGCTTTCATGGCCGTCGGCGCCTTTGCGGCCTACAACTTCAACCTCCGGATCGACGGGCTGCCGCTCGTCGTCTCCATCGTGCTCGCCGGCCTTTCTGCCGCTGCCGTCGGCATCGTCTTCGGCCTTCCGAGCCTTCGCCTGCGAGGCTTCTATCTCGCGGTCTCGACGCTTGCGGCGCAGTTCTTCGTGCAATGGGCGCTGACGAAATTCAGCTGGTTCTCCAACAATTCGGCCTCCGGCGTTATCGATGCACCGCCGCTCTCACTCGCTGGCCTGCCCTTCGAAGGGGCAATCGGGCGTTATCTCTTTGCGCTGACGGTGGTGGCCGTCTTCACCTTCCTCGCCTATCGCCTGGTGTCGTCGCAGACCGGCCGGAACTTCATCGCCGTGCGTGACAACGAGACCGCCGCCCGCATCATCGGTGTTCCGGTGCTGCGAACCAAGCTGCTCGCCTTTGCCATCTCCTCCTTCATCATCGGCGTTGCGGGCGTGCTCTGGGCCTTCGCCTACCTGCGCACGGTCGAGCCGGCCGGGTTCAACCTCGATCGCTCGTTCCAAATTCTTTTCATTATCATCATCGGCGGCCTTGCCTCGATCCGCGGCGCCTTCTTCGGTGCGGCACTCATCGTCGTCTTCCCGCTGGTGCTCTCAAGACTGGGCGCGTTCCTGCTCGGCGATGTCTTTGATTCCGGTGTGCTCGACATGACGCAGCGTATCGTCATCGGCGCCTTCATCATCCTCTTCCTGATCCTCGAGCCGGACGGTCTGGTCGCGCTGTGGGATCGGTTGAAGTCACGTTTTGCGGCCGCCCTCCGGCGGACGTGAGACCCACGAAGCCTTTTCGGCTTCCAACAACAAAAGCCCTTGAACCCTGAAACGAAACCGGACGGCGCAAGGCCATCCGACAGACGGAGTGTGTCCACAAATGACCCTTTCTACCAAGATCAGAGCGGCCGCCTTCGCTGCCGGCATTGGCCTTGCGGCCATCGCGTTCCCGGCGCAGGCTGACGAGCAGCACTTTCCCCTCCAGAGCTATCGTGTCGGACCCTATGCGGCCGGCGGCACTGGCTTCTTCGGCGGTTTCATCGACTATCTGAACCTCATTAACACCCGCGATGGCGGCGTTAACGGCGTGAAGCTGACGTGGTCGGAGGCCGAAACCCAGTATGAGGTCGAGCGCGGCGTCGAAGCCTATGAGCGCCTGAAGAGCAATCCGGGTATCGCCGCCTGGAACCCGCTCTCGGTCGGCATCGCCTATGCAATGATCGACCGCATTGCGCAGGACAAAGTGCCGCTGATCACGATCAACCACGGCCGCACCGACTCGACGGACGGCCGCGTCTTTCCCTACGTCTTCCCGCTGCTGCTCAACCCCTACAGCGAGACATCCGGCATCGTGAACTACATCGCCTCGAAGGAGGGCGGCGTCGAAAGCCTGAAGGGGAAAAAGATCACCGTGCTCTACCACGGCTCGCCCTACGGCAAGGAAACGATCCCGATCTATGAACTGCTTGCCGAGAAATACGGCTTCGAACTGCAGCAGATCGAGGTTCCGCATCCGGGCAACGAGCAGCAGTCGCAATGGCTGACGATCCGCCGCGCCAAGCCGGATTATGTCGTGCTGCGTGGCTGGGGCGTCATGAACCCGGTCGCCTTGAAGACGGCTGCCAAGACCGGCTTCCCGGTCGATCACATCATCGGCAATGTCTGGTCGAACTCTGAAGAGGACGTCATTCCGGCGGGTGATGCGGCCAAGGGCTATACGGCGATCACCACGCAGGCTTCGGGCGCCGAATACCCTGTCGTCAAGGAAATCGTGAAGACGCTGTATGACGCCGGCAAGGGTAACCTTGAGGACAAGGGCCGCATCGGCTCCGTCTACCACAATCTCGGCATCGTCAATGGCATCCTGAACGTCGAAGCGGTCCGCATCGCACAGGAGAAGTTCGGCAAGCGCACGCTGACCGGCGACGAAGTGCGCTGGGGCTTCGAGCATCTGCAGCTCGACCAGGCCCGCGTCGAGGCGCTCGGTGCGAAGGACCTGTTCCACTCGATCAACGTCACATGGGACAACCACGAGGGCAACGGCTACGTGACCTTCCAGCAATGGGACGGCAATAAGTGGAACGTCGTTTCCGACTGGATCGCGCCGGACTGGGCGCTGCTGCGGCCGATCATCGAAAAATCGTCCGAGGCCTATGCGGCCGAGAAAGGCATCACGCTTCGTACCGCCGATGATGCGGGTGCGGTGACGAACTGATGCCGACGGCCGCGCGCCCTACCGCGCGGCCCTGCGGCCGGCTGCCACGCGACTTCTTCCTCGCTTGGTGCCCGGCCGCGGATTTTCGCTGCGAGCCCGACGATATCCGCCAGAGGAGTTTGAAATGACCGAGGAAAACCGGATACTGACCGTGGAGGGCCTTCGTGCGACCTACAACCACTCCATCACCGCGCTGCATGGTGTCGACCTTTCGATCGCGCGCGGCGAAATCCTCGCCGTTCTCGGCGCGAACGGTGCGGGCAAGACGACGACCCTGAAGGCCGTCTCGAACCTCCTCCCGGCCGAGCGCGGTCAGGTGAATGCCGGCCGCATCCTGTTCGAAGCCCGTGACGTGTCGCGCGAGACGCCGGCAAGTCTCGTGCGTGTGGGGCTGGTGCAGGTGCTGGAAGGCCGGCATTGTTTCAAGACGCTGACGGTCGAGGAGAACCTCGTCTCCGGCGGCCTCGGCCGCGGTGCGTCACGCGCGGAAATCGCGATCGATCTCGAAAAGGTCTACGCGCATTTCCCAAGATTGCACGAGAAACGCCGGGTGCTTTCCGGCCTCACCTCCGGTGGCGAACAGCAGATGACGGCGATCGGCCGTGCACTGATGTCGCGCCCGCGTCTCCTTGTGCTCGACGAGCCCTCCATGGGGCTCGCGCCCCTCGTCGTGCAGGATATTTTCCGCACCCTCAAGCGCCTTAACCGCGAGGAGGGGCTGTCGATCCTTGTCGCCGAACAGAACACAGCCGTCGCGCTCACCTTTGCCGACAGGGCGGTCATTCTGGAAAACGGCGTCAGCGTGCTCACCGGCGATGCCGCAGATCTCAAGTCGCGCGACGACGTGAAGGCCTTCTATCTCGGCGAAAGACCCACCGCGGCCGCACTCGTCCATTGAATTCAACCCGAAGAGGAGCCAGACAATGACCATTTCCAACGTCAACACGAAGGATGCCGTCGAGGGCGTTCCGGCGGTGCCGCGCCCGAGCGAGCCGGCGCACATCATCAAGAGCGACGCCGAGGCAATCGCGGTCGCGAAGACGCTCGCGGCGGAGATCGCGCCGGGTTCGGCGATCCGCGACCGTGACCGGATCTGGCCGGTGAAGGAGCTTGATTCGTTCTCGCAGAGCGGCCTCTGGTCTATCAACGTGCCGAAGGTATTCGGCGGTCCCGAAGTCTCCTACGCCACGCTCGCCAAGGTGATCGAGATCGTCTCGGCGGCCGATTCCTCGATCGGTCAGATCGCCCAGAACCATCTCGGCGTCGTGGCGGCGATCCGTACCGTGTCCGATGAGGCGCAGCAGAAGTTGCTCTTTGCCGAGGTGTTGCGCGGCACGCGCTTCGGCAATGCCTTCTCCGAATTCGGTTCCAAACGCGCCGCCGATTTCGAGACGAAGTTTGTCGATGCCGGCGACCATGTCGTCGTCAACGGCCAGAAATTCTATTCCTCCGGCGCGCTCCTCGCCCATCTCGTACCGGTCGTCGCACTCGATGAGGAGGGGCGTGCCTGGTACGCCATTGCCGAGCGCGATGCGCCAGGCCTGACCGTCATCGATGACTGGTCTTCCTTTGGCCAGCGCACGACGCTCTCAGGCACGGTGATCCTCAACAATGTGAAGGTTCCGAAGACCCATCTGGTGCCTGGCTACAAGGGGTATGAGGTGCCGACGGCCGACGGCGCGATCTTCCAGATCATCCAGGTCGCCGTCGATACGGGGATTGCGCAGGCCGCCATCGACGAAACGGTCTCCTTCGTGCGGACGAAGAGCCGTGCCTGGATCGACAGTGGCCTCGACCATGCCTGGGACGATCCCTACACGATCCAGGCCGTCGGCGACCTGATGCTTCGCCTGCACGCCGCCCAGGCGTTGCTCGAAAAGGCCGGCCACGCCATCGACCGTGCGGTCGCGAACCCGAATGCGGAAACGGTTGCAGAGGCCCAGATCGTCACTGCCGAGGCAAAAATCCTCTCGACCGAAATCGCGATCACCGCGACCAACAAGTTGTTCGAGCTTGCCGGCACGCGTTCTACGCTCGCTGAGCATCACCTAGACCGGCATTGGCGCAATGCCCGCACCCATACACTTCACGATCCTGTGCGCTGGAAATACGCCATCCTCGGAAAATACTTCCTCAACGGCGAAAAGCCGCCGCTTCATGCCTGGAGCTGATTTCATAGAGATCACCGGTGCGTTCTTCAGGCGCATCGGTCCGCTGAGGGAATCTGTATAGGCAGACGCACGGCCTGCCGGTTGAAGGATATCATCTTGCTGTCCGGGGAGGTCAATAAATCTGGAATTTCAAACTCCAGATTTATTGACCTCCCCGGGTTTCGCGCCTATTGGAGGCGAAGTTTGGGCTTGGCCCTGTCTCAATCCTCCAGTCGCCGTCAGAATCGCCTCGTGAAAGACAAGTTCATTTTTCGGACTTTTGTGGATAGCTACAACGAGCTCGTACGGCATCTGACGGTCAAGCTGCGCAGTCGGTCCGATGCGAATGACGTGGCGCAGGAAACCTTTCTCAAGATCAGTCGGATGGGTGGCGATACGGTCGTCGACAATCCCCGTTCCTATCTCTTCCGCATGGCTGACAACGCGGCGATCGACCATCTGCGTCGGCAGAAGGTGCGCACGCGCCTCGCTTCGGATGAGCCGGCAATCGAGCAGCCGGCAGATACACCATCGCCGGAAGAACAGGTGGACTACCGCCAGCGCCTCGTGCTTCTCACCCGCATCGTCGACGACCTGCCGCCGCGCCAGAAGCAGGCCTTCGTCCTGCACAAGTTCGACGGTCTCGGCCATCAAGAGATCGCCGCAAAGCTCGGCATATCGAGAAGTGCCGTCGAAAAACTCCTGATGAAGGCGCTCGCGACCTGCCGCGACCGGTTTGGAGAGCATCTCGAATGAGGGGAAACATCAGGACGGGGCTGAGGTGTCGTTGCGTGAGAAACGTCTTTGCTCCAGATGAGTGTCGAGATAATCGACCGGGCATGCGGGTTGGATGAGCGCCATGGCGAACAAAGAGACGGATCTGCGATCGGTTGCGCTGGAATGGTTCGTCCGGATGCAATCCGGCGAGACGACGCAGGCCGAGCGCCTTGCCCATGCCCGCTGGCTGGCGGAGGCCGACGAACATCGTCTGGAGTACCGCAAGCTCGAAGGCCTGTGGGCGGATTTCGATGCCATTCCGCGCCCGGTGATCGATCCTGTCGACCGGGGCCGGCGACGCTTTCTCGTGGGGACCGGCGCCGGGCTTGCCGCGGGCCTTGCCGGCGTCGCCGCCTGGCAGGGCGGCTATCTCGGCAGCTTCAGCGATTTTTCGACCGGTACCGGCGAGCAGCGCACCATCAGGCTCGCCGATGGCAGCCAGGTGACGCTTGATGCCGACAGCGCGATCAACGTCGGCTTCGATGAGCGTGCCCGGCGCATCCATCTCTTGCAGGGCCGTGCCTTCTTCGATGTTGCGGCAGACAAGGCGCGACCCTTCTCGGTCGAGGCGTCGAAAGGTGTCGCCACGGCACTCGGCACACGGTTCTCCGTCCACCGGCGCGAGACATCCGTGACGGTCGACGTGGAGGAAAGCACCGTTTCCGTGGTGGCGCCGGATGCATCGACCGTCGTGCTCAATGCGCCGGAAACCCTGTCCTACGGCCAGCATGGCGTGGCGCGCGTCGGCACCATCGATACCGAGGTCGCTGCCGCGTGGCGCCATGGCAAGCTGATCTTCGAGGATCAGCCGCTGGGCCAGGTGATCGAGGACGTGAACCGTTACAGACGCGGCTCGATCCGAATCTATGGCGAGGGCCTGCAGGCCTTGCGGGTGAGCGGCATCTTCGACATGGCCAATCCGGATGGTGTGCTGGACACGATCACCCGCACGCTTCCCATCTCCGCCTACAGGCTCACCGACTACTTCGTCGTGCTGCGGCCGGCGTGAGCGCTGCGAAGCTCTTTTAAAATTTGATAAAAAAATTCCACTTTCGGGGTGAGGACGTGCACGCCGGCATGCGTCATGCGGGATAGATGGGGCAGAACGCCTCGAGAATGACGGTAAAGGTTGAGGCGCATGAGCATGATTTCGAAGACCGGCAGGGGCCTGCGCAGCGGCGTCGCCTGCATGGCGATTGTCCTGGCGACGGCAGCGGCAACGACGCCGGGTTATGGCCAGGAAGCAAAGCAGGCTCGCGCTCAGGCCGTCAGCTACACCATTCCGGCCGGCCCGCTCGGCCAGGTGATCTCCCGCTTCGCCAATCGCGCCAACCTGCAGATCCTTTACCCCGCCGGCCTCGTGCGCGGAAAGACGAGCGGCGGCCTGTCCGGTTCGCATTCCGTGGAGAGCGGCCTTGCGGCGATCCTTTCGGGATCCGGGCTAAGCTACAGGCTTACCGGCGGCAATACGGTGACGATCGTCGATCCTTCGGCGTCGTCCGCTTCACAGGTCCAGCCGTTGGCGGATGGCTCGACCGTGCTGCAGACGATCAATGTCGAGGGGGATGGTTCCACGACCGAGGGAACGAACTCCTACACGACACGCGAAATGACGACGGCGACCGGCCTGCCGCTCTCGATTGCCGAGACGCCGCAATCGGTGACGGTCGTCACGCGCAAGCGAATGGAGGACCAGGCGAGCACGTCGCTGCGCGATGCGCTTGAATCGGCAAGCGGCATGACCACGCAGCAATATGACAGCGACCGCACCGAATATACCGCGCGTGGTTTCGCAATCACCGAGTTCCAGTATGACGGCGTGGCCGTCGAGACGGATGGCGTCTACGATTTCGGCCTGAGCAATGCCGACATGACCATCTATGACCATATCGAGGTGGTGAAGGGTGCCAACGGCCTCCTGATGGGGGCCGGCAATCCCGGTGCGGCGGTCAATCTCGTGCGCAAGCGCCCGACAGACACCTTCCAAGGTTCGGTGACCGGCACGCTCGGCGCGTGGAACACTTATCGCAGCGAACTGGATGTCTCCGGGCCGCTCAATGACGACGGTTCGGTGCGTGGACGTTTTTCCGGATCCTTCGAAGATGGGGAATCCTATCTCGACCACTACGAGAAGAAGTCCTTCACGCTCTATGGCGTGCTGGAAGCCGATATCGGCGACAGCACGACGTTGTCGCTTGGCGCCGACTACCAGCAGAACCGCCCGCGCGGCTCGAGCTGGACGGGCCTGCCGATGTTCTTCTCCGATGGAACCCGTACTGATTGGGATGTTTCCTCCAACCCGGCCACGACCTGGAGCCGTCGCGATACGTTCACCAACAATTTCTTCGTCTCGCTCGACCATGAATTCGACAATGGCTGGAAGGCGGAACTCACCTACAACCATCGCCGCAACGGGCATGACAGTGTTCTTGGCTCCGCAGGCGGCGGTTTCCCCGATCCCGTCACGGGCGCCGGTGTCTCGCAGTTTGTCGGCAAATATTCGGGCCGGATCGTGCAGGACACCATCGATGCCAAGGCGTCAGGCCCGTTCGAGCTGCTCGGCCGCGAACACGACCTGATGTTCGGGGCGACCGCCTCCCGGCGAACGGACAGCGGACCCTGGTATGGCTATGGTGGCGTCGACTACGATCCGTCCGTTCCGAATTTCTTCGAGTGGGACGGCAACACGAAGGAGCCGGATTTCGCGCTCGCAGGGCACTATGAGGATTCGCTGACCCAGTATGGCGTCTATGCGGCCACGCGGCTGAAGCCGACGGATGACCTGTCCTTCATTCTCGGCAGTCGCATCAGCTGGTGGGATTTCAACGACCGCGGAACCTATGACATCGCCACGGATGTATGGAACGCGCCGGGCGCCTATTCCGCCAAGGGCAAGCTCACGCCCTATGCCGGTATCGTCTACAATCTCAACGATTCCTATTCCGTTTATGCGAGCTACACGGACATCTTCAGGCCGCAGGGCAATCAGGACGTTGACGGCGCCTACCTCGCGCCGGAGGAGGGCAAAAGCTACGAGGCCGGCGTCAAGGGCAGCTTCTTCGACGGCGCGCTGAATGCCAGTGCCGCGGTGTTCATGACCAAGCAGGACAATCTCGCGGAAGTTGCCGGATATGATCCGATCCGCGGGGGGAACTACTACCGGGCGGTGCAGGGCGTGACGACGAAGGGCTTCGAACTTGAGGCCTCAGGCGAGATCCTGCCGGACTGGAACGTCTATGCGAGCTACACTCATGCCCGCGCGCGCAAGGCGAATGGCGATCTCGTCTATTCCTTCATCCAGACGAGCGCGCCAGACAATGTCGTGAAGTTCTACACGAGCTATACGCTGCCTGGCGAGTGGGAAAACCTGACGATCGGTGGGGGCCTGCGCTGGCAGGACGAGATCCACGGCTTTGTCTGGAGCCCGGCGAATGTCTATCAGAATGTTACGCAGAAGAACGTGCTTCTGGTCGACGCGATGGCGAAATACCGGTTCGGCGAGAAGATCGACGTGACCTTCAACGTCAAGAACCTCTTCAACGAGAAGTACTTTGCCGGCCTCGGCAACTTCGATACCGGCTTCTATGGTGAGCCGCGCAGCTTCAGCATCTCGACGAAGTTCAAGTTCTGATGCTTTTATCCTCGTCCCGCAGTCTGGGGACGACACGTCGCGGCTTCCTTGCGGGAGCCGGGGCGCTGTTGCTTGTACCGCAACGGGTGTCTGGCGCGACGGCGACGTTTCCTGCGACGGTCGAGCACGCGCTCGGCCGCACGGTGATCGCGTCACCGCCCAAGCGTGTCGTTACCGTCGGCTATGGCGACGAATGCGCGCTGCTCGCGCTCGGGGTGAAGCCGCTCGGCATCGTACGGTCCGGCATGTTCGAAAGCGGTATCACACCCTGGTGCGCGCAGCGTTTCGGCGCTGACATTCCCTTGCTGCTCGAAGGAGGCATGACGGACTACGAAATGGTCGCTGATCTGGCGCCCGATCTCGTGCTCGGCGTGTTCTCCGGCCTCGACAGCGTCTCCTACGGCCGGCTTTCACGCATCGCGCCGACGGTCGCCTACCGATCGGGACCCTGGCAGGCGAGTTGGCACGAGCAGACGCGGATCGCGGGCGCAGCACTTGGACGGGCGGAAGAGGCGGAACAGCTCGTCGTGCAAACGGAAGGGCTGTTGAAAGGCTACGGCGACCGCTGGCCGGCCCTGCGCGGCCGGAGCTTCACCTTCGCGACCTTCTTTCCGGGCCGCGGCGATATCGTCGTCTATCTTCCGGGCGAAACGCGGGTGGACTGGCTTATCCAGCTTGGCATGGTTCCCTCCGAAGGTGTACGTCAGCTCGCATCCCGCAATCCGGGCCGTGTCTCTGTCGATGTCAGCCTCGAAGTGATCGACAGCGTCGGGGCAGATCTTCTCGTCATGTGGCTGGAGAAAAGCGCGCGGGCGGCACTCGAGGCGCAGAGCCTGTTTCGACTGTTCGAGCCCGTACGGCGCGGCCGCTGCTTCACCTTCGACGACCCGGCATCGATCTGGGCGGCCTCGTGGCCGAATGTCCTTTCCATCCCCTATGCCTTCTCCGCCTTCCTCCCGCGGATGGAAGCGGCGTTGAAGACCTGAACGGAAGGCGCCGGCATGTCCCACCAGCACGAGCACGAACCCTATGTGGAGGACTATTTCCTCGCAACGACCGAGGCCGTCATCCACCTGACGCCATCGATGATCCGTGTGGTTCTCAAGGTGCAGGACGGCGAGCGGCTGGTCGCGACCGATCACCCCGACGAATGGGTGCGCCTGGCGCTTTGCCCCAATCCCGAGACGCCGGTGACACTGCCGATATTGATGGAGAATGGCCGGTGGGGCCGGCCCGACAGCTCTCTGGCCTGCCCCAACAGGCCCTATACGGTGCGCGCCTGGAACCCGGAAACCTGCGAGATGGTCATCGATCTTGTCGCCCATGAGGGCGGCGTGGCTGCCGGCTGGGCCATGTCTGCGAAACCGGGCGACGTGGTCGGCATCTGCAATCCGGAGGGCCGCTTCGAGCCGCCGCCGGGTGCCGAGTGGGTGCTGTTGTTGGTAGACATCACCGGTCTGCCGGCCGTTGGCCGCATTCTGGAGGAACTGCCGGCGGAGATGCGTGCCATCGTGCATGTCGAAATCCCGTCCGCTGCCGACCGGCAGAGGCTCGGAAGCCGGGCCGATGTCGAGTTGGTCTGGCATGAGACGCATGGCCACCGGGATGGGAGCGAAGCGCCTACCCGTCTTCCGGAAATCGCCGCAGGATTCACCACACTGCCGGACGGCCCCGGTTACATCTACATCGCAGGGGAAGCTCGCGCCGCGTCCGCTTGCCGCAAGCACTTTCGCGACCGGCTCGGCTTCGACAAACAGGCAATCGATGCTGTCGGCTACTGGATCGAAGGGCAGGCCCGGGTATGAAGGCTGTGGCCGGGGTGGCGAGTGGCGCGGGTATCGCCGCGGTGCGCACGCATTTTCGCCTAGCGATGTTCGCGGGCATCCTGCTTCTCGGCCTGCTCACGGGCGCGAGCCTCTTCGTCGGCGTGCGGCCGGTGTCGCCTACCACTGTCCTGCGCGCATTCCTCGCGTTCGATGCAGCGTCCTTCGACGCGGTCGTCATCCGCGATTATCGCTTGCCGCGGACCCTCCTCGGCCTTCTGGCCGGTGCCGCCTTCGGTGTTTCCGGTGCGCTCATCCAGGCCATGACACGCAACCCGCTCGCCGATCCGGGTATCCTCGGCGTCAATGCGGGTGCCGCCTTCGGCATGATACTCGCCGTCTGGCTCCTCGATCTGCAATCCGCATGGAGTTCTCTCGGCTTCGCCTTTCTCGGCGCGCTCGTGATCACCGCGGCTGTCTATGCCATCGGCGCGTCCGGCCGGTCCGGGGCCTCTCCGCTCCGCCTCGTGCTCGCCGGCGTTGCGCTCTCCGCCGTGCTCGGTGGAGTCGGCTCAGCAATCGCGCTGCTCGATCCGGATGTTTTCGAAGGCATGCGGCATTGGTCCATCGGCGCACTGGCCGGCCGTGATATGGGAATCGTCGCGATGGTCACGCCGTTCATCCTGGCAGGGTTGACGATCGGGCTCGCGGTGGCGCCGCCGCTGAATGCCATCGGGCTCGGCGACGATCTCGCCCGCGCCTTCGGCGTCGGCATCGGACGCCTGCGCCTCCTCGTTATTCTCGCCGTCACGCTTCTTGCGGGTGCTGCGACAGCGGCGGTGGGGCCGATCGGCTTTGTGGGACTGATGGTGCCGCATGCCGTGCGCTGGTTCACCGGACCGGACCAGCGCCGCATCATCCCCGCCACGATGCTCTTCGCGCCAATCCTGCTACTGGCCGCCGATATCGCCGGACGCCTGGTTCTCTTCCCGGACGAACTCGAGGCCGGCATCGTCACCGCCGCACTGGGCGCCCCCGTGCTCATCCTGCTAGCGCGGCGCACGGGAGCGCATGGCCTATGAGCAGTCCGCCTATCTGGCCGGATTTCAGGCGCCGCATGCTTCCCATCCGTATCCTCGGCGACCGCCTGTCGCGGCGGCTCGACGGACGCGCGCTGCTGGCCGGCAGCCTCATTCTCTTTTTCGCCATCGGCCTGGCTGGAGTGTCGCTGGCGACCGGCTATTATCCTGTAACACCAGCACAGGTGGCCACTGCCTTCCTCCAACCTGACACGGACGTCATCCGCATGATCGTCGTGGAATGGCGCCTCCCGCGTGTTGGGCTGGCCTTTTTGCTCGGCGGCGCGCTGGGCTTGAGCGGCGCGATCTTCCAGTCACTGACGCGCAATCCGTTAGGCTCACCGGATATCATCGGCTTTTCGGCGGGCTCCTATACGGGCGCGCTCGCCGCGATCCTCCTCCTATCAGGCGGGTACTACGAGACGGCGGCAGGTGCGCTCGTCGGTGGCATCGTCACGGCACTCGCCGTCTACCTCTTCGCCTATCGCCGCGGCGTGCAGGGGTTCCGGCTCATCATCGTCGGCATCGGCGTTTCGGCAATGCTCGGCGCGCTCAACGCCTGGATGATCCGCGAAGCAGATCTGCAGGTAGCGATGAGTGCGGCGATCTGGGGTGCAGGGTCGCTAAACGGCCTTGGCATCGATCAGCTCCTCCCCGTCCTCCTCGTTCTCGCCCTGCTCGTGCCGCCGATGCTGGTACTTGCCCGGCCGATGCGGCAACTGGAGATGGGCGACGATGCGGCGCGCGCCTCCGGCGTGAACGCCGGTCGTGTACGGCTGTCTCTCATGGTGCTCGGCGTCGCGCTGACGGCGACCGTCACCGCCGCCGCGGGTCCCATCGCCTTCATCGCGCTCGCCGCCCCGCAGATTGCACGGCGGCTCATCCGCTCGCCCGGCGTAACACTCCTACCGTCGGCCCTGGTGGGCGCGCTGCTGCTTACGGCGGCCGACTGGGCCGCGCAACATGCCTTCTCCAATCAGCTGCCCGTCGGCATGATGACTGTCAGTATCGGCGGTTTCTATTTTCTCTGGCTGCTCGTCCGGGAGGGCCGCACATGACCCGATCTCCCCATCCGTCCCATCCGCGCCTCCATGCCGATGGCGTGACGCTCGGCTATGACGAACGCATCATCGCGACGGACCTGTCCGTCTCGATTCCCGACGGGTCCTTTACTGCCATCGTAGGGCCGAATGCCTGCGGCAAGTCCACGCTTTTGCGCGCCCTGTCGCGCCTGCTCGTGCCGTCTAAGGGTCGTATCGTTTTGGATGGAGGGTCGATCTTGAGGGCCTGACGGTGGGCGGCGGCGTGCGCTATATCGGCACCAGCCAGGGCGATCCCACCAATACGTTCAAGGTCGGCGCCGTGACCCTGTTCGACGCCATGGCCTCCTACGACTTCGGCGCAAAGAGCCCGGACTTGCAGGGGCTTTCCCTCCAACTCAACGTAAAGAATATCGGGGACGAGCGCTACGTCGCATCGTGCGCCAGTGCCTATGCCTGCTTCTATGGTGAAGGTCGCAGCATCGTCGCGACGTTGAAAAAACAATGGTAGTGCGCAAAACGATAGTGCTCGGCGTTCTCTCGGTGATCCTGTCGATAACAAACGTGCTTGCGGCGGAAACATTGCAGGCCTTGCCCCTTCCCGCCGGCGAGCTAACAGCGGGGAAGGGCGGAACCGCTGGCACAAGGCAGGTGTTCGATCCGGGTGCCGAGACGGGTGACTATATCAAGGGGCAGTTGCAGGTCGGGACCGGCGCGTTTGATCTCGACCTTGTCGACGGCGCGGGGAAACATCTGCGGCAGCTTGCCGACGGCGCAGGGGGCGTCGTCGAGTTTCAGTTCGTCGCTGAGGGCGCGGAGGAACGATTGATCGTCACGACGAAGCACGAAGGGCACTACGCGCTCGGCATCGACCGGAAAGTTGGCGTCGCGGATCAAGTCCCGGCCTCGCCTGTCTATCTGAGCCCCGCTATCGCGACGATCGCCACGAAGATTGCAGCCGGCGAGACAACAAGCGGCTTCTGGGCGATGGTCGAAACGCACGGTACGCCGCTCGTCGAAGACGGGCAGGAGGGGCGCAAGATTGTTACCTTCCTCGGCCGCGGCGCGCGGCGGAACATCCGCCTGTTCGGTGCGCCGAGCGGCGACCATGAGGACTTGCAGAGGCTTGCCGGGTCGGACATCTGGTTCAAGAGCTTCGAGGTGCCTAACGACACACGCCTGTCCTATCAGCTCGCCTTCGATGTGCCGGACGTACCTGGCACTGCGCGTGATCGGCGTATCGCCATCCTGTCGACCGCCAAGGCCGATCCGCTGAACCGTCATCCTTGGCCAGCCAAGACGAGCGACGTCTATAATCAGGAGTCCGTGCTGGAGCTTGCCGGCGCCCCGCCACAGCCCTGGCTTGAAGATAAGGGCGCTCCGTTCGGCACGCTGGCGCGGCTGTCGATCAAAAGCCGCCTGCTTGGCAATCGCCGAGACATCACGCTCTACCGCCCGGCGGGTTTCGACCCGGCACGCAAGGACACGATCCTGCTCTTCGTCTTCGATGCGGACCAGTATCTTGAGCGCGTGCCCGTGCCGCGCATCCTCGACAACATGATCGCTGGCGGCGCCGTGCCGCCAGTGATTGCCGTGTTCATCGCCAATCCCGACCGGGAAGCGCGAGCGCGGGAGTTGCCGGCCAATCCGGCTTTTGCTGACTTCATGGCCACCGAACTTTATCCTCTTGTCGAGAAGGAAACGGGACTGAAAGCCCCGGCGGAACGCACAGCGCTTGCCGGTTCCAGCTACGGCGGGCTGGCGGCAGCAACGATCGCCATGCGGCGTCCGGATGTTTTCGGCAATGTCCTATCGATGTCCGGCTCCTTCTGGTGGAGCCCACCCGGCACACCGGCGGATCAGAGGGAACACGTGGCGGGGCTGATCGCCCTAGGTCCGAAGCTGCCATTGCGCTTCTTCCTCTCCGCCGGGCTCTTTGAAGCCGGCGCGCATGGCACGGCCGGCATTCTCGATACAAGCCGGCATTTGCGGGATGTGCTGCGAGCAAAGGATATTCCCGTCATCTATCGGGACTACGCGGGCGGCCATGATTATCTGGTCTGGCAAGGCGTCGTTTCGGACGGGTTGATCGCGCTCTTCGGCAGGGACATGCCTTGAGCGGCTTTTCTTGGCGAAAAAACTTGATTATTAAAGTTATGTTTTAGCCGCACGCTTGAACGTTCTTTCGCGGGCCACGAATGAAAAGGAAAAGGGCTATGATCGAATCCACAGCCTATCTGAAAACGGAATACGCTCCGAAATATCTTGTTCAATTGTGCAAGGGTTACCGGAACGCACGACAAGATGGGAGTTGAAAAGCGATGGTAAGGTCGCCCTGGAAACTTCTCACTGGATTGTTGTCTCGGAGAAAGGCTGCGGATCAGCATGACGTTGGCGAAGCCAGCTTCACCGAGATTCCCATCGAGTTCGAGGGAGCCAACTCCACCGCTGCTGAAGCATCGATAGGGGGCGAGTCCGCACCTGAACCGAAACCATCGGCCGCGTTGCAAGCTGGCAAAGGCGAAGCCGGCGATCGTCAGGAGCCTCTGCCGTCAAAGGCGGCAGAGGCTCCTGACCCGATGCCGGCCGACGAAGCCACCGCCTTGGGCTCGGATCGCACTGTGGTCAGTGTAGGCGCGAAACGTCGAACCTTGCGGGATAAGGCCTCGCCGACGACCCGAAGTAAGGCAAAGGCGGAAGCGCCAGTTCGCGTCAGGTACGCCGAACCGGCCATCACCTTGGAGAAACAAGCGGCAACAAGTACAACCGATCCTGTTCGGGCGCTGGACCGCGAGATCCGTGATTTGCGGTCCCAGCTGGCGGGGAAGCTGCAGCTTCAAAATGATCAACTGAGACAAATGCTCAGGCGATTTGAACCGAAGTGATTCGTCTGTCGATCAGAATGATTGCGTTGCCGAGCTTTGACTAAATCAGAGCTTTTCCCAGCGACAGCTCGATCTCTGGTTCCAGTTTCACAACCTGGTTCAACAAATGTCCCAAGCGATGATAATCAGCTTCTGGGACGCCGGCTCACTCAACTCCTCCTCGACGTCACCGGTTCGATTCCCATCAAGAGCTTGAAGGATGGTTGCTTGGCGCTAGAGATTCTCACGCGTATGAACGTCAAATGGGACGATCCTCGTATGGCTGGCATTTTCGCCGTTTGACGTCATCGCCCTTATCATGCCGGTGATCGTTTCGTTTGCCAGGCTGGCGAGGGGATGGGCGATGGAGAGGGTTATCGTTCCATCGAGCAGGGCGGCCCTGACGTTGTCCATCAGCTCGTAGCCGACGACCACTAACTTGCCAGCGCGGTCGCTGGCGCGCAATGCGGCGAGGGCGCCGCTGATCCCACCGCCGGCGACGTAGAGGCCCGCGAGATCTGCATGATCGTTCAGTAGCCGCTCCGTCATTTCCTGGGCGACGGCTGAGGATTCGAATGTCGAGAGAGGTTCGAGCAGCACGAAGTCCCGCGCGTGTTCGCGAAAGTACGAGCGAAAGCCGGTCTCGTTCATTTCCTGGTTACGATAGCGCGGATTGCCCATAAGGATGCCGATCTTGCCGGGCACCTTGCAGATGTGATCGAAGGCCCAGGCCGCGGTTCTGCCGACCTTCCAGTTGTCGAGCCCGATATAGTGGATCTGCCCCGTTGCGGCGAGCTGTGAGATCAGCGCGAAGACCGGGATGCCCTTTGCCTGGATGTCAGCGAGCGCCTGGGTGACGACAGGGTGCACGGCCGTGGTGATGCAGATGGCGTCGCATTCTTCGGCCAGCGCCCGCGCCCGTTCGGCTGTATTCTGCGGCGAGAGGTCCTCCAGATGCTCGATCTTGAGATCGACGTCGGCCGAGGTGGCTTGTGCGGCCGCGTCCACGAGGGCGCGCGCGACCAGCCTGTAGAACGGGCGGTGCGGCTGGAGGAGAAGTATGCCGAATCGGTATTTGGGGCGCGCCGCAGCATTGCGCGCCTGTATTGCCCCCAGTCCGTAGAAGCCGATCGTCGCCGCCGCCGCCTGGACCTTCTCCCGCGTGCTGCCGCTCACATTTTCCGCACCGGACAAAACCCGGTTGGCCGTGGCGATGGAAACGCCGGCCGCCTCGGCGAGATCGCGGATGGTCGGTCTTCGCACGGAATCCTCATGAGATGAAATATATCATTTAATCGGCTTTATGAGACGAATGATACGTTCGTACCCTGAAAGAGAAATGCGCCTTGATTTAATAGACGTCAAGTTGGCATTGTCTGTTCAGAGGACGGCGGGTGGCGCGAAACGCGACGCACACGCCTGGAGGAACTGCCTTCGACATCGTTGGAACTGCACGCTTTGGGCTTTCGCCCGGGGACCGTCGTGCTGTGACCGCGACAGAGCGCCGGCACGTTTCTCCTCCCCTTTTGACGACAAGGCGCGCCGCGCCCGGAGGCATGATGATGGACGATCACAACTTTGGAACGCGCAACAAGCGCGGTGACTGGGCACCGAACGGACATATCGAGGTTGCGCCGTTCTGGGCCTGGCCGCCCAAGCTGATGGCCGTGCTGAAGTGGCTGCCGGAATATGTCTGGCCGTGGAATGCCTTCCATATGGCGACGGCCCTGCTTTACTGGCTCTACGTCGTGCCCGACGTCGAGGTGATGAAGACGCTGAGTTGGGGCTGGCCGCTCTGGCTCTACGCCGTGAATGCGGGTGCGATTTTTGTCTTCTACGGCTCGGTCGAACTGCTCTTCTACGTCAAGCGCAGGCAGGGCAACCGCTTCAAGTACAATGCCAAATTCCCGGGCGAGCAGCCGTCCGATGTCTTCTGGTTCAAAAGCCAGAACATCGACAACTTCCTGCGCTCGTTCTTCATTTCGATCCCGCTGTGGACGCTGGTCGAAGTCTTGTTCCTCTGGGTATTCGCCAATGGCTGGGTGCCGTGGCTGAGCTGGGCGGACAATCCGTATTATCTCGCCTTCCTTGTCGCCGTGGCACCGATGATCCACGAGGTGCACTTCTTCTTCATCCATCGGCTGATCCACTGGGGTCCGCTCTATCGCTGGATCCACTCGGTGCACCACAATTCAGTCAACCCGTCGCCGTGGTCGTCGCTCTCCATGCATCCGGTCGAGGGTTTTCTCTACCATGCCGTCGCCTTCTGGCACCTCGTCATCCCGTCGAACCCGATCGTGGCGATGTTCCAGCTTCACATTGCCGGCTTCGGCGCGGTCAATGGCCACATCGGCTTCGACAAGCTGGAGGTCACCGAGGAAACGCCGATCGATACCCATGCCTATGCCCACTACCTTCACCACAAATATTTCGAGGTGAACTACGGCGGCGATGGCCTGATCCCGCTCGATAAGTGGTTCGGCACCTGGCACGACGGCACGAAAGACGGGGACGTGCAGATGCAGGCCCGCTTCCAGAAGAAGAAGGAGCGCCTAAACGCCAAGACGGCGCGCGCAAACTCCTGATCTCAGATGGTGCTCAGCACCCGCGAGGAGGCGGGTGCTTTTCAAAAAGGGTCGCTTCGACCCATCCAGTCAACATTGCAACCCGCCACTTGGCGGACACAGGGGAGGAAACCCGATGACCAAACTGATCACCATGACGAAAGCGCTCACAACCACGGTTGCCATCTGTCTTACCGCAAGCGTCGCCATCGCTGCCGACATCGCGGTCGTCGGCGGCAAGACCGACGATGCCTTCTGGACCAAGATCAAGAAGGGTGTCGATGACAGCCGGTTTGTCGTCGAGGCGAACGGCGGCAAGGTCACCTACCTGCAACTTCAGACCTATGACAATCTCGGCCCGGACGCGGCCGGTCTCGTGCGCACCGCCATCAGCCAGGGGGTCAGCGGCATCGTCATTCCCAACTGGGTTCCCGAAGCCGAAGACGAAGCGATCAAGGCGGCGGTCGACAGTGGCATCAAGGTCATCCTGATGAACGCCGGTTCTCTCGAAAAGGCCAAGGAACTCGGCGCAATCAACTATGTCGGATCCGATGAGTATATCGCCGGTGTCGCTGGCGGAGACTATTTTGGCAAAAACGGTCAGAAGAATGTGCTCTGCGTCAACACGCTGCCGGGCAGCGCCAACCAAGAAGCACGCTGCAAGGGCGTGATTGATGGTGTCACCAAGGCGGGCGGTGCGGGCAAACAGCTGCCGCTGCCGGCGACAAGCTTCGGGGATCCGACCGCGATTGCGGAAGCCGTCAAGGCGACGCTTTCCCAAGATGGCACTATCGACAGCGTGATCACGATCGCTGCCGGCGACGCCGATGCCGCCGCAAGCGGGATTCAGCAGGCCGGCAAGGTCGAGGTCGTCAAGCTTGGCTCGTTCGACTTCAACGAAGCCAGCCTCGATCGCATCAAAAACGGTGCGCAGCTCTTTGCGATCGATCAGCAGCCCTATCTCCAGTCCCTTCTCGCAGTGTCGCTGCTTGCCTCCCACATCGATTTCGGAACGGATCTGCCGGTGAGGCCGGTTCTGACCGGACCGGGCATCGTCGATGCGTCGAACATCGAATCGACGCTTGCAGGCGTGTCGAAGGGCGCGCGCTGACCGGCGCGCTTCAGGGCCGCTCCCTGTGACCTCCCCAGGGAGCGGCCACCGCCACAACACGGCAAAGCCGGGTAGGGAACCATCATGAACTCGAAAACCGCAAGCCAGCCGATCGTCGTTGCCAAAGCACCGGCCCCATCATCGGCAACAAGCTTTTCCATCGGCGGCCTTTTCCGACGGCCTGAAGCAGGCGCCTTTCTTGGCCTTTTCGGTGTCTTCGCCTTTTTCATAGCGTTCGGAAGCATCGACTTCCTGAAGCCCGCCGGTGCCGCAAGCTGGCTGAACGTTGCCGCCAACCTCGGAATCGTCGCTTTTCCCATCGGTTTGCTGATGATCGCCGGGGAACTGGACATCTCGATCGGCTCGATGATCCCGGCAGGCTCCATGACGGTCGCGATCATCTCTGGCTATTACGGCCTTCCGATCTGGCTAGGTATCGCTGCGACCCTTGGGCTGGGTGTCGTCGTCGGGCTGGTGAACGGATTCCTCGTGGTGCGCACCAACGTGCCGTCCCTCATCGTCACGCTCGGCACACTGTTTGCTGTCGCAGGCCTCGTGCTCGGCCTGTCTGTATTGCTCACAGGCACCACGAGCGTTGCCCTCAAGGCGCCGGAACTGGCAAAATTTCTCTTCGGCCAGTTCGTGGCCAACACGTTCCAGGTCATCATCTTCTGGTGGTTGGCGCTGACGGCGATCTACATCTACGTGATCCACTATTCGCCCTATGGCAACTGGATCTTCGCCATGGGCGGTGACAAGGTCAGCGCGCGCAATGCCGGCATTCCGACGGCCCGCCTGACCATCGCCCTCTTCGTCCTCTCCTCAACGAGTGCGGCCTTCGTCGGCATGTGCCAGGCGATCCTGTTCAACTCCGCGCAGGTTTCCGCCGGCATGTCCTTCATCTTCAACTCGATCATCTCGGTGGTCGTGGGCGGCGTGCTGCTCACAGGTGGCTTCGGCTCGATCGTCGGCATCTTTTTCGGCACCATCACCTTCGCCGTGGTCAACCAGGGTATCTATTTCACGACCTTCGACCGTAACTGGTCGAGCCTGATCATCGGGGTGATGCTGCTTCTGGCGGTGCTCATGAACAACACTTTTCGAAGCATGGCGCTCTCCTATTCGCCGAAGAAGAAGTGAGGTCGATCATGTCTACGCCGATTCTGAAACTCACCAATATCTGCAAGTCCTTTGGCCCGATCGACGTCCTCAACGACATCTCGCTGGATATCTGTCCTGGTGAAGTTCTCTGCCTGCTCGGCGACAATGGTGCCGGCAAGTCGACGCTCATCAAGACGCTTTCCGGCGTGTATCGCCCGAATTCCGGCACGATCGAGATGGACGGCAAGCCCATCGAATTCGCCGGCCCCCGTGATGCCAGCAACCGCGGCATCGCAACGGTTCACCAGTTCGGTGGCACGTTCCCGCTGATGAGCATCGGCCGATCGTTCTTCATTGGCGTCGAGCCGACCAAGGGCTGGGGACCGTTCAAGATCTTCGACCCGAAAAAGGCGAACGAGATCGCCGTCAAGGCGGTTCGCGACTTCGGCATAACGCGGATCGAGGATGGCGACCGCCTGGTCGGCGGGCTTTCGGGCGGCGAGCGGCAATCCCTCGCCATTGCCCGCGCCGTACATTTCGGCGCGAAGGTCCTGATCCTGGACGAGCCGACGGCGGCGCTGGGTGTGAAGCAGGCCACCCATGTCCTGCGGATCGTCAACGAGGCGAAGCGGCGGGGTCTCGCGGTGGTCTTCATCACCCACCAGGTCATGCATGCCATGGCGGTCGGCGATCACTTCGCGGTGTTGATCCGTGGTGCAGTCGCCGCCGATTTCCGCAAGGGGGAGAAGTCGCGCGAAGAGATCACCGACCTGATGGCCGGTGGCGAGACCATGGCGGAACTCGAAGCCCAGATCGACGGCTACATGGAGACGCATGACGGTCATGTGCCTCAGCATGCGGGTGCGTCGGCCTGACGCTACCGCTTCAACAGACCCTGAACTGCCAAAGGATAAAGACATGGGGACCTGGACCCGCGCTTGCGCAACCGAGGACGTCGAACTCGAAGAGCAGATTCGTTTCGATCACAGCGGACGCACCTTTCTGGTGATCCGCAGTCCGGACGACGAATTCTTCTGCATCGACGGCATCTGCACACATGAACACGTGCACCTCGCTGATGGCCTGGTGATGGACGGTATCATCGAGTGTCCGAAGCATAGTGCGCACTTCGACTACAAGACCGGTGAGGCGATGCGTGCGCCTGCCTGCATCAACCTTCGCACCTGGCCGGTCAAGGTCGAGGATGGCGACGTTTTCATAGAGATTTGAGACAATGACACAGTTTGCACTGGCGGCCTGCGCCGAAATGATCTGGCGGGACCGCCCCATCGAATGGCGGGCCTCCCGTCTCAAGGATATGGGCTTTGGTGTTGGTTTGTGGAACTGGCCGGAGCACGATCTGGCGAAGCTAAAAGCCACCGGCGCCACCTTCACCATCATGAATGGCTATCTTACCGGCCGGCTTACCGACGACGAGGGCGCTGCCGAGCTTCTGCGCACCGCGCGCGAAACGGCGCAGATCGGCAGGCGTCTCGGTGTGCAGCGGCTGAACCTGCACGGCACGGGGCTGGGCGAGGGGGGACTTCCCGTCCAACCCATCGAGGTCGTGACCGGCGCGATGTGGTTGAAGGCGCGCGACACGCTGTGCCGTGTGGCCGACATGGCCGAAGCTGAAGGCGTCATCTTTACGCTGGAAAACCTCAACCTGCCCGTCGACCATCCGGGCGTGCCGTTCGGACGGGCTGAGGACACGCTGGCGCTCGTTTCGAGCATCAATCATCCACGCTTGCGGCTCAATCTTGACCTCTACCATGCGCAGATCGGCGAGGGGAACCTGATTGCGCTGTGCCGAAAATGCCTGCCATGGATCGGCGAAATCCAGGTGGCCGACGTTCCCGGTCGCTGCGAACCCGGCACCGGTGAGGTGAACTGGCACGGCATCGCCAAAGGGCTCCAGGCAATGGGATATACCGGCCCGGTCGGCATGGAAGCCTTCGCTTCGGGAGATCCTGAGGCGGCCCTCGAAGCCTTCCGCAACGCATTCGCGGTGTAATCCCATGGTTCACAAGAACACGCGCCCGACCGTTGCCGACATCCGCGCCATGAAAGCGCGGGGTGAGAAAATCTCGATGCTCTATGTCACCACCGTTGACGAGGCCGCTGCTGCGGACGCCGCGGGCATCCATATGCTCTCGATCGAGGGGCGCTTCTTCTCGCCCGAAATGCGCGAAGCGGCTGGCCGTTGCTTCGTGCAGGTCGGGCTTCCGTTTGGCGGATGGGGCACGTTCGAGGGCCGTCCACTGGCAACCGCTGAGGATTATCTGCGGGCCGCCTTCCATTTCTCCGCCATGGGCGGCGACTGTTTTTACTGCGCCGCCTCACTCGATATCCAGAAGGTACTCTGCGACAATCACGTCCCGGTCGTTGCTCATGTCGGCCTCATTCCCTCCTATATCACCTGGACCGGGTTTCGCGCGGTGGGCAAGACTGCCGAGGAGGCAACCAAGGTTTTCCGCCATGTCAAACAACTCGAAGCGATCGGCTGCTTCGGCGCGGAGCTGGAGGTCGTGCCGGACCGGGTGGGTAAACTGATTTCCAGCAACACGTCGATGATCATGCTCGGCATGGGGGCCGGCCCGGGCGCCGATGCGCAATATCTCTTCGCGGAAGATGTGCTCGGTCACACCGATGGACATCGACCGCGCCACGCCAAGACGTATCGTAACTTCGCCGCCGAATTCGCCAAGCTTCAGAAAGAACGCATCGCGGCCTTCCGCGAATTCATCGCGGACGTGAACACGGGCGCCTATCCGCAGCCCCAGCACAATGTCGCGATCGGCGACACGGAATTCAACGCATTCAAGGCCGAACTCGGTCTCTGATCAGAAGAGGAAAACCCATGCTTAAAGTTGGCCTTCTTGGCGCCGGCCGCATTGCCGGCGTGCATGCCACGGCGATTTCCAGCCATCCCGGCAGCACGCTCGTCGCCGTGTCCGATATCAACACGGCTGCCGCCGAAAAGATTGCAGCCCAATATGGCGCGGAGGCACGCGACACATCCGCCATTCTGGAGGACGGCACGATCGATGCCGTGCTGATCGCCACCTCGACGGACACCCATTCCGACCTGATCGAAAGGGCAACGGCTGCCGGCAAGGCGGTGCTGTGCGAAAAGCCGGTCGATCTCAGCCTGGCGCGGGCGCGAGCCTGCCAGAAGGCGGTCTCCTCCAACGGACGTCCGGTGATGATCGGCTTCAATCGCCGTTTCGATCCGAACTTCTCCGCCCTCAAGAAGGCGGTCGATGCCGGCGAGATCGGCAAGCCCGAACTTCTTTCCATCACGTCCTTCGATCCAGCACCCCCCCCGGTTTCCTATATCAAGGTGTCGGGTGGCCTTTTCCGGGACATGATGATTCATGACTTCGACATGGCGAACTTCATCATGGGCGCGCCGCCTGTCACGGTGACGGCAGTCGGCTCGTCCATCGTCGATGCGGAAATCGGGGCGGCGGGTGATGTCGACACGGCCGTGGTGACGCTTACCTATGCGAATGGCCGCATCGCCGTCATCAAGAACAGCCGCCGGGCCGTCTACGGTTACGACCAGCGCGTGGAACTGCTCGGTTCCGAAGGTCTGCTCCAGGCGCAGAACATGCTCGAAAACACCGTGGTGAAATCGACGACGCAGGGCGTGACGGGGGCAAAGCCCACCTACTTCTTCCTCGAGCGCTACATGCCGGCCTATGCCGCGGAATGGGCGGCCTTCGTGGAGGCGGTGAACGGTGGAACGCCGCTGCCGGTGACGCTGGAAGACGGCGTTGCCGCACTTGCCATGGCGGAAGCGGCGACCCTCTCCATCCAAACCGGTGACCCTGTCTCGCTTGCAAGCCTCGTTGGCTGAGTTTGGCGAAGGACCTTCCCGGCGCACCACCGTCGGGAACGTCCTCAAGGCCTTGTTGAAGGAGGCGCCGAGCCTCCGGCAGCAGAAAGCCCGATCCAAACGGTCGCGTTATCCCGCCCGAAAGTCCTTCCTGCGCATTTCGAGGAGATTGGAATGTTGGCATCCGCAAGCGTGAAGGCTCCTCCGAGCATTCGAGATCTCAAGCAGTTGATTGCCGAACGCCGTATCGAATTTCCGACCCTTCTGGAACAAGCGATGCGGCTGCTTCTCTGCAAGCCGGAGATCATCGCGTTCGGCTCCCTGCAGTCGGTGGCGCGAACCTGCGGCGTCTCGGGGACCACCATCATCCGCCTCGCGTCCCGGAGCGGGTATGCGAGCTTCAAAGAGATGAAAGCCGCCTTTCGCCAATACCTGATCGCCGGCGCCCGGACGAACCAGTAACCGGCCCAGACAACAGCAAAGGCTCGTTTAATGACTTCTTTCGTTATCATTGGCGCAGGCGAGTGCGGTGCTCGTGCTGCCCTGACCTTACGCGAGCGTGGTTTTGCGGGTGATGTGACACTCGTTGGTAGCGAGACCCTGTTGCCCTACGAACGGCCGCCCCTGTCCAAGGAGGGCCTTCAGCAGGGTGCCGAGCCCAAATGGATTGCCTATGCCGGTCGCTACGAAGACCTCGATATTGCAGTGCGGACCGGGGTGACCGCAACCGATATCGACCGTCAGCAAAAGACCGTTAGGTTCTCGGATGGCACCACGCTCGGATACGACAGGTTGCTTCTGGCGACGGGCGCGCGACCGCGAGAGCTCGCCAATGTTGCCTCTCCGCTTGGGCGCATCCGCTCGCTGCGGACACATGCGGACACCTTGGCGCTCCAGCCATTCCTGCAAGCTGGCCGGTGCATTGTCATCCTCGGCGGCGGATTTATTGGCCTCGAACTTGCAGCCAGTGCAAGAAGGCTGGGTGCGTCGGTGATCCTGCTCGAAGGGCTACCGCGTATCCTTTCGCGCGGCGTACCCGCGGAGATCGCGGCGCTGATCGCTGATCGCCACGCGGCCGAGGGTGTCGATATCCGCTGCGGGGTGAAAATCCGGTCCGTCACGGAGACGGACGCTGACGTCTCGATTGACCTTGAGCACGCGGACCGCGTTGTCGCAGACGCTCTGGTTGTCGGGATCGGCTCCGTTCCGAATACGGAGCTTGCTGCGAGGGCAGGCCTCGCCATCGAGAACGGCATCTCGGTCGACAGCAGCCTGCGCACCAGCGATCCAGACATCTTTGCCGCCGGTGACTGCTGTTCTTTTCCCTCGGTCCACTTCGGTGACCGACGCCTGCGCCTGGAATCCTGGCGAAGCGCGCAGGAGCAGGGTATTCGCGCCGCGGCGAACATGACGGGCGCGGCCGATATCCGGACATCCGTGCCGTGGTTCTGGTCGGACCAATACGAGCTGACGCTCCAGGTCGCAGGGCTTGCCGATGGGGCGACGACGATCATCCGGCGCAATCTCTCCCCTGATGCCTTTGTCCTGTTCCATCTCGATGGAGAAGGTCGGCTGCTTGCCGCAAGCGGTATCGGACCGGGCAATGCGGTCGCCCGCGACATTCGCCTCGCCGAAATGCTGATTGCGGCCGGCAGACGGCCCGATCCCGCAGCGCTTGCAAACCCAGATATCAAACTGAAGCAGCTGCTCGCCGCCTAGCGGCTCATTCCAGACTTCAAGCAGAAAACAAGAGAAAAGATGACCTCCCACGTCCTGACAGTATCGTGCCAATCGACCCGCGGCATCGTCGCCGCGATCACCGGCTACCTCGCCGAAAAGGGGTGTTACATCTCGGATTCGTCGCAGTTCGACGACATCGAAACCGGCCTGTTCTTCATGCGCCTCACCTTTCTGTCCCAGGAAGGCGTATCGGAGGAGGACATCAAGGCCGGCTTCGCGCCGGTCGCCAAGACGTTCGCCATGACCTGGCGCTTCAACGACAGCGACGAGCGCATGAAGGTACTGCTCATGGTGTCGCGCTTCGGTCATTGCCTCAACGACCTGCTCTACCGCTGGAAGATCGGCGCGTTGCCGATCGACATCGTCGGCGTCGTTTCCAACCACTTCGATTACCAGAAGGTCATCGTCAACCACGACATCCCGTTCTACCAAATCAAGGTGACGAAGGAGAACAAGCCGCAGGCCGAAGCACGGCTGATGGAAGTGGTGGAACAGTCCGGTGCGGAACTCATCGTGCTCGCCCGCTACATGCAGGTCCTGTCGGATGCGGTGTGCAAGAAGATGTCGGGCCGCATCATCAACATCCACCACTCGTTCCTGCCATCGTTCAAGGGAGCGAACCCGTACAAGCAGGCGTTCGAACGCGGTGTAAAACTGATCGGTGCGACGGCGCACTATGTCACCGAAGACCTCGACGAGGGTCCGATCATCGAGCAGGACGTGGCGCGCATCACGCATGCGCAGTCGGCGGAAGATTATGTGTCGATCGGCCGGGACGTGGAGAGCCAGGTTCTGGCGCGTGCCGTGCATGCGCACATTCACCACCGCACCTTCATGAACGGCAACAAGACCATCGTCTTCCCGCCGAGCCCGGGAAGCTACGCCTCCGAGCGCATGGGGTGAACCATGGGGATTGCGACGCGCATTGACGGGAAGAAAGTCGCGGCGTCGGTGATCGAGGCTGTGAAGGCCGCGACCTCGGCGCTCGAAGACGAGGCAGGGGTGAAGACCGGGCTTGCGGTCGTTATCGTCGGGGATGATCCGGCAAGCCACACCTATGTCGGCGCCAAGGGGCGCCTGGCCAAGGAATGCGGCTTCAACTCCACCCAGTACACGCTGCCGGAGGAGACCACGCAAGAGAATCTCGCAAGCCTGGTGGCTTCGCTGAACGCGGATGCCGCCGTGCACGGAGTTCTGGTGCAACTTCCCCTGCCGAAGCACCTCGACGCAGATGCGATCATCCAATCGATCCAGCCGGAGAAGGACGTCGACGGCCTGCATGTCGTCAATGCCGGCAAGCTTGCGACCGGCGATCTGGCTACCGGCCTGATTTCCTGCACACCGGCAGGCGCCATGCGCCTTGTCCGCTCCGTTCATGGCGAGGACCTGACGGGTCTGGCGGCCGTCGTCATCGGCCGCTCCAACCTGTTCGGCAAGCCGATGGGGCAATTGCTGCTCCATGCCAATGCGACGGTGACGATCGGGCATTCGGGCACGAAGGACCTCGCCGGTGTTTGCCGTAGCGCGGATATCCTCGTCGCTGCCGTCGGCCGTGCGGAAATGGTGAAAGCCGACTGGGTGAAGCCGGGCGCCACTGTCATCGATGTCGGCATCAACCGCATCGATGCGCCGGAGGGCGGCGCGGGCAGGAGCCGTCTGGTGGGCGATGTCGCCTATGACGCGGTTTCCGAGATTGCTGGCGCGATCACCCCGGTTCCGGGTGGTGTCGGGCCGATGACCATCGCCATGCTGATGGCCAATTCGGTGATCGCGGCCTATCGTAAGGCTGGCGTGACACCGCCGAAATTCTGACCTGTTCCAATTAAGTGCTTGTAGCGCCCCAAGCCTATCGGAGAAGATCAAGTGTCGATGGTTCGATTCCCATCAAGGCGAAGACGCGAGCAAGGCATTTTTGCTCGAGTTCATGCCGCCCACTCACGGTGACGGCATTGCGCCCCAACGCGGCCGTTAGGGCATGTCCTGCATCTGCGAAACGCAGTCCGAACCGTCCGTGGTAACACCGGCCGCATCGTCGTTTTGGCTATTGGCCGCTCAAGATCATCTTCGATGTTTCGGGTGCGCCGGCGTTCAGAATGGCAACGAAGTCCCTCAGCATCGGAACGCGGCGGGGGCGGAAACTCACTTCCGTCACCTGGATATCCGTGATGCGGTCGACGCGGAACTTTCGGAAATCCTGGCGCAAGCAACACCAGGCAAGCAGCACCAACACACGCTCAAGATAGACGATCGCCAGCGGCAGCACTTGCCGATCGGACCGTCGCTGCTCCGCGTCCACATAGCCTATCACCACAGCGTGCTCTTGCCAGCAGGCCTCGCGCAGAAGGCCGACATCGACGGTTGGCGGATCGCGGCGGTCGAACCGATAGACCTGTGAGACGGCATGCAGAGCCTGGCGTTGTAGTCGGTCGGGCAGCGTTGCCGTGACCTTCGAAAGCACGGCACCTGCGGCCGCCACGAGAGCCGGCTCACCCATATGCTGCACCTCCGCAAGGCCGAGCACCAAAGCTTCGATTTCAAGCCGTGTGAATGTCTGCGGCGGCAAGGCGATGTCCTCCGTCAGCCGGTAGCCGAAGCCGCGCTCACCATCGATGACGGCGCCTGCGGCGCGCAGGCTGTCGATGTCCCTATAGAGCGAACGCAACGATACGCCGGTCTCCTCGGCAAGGCTCGCTGCCGTCACCGGGGAGGGGAGAGTGCGAAGCGCCTGGAGGAGGCGGAAGAGACGATCACTGCGGGCCATGACGAAGAGAATAAACGAAGCCTACTGACGGAAAATGGCAGTTGGCCGACTGTACAAGATCCGCATTGCCAAACGCAACCGAGGATCCAGACTATGCTGACGCTCTTTCACGCCCCCCGCTCGCGCTCGTCGCGTATCGTCACCCTGCTTCGCGAACTCGACGCCATCGACAAGGTCGCGATCGAGATTGTCGACATCACCCGCGGCGATGGCAGCGGCCACAAGGATCCGAGGAACCCGCATCCGGAAGGCAAGGTGCCGCTGCTCGTCCATGACGGCGTCGTGATCTGGGAGAGCATCGCGATCATTCATTACCTGACGGATCTCTTCCCGGAAAAGAAGATGGCGCCGGTTGCCGGCGACCCGCAACGCGGTCGGTATCTGAGCTGGCTCGCCTGGTATGCCGGCGTGGTCGAGCCTGTGCTGATTGCACGGGCAGCCGGGATCTCGCATCCTTTCGTGGACTTCACCTTCCGCGGCCCGGCGGAACTGGCGACACGCCTCGAAACCGCGCTCACGGATAGCCCTTATCTGATGGGAGAGCGATACACAGCTGTCGATCTGCTGCTGCATTCACCCTTCGCCTGGTACCCTGCAGCGACGCCGGACAGCGACGTGGTCAAGGCCTGGATTGAGCGTTGCGGCGAGCTGCCATCGCTGCAATGGACCGCCGACTATGACGCCCGCACCGTGGGTGCGGCTTGATCGCTGGCACTGGCCGCTCCGACCGGGCGGCCACTTTCGCGTGAGATTGATCGCGGTCTTCACCCCCTTATGGCTGAAGCCGAGTGAATGGTTTACGGGTGAAATCAAGCTACCGCGCCGGTCGCAGCTTTCCACTGCGCCATTGCGCGGACACGATGGAGGTGAGTTGCAAGGGCGGAGTGCTTGTGATGCGGCGCGACGAAGTGATTTCTGATTGCTGAAAAGACCGAGATGAAATGTTGCAATCCGCCGGTGGATCGAAAGCCTTGCATCACCCGTTCTCGTTTTCGCAGAGGCAGATGTGAATTTTCCGCGCGATTGTTCAGGCCTTTGTGCGATCGATGTTCAACGGTAGGCATCACGTCCCGCTTTGCCGCTCCATATGAGCGCAGCTTGTCGGTGATGATCCGCTTCGGCGAGAGGCCTTGCTTCTACAGCAGCCTGACCAGTAATCGCTTGGCCGCCTTTGCATTGCGGCGCGCCTGAACAATTTCGTCGAGAACGTATCCGTCCTGGTCGACCGCTCGCCAAAGCCAGTGCTTCCGGCCGCCGATGGTGATCACCACCCCGTCCAGATGCCAAATATCCCTGCGCGACGGACGTTTTCTGCGTAGCTGCTTTAAGTAGGCCGCACCGAATTTTCGGCCCCAGCGCCGGATCGCTTCATAGGACACGATGATGCCGCGTTCCAACAGCATTTCCTCGACCAGCCGCAAACTCAGGGGAGACCGGAAGTAAAGCCACACCGCATGGGCGATGATCTGCGGTGGAAAACGGTGGTTCTTGTAGCTGATGGCCGATGTGTTCATCGCGCCTGATTGGCCAGCAACCACCAAGTCATCAACAACGTAACATCACCCTTCCCATCAGTCGACGTGCATCATCTCACGTCGACACATCAGTCTTTGCAGCCTCCGCCAGCCGGGCCGCCTGTTCGACGGCAACCGCGTAGCCTTCGGCGCCGAGACCGCAGATCACCGCCGTTGCGGCAAAGGAAATGTACGAGTGATGGCGGAAGGGTTCGCGGCGGTGGACGTTCGTGATGTGCAGTTCGATGATCGGGCCGGCAAAGGCTTTCAGCGCGTCGTGAATGGCGATCGACGTGTGGGTCAGCGCACCGGCATTGATGACGATGGCGGCCGCCTCGCGCCTCGCCTCGTGGATCCAATCGATCAGCACGCCCTCGTGGTTGGATTGGCGGAAGACGAGGCCGTGCGCCGAGGCTGCGCCGGTTTCATGGCAGCGCGCCTCGATGTCGGCGAGTGTCGTGTAGCCGTAGATATGCGGCTCACGCTCGCCGAGCAGGTTCAGATTGGTGCCGTTGAGAACGTAGATCGGCTTTTTGGTCATGGTCGTTTCCTTGGATGATGGGTTTCAGGCCGCGAGGTTTTCGTAGCGCGGCTGCAACTCGATGCGCGTCTTGCGCCGCGCCGCCTCGGTGACGGCGAGGGTCGCGATAAGTGTGCGGGCACCGTCGTCGACGCTTTGCAGGCTCATTACCGCACCGCAGATGACATCGCGGAAATGATCGAGTTGCGCGACATAGGGGTCGATGGTCGTGGCAAACAGGCGTTGGGCACGCACCGGCTGGTTCCAGCCACGCTCGCCGGGCTCCTGATTCCAGCGCACGAGGTTCGGAAACTCCAGCGAACCGCGGCTGCCGAGAAACCGATAGCTGCTTTCGCCGCTGAACGGGAACTCGACGGCCTCGCCGACGCCCTGCTCCACCGTCCATGGCGTCACCGCACTGTCGCTCACGATGAAGGTGCCGAGCGCGCCATTCTCGAATTCCAGCACCGCGCCGGCCGTGTCCTCGACGTCGAAATGGCGCTGTCGGTTGGAAGCGATGGCGCTGACAGCGACGATCTCGCCCGCGGTGAAGCGCAGGAAGTCGATCTCATGAATGAGGTTGATCAGCACCGGCCCGCCGCCCTCCTGCGTGCGCCAGGGGGCGACCGCGAAATAGGCATCCGGTTTGTAGGCCGCCCAGATCGCCGAGACGCCGACGAGCGCGCCGATGTCGTCGCCCGCGATTAGGCCGCGCAGCGTCTGCACCTGTTCATGGTGTCGGCGATGATGACCTACTAGCGTCTTGACGCCGGCGCGGCGCACCTCCTCGATCAGCCGGGTCGCCGCCTCCAACGTGTCGGTCACCGGCTTTTCGACCAGGATGTGAATACCGCGGCGCGCGCATTCGATGCCGATTTCCGCATGCACCTGGTTGGGCGAGGCGATGATCGCTGCCATCGGCTTCGTCTCGTCGAGCATGCGACGGTAATCGGCAAAAACCGGCGTTGCGGGATAGTGTGCCGCGACGGCATCCCGGTTGACGTCGGCAATACCGACCAGCTCGAAATCGACATGCTCAGTCACCTTCTTCAGGTGCTTGCGGCCGATGAGTCCAGCGCCGATGACGACGATTGATATGCCGGACATGAAGAAACCTCCGTTTGGCCGTCGCAGACGGCAAATGTCGCTGGGCCGATAGCCCGTCAGTGACCAAGGATCTGGCCGAGGAAGGCGCGGGTGCGCTCGCTCCTCGGGCTGGTGAAGAACTCGTTGGGTGTCGCCTCTTCGATGATTTCGCCGCCGGCCATGAAGATCACCCGGTCGGCCACCGCCCGAGCAAAACCCATCTCATGGGTCACGCAGACCATCGTGCGCCCCTCGACGGCGAGCGAGATCATCGTATCAAGCACCTCCTTGACCATTTCGGGATCAAGCGCCGAGGTCGGCTCGTCGAAGAGCAGCACCTTCGGATTCATGCAGAGCGCACGGGCAATCGCCACGCGCTGTTGCTGGCCGCCGGAAAGTTGGGCGGGGTATTTGTCCGCCTGATCGGCGATGCGCACGCGCTCCAGATAGGTGCGCGCGATCTCCTCCGCTTCCCGCGCCTTCAGCCCCCGCACCTTGATCGGGGCGAGCATGCAGTTGCGCAGAACTGTCATGTGCGGGAAGAGGTTGAAGCTCTGGAACACCATGCCGACCTCGCGCCGGATCGCATCGATCGACGCGCCGCTGGCAAGCTCGATGCCGTCGACGACAATCTTGCCCTTCGCGATGCTCTCGAGATGGTTGATGCAGCGGATGAGGGTCGACTTTCCCGACCCCGAGGGGCCGCACAGGACGACCTTCTCGCCCTGCCCGACCGCCAGATTGATGCTCTTCAGCGCGTGGAAGGCGCCGTACCATTTGTCCACATTGTCCATGGCGATCATGGGCACTACGGAATTGTCCTGGTGATTGCGGACCTGTTGCACGATGCCTTCCTCCGGCTGTCGATCAGTTCACGGTGAACGGGATGTCGGGCAGCGAGGCCGGAAACTCCGGTGAGCCCTCACCCAGCCAGCGCTCATAGATGGCCTTCAGCTCGCCATTCGCGCGGATCTCGTCGATGAAGGCGTTGAGCTCCTCGACATATTGCTTCTGGCCGGGGCGCACGCTGATGCCGTTATACTGGCGGTTGAACTGCAGCTTGGTCTCGAACTTCGAGTCCGGCGCCACCTTGGCAATGCTGAGATTGTAGGTGTTGTTGGCGCCGAGCGCGTCGACCTGGCCGGCCAGGAAGGCCTGGATCGCGGTGGAGTCGTCGTCGAAGCGCTGCATGGTGGCCTCGGGTGCGGCGGCGGTGATGGCCTTGTCCTGTGCCGAGGCGCGGGCGACGGCAATGCGCAGTCCCTTCAGGTCTTCCGGCGCCTTGATGGCCGTTTCTGGTTTGGCGATCAGGATGATGTCGATGGCCGAATAGGGTTTTGTGAACTGCACCACCTTGGCGCGGTCCGCATACATGCCCATGACGGCGATCAGCGCATCGACCTTGCCGGTCATCAGCGCCGGAATGCGGTTGGCGACGGCCACGCGCTCGAACTCGACTGGAACGCCGATCTTCTTGCCGAGCAGGTTGGCGACGTCGGCATCGAAGCCGACACTCTGGTTGCTACCGTCGACAAACCCCCATGGCGGGTTTTCGCCCTGGATGCCGATGACGATCTTGCCGTTCTTGCGCAGTTCCTCGAAACTCTGCGCCTCGGCGACGTTCGCCAGCAGGCCGAGACCCATCATGGCGATCGCAGCGCTCCGCACCCATCGCGTCCCCTTCAGGACTGCGCGTGTCTTTGACATCATGCTCATTTGGCTTTCCTCCTCTTGCCAGTTGAAACCATTTCCTCGCGCTACCGGGCGGCAGCGAAGCGTTTTTCCAGCCGGTCGCTGAACAGCGACAACGGCCAGCAGAGTGCGAAATAGAAGGCGCCGACGATGCCGAAGACGAGCAACGGCTGGTAGGTCGCGTTGGAGATGATCTGGCCGGCGCGCGTCACCTCGGTGAAGCCGATGATGGCGGCAAGCGACGTGCCCTTGATGAGCTGGACCAGGAAGCCGACCGTGCTCGGCAGCGCCATGCGCAGCGCTTGTGGCAGCACGACATAGATCATGCGGTTCCAGTATTTGAGGCCGAGCGCCTTGGCGGCCTCCTCTTGCCCCTTCGGCACGGCGAAGATGACGCCGCGCCAGATTTCGCCGAGATAGGCGCTGGCATGCAGCATCAGGCCGATGGCGAGCGCCAACCAGGCATTGACGTCGATCGCCAGCAGCGCGACCCCGTAATAGATCACGAAGAGCTGCATAAGGAGCGGCGTGCCCTGGAAGACGACGATGTAGCCGGCGGCGATCGCCCGCAGCCACCCATAGGGCGACGTGCGCAGGAGCGCGATCGCCAGCCCTCCGACCGCGCCGCAGGCGAAGGCAAGCGCCGAGAGCAGCAGCGTCCAGCCGAAGGATTGCAGGAGAAAGAGAAACTCGTCCAGGCCGAAGGAGCGGATCATGATCTCACCGTACCGGGTAGGAGAAGAACAGGCGCTCGATCATCGCGAACAGCCCTGACAGCATGGCGGACATCGCGAGATAGAGGCCGGTGAGCGTGAGGTAGATCTCGAAGCTGCGGAACGTCGTCGTCTCGAGCAGCTGGCCGACCGTCGTCAGTTCCACGGCGGAGATCGACGCGACGATGCTGGAGGTCAGCATCAGCAGGATGAACTGGCTGGCGAGTGCGGGAAAGCACACCCTGAGCGCCGGGATCAGGATGATGTGGCGGAAAATCTGGAGTGGCCGCAGGCCGAGCGCAACGCCCGCCTCGATCTGGCCCTTGTGAATGGATTCAACGCCGCTGCGGATGATCTCCGTCGCATAGGCCCCGCCATTGAGGCCGAGCGCCAGCACCGCCGCCACATCCGGACTGAGGCGGATGCCAACCGACGGCAGGCCGAGATAGAGGAAGAAGGCCTGCACCAGGAACGGCGTGTTGCGGATGATCTCGACGAAACCTTTCACGGACCAGACGAGCGGCGCAATGCCGGTGCGGCGCAGCAAGACGCAGACGAGCCCGATGGCAAGCCCCAGCGCCATGGCCTGGCAAGAGATCGTCAGCGTCAGCAGGCAGCCGCGCAACAGGTCGGGCCAGGCAGCGACGACAACGCCGAAATCGAATTGATAGCTCACGCCCTCTCCTCCAGGCCATGACCGGACTCCTTGTCCCACCGGTCACCCAATAATGTTTGAGTTGGTACATTCATAGATGACCAATCCGTTTTTTGTCAAATCGGCAGGTTGCTTTCAGAATCCCGATATTCTCCCAATAAATCAGCATTTTATAGCATAAGATTATGAATTTCTGCGAAAATTTCATAGATTCTTCGGAATCGCGGCGATTGACGATAATGGTCGTATTGGTACATAAAACGACCAGAGAATGCCTTTGGAAGCTGCCAGAGAATGAACCGGATCAATCATTCTTCGCGAGCGAACTTGAAAGGAGACCAAGCAACGCGTTAAGGAAACGGAAGGATCCTCGACCCGAGCGGTAGACAGGCATGGAAGAAAAGATGCGCAAGAGCGCAAGCACACCGCGGCGCAAATATGAGCGCGCCGAGCCGACCAACGACCCGGAGCGCACGCGGACCGACATTCTGCATGCGGCGGAAGTGCAATTCGCGCGCCACGGTTATGCCGGCACGACGGTGGACAGCATCGCGACGAAATCGCGGCGCAGCAAGCGCATGATCTATTATTACTTCGCCTCGAAGGCAAAGCTCTACGTCGCCGTGCTTGAGCACGCCTATGGCCGGATGCGGCGGGCCGAGCTGGATATCAACCTGGACGAGGATGATCCGCGGCAATCGCTCAAGAACCTCGTCGATTTCTCCTTTGATTTCCATTTTGCCCATCCGTACCACGTCAAGCTGATCATGGGCGAGAACCTGAACGACGCAAAATACCTCGCGGCATCCTCGCTGGTCCCGGAGCTTCACCGGCCGATCATCCAGCGCATCGAACGGCTGTTGCGGCGCGGATACGAACAGGAACTGTTTCGCCAGAGCATCTCGCCGATCGAGGTGCACATGACGATCTCGGGGCTGTGTTTCTTCAACGCCTCGAACCGGGCGACCTTCTCGGCGGTGTTCGACGTCGACATGCAATCGCCCGCCGCACGCCGGGAACGCAAGCAGCAGATCCTGCTGTCCGTGCTCGGACGCCTGGATGCCGTCATGGACGGGTTCCAGGCGCAATACGGCTAGCTGCCCAGCGCCGCAAGCTGACATCGCCATCATTACCAACGGAGCGCCGCACGCGGCGCCGCCGGGAGAAAACGCGCGCCTGCGAGACAGGCCGGAGGAGCCACGATGAAAACCTCGATTGCGACGGTGACGCTCAGCGGCAGCCTGCAGGAAAAGCTCGACGCCATCGCCAAGGCCGGTTTCCAGGGCGTCGAAATTTTCGAGAACGACCTACTGATTTCCGACGAGAGCCCCCGGCAGATCGGCGCAATGGCGCGCGACCGCGGACTGGAGATCACGCTCTTCCAGCCGTTTCGCGACTTCGAAGGCATGCCGGAGCCCCTGCGGTCGCGCACCTTCGACCGCGCCGAGCGGAAATTCGACCTGATGCAGGAGGTGGGCGTCAACCTCGTGCTTGTCTGTTCCAACGTCTCTCCCGCCTCGCTCGGCGGCCTTGACCGCGCCGTCGCCGATTTCCACGAACTCGGCGAGCGTGCTGCCGCGCGGGGCCTGCGTGTCGGCTACGAGGCGCTGGCCTGGGGCCGCCATATCCATGATCATCGCGACGCTTGGGAGATCGTGCGGCGGGCGAACCATCCCGCCATCGGCCTGGTGCTCGACAGTTTCCATACGCTGGCGCGGCGGATCGAGGTCAATTCGATCCGCGCGATCCCGAAGGAAAAGATCTTCGCCGTGCAGCTCGCCGATGCGCCGCTGATCGACATGGACCTCATGCAATGGAGCCGGCACTACCGCAACATGCCCGGCGAAGGCGACCTGCCCGTGCTCGATTTCGCGCGCGCCGTCGCCGCCACCGGCTACAAGGGCTACCTTTCGCTGGAAATCTTCAACGACCAGTTCCGCGGCGGCTCGGCGACGACAGTCGCGGCCGATGGTCATCGCTCGCTTCTCTATCTCGGCGATCAGGTGCGCCGCGCGCAGCCCGAGGCTGCCCTCCCCATGCAGGCGCTTCCCGCCCGCGGCATCGTCGAGGGCATCGCCTTCATCGAATTCGCCGTCGAGGAGACCGAAGCGATGCCGCTCGAGGCCCTGGTCGCAGTGCTCGGCTTTGAGAAAACGGCAACGCACCGAAGCAAGAACGTCACGCTCTACCGGCAGGGTTATATCAACCTCGTCATCAACAAGGAGGCGCGCGGTCTCGCCAGCGACGCCTATACCCTGCACGGCACGTCGGCCTATGCGATCGGCCTTACCGTCGAGGATGCAGCAGCGGCACATGCCCGCGCCGTGGCGCTCGGTGCCGAGCCGTTTACGCAGCCGCTCGACCCCGGCGAACTCGGCGTGCCGGCGGTGCGCGGCGTTGGCGGCGGCCTGCTCTATTTCCTCGACAGGACGAGCGACCTCTCGCGCATCTGGGAGATCGAATTCGCGCCGACCAAAGATGCCTACACGGCGTCGCCGACGGGACTGCGTGTCGTCGATCATATCGCCCAGACCGTCGGCCATGACGAAATGCTGACCTGGGTGCTGTTCTATACCTCGATCCTCGAGGCCGAGAAGACACCGACGGTCGATATCATCGATCCGGGCGGCGTGGTTCGCAGCCGCGCGGTACAGAATGCGACCGGCACCTTGCGCATTACGCTCAACGGCGCGGAAAGCCGGCGCACGCTCGCCGGCCACTTCATCGCCGGTACGTTTGGCGCCGGCGTGCAGCACATCGCCTTCCACACCGACGACATTTTCGCGACCGCAGCAGCGCTACGCAAAAACGGCTTCCGCCCGCTCGCCATCTCGCCCAACTACTACGGTGACGTCGAAGCCCGCTTCGGCCTCGCGCCGGAATTGACCGAGCGGCTGAAGGCCGAAAACATCCTCTATGACCGCGACGAGCACGGCGACTTCTTCCAGCTCTACAGCCCGACCTTCGGCGAAGGTTTCTTCTTCGAGATCGTCGAACGCCGTACCTATGCCGGCTACGGCGCCAGCAACGCCATCTTCCGCATCGCAGCGCTCAAGAAGCACCTGCGACCCGAGGGCTTGCCCAGGCTGTGAGGTCACGACCCGCCGCTATCGCGTCTCATCGATAGCCAAGGGTTTCGCGGTACGAGGTTCCTCCTCAGGTAAATCCTGCGCGCCGATTTTTGGTGCCCTCCACCTGCCACTGACTATGGGTCATGTATGGATGCCCCCGTTCATGCAAGCAGTTCTTCGAGCGGTTTTGAACGTGTGATCGGGTGCGGTCATGTATCAGGCCTGTTGTGCGGCTGGAGTACGACCGCTGGCCGGTATGGAGCTACGCGGGCCTGGTGCAAAATCAGCTCTACGAGCTCGTGGCTGTGTTTCGGCGTGGTGCTTGACCCCACCATCGGCGCCGACGGTTGACCCCAGTGACATCGGACAAACCGCAAATTAATCAGCATGTTAATCTACCAAGACCGGGGTTTTGGGTTTCCTGCCGGCGCCTTTCATGGGGATCTACGCGGCGAGCAAGCACGCCCTGGAGGGGATGTCCGAGAGACTCGACCATGAAATTCGGGAGTTCGGTGTGAGTGTGGTGTTGCTGGAGCCAACGTTCACCAATACGAGTCTCGACGAGAACGCAGCACAGACGGCCGCCCCGATTGGGGTCTACGCCTCGCAGTTCCAGGCAGCAATCAACGCAGTACAAAACCAGATAAAATCGGCCCCTTCGGCTCATTTTGTGGCTCAAAAGATCGCCGACGTTATCGCTGGTCACTACAAGTTGCGTCAGCCGGTCGGGGGCGAAGCAACCCTTCTGGCTCGTCTGCGTCGGTTTATGCGCGCTAGGGCCGTCGACGGAAGTCTGCGAAAAGCATTCGGCTTCGCCAAAGGAAAGTGACACCTCGCGTCCGCCACCTCTGACGGGCAACTTTATATCCATGATAAAGGACATTATCATGGATAGTCAGTGGGATGCCCTCCTTAAGTAGTTGCAGGTCGCGAGATCGTATCCGTTCGAGAGCAAATCCATTCAGATGGGCCTGACACCCCTTCATTAGGAAAGACCGTACCAGGCGCCGCGGCCGGCACCGTGCAGGACGAGGTGCCCTTGATTCACGAGCGCCCTGAGATGATCCTTAATGGTGTGACGGCTTGCATCGGTGATCCGTGCAGCCTCCGCGACCGTAATCCGCCCGTGCTCGCGTGCCAACTCGAGCAATGTCCCGGATAATTCCGGCATGTCGGCGAGGATAATCCGCTCGCGCTCCATTTTCTTCTCAAGGCGCGTCTTCTGCCGATGCAGCGCTCTCAGAAAGTACTCGATCCAGGGATTCCAGTCGGGCTCGGCGTTGCGGATCGTTCCCTGCGTGCGCCGAAGCGAGATGTAATAGCTCTCCTTGCTTTGCTCGATGATGCGCAGAAGGCGAATGTGGAACCTGTAACTGCGAGGCGGCAAACCTCTCGGCGCTCCCCCAAGTCCAACAGTAGGTTACCCCAAGCGGATGCCGACCCGACATATCAGTCGGGTCGGCGCTGCAGACGCGAACGTTTGTGCCGCGATGATCAGTTCATCGCGTTTACTTTACGTCACTGGACCAGTTCGATCTCGCCCGGCTTCCACGTCTTGTCGAACCATGACTCCAGCGGGCCATAGAGGCGAAGAAGAACGTTCCAGCCCTTGCCGGGAACTGTCTGGACCCAGTTGGCTTCATGACCCGCCGGCGCTGTCGGTCCAAACCAGACATCGACCGAGGAGTCGGCGTTGATCACAATGTCCTTCTTGTCGCTGCCGATGCTGGGAAATTGCTGGTCCGTCTGCAGCATCGAACGCGTCTGATTGTCATAGACAACGAACGACCAGAATTCCTTTGCCGGAATGTTTGGCGGCAGGTGTATCTTGTAGGTTTTGCCGCCATCGAACGGCTTGCCGTCCTTGTCGGTCGTGGCACCCGCGTATTGCGAACCGATGCCGACGCGCTTTATTGCCATGGCCGGCGTGATGCCCGTCGCATAGTAGTGGAACAGGACGCGGGCATCCAGATGGCGAACGCCGGGCTGCCGAAGAAACTCGTAGCTGCCACCGACGAAGCCGGTGAACCATGCGCTGTCCGGATAATAGTAGGCGTCCTTCATGCGGGTCTTGAAGGTGATAGTGCGTGCTGTCGCGTTGCCGACGGCTACGGCTTCAGTGAGGATTTTCTTCATCCGCTCGTCGGGTGCGAAGGGTTTGCCCTTTTCGATGCCGATGGCGGCGAGTTGCCCCAGCACCTCCGGGTGATAGGCCTCGTTCGGCTCGTATTGGACTATGTCGTTCACTTCCTCGTAGAAATGAAAATCATTGGCATGGATGGTGTTGAATTCCTTGCCTGAGACGTTGACCATCTTCATCTGCGGTGGATTGTTGGCTTCCGAAAGAAGATAGACCTTGGCGAACTTCCTGGTGTTTTCAACCGCTGTTGCGGTGCTGCCCTTTTCGAGGAAACCGCGCCAGAAGAAGAGGTTTCCGTAAGTCGAGGTTCGAAGCACGAAGTAGCCCTCGGGTATCTCACCCTCGTAGCCCGGCGGTAAAAGCAGGTATTTTCCACCCTTGCCCCTGTCCGGGCCGGCATTGCCGACATCACCGACATATTGGAACCAGTGGTTGTCGATCATGCCGAGGATATTGGGCGGTGTCTCGATGACCAATGGACCCGCCTTGGTGTCCAACCACATGAGATTATAAATGCTTTCGGTGTTCCCGGTGAGGAACAGCGAATGTGAGTCCATGAGGCTTTCGAAGATAAGGATGGTTTGATTGTTATCTGCGCCCTGACTCGCCAATCCCACGCGCATAGCTTCTACCGATGCACCGGGCATCGCATTGAGAAAAACATCGACGCCACGCATGAAATCTAGATTGTCGTAGATCTTTTCCGACGTGGCGTCATCCGGGAAGCCATCGAAGAAGTTTAGTTTGCCAAGCCTGGTGTCCAAACTCTCGGGCGTGATGATCGAACCCGGTATCGGCGTTGTCATCCTCAGCTTCGACGTTGTCTGCCCGTGCGCGATCCCGGCGAGAAAAACGACCGCTGAAGCCGCTCCAAGCAACGCTTTCATCGATAAAGACATCATGTGGCTCCTTTTATGGGGGTAAATCTTCCAGCGCAGATGACTGCACAACTGGAGTAGCGGGAACATCCAAGGCGATGCATAGAAGTAGGAGAGGGGTGCGAAGGCCCAAATTTATCTGCGTTGCAATGGGCTTTGACGTCAGTCGATGTAAACCACAACGTAACGCCCACTATGGGCCTGATAGTAAGCCCCGCCGCAACGCCACACCACGGCGCCGTTTACACTGGTCCGCACACAGCCAGCGGGCAGCGTGGCAACATACACCGAAGAGCGACGGATCACTCGTCGCGTGGTGCGACGAGCGGTGCCGGCGACACTGCCGGGAGTCAAAGGCCGCCCTAACACCGCATGTGCCTCGGACACGAACGCGCCGTACGGCATTGGGACAAGGCTATCGGCCGCGAGAACGATAATGCCGGCGATCACGGCGCAAAGGGTCTTTCGGTGCAACTTGCGCATCGTCATTCTCCTGCCTCCAACGACATCTCACCGGTAAGGTCGGTATATACGCGTTCGAGTTTCCTGGCGTTTGCTGGCGGTATGAATGTAAACTGGCCAGCGTCGATGGCATCGGATTTCCAGTTGCTCAGCCGTAGCGAGTACTCCGGCGCTCCGGTCACCCACTTGGTCGTGATGACGTATTTGAGCGGCAACGGATTGTTGCCCTTGCTGATCCAGATTTGCCAGTCGACAATATCTGTTCTGAAGGCGAGGTGATCGCATTCGACCCCACCCACGAATGCCGATCCGACAAGCGTTCCCTTGGTCACTCCGTCGGTAAGGACGGCATAGGAATCGCTTGCGAGCAAGTCGGCTCCTGGGGCATCGAGTCCGGTAGCGACGCGAAGTTCGTCTGCCGCCACTTCAACGCTTTGCCCCGGACTCTGCAACTGCGCGTAGACGTTTGTGCGTTTGCTGTGGAGCGATATCGTGCTGCCGTCGAAGATTACCTCTGCATCGGCGAACGGCCCCTTGCGCGTCAACCGAAAACCTTTGGCGCGATCGAGCGCGATAGTGCCCGACGCGCTGTACTGGATCTTCTGCCCTCCGAGATCGACGATTTCCTGATCTGCGTCGTAGTCGACGCTAAGCGCCGGAATAGACTTGAGGTTCTCGCTCATGGCGATAAGAATCTTGGCAGCCTCGGGCTCAACTGCGTCCTGGGCTGATGCGGACCATGCCGCCACACAGGTGACGGCGGCTAGAATAAGTGCGTGGGAGCGCCAAGTCGCTCCAAACCTGTTCAGCGTAAATCTACTCACGTCGTACCCCCCTCAGATCATATACCTTCGTTCCGGCTAGAACCTCACCGCCAGTCGCGTGAAGATGCCATGTTGGGTGGCGTCGTAGCGGAAGCCACCTTCCTCATAGTCGGTGTAGAGGGCCTTGTAGCCGAAAGACGAAGCGATCGTGTCCGTCCAATTGTAGCCGACCGTCGCGGTTCCCTGCAGCGTGATGTCGGAGGCGACGCCGAAGCCGCCGATATCTGCCATGACGTCCACGAACCATTTGTCGTTGACGTCATAGTGCATGGTAAGACCGACGATCGGATCGACCCAGCTTTGCGAACCGCTGCGGTTGACCGACGGGAAGAACGCGGGGTCGATGTCGAGTTCCACCTCATTGTGCTGGTAGCGAAGGCCGCCGGTCGCGTAGAGTTGCATATTCTCGACGTTAATAGGCAGCTCGTAGCCGACAAGGGCTGTCGCGACGATCTGCTTCTGCTCGAAGCGAGCGGTTCCACCGAATGGGCCGACATCGGCTTCGGTTGAAATCTTGGCCCACATGACATCCGTGTAGAGAAGCCAGCTGTCACCGACCGCTTGAAACGATCCCGCGAACACACCGTCCAGGCTCTCAAGCACGTCCAGAGGCGAGACGTCGACCGCCGCGGTGGGAAGGCCACGCACACCGATGTCGCCATTCAACCCCGCCAGCCAGCCATCGAGCGTGACCTGGTATTTCGATCCGGTGTTGACGACGGCCGATCCCGGCGCCGATATGTCGGCTGCGCCCGCAGGTGCCACAGCGAGAGCCAGTGCCAATCCGCAATAGGCGCTTTTCATTTCAATCATGCCAGCAGTCCCCCGGTCTCACGGGCTCCAGAAATTACCAGAGTTATTCCCGCCAGCACCCTATCCGATCTAGGCGGAAACGCCCGTATGTTACCGTATCATGTATGCCTGCGGACTATTGGCGTGACCATTTCTGCGACTCGCAGACCACCTTCATCACGCAGCCCTTGAGGGTGACCGTGTCGCCGGAGACACTGATGGTTCCGTTGTAGGTCTTCTTCGCATCGGGATCCGTAATCTTGCCAGAATAGCTGCCTCCGCCTCCTTCGAACGCGCCAATCTTCTCGCCTGCATGCTTGCCGCTCTTGAGCGTTATACAAAAGCCGCTGCCGCACGGCTCGATCGCTGCGGTGTCACCAAGCGTCGTCTTCCAGTTTCCGACAATCGGCTCGGCCGCGCTCGCAAGTCCGGTCGACATCAATAGCGCTGTGATAGAGATCAGAATGGATTTCATGGCAACGTCCTCGCATGGCTGGCCCGCCAATGGACCGATAGCCGAATGGACCACACGTGCGCTGCCGACCACAAGAAACTCGCCGTATGTTACTGCAACCTACGAGGTGTTGGTCGGGTTCTGTGTCATCTTCGATGCGAGGGCACCCCTCAGGAGGGGGATCGAATGGGAGACGACACGGAGTACGCCAAGCGCAGGCTTCCCGCTCAGGCGCTGGAGATTGACGCGCTTGCCGACCGCAACGAAAGCTTCCGCGACCTGTGCAAAGATTTTTGCATCGCCGATCATCTCGTGCGGAAGTGGGAGTCGTCTACGGACCCGTTGCGAGACGAACGTTACGTCGAGGCGCTTGAACTGTTGGATGACCTCGGCAGGGAAATCCACATCATGCTGGACCTCGCCAAGATTGTGCCATTCCCTGTCAACCGTTGAACGCGCTATCTCGACGCAATCACCGCACGTTGCGGCTACCAAGAAGGAATAACATGCCTCGACTGATGGTGAAGATACTCATCTTCGCGGTCGCCCTTATGGTGGCGGCTTTGACCGCCTGGTGTTCCCTGGCCCTCTGGTATCGTCTACCTCTGCCTGAGGCAGGACGGGCAATCGCCGCCGGCGTCTTTCTCATGTTTGGTCTCTTCACAGTTGCGGCGCTTGCCAGCCGGCTGCGCTTGAAAGCCATCCTTTCGTTCGCTGTCGTCTTCGCCCTGATGCTCTTCTGGTGGAACTCGATCAAGCCGGAAGCGAACGCTGCATGGGCACCAGATGTCGCCCGGCAGGTTACGGGTATTATCGCCGGAAATTCACTGACCTTGACTGATGTTCGGGACTTCGAGTGGCGGAGCAATTCCGACTTCACGGAGCGCTGGACGACACGAACCTTCGATGTGAGCAAGGTGAAGACCGTTGACCTGTTCATGTCCTACTGGGCGGGTCCGAAGATCGCGCACGTCATCTTCAGCTTCGGTTTCGAAGGCGGTGAGCAGCTGGCCTGGTCGATCGAGGTACGTCACAAGGCAAGTGGCGGGTTTTCTCCTCTTGCCGATCTCTTCAAGAACGACCCCTTGGTGATTGTTGCCGCGGACGAACGCGACGTTGTCGGCGTGCGCTCCAACGTGCGCGGCGAGGACGTCCAAATCTATCGGCTGAGAGCCAGTCCCGAACAGGCACGAAAACTTCTGCTCGAATACGTCGCCGAGGCCAACGCTCTCGCACAGGCTCCGCAATTCTACAACTCGATCACGACGAACTGCACGACGACCGTCGCCAAGCTGATGCGTGTCGCCGGAGACAACGTGCCATTTGACTGGCGGCTAATCGTCAACGGTTATCTTCCTGACTACGCCTATGACCGTGGAGCCGTTGACACGTCGATTCCGCTCTCCCAGCTACGAGAAATCTCTAAAATCGGCGAGCGGGCGCAGGCAGATGGGTTGTCGCCCGCCTACTCAAAGGCAATCCGAGTCGGCGTACCCATCCCGGCCGCCAACGCTACGCCGTAACCCACAGTAACATACCGATGAAATCGAGATGACTGAGGCACGATGTAAGCTATCAAAAATTTCGCTAGGTGAAGTTTTTACTCACGCCTCAACCCTCACGGAACTCATGACGATCATTAAACCCTTTCAGAACGTCACCACTGCCATCGCGCTCGTGATCCTGGCGGCTGCGCCAGTGCTCGCTCCGGCATCGGCCGAAGCCCGCCGTGCGGTGGCTGGTTGCGGAGCCAGAGGGTGCGCAGCCGTCGGCAATCACGGGGCCGTTGCCGTGCGTCGCCCACCAGTCAGGGGCGTAGTGGTCGTGAACCCTCGTCGTTATTGGCCCGCAGGAGGTGCTATTGCCGCGGGTGCCGCCATCGGTTTCATCGCGGGCGCGGCGGCCGCTTCGGTCGCCGGCACACCGCCGCAGTCTGGCATGTGCTGGTTTTATACCGATGGTACGAAGAAGACAGGTTTCTGGGATGTCTGTCCGCGATAAATTGCTATGAAACGAGCATCACGATTGAAAACAGCGGCAGGGGTTGATTTGAGCTTGGTTAACTCGTTCACTGCAGGCCGGGCACGGCGATTTATTCCATTTTTCGCATTAGTCGTCGTCGCGAGTTGCGGCGGACACCCGAAACATGTGCTGACTCCCGTTGCAGACACCGTGCCGGATACCAACCGCGTCGACATATTGGTCGCGACCACGCGGGCGCGATCGACTGTCCCAGGTGAGATGTTCACGGGCGAGCGCGCCCGGACACCATCCTTCGCTGAGATGACAGTTTCACTGCCCAAGATCCGCGAGGAAGGTGATGTCGCCTGGCCGAAGAAGCTGCCCTCAAACCCGGAAACCGACTTTGCCACTCTGAAGGCTGCCGATTTCGATCTCGATGGCGCTAAAGGCTGGTTGAACGCCTCGGTTAGAAAAAATCCCGACAACAGCGTCCTGGTCTTCATCCATGGCTTCAACAACCGATTTGAAGACAGCGTCTACCGCTTCGCTCAGATCGTCCATGATTCCAGCGTCCGCAGCACACCGATCCTTGTGACCTGGCCATCGCGCGGCAGCCTTCTGGCCTACGGCTACGACCGCGAGAGCACGAACTACACGCGTAACGCCCTTGAGACGCTGTTCCAGTACCTGGCCAAAGATGGCGACGTGAAGGAAGTCAACGTGCTGGCCCACTCGATGGGCAATTGGCTGGCGCTGGAAGCACTCCGGCAGATGGCGATCCGCAATGATGGTCTGCCAGTCAAGTTCAAGAATGTCATGCTCGCTGCTCCGGATGTGGATGTCGATGTCTTCCGTTCCCAGATCGAGGATATGGGCCACCCGCACCCGCAGTTTACCCTGTTCGTCTCGCGTGACGACAAGGCGCTCGCCTTCTCACGGCGGGTTTGGGGCAACATCCCTCGGCTCGGTTCGATCGATCCGGAAACCGCACCGTACAAGGCTGAACTCGCCGACAACAAGATTTCGGTGATCGATCTGACGAAGATCAAGGTCAGCGATGATCTCAACCACAGCAAGTTCGCAGAATCTCCGCAAGTCGTCCAACTCATCGGCGCGCGGCTATCCGAAGGGCAGACACTGACGGACAGCCGGGTCGGTCTTGGTGACACGATCCTGGCGGGGACGACGAATGTGGCGGCGGCGGCCGGCAGCGCAGCAGGACTGGTTCTTACGGCTCCAGTTGCCGTGCTCGACGCGGATACGCGCGGCAACTACGCCAATCATGTCGGCGGCCTGACAGGACAAATCAGTGGAGGGGAGAGGATTGCGGTCAAGAACTGTGCGGCGATGCCAACTGACCCGGCATGCCGGGAGCAGAGGTAGAGGCAGCTTGAGTTTGATATTCGCGCTTTTGACCCTCAATTGCGGCATCGAGAGGGGCAAATCGTACTCGTCGGGCCTGTGCTGGTGGTTATGACAGCGACTCGCGTTGTCCTGTCAATCGACGTTTCACGACTTTGGCCCCCGCCAGCCTACTTTATTGGTACTGCTCGGCATTGACAGTACCAATAAAGCAGGCTGGCTGGTAGCGGCGTTTGGCAAGCTTCTTGGCATTCCGCAGTATCGCCAGGTTAGCTACCACCGCAACCGACTGGAATGGAAATCGGCGTTGAAAAGTTCGATCTCGATAAATAATGGGCTAGTATATGCTGCGCTGCTTGCTGGCCAAACCGCCGCAGCTGCGCTGTTGTTCTGGATGGTGTTTCCCGTTTTTTACAATGTCGTCACGCACCTCGGTGAGTCCCAAAGCCTCGACGTGTCGCGACATGCCGCAATTGCTTTCAGCACCGCACTGCTACATTTCTGCTACTGGATGCGGCTCAACTGGGTGCCCGTTATAGCTCCGTTCCATAGCATCATCGTATCGCATCTGTTCTCTTTCACCAGCCGGATCAGTTTCTTTTTTGGCGGAGCGCTGTTCTCGGCAATTTTTTTTCGGCATCTCCCTGAGCTGGATGTTTTCCCGCCGATTGGCCAGGCTTTTGCGCACGTGCTCTATGTCATGACAATTTTGTTTGCGCTATTTTGCTATTCGCTAGATCTGGAACGGCTAGCAAAAGCGTTTGAGCCGCCCGGGACCACCGATGTCGGTTAGTGACTAGCGTCGGCGATATGCCCGCTTCTTTCCTGATCGACGGAACTCCTATCCTACGCTTGCCGCGGAAACGGCCCAAGAAGCCGTACGTCCTCGGATGGCCGCTTCCTTGTTATTGCGGGACGAATCCACCGCTTCCACTCCCGTGGAAAGTGTTTCGCGTCTGGACGAGTTGATCTGTGGAGGCTAGGTTGCAATATGGGGTATCTGGTACTTAAGCGCGTCGCGGTCCTTTCAATTCGCTCCGCGCGCTTTGGGTCTTTAATTTATCGCACGTCTCTATTGCAAAGCCGCTACATACTTCTGCGCGGCATGCTTTAGCGGCAACTGCGCACAAGGATGACGCACGATGCAGACTTCGTTGCCGGATAATCGGGCAGAGCGCCCCTGTCCGACCCACGACGAGGTCAGGGCGCAGCTTGAGCGGATTGTCTCCAGCCGCGAGTTCCCCAACACAGGGCGCGGCGCAGCCTTCCTAAAATATGTCACCGAGGAAGCGCTTGCGGGCCGGGCGCACCGTCTCAAGGCGTATTCGGTCGCCATCGAAGTCTTCAACCGAAGCCCGAACTTCTCTCAGGACGATCCCGTCGTCCGAATCGAGGCCGGACGTCTGCGCAGGGTCATCGAACGCTACTATCTCATTGCAGGGCAAAATGATCCTATCCGCATCGACATCCCCAAGGGCGGCTACGCGCCGACCTTCACATGGAAGGACGCGCCGGCAGGGTCGGCCGACGAAAAGGTAAACCAAGACGTCGCCAGTCAAGGGGAGTCCGCGTGGCGGCGTCTGGGGTGGCCCATTCTGGCTCTGCTGGCGGCTTTCGTCTGCGTGGGTCTTGGCTACTACATGGCGGGGCCAGTCGCCAGTCGGTCGGCCGGACAAATCCCGGACGAGCCGATGCTTGTGATAGCACCCTTTGCGGACCTGGGCGAAGGCCCTCTGGCTGCACGCTATGCCGCCGGTCTAACCGAAGAGCTTCTCACTGCCGTTCCCCGCTTCAAAGAGATCACTGTTTTTGGCCGCGAGACATCAAAGGCACTGCAGCCCGGCATAGAGGCATCGCAGGTGCGCGAGGGTCTTGGCGCGCACTTCCTTCTCGCTGGCGGGGTCCGCGTCGAGGGCGACAAGGTCCGTGTGACCGTGCGTCTCGTCGACACGTCCAACGGATCGATCCTGTGGTCGCAGCACTACGAAGACGATCTGGACACGCACGAACTCTTTACCATCCAGACCGATGTCGCCAGCAAGGTGGCAACGGTCATCGCCCAGCCATACGGCATCATCGCGAAATCATTAGCGGCCAACCCGCCGCCGGCAGACCTTGGCGTGCATGATTGCACGCTACGCTTCTATGCCTACCGCGAGGAGCTGAATCCGGAAGCGCATCTGATCGCGCGCGACTGTCTGCAGCGCGCGGTGGCGCGTTTCCCCGCTTACGCGACGGCTTGGTCGATGCTCTCTTTCCTCCATCTCGACGAGGACCGGTTCGAGTTCAATCCGCAGAAGCACAAGGGTTCCGCGATGGATCGCGCTCTCGGTTCGGCGCGGCGGGCGGTCTCGCTCGAGCCCAGCAACACGCGTGCCCTGCAAGCGCTCATGATGGCTCTGTTCTTCCGTAACGAGACCAAAGAGGCGTTCGAGGTCGGAGAGGAGGCGCTGGCCGCCAATCCGAACGACACGGAGTTCCTCGGAGAACTCGGCACCCGCATCGCGTTTTCGGGGCAATGGGAGCGCGGCGCGGAACTGCTGGATCGCGCAATTAAGCTAAACCCCGGCGGGGCCGGATATTACTTCGGAACGCGCGCCCTGATCGCCAGCATGCTCCAGGATCATGACAAGGCGGTGAGACTGATTCGCAAAGCCGACCTGAAGAAATTCCCGCTCTTCCACGGCGTTGCAGCGGTCATCTATTCTGAGGCCGGGCTGTTAGAGGAGGCTAGGCACGAGGGCGAGGTGTTCATTAAAATGCGCCCCGACTATCTTCCCAACATCGTAGCCGAGAACCGGAAGAGAAACCTATCCCCACAAGACAGCATGCGCATTATCGTGGCGCTCCGACGGGCTGGACTGCCAGTGCCAAGCGCAACGGATGTGGAAGCTGAGTTCAGGGTCTCCGAGGCTTTAGACCGCCCGTGAACGTCGTATGCTACAGTTAGATACGTTTCTTTTTCAACGATTTACCTCAACTCTGGCGGCGCATGAGGTGATGCCGAGACTGGTTCACCGTCAACCTCGGTATCAGACGGAGCACAGTGAAATTGGCCACAACCGCATCTTCCCGCATCCGGCACCGAAAGGCAGCTCAGACGCTCGCCGTCGCAGCGGCGCTTGGCATGGGATCGACCGCCTACAGTCAGGATTCCAGCGCTGATCTCGCCAAGAAGCTTTCGAACCCGATCGCGTCGCTGATTAGCGTTCCGTTCCAATTGAACCATGATCACGGCTATGGCCCGTTCGATGGCGACAAGACGACGCTGAATATCCAACCCGTGATTCCGATCTCACTGAACGCCGACTGGAACCTGATCTCCCGCACGATCCTGCCCGTAACCTACCAGGACGACATCGCCGGGCCATCTGGGTCGCAGTTCGGCCTTGGCGACGTCGTACAGAGTTTTTTCCTGTCCCCTTCCAAGCCGACCGAGGGCGGCCTCATCTGGGGCGCAGGTCCCGTCTTCCTGATACCGACCGCGACCGACGATCTGCTTGGCGGCGAGAAATGGGGCGCTGGGCCGACCGTTGTCGCGCTAAAACAGGACGGGCCCTGGACCTATGGCGCACTGGCAAACCATATCTGGTCGTTCGCGGGCAACGAGGATCGCAACGACATAAGTAACACGTTCGTGCAGCCCTTTCTCTCTTACACAACGCCAACTGCATGGACATTCGCGCTGAACACCGAATCCACATACGACTGGAAAGCGAAGGAATGGTCGGTACCTATCAATCTGACCGTTTCAAAGCTGGTGAGGGTAAACGAGCAGCCGATCAGTGTAACCGCCGGGCTTCGATACTGGGCAGCCGCTCCAGACAACGGTCCCGAAGGGCTTGGCTTCCGTCTCGGGCTGACGTTCCTGTTTCCGAAATAGGCGCTAACAACCGCGAAGAGACATCGAGGGCGTGTGTTCATAGCTGGCGCTCGACAGGCGCAGTTCAACCGTTGTCCGCCGATCGATAACTTATCCTGCTACCTGCGCATGCTGGCGCACGCTGCGAACCGAAAGGACGTTCAAATGCTCACAAAACGCGCTCTGCTTCGCTCTGCCGCGATGGCCACACTCGTCGCCGCGACGGCGAAGTCTGTCCCGGTGATTGCGCAGGACAAAGCCGAATGGCCCGGCCTGTTGGAGGCCAAGGGCATCGCCGAGGAAGGCTTCATCTATGGCCTGCCGCTCGTGATGAACTATGCGGTCATGCAGGAGTTTGCCGTAGACAGGAATTCCGGACAGTTCAAGGCGCCTTTCAACGAAATCAACAACATGCATCAGGTCGCAAGCCCTGAAGATACAGCGATCATTACGCCGAACAGCGACACGCCTTACTCAATCCTCTGGCTGGACCTGCGCGCTGAACCGATGGTCATCTCGGTGCCGACGGTCGAAAAAGGCCGCTATTACTCGGTTCAGTTGGTCGACGGCAACACCTACAATTTCGGCTACATTGGGACGCGGGCCACGGGGAGCGAACCGGGCGACTATCTTGTGGTCGGCCCCGACTGGAAAGGCGAGAAGCCCGACGGCATCAAGCAAGTCTTCTCCTCGACGACCCCATTCGTATTCGCCAACTTTCGGACCCAGCTCATCAATGTCGAAGATATGCCGAACGTGGAAAAGGTCCAGGCCGGATACAAGGCGCAACCGCTTTCTGCTTTTCTTAAACAACCCGCTCTGCGCGCCGCGCCGGAGATCGAGTTTCTTCCTGCCACTACCGCCGGGATCAAGGAGAACTTCTTCCAGTATCTCGACGCAGCGCTGCAGTTCGTTCCTGAAACGCCAAGGGATAGCGAGATTCGTGCAAAACTAGCGAAGATTGGCATCGGCCCTGGCAAGATCTTCGAGTTTAAGGATCTATCGCTCGAACATAAGGCCGAAATGCTGATAGGCATGAAGCAAGGTAACGATAAAATAGACAGTTGGCTAACCAGCGGAAACAAAAGCATCAACGGCTGGAACGTCGGCGCGTTCTTTGGTGACGAAGCCTTCTACAACGGCGACTGGTTAATGCGGGCCGGGGCTGCCAAGGCAGGTCTCTATGCCAACGATGCGGTCGAGGCCATGTACCCCTACACCCGGACGGATTCGACTGGTGAACCGCTCGACGGCAGCAAGCACAACTACACCATCACCTTCGCACCCGATCAGTTGCCGCCGGTGAATTCGTTCTGGTCCGTCACAATGTACGATGGCAAAAGCCAGTTCCTGGTCAAGAACCCGATCAATCGCTACCTCATCAACTCTCCGATGTTGTCGGAGATGAAGAAGGACGCCGATGGCTCGCTGACACTGTACATTCAAAAAGACAGCCCCGGTGCGGATAAGGAAGCAAATTGGCTTCCGGCCCCGGACGGTACAATCTATCTCGTGATGCGCCTGTACTGGCCAAAGACGGAAGCGCCATCGATCCTGCCGGCGGGGAAGGGGACATGGCAGCCGCCCGGTGTGGAGCGGGTCTCATAGAAGACGCTGAAAGCTAGACGTTAATTCCGCGTAAGAAGCTGTGACACTGACGCCTGTCGGAGCGGGAGACCTGCGGGGTCCTACTCGGACGAGCGCCGCCATGCAGGTATCAGCGCAATGAACGGGTAGGTGCACGCATCTTGGATGTCTAGCACGTGGTGTAACGATCGTGGTCATGGCATTCGTCTCGACCGCTCTGGCGAAATCCGCCCGCCTATCTGCAAATCGACCTGAATAGCGACAGCCGATTCATAGTCACCTGACGCATGGTTCCGCCATGCGTCTTCCCATCGCCTTACGGTTTCCGGGTTCTCGTCCATAACGTGATCGCCGTACTGAGCACGACCTTCCGAACTCCGTGGTCGAAACCCGCATCATCGACAACGGAGGAACCCTCGCTGGCCGGTGCGTGGAGTTCGTCGGACTACAGGCGGCGATAATCCACGTGCTGGCGCGCGTGCATGCTGGACGGCTCCGCGCACCACCTGTTTTTTGTTCTCGCACTCATTCATTTAGGTCCCTAAACCGCTCAATAGTCGCGCACAGACAGCGGACAAGCTGACTTGCCCGGTGCGAAGGCGTCCGTGGCCGCGGGTGATGGAGCGACCTACGGTTACGACTGACGTCGTCAAATTTGATTCAAGACTGGCGCCATGCTTACAGAAATCCCACGACCACGGCGGGCACACCGACAACAACGGCAAGGCTCAAAAGCACTGCCGATGCGAGTTTCAAGCGGCTTTTTCTCCGGGTTGCTTCTCCGGTCCAATCATAGGCCATTCGTGTCCTCTCATAGGCATGCAGATCGCAGACAGATTCGCGAGCGCGTGAATTTGTCGCCGGGGCATGCACGACGCAACCCGTAAAATCTTGAGGTTCGGGCAATGGCGAGCGAAGGCCCGGGAGCGCCTCGTATCGCTCGACCGGGCCCCTATACGACCGACGCGGCCTGAATTCCGCATCGGGTCGTACAATATCGGAAGTGAACAATGCTGACCGCTGGTCGGCATCAGGTCTCTCGCAGCGCGCGAGGGCGTTCAACAGGATGCCGCGCGCGCGGTGCACGTTCATTGGGATGGGCTGATCGGCCCGCCGGGTTTGCTCGAGGCGCTTGTCGATGGTGCGGATTGCGCGTTTCAGCCGTTCGGCAGGCTCAAGTTCTCGGGCGGGACGGCGAGAGCATTGCATGTGCATTTGTATCCTCGAATCGGCTCCTTCATGGAGCGATGCCAAGATACGCACGCGCGGGACTGATCCAACTTACCAATGATTGAGAGGGGCGTCGTGGTAAGCAATATCTGAAGCGCGACAGATCAATTTTATCTTAAATGCAGCCGGTCACTTGTTTTTGCCCGTCATTCGGGCGACCATAAATGTGTAATGCGAGCCGCTTTTGACGCCGCTCAAGAAGTCTCAGGCTGGAAGCAGACGCTTTCGGCCTTTTTGCACAATCCCATAGAAGGATGGGATCGACTCGCTTCCTCACTCCAACGTTGATGAGCCAAAGCATCACGTCGTGGCAGAAACCCCGAGTCCCATGTCATTCCTGTTCATCTCACCGGTCTCAGTGCGGCGGCAAGACTAAGGAACTGTCTTTCGACCTGGTGACGCGCTGGACTGGATTTTCGCCAAAACCGACACCACCCGGCAGGCCGATTTCGTTAGGTTGGTCGCTAGTATTGGGGCCTCTCCGATTTGGTGCGATATGAGCTGCCGAATTCCCTCAGTTCAATGTCAACTTTGGAAGCGAGACGAACCTCCAGGACTGGATGGACGTGTTCCGTGACGTTCAAACTTTGGCGTGGTCTCAGTAATCATTGCGGCCAGACGCATGCGCGCGATCGAAAGCCTGCTCATCACCGTGCCGATCGGTATCTTCAGGACACCAGCAGCTTCCCGATAGCTGTGCCCTTCGATGTTTACCAGCAGGAATACGCTCGCTAGACCTTCCGGCATGGAGAGGATCATGGTCTGCAACTGATTGGCGTAAACAGCACTTTCGCCGGATGCCTCGATCAATAGTTCATCCTGCTCGGAAGCATCGACCGTGCCACTGCCGGTGCGCACCCTGCGCTTTCTGATTTCGTCGATCCACAGGTTGCGTGTGATTGTGTATATCCAGCTCTCAAACCGCCCTTCGCCGTTCCATAGGTGGGTGCGCGTGATCGCCCGCTCACAGGCTTCCTGATCCCGTTCGACGAGTTCGGCCAAAGTTTCGAGCATCGCCTCGAGCATCGCCTCGAGCACGCCGGTCTCGATCCATCGTCGGTAACGTATGCCAACGATGCGGTCGAGGCCATGTACCCCTATGTGTTTCGGCGTGGTGTTTGACCCCACCATCGGCGCCGACGGTTGACCTAGTCACATCGCCCAAACCACAAATTAATCAGCATGTTAATCTATGAAGATCGGGGTAATTCGTCCGCGCCGAAAGGGGGCAGACTTCAACGCTTAATCACAGTGCTTCAACCGAATGAAGCACTTCCGCCGGTTCGCGACACGCTACGACCGCAGGACTATTCACTTCGAGGGCGTCGTCTATCTCGTCGCAGCAATGATCTGGGCGCGGTGAATGTCGATTCTTCCTAGCGGACGTTCTGCATCAACCCTGCGCGAGCCGCTGTCAGGTAGTCTGCTGGCGTCGCGTCAAGGGGCCCGAGAATTTAACGATGCTTCGCTTCCGTCTTTCCACAGCGGGATGCAAATTGCGCGGATTTTGTCCCATATTGGGAGCACAAGGCTGGCCGGGCAGTCCCATGCTGGGAGCAGAAGGCGTATCAAACTCCAATCATCGACACTAACGTCTCGGGCAGCCGTTAAACGGCTGACCGGTATTGTTTGCCGGACGGTAGGAACCGTAAATCCATCAAGGACGATATCAGGGGCATCTCCAGTCTGTTCGACCTCAGGGTATTTCAGGCAACTCATCTATCAGCTTGTCGAGCGTGATCGGATAGTGTCTGACGCGGATGCCGGTCGCGTTGTAGATTGCGTTCGCGATCGCCGCCGACACGCCGCAGAGGCCAAGCTCGCCAACGCCCTTGGCCTTCATGGGTGACGACATCGGATCTGTCTCTTCCATGAAAATCACATCCTGATGCGGGATGTCTGCATGCACCGGCACCTCATAGCTTGCCAGGTCGTGATTGACAAAGAAGCCACGTCTGGTATCGACCGCAAGCTCCTCCGACAGCGCGGCGCCGGCTCCCATGGTCATCGCACCGATGACTTGACTGCGCGAGGTGATCGGGTTGAGGATGCGACCTGCAGCGCAGACGGCAAGCATCCGGCGGATGCGGGTCTCCCCGGTGGCCATGTCGACGCCAACCTCGACGAAATGCGCGCCAAATGTCGATTGCTGGTGCGTCTTGGTCAGATCACCCCATTTCATCGTGTCCTCGCCGACAAGCCCCTCGTCGCCGGCCGCGTCAGCAAGCGGGACGGAACGGTTGCCGGAGCGGACCTGCCCGTTCTCGAACACCGCCCCGTCCGAGTTGAAGCCGAGCTTGCTGGCCACGGCTTCGCGCAGTTTCACACATGCGGCATAGACGCCTGACGTCGATGAGTTCGCGCCGAACTGACCGCCGGAACCCGCAGATACGGGAAAGCGCGAGTCGCCGAGCCGCACCGCCACCTTGTCGATGCCGACGCCCATCATCTCGGCGGCCGTCTGGGCGATAATAGTGTAGCTGCCAGTGCCGATGTCGGTCATGTCCGTCTCGACGGTGACGACGCCCTCTCGGTCGAGCTTAACAAGTGCTCCCGAGGGCATGACGAGGTTGTCGCGGAAGGCGGCCGCGACGCCCATGCCAACAAGCCAGTTGCCTTCCCTGCGCGACGCCGTCTTCGGCCGCTGGCTCCAGCCAAATTTCTCTGCTCCGAGGTTGAGACAGCCGATCAGATTGCGCAGCGAAAACGGCCGCTCCGGATTTTCCGGATCGACCTGTGTGTCGTTGACGATGCGAAACTCGATCGGATCCATGCCGACCTTCTCGGCGATTTCGTCGATCGCAATTTCCAGCGCCATGAGACCCGGCGCCTCGCCGGGCGCGCGCATCGAGTTGCCTTCCGGCAGGTCGAGCGTCGCCAGACGCAGGGCCGTCATCCGGTTCGCACCGGCGTAGAGGAGGCGCGTTTGGTTGACCGCGACCTCCGGCCCGCCACCTTCGAGGTCGCCGGACCAGCTTTTGTGCGCGATTGCGGTGATCTTGCCATCCTGGTCAGCGCCGATGCGTATACGCTGGACCGTCGCCGGTCGGTGGGTAGTGTTGTTCGGCATCATCGGACGCGGCAGGGCGACCTTGACCGGGCGGCCGGCTGCTTTCGAGCCGAAGGCCGCCAAGACCGCATCGGCGCGCAGGAAGAGCTTGCCGCCGAAGCCGCCGCCGATGAAGGGTGACATCAGGTGGACCTTGTCCTTCCTGATACCAAGCGTCGTCGCCAGGTCGGTGCGCCACCAGTCGACCATCTGGCTGGACGTCCAGACGGTTACTTCATCGCCATCCCAGAGCGCAATCGATGCATGCGGTTCCATCATCGAATGCGACTGATCAGGGGTGGTATAAGTCTCTTCCAAGGTCAAGGCCGCAGACCTGAAGGCGCTCTCGAAGTCTCCGACCGCGGTGTCCGGCTTCGTCGATTCATCGGGCTTTTTCGCATAAGGCATGGCCGCTCGGAGACTGTAGATCCCGTCCTGCTCTTCGTAGTCCACATTCACCAATGCAGCGGCGGCACGAGCATGTTCGAAGGTTTCGGCCACGACAACGGCGATCGCCTGATGATAGTGCTGGATCTCGGATCCGCCGAACAGCTTGGCAGTGTTGAACTTGCCTTTCTCACGGTCGCCGACGTCGAGCGTAGTGACGACTGCGAGCACGCCGGGCGCGCTCTTCGCGGCGGCCGTATCGATGGACTTCACCTTGCCCTTGGCGATGGCGGAGCCGACGGGGTAGCCGTAGGCATAAGGCGTGTTCGCGTCGTGCCACTCGTAGGCGTACATCGCCCGTCCGGTCGTCTTGATCTCGCCGTCGGTGCGGTGGATCGGCTTGCCGACGACCTTGAGCTGGTCGATCGGGTTGGTCGTTGCCGGTTTGTCGAACTGCATGATTATCCCCTTGCCTCTGCGATCACGGCGCCGAGCGTGCGCTCGACGAGGTTGACCTTGAAGCGGTTCTGCTCGGTCGGACGCGCGTTCGCCATCAGGACGGCGGCGGCAGCCCTCGCGCCATTCTTCAGTTCTGCATCCGCCTCTTCGATGCGCCACGGCTTGTGGGCGACGCCGCCGACGGCGACGCGACCGGTTCCATCTGGATGGATGACCGCCCCGATGGACACGAGAGCAAAGGCGTAGGACGCGCGATCCCTCACCTTCCTGTAGACGTGCTTGCCACCGATCGATGGCGGCAGGACGACCGCGGTGATGAACTCGCCTTGTTTGAGAACGGTCTCGATATGCGGCGTCTCTCCCGGGAGCCGGTGGAAGTCCGCGATCGGAATGGAGCGCCTCGTTCCGTCGGTCGTGACGGTCTCCACCTTGGCGTCGAGAACCCGCATGGCTATCGCCATGTCGCTCGGATGCGTGGCAATGCAGGCGTCGCTCGTTCCGACGACGGCATGCTGGCGGGTGAAGCCGCCGATCGCCGAACAGCCGCTGCCGGGCTGGCGCTTGTTGCATGGCTGATTTGGGTCGTAGAAGTACGGACAGCGGGTGCGCTGCATAAGGTTTCCGGCCGTGGTCGCCTTGTTGCGGAGCTGGCCGGACGCGCCTGAGAGCAAGGCGCGCGACAGCAGTCCGTAATCGCGACGCACTGTCTCATCCGCGGCGAGGGCCGTGTTTCTCACAAGGGCGCCGATGCGCAGGCCGCCTTCCGACGTCCGTTCGATCTTGTCAAGGTCGAGCCCGTTCACGTCGATGAGATGCGTCGGCCGTTCGATCTCCAGCTTCATCAGGTCGAGGAGATTGGTGCCACCGGCGATGAACTTCGCGTCCGGGTTTGATGCCGCCGACCTCGCGGCGTCTTCGACGGAAGCGGCGCGTTCAAAGGTGAAGGCTTTCATGCGTCGATGCCTCCGATTTCCGAGATGGCGTCCAGGATATTGGAATAGGCCCCGCATCGACAGATGTTGCCGCTCATGCGCTCGCGGACCTCGGCGGCAGTGAGCTTGACAGCTTCCGTCAGATCGCCGGTGACATGGCTCGGGATGTTCTGCCTGATCTCTTCCAGAACTGCGATGGAGGAGCAGATCTGGCCGGGCGTGCAGTAGCCGCACTGGAAACCGTCGTGCTTTACGAAGGCCGCCTGCATCGGATGGAGGTTGCCGGGCTGGCCGAGACCTTCGATCGTGGTGATCTCCTCACCTGCGTGCATGACGACGAGCGTCAGGCAAGAGTTGATCCGATGACCCTCGACCATGACTGTGCATGCGCCGCACTGACCGTGGTCGCATCCCTTCTTCGTCGCGATTAGATGCAGGTGCTCCCGCAAGGCGTCAAGAAGCGTCGTCCTGTTGTCGACCTCCAGTTCCCGCCGCTCGCCGTTGACCGTAAGCACTATAGGCGTCGTCAGTTTCATATCGTCTCCGGCTGGCTGGTTAGCCGCGCTACGGGTCGCCGTCCCCGAGACGACGACCGTTGCGGCTGACGATATAAGAAGTTCCCGACGTGAAAGTTCCAACTAGGACCAATCCATAAGCGCAACAACCGTCTTCTCATTTGGCCTCGTTTTCAATCGAGGTTCTGCAATGCGTCTCTATCTCAAGAAGAATCAGGGGCTCCGGCGCTTTCTGCTCTCGCCATGAGAATGGTCTCGATCTTGCCGGTTGGAATCTCATTGACGATCTTGAATGTGCCGGACTGGTGGAGTTCGGCGAGCCCCTCCGGGATCGGGACGTTGCTGGCAGCGAAAACGGCCTTGATGTCCTCAATCGTCTGCTCGAGCGAGGCGATCGTTGGTTCGTTGTTCTCCAACCGTGTCAGGAGATATCGATAGCCAGACCTGCTCATTTGTGCGAACTCCAGGAGTGTTGCGGATAGACGTTCTAGCGCGATGCCAAACATCACGGATTTCCGTTAACGTCCGAAGCCAAATACACCTTCGTTGCGGGCGGCGGGATCTCTACGCCCAGAACAACGAGATAGGCGGAAATTCCAAGCATGCAAAAGACGATAATTCCCACGGGAAGGCCCACGCTGAATCTTTGATCGGTCGCTCTATCGAACGCGCGTTTCGTCATAATCCATTTCCTTTCCGGACGTTCGAAGGGGCGGTGATGCTCGCCCCTCTCCAGGGCCTCAACTCGTCGATCACGCGGCGATGACGTAAACCACCTTCAAAGTCCCAGGCTCGACGATGATGATGCGGCCATCGGCCAGCACGAAATACTCGTAGCTGCGGTAGGCCGGTACGATTTCGATGATGCGGGCCGGCAACGGACGAAGCTCCACCGTCTGGGGAACGACGACGCCGACATTAACCTCGATATCGAGATCAACGGGCTCGGCCTTGGTTTCGACGATCACGTTGCGAATCTCTGTACGCTGCTCGGTCGTAATATCGATGCTCGCCGTGGTTTCGTTCGACGGCTCGCTTGTCGCGGCCTCGTTGGATTGCTCGGTGGCTGGCGCGTCAGCCGAAGCTTCTGCATCCTTCTCGACAGTTGCGGCCGTCGAGGGTTGCCCGTTGGCGTCAAGCTGTGGGGACTTGGCATTATCTTCGTCCATGGCGGTACCCGCCGATCCGGCGGTCTCGGCATTGCTGCCGCTGCTCTCCGCCTGCGCAGAACTTTCGGCTGCAGAACCGTTTTCGAGCTTCTTTGTCGCGGAAGCATCGGCGCCGACATCAACTCCCCCCGCCGAAGTGTTCGCGCCGGCCCTTTTGTCCACCTCGCCGGACGCTCCGCCCTGCGGGAGGATCACCTTTGCGCCGTTCTGCGGGGTGCCGGCGCCACCGACGGGCTGGTCGTCCTGTGCGATGGCCGTTCCACCCATGAAGGCAGTGCCGCTCAATAGCACAGCGGCGATCGTTTTTCTCGGGACAATATTCATGAGGTTCATTCCTTCCGTTGTTGCTCTACGCGCTCCAAATGCACACGGAGTCGTCAACGGAGGCGCCCGGACAGGGTTCCGGAGATGGGGCTTCTGCCGGTAAGGATTGGACTAAAGGCCTGTCCAGACTGGACCAATGGATCGGGTGATCTCGACATATGCACCGACTTCCACTGCATGTATGAACGTATAGTGTCCTTGCGCGTTTCGACGACAAGAGTGCAGGATATGCATGATGAAGGCCAATAGACCCGCGACAACTGTAATTTCGCTCACCGTAGCCTTGGCGGTCGCTGCAGTGCCGGTTGATGTCAGTTGGAGAGCAAGCGCGCCATCCGTTAGCCTTGCCAGCGCCGATGCGAAGAACGGCAATGGCGGTGGCCGGGGCGATAAGGGCGGATCCGACAGCAAAGGCAGCAAGGGACAGAATGGCTCGAATGGCAAGGCAAAGGGGCGCGCCGCCTCAGTCGCCAAGAAGGAAGTCACACCCAACTCCATTGCCGTTCGCTATCGCAATGGCTACCTGGAGCAAGTCGTCAAGGGCCGCTTCATTATGAAGGATTCGAGAGGTCGAACAATTGTGAACCGCAAGGCAACGGCGCAGGACCGTATGCGTCTTTGGTTGAAGACGATCGTGCCCTAGCCAACGTAAGGGCGGGCCCTCTGACCTGCGTCCCGAAAGACCATCGCCGCCTCGGTCCTGTTGCTGACGTTCAGTTTTGTGAATATGCGCGTCAAATGATGTTTGATCGTCTTTTCATGAAGGTCGAGATCGCGCGCAATGCGTTTATTGCTCAAGCCCGCGGCGACAAGGCGCAGAACGGCATGCTCGCGCTCTGTCAGCTCGCCAACACCTGCGGAACCGGTCGAGGATGGAGCGTGAGACAGACCGGCGATCATCCGTGCGGATAGGGTTGGCGACAGATACATTTCCCCGCCGTGCACAGCGCGTAAGATTTCGGAGAGCATCCGCGACCCGACACCTTTAAGCACGTAGCCCTTAGCTCCCAGCTTCAAGGCCGTTGCGATATCGGAGTGAGATTCCGATACGGTTAGTATGATGATTTTTTGCGCCGGCCGCCGATCCAGGATCGAGGCTACCGCGTTGAGGCCTCCTCCCGGCAGTGAGATATCCAATAGCATGACGTCTGGGTTTGCCTGTTGGGCGATCGCTAGGGCATCCTCACAACTTCCGCCTTTACCGACGATGTCGTAACCACCGATGTCCATTAGGCAACTTGCAACCCCCTCCCGGAAGATTGGATGGTCGTCCACGACCGCAACGCGGATGGTACTCATGTCGGTATCTCCATGTCGTGCAGCGGCAGGCTCATTGTCACTATGGTGCCGGCGGGGGCCGCCGCTACGCTGAATGTCCCACCCAGGCTCTCAACCCGGTTTCTCATCCCCGCCAAACCAATGCTGCTACCGCTTGGACGTTGGTGGGAGAGCCCTGGTCCAGCGTCGCCAACTTGGACCTCAATACCTTCACCATGCTCCGCGATGTTGACCCACTGGCCTGCCCCGGCAGCGTGTTTGTAACCGTTGTTAAGAGCCTCCTGAATGAAGCGATAAATGCAGATTTTTGCTGCGACTGGCAAAACTGAAATTGTAGAACTGTTGCGCAACTCGACAGCCTTGCCGGTGCGTGAGCGATAACTGTTGAGCAATTCTGCCAACATTTCTTCAAGACGAATCGACTCAATATGCGGCAGCACCAGACCGCTGCATATGGTGCGTATCTCGGTCATTGCCTCGTCCAGACTGGTCTTGATGACGCTGACCTCCGTCTGTCGACGTTCCGTAGAAGTGGCGGGATCAGTCAACAGACCACTATCGATCCGCAAGCCGGCAAAAGCCACCAGTTGTGCCGGACCGTCGTGAAGGTCAGCTCCGATATTGCGGAGGTAGTTTTCGTTGAGGGCAGTCGTGGCAGCGGCTGCGCGCTGAATTCGAGACTTAAGTGCATCATTTTGGCCGAGAAGCAGTGTAAGTTCTGCAACGCGAGACTCGAGTTCCTTGCTCTGGAGGTCGATTGTTCTGCTTCCTCGGAACACAATGGCCGATAGCGTGAAAAAGAAGGCAAGCGTTACCGCCGCCACCGCGCTCCAACTCTGCCAACGGGCGACGGCTAGATCTACCTTCAAATCCTCAGCAACCTCGTAAAACTCAGTTACTGCAACGATCTCACCGGACCACGGCTGAAGAAGCGGGCTGTAGATCTCCAGGAGCGGAAGGCCAGACTCCCGCTCGGCCGCACTTTCGATATCATCGAGTTCGTCGAACTCGGCAACAAGCTCTCCGCCGAATGCCTTTTGCAAATCCTCACTTGGGGTAAATTGTCTTCCGATTTGAGATGGGTCACTCGAATAGAGGATCCGGCCGTCACGAGCCCATAGACGAAATGCTTTTAGCCGCTCGCCCAACGGACCTTGCGCAAGGGTTTCATCAAGGGCGCGGCTACTCGTCTCGTCCAGAATATCGTTGCTCGCCATATCAGGGAGGAGGGGAGCAATTATGCTATCGACGTAAAGAGCTGTGGAGGCGGCGGCATTACGGGTAACGGTCTGCTCTATGAGATGTGTAACGAATACCCCGACAAGCGCCATCGCCGCCAGAGAGAAAGCGCTGCCGGCGATGAGAAACTGTCGGGCGAGGGTTTGACGCCCCCAAAACGAAAGAGTTGGAGCCTGGTGTCTCGATCCTATACACGCTGGATCTGCCGCGTTCACGCGCGTTAGCACCCTCCGTCTCCTCGCCACCTCACGACCAGCATGCCCAAGCTGATCCGGCAAACGAGCGAAGGGAGCTTTAGTTCCATGCGGGGGCCGCCTGCCCTCGTTGAGGAGGGCAGGCGAGTGCATCAGTTCAATACCTGTACGACTGTGTACGTGCTCGGATCGACGATGACCCTCTGCTTGTTGACCACGGCGTAGGCGTAGGTCGGATCTTCGGGGATGGGCGTCAGAACAACGGTCTTCGGCAAGGGCTTGCCGACCTCCACCACTTCCTCGACGACAATTGTGTCGGTCGGAATAGGCTGTTGTTCGACGTAGGTAACTACCTTTCGTGGCGGCGGATCGAGCGCGGTCCCCGCGATGGCACCAACGACACCGCCGACGGCGGCACCCACGGGGCCACCAACCACTGCGCCGGTCACGGCACCACCCGCAGCGCCCGTTACGGCACCATCATTGTCGTCATCGGCCATCACCGGCGATGTGAAGAGAGCGGCCGCCATGGCAGCCGATGCAAGAAGGTTAAGTTTCATTGTTCCACTCCTTTGGGTTGGACGGCAAAGGAAGCGCTTTGAGTATGGAAGGTTCCGGCGATTGGACCAATGCCCGCCCTGATAGGGACAAAGGTCTGATCCAGGCGCCTGACCGGAACCATTTTGCCAAAGTATCGTTTGTGTCTCACTACATAACTCACTGAAATGAGGACCTATTATGAAAAAACTCTTCCTAGCTGCAGCGCTTATCGGCGCATCGACGTTTAGCGCCTTCGCTCAGACGTCCACCACGACGACCACCGAAGGCGACACGCCTGCGGTCGCCACACCGGATACCAAGAACGCGACCGCGCCGGTCGAGGGGGCCAACAGCTTCACCGAGGACCAGGCGAAGGAACGCATCACCGAAGCCGGATACGCGGATGTCACTGGTCTTACCCTCGACGACAAGGGTGTCTGGCAGGCCAAGGCGATGAAGGACGGCAAAGCCGTGGCCGTCACGCTCGACTACCAGGGCAATATCGTCGCCAAGTAACCTTCACAATTCAGGAGATTTCCAATGAAAACCGTTACTGGACTGTTCGATGACTATTCGGATGCGAGCACGGCCGTCAGCGCCCTTGAGGCGCGCGGCGTGCCCTCCAGCGATATCAGCATCGTTTCCAACAATGCCGACAAGCGACATGGCAATGACAACAATGCCGCGGAAGGCGCCGGCACGGGTGCTGGCATCGGCGCTGCCGTCGGCGGTGTCGGCGGGCTGCTCACAGGCCTCGGAATTATGGCCATCCCGGGCGTCGGTCCCGTTGTCGCCGCGGGGTGGCTCGCAGCAACGGCCGCGGGTGCCGTTGCAGGCGCTGTGGCTGGCGGCGCCGCCGGTGGTCTTATCGGTGCCCTGACGGAATCTGGCGTTCCTGAGGATCATGCGCATATCTATGCGGAAGGCGTTCGTCGAGGCGGCACGCTCGTGACGGCGCGCGTGGACGAGAGCGTATACGCGGAAGCGGAGGCCATCCTTCGCCAGAATAACTGGGTCGATCCGACTGCCCGTCGCGCGGCCTATACGGAGCAAGGCTGGTCGCGCTTTGACGACACTCTCGATCCCTATGGCCCGGCGGAGATTGAACAGGAGCGGCTGAGATACCGCCGCTAGTTTTTTAAGGCAGGCGGCTCTGGAGCCGCCTGCCGTCGTCTGCGGGATAATATTGGGAATCGGAGAACAGTCATGAACCGCATCATCTATATTGTTGGCCTCATCGTCGTCGTCCTTTTAGTCCTTTCGTTCCTCGGCCTGCGCTAAGCCGCCTATCTACGCTCGGCGCATCTTAGCGCAAAAAGTGGGTTTTTGGATGATTGAAGCGTTGATCAATCTCTCGACATACCGCGGAAAGCGCGATTTCAAAAAGACCGCCTTGAAGGGCACCCGCGCCATCAGCTGCCCCCGTTCATCGACGATTCGAAGAGACGCGTTTCATAGACGTGCCCCTTTCGCAGATCCTCGGCCAGGATCTCGCGCGCTGCAAGACGGGCCTCAGCAAGGTCGGCGTCCAGCGTATCGAAATCCGCACCCTCCCGGTCTTCGATCAGTTCCGTTCGGCTGCAAATGTGGAAGAAGTATTGGGTCATAGTCGCCGTGCAGCGTCATTGCTTCCATAGGGACTGGCGAAGTCGCCAAGTGTTCCATTTTCTTTCCAGCCGCATCTGTACGCTATCGTACGGCAACTTCCGCGCGCCCGTCTCGTTTCCTTCGAAATGGAGGAATGAATGGACGCCTTGGTCTCCTAACCCGTTTCTCAGACGGTGCAGGCCGGCATAGAAGCCCAGTTGCCCGCGCTGAGGCGCTTCGCCCAGCAGTTGACCCGTTCGGCCAGCGACCGGGAGGACCTGACTCACGAAACGGTGGTGCGGGCGCTTCGGTCCTCGCATCAGTTTCACCCCAACACAAAAACTTCGCTCGTGGCTCTTCACGATAATGCGCAATAGCTTCAACACGGAATATCGCCGCCGCTGCCGGGAGCCTGTTGGACTGGATGACGGCCTGCTAGAACGGGCGAGCATCATGGCGCCGCAGGAATGGGCGGTTCGCCGCAGCGAATTGCGCTGCGCCCTGCGCCGCCTTCCGCCGCGCTCGCGCCGTACGTTGCTGCTCGTGGCGATGGGCGTCAGCTACATCGATACCGCGCGGCTGTGCGACTGTGGATCGGCACGGTGAAAAGCAGGGTCAACCGTGCGCGTAAGATGCTCGAAGACGACATCGGCCGCCCGGGCGCGCAATGACGAACAGCGGCGCGGTTGTAGGTGTTCTCCGGAACAAACGCCGGTCTGAGCGATTGGCTATCATCATTTGTCGATCAAACCGCGGAGCAAGACGATGACCGATCGCAAACAAGTCTCTCGTGAGGAGGATTTTCGGGACTACGAGGAGCGGGACACCCGCGACGGCTGGCCCTATCCGGACGATGACGATGCGCGTCGAGCCGCGCAGAACTTGCCTTACGGAAGCCCCGGCGCTGATCTGGACCAGCTGGACAACGAGGGTATCGCGATCACGCGTGATCCCGCCGCGCGGGACGTCGACGGCGCGCCACTGCCGTTTGTGGATGAAACGGGCGATATCATCGCCGATGGCGATCTCGAGGCGCGCATCATCGAGGCGCTCGAAGGCGACGACAGGGTCGATCTTGCAACGCTTGAGCTCACTATCCGCGACGGCGTTGCGGTGCTCGACGGCGCCGTCGATAGCGAAGAGGATCGCCGCCACCTCATCGGCTTCCTGCGCCGTGTGAAAGGGGTGCGTGACGTAGAGGCTGACGGGCTTCTCGCGCGTGGTGTGGACAGCCATTTACCTCACGACGTGACGGATTAAAAATTCCTCCGTACGATTTCGTACTATGATACCGCTTTGAATCGCACCTATACGGACCTAGACTCATGCCTGTCGCACAGAGGAGGCGGGCGTAGGCAGCTACACTTCCAAAGGGACTTTCGAGCCGGACGAGTTGGGCGACGGGCGTCAGCAAGCTGACCGACATGAACTCGGAGGCGATGAGCACGGCGACGCACAGAGCCATCGAGAACACCGCGCCCCAGGCTGCCTGCGGCTTCACCAGTTTGTCGTCGTAGTTGGTGTCCATGAATCCTTCGCAGAATTTGCCGGCCCGTAGGAGAGCCGGGCACTTTGATTGCCATGAGAGATAGCATCAGACGATTGCGATGATTAGGCGTTCGAATTCGTTTGAACTTATCGACTGAAGCCATAAATTAGGAATGAGAGTGTCGGCGGGGAGCGAGCGGTGCGCGAGAATTTCAATGACCTGTTGTGGTTTCTGGTCGTGGCGGAGGAGCGCAGCTTTACGAAAGCGGCGGCCAAGATCGGCATCACGCAATCGACGCTGAGCCACACGATCAAACGGCTTGAAACGGGCATGGGGCTGCGGCTTCTGGCGCGCACGACCCGAAGCGTTTCCACGACGGAGGCGGGCGAGCGGCTACGCCAGTCGCTGGCGCCGCGCATCGCCGGAATCGAAACGGATATCGCCGCGCTGACGGCCTATCGCGACAAACCGTCCGGCACGGTGCGCATCACGCTTGCGGACTATGCGCTCGAAGACCTCGTATGGCCGAAGCTGCGGCCGGTTCTCGCCGACTATCCCGACATCAAACTTGAGCTCAGCCGGGACAACGGCCTGCGCAATATCGTCGAGGATGGGTTCGACGCCGGCGTCCGGCTCGGCGAGAGCCTGGAGAAGGACATGATCGCCGTGCGCATCGGGCCGGACTGGCGGCTGGTCGCGGTCGGCGCGCCGCGCTACTTCGCCGAGCGGGGCGTGCCGCAGACCCCGCAGGATCTCATCGGCCATGATTGTATCAACATGCGCACCTCGACGACTGGTCGCCGATGTTCTCCGGCTACTATCTCTATTACCCGAGCCGTCACCAGAATTCGCCGGCGTTCAAGGTCGCGTGGATGCCTTGCGCCACAACAGCACGATGAAGCTGGGTTAAAGGCGTATGCCGATCCGACTCATCATGGTCGAACTCATCGAGCGCGCGCAACGTGAAGGCAGACTTTGGCCCGGGATTTCCGGCGACGATCTCGTGTTTTCGTCTCGCGCTTTCATTTACGGTGTTGCCCGAATGTGGATCGACGGGCATTTCGAGGAGTGGAAGGTCGAAAAACCTGCGCCGCAAACCATGTCAGCCGCCCTTGATCTGTTTATCGCCATGATCCGTGCGGATTAGGGTCGCTGGTTCAGCACTGTATACGCCACTGAGACGTTACATTGGCGGTATGCTGACATGAGCGCGCTGCATGCGCCGTGTCCCAATCAGGAACCGGCCATGCTGGAAATCCGGTATCTGGACAAGCTTATCGACGAATTCGCAACAGGCAGGGCGATGGAGAAAAGTCCCGCGAGAATAGGGACCGATGACAGATGGCCCATATTGACCAGCTCATTATGTTCGTTGCCGGCGTTTGGATGACGGCCGCGGGTTTTGGCTATTTCGACACTGGTACGCGGCAAGACTGGTTAAACCGCATCGTCAGGCAATTTCGGTGGGCAGGTCCGCTGTTGATCGGTATTGCGATTCTGCTGTTAGTTCCATAGGTGCGCGTTCGTGCGCGCCTGTGTTAGGGAGGGTTCCCCAAACGCCGCCTCTTTTAGCTGGACGGCGTTCAGTCGCCTACGAAACGGAAATTTCGATGTTCAGGACAAAATTCGTAAATCGTCCGATGCTCAGCGCATATCTTGCCATCGCCGCGCTCCAGGCCGGTAGCGTTGCAGCTGAAGCAACCGACGCCGCGTTCTATGATGCAGCTCTTTGCAATCCGCCTTACTCTCTGGACGCTGCGACCGTGCTGTATGAGGCGGCCGAGAAGCTTGCAAAGCCCGATACGTCCGGGTTGGGCGCGGCAATCTACAAGCTTCCTTATCAAATAGGTCGTGATGGGTTTGAGAGCGATGAAGTGCTTTTCGCCGGCAGTGCCGTCGGCGTCTTGATCGAAGGGCAGCGTGCCCACGAGTTGGCTGCCAAATACGGTTTGTCTCCTGAAACCAACGACCTGATGGGCACGTCCAGCAAGGGTTATGCGCGACAACTCGCAAGCGCGCTGCAGCCGGCGGAAGGGCTTGCCGGGCCGGGCAAGGTGTTCATCGTGGCCCGCGAAGGCAACGCCTTGAACGGTAAGACCTTACTGGCCTGTGAGTTCATCGCCGATTGACGGTGTGCAAAGTATGATGAATGCCGATCATACCTTGCACGAATGCTGGGACGAGGGCTTTGTTCACGCCCGGCTCCTCCCGCAATGTTGATCGTCGCTCGGACAAGCGTCTCCATCGGCTTCTGAAGCCGGCTCTTTCGAAGTTGGGCGGCCGGGTGAGGGGGGCGTAATCGTGAATTGCCGATGGCGGCAGCCGCGTTTCGCGCCGTCCCTTAGGGCATCGGGCGATCGAGCTGCGACACGTCGTTGCGGAACTGCAGCTTGGCGAGCAACAGTTCAGCGACAAGCATCATGCCTTCCGACGCGTAAGTGACATTCGCCTCGCCATAGGCGGCAAGACTGGAAACGATAAGGCGGGATCCGAACCCCTCACGTCCGGGTGTGGGTTTCAGGATGCGCGGGCCATCGATCTCCCGCCAGGAAACCACGAGGACCTCGGCCTTATCGCGGCATTCGATGTTCCAAGTGATGTCGACCCGTCCATCGGTATTGGACAGTGCCCCGTATTTCGCAGCATTCGTCAGGAGTTCGTGAAGGACCAGCGAGAATGAGAGGGCCGCCTGCGGTCCCAGCTCGACGTCGGGTCCGACGGATGTGATGCGCTCGCTTCCCTCCAATCCGATGGTCGTGCGCGCGGCGTCGACCAAGGTCGCGAGCGTCGCACTCGTCCAATCCTTCTGCAGCAGGGCCTCATGCGCCCGTGCGTAGGCCGCAATCCGCGACAGGAGCTTTTCCGATGCATCCTCCAGCGAGCCTGCGTTCCGCAGCGATTGCGTCACGATCGCCTGAACGACCGACAGCGTATTCTTCATGCGATGGCCGAGTTCGTGCATGAGGAGGCGCTCACGCTCGACGCGTTCGCGCTCCTGAGTCCGGTCCCGAAGGATCTTGATAAAACCGATGACGTCGTCGTCGGGGGCACGCAATGCCATCATCTCGCCGGACGCCCAGAATGTGGTGCCGTCCGCTCGCAGGTGCCACCGCTCGTCATTGCCCCGGCCTCTTTCGAGTGCGGCCGTCATTTCCTTCTGTGGGACACCGTTTTCCCGGTCTTCCTGTGTGAAGAAAGCTGTTGCGGGTTTTCCGACCATCTCCGCGGGCGTCCAACCCAGAATCTTGCGCGCACCTTCGTTCCAACTGGTGACAAGGCCATCAAGGTCCATGGAAATGATGGCATAGTCGATGGCGCTTTGAACGATTGCCTCAAGGAAATGCTCTCTTGAGGAGATCTTGTCAGTGGCAAGGGCGATCTTCATGGGGGCGTCCCGTGGCGTCTCGTTCAGACGTTTATGCCACGGATGACGGCGTTTTATAACTGCGTTCGCAAGTCATTCGGTCAAGACCCTATCGCTGAGCCATGACATTCAGGCGGGCAACGATCGTGTCGGAGCTATAGGGTTTCGCGAAAAACTCAGCCCCCCGATGGCAACGCGATGTCTTCGGGGCTCAGCCGGCCGGATACCACGATAATTCCGGCATCCGGGAAACGCTTCGTAACCGCGTGCGCGACATCAATCCCTGTCAGCTTGCCCGGCAACTGGATGTCGGTGAAGAGGAGATGGATCGTGTCCTCGTTCATCATATTGATCGCGTCTTCCGCGGTGCCTGCCTCAAGAACCTCGAAGCCAGCCTCATGCAGAGCATCGACTATCGTCAGCCGGATCAGCACGTCGTCTTCGACGACCAGTACCTTGAACATGGGATATTCTTATACCCACCAACCCTCGAAGGCCGACGACGTTCCGTCGTCCAAGGAAAAGATATCGACGCGTGTTTGCGCGGGAAACGACATCGAAACGGGTGAACTACATAAGGTGGATCGGGCGAAAGGAATTCTGCCGTAAGGAGGTGTTTGACATGCGCTGGTAAGCGGTTGGCAGGCAGGTTGAGAAGCGTATTGACATCTCGACCGCCCGCGGCGAGACCGCTTCCATTGACACGATCTTTCGTTTGGAAAGCCGCCCGCCGTATCGAGGTGGGCGGCCCTGCAATCAGGCACTCATCCGCGGCGGGGCGGAGCATTCGGATCGCTGCCACCTTGGCGGTAATCCTTGAATGGGCAAGCCCGCCTCGAGGCATGCGGCAACGAACGCTTCACGCGCAATGGCGACCGGCGTGTGGCGAAGGAGCGCGGCGCGGCACTTCTTGCAAGCGCGCTTATAGCGCTCGCCATGACGAAGCGGCCATTCATTCTCGAGAAAGTCGAGGGTGTCGTTGACGCTGTCGAAGGTGCGGCTCAGCCCATTGGACAGGTGTACATGCAGGGGCGTCGAGAAGAATATGTCAGCTAGCATCGAAATCCTCCTTTCAAAAGCCATCTGGCATATTCGATATGGTTTGATCGCGCTCCGGTTCAAGTACGTTAAGACAGGAATTGCTGTTCAGCCTGCGATCCGAAGCCGCTCAGTAACATCGCATAGGCGGGGCCGAACCGACTTGCGCCGGGTGAGGGCGGTCAGGTTACTGCTGCGATTGACGTGGTTAGCGTTGCCTACAAAAATGGCACTACCATCGCTGGAACACCGACAACGACGGCAAGGCTCAAAAGTACTGCCGAAGCGAGCTTCAAGCGGCTTTTTCTCCGGGTTGCTTCGCCGGTCCAATCATAGGCCATGTGTGTCCTCTCATAGGCATGCTGATCGCAGTCAGATTCGCGAGCACGTGAATTTGTCGCCGGGGCGTGCGCGACGCAACCCGTAAAATCTTGAGGTTGGGGCAATGGCAAGCGGAGGCCCGCGAGCGCCTCGTATCGCTCGACCGGGCCCCTGTACGACCGACGCGGTCTAAATTTCGCATCGGCTCGTACAGTATCTGATGTGAACAGTGCTGGCCGCGCGTCGGCCCCAGGTCTCTCGCAGCGCGCGAGGGCGTTCAGCAGGATGCGCGCGTTCATTAGAACGGGCTGATTGCTGCGGCTGATTTTCTCAAGGCGCTTGTCGATGGTGCGGATTGCGCGTTCCCGCCGTTCGGCAGGCGCGAGATCTCGGACGGCATGGCGACAGCTTTGCATGGCATTTGTATCCTCGAATCGGCTCCCTCATGCAGCGGTGCCTAGATACGAGAGGAGTGCACTGGTGTGCGATCCACAACGCTTGTGCCAACGGCTCGGCTGGCGCGGACCTCGATATTAGAAGCGTGGGTGCCGTTCTCGGTAAGGCGGTCTGCAGCGGGACGAGCGAAGCGGACGATATCGCCGCAACCCGGCCTCTGGCTCGGATCCATGATGACAGAGGAATATCGACAACAAACCAAGGAACATGGCGGACCGTATGGGCCTTATCCAGGACTACCGTGATTTTTCGCCCGCGATGTCGGCATGGCGAGGCATGTCGAAAGCCGCCGTCCGTCTGAGCATCCATTGGAGAGCAATGCCATGACCCTTCACGCTTTGGCCTTCAACAGCACCCTGAAATCCTCGAGTTCCTCGGAGAAGTCCTCGACAAGCAAGCTACTTGAAATGATTGCCGAGGAATTCCAGAAGCACGGCGTCGAGACCGAGGTCGTCCGGCTGGCCGATCACGACATCAAACCTGGTGTCAGCTCGGATGAAGGAGAGGGAGACGCCTGGCCAGAGATCAGGAAGAAAGTTCTTAATGCCGATATTCTGTTGATCGGCACGCCTATCTGGCTGGGACAGCCCTCGAGTGTCTGCAAACGGGCGCTGGAACGGATGGACGCGTTCTTGGAGGAGACCGACGAGCAGGGCCGGATGGTCTCCTACGGCAAAGTGGCGGCAGTCGCGGTTGTCGGAAATGAAGACGGCGCCCATCATGTCTCTGCCGAGGTATTTCAGGCCCTCAACGATGTCGGTTTTACCATCCCTGCCAACGCCGTGGCCTACTGGGTCGGCGAAGCGATGGGCTCGACGAATTTCGTCGACCTCGAAAAGACTCCTGAGGCAGTCGAAACGATGATGTCAATGTTGGCGCGTAACACCGTTCATCTGGCGGGTCTGCTGAAGCAGACTCAGTATCCAGGGGAGGGGAAGTGAGCTCGAGCATGGCTCCAACTCGATCGACAACACGCCTTGCACCGGCCTTCGCACAACCGCATTCCGAGCCGATCGCCTGGTGTCACTTCGAAGGGGCGCGGCGTGATCATGATGACCGCCAGGCCGAACGCACTCGATTCGTGGGAGACCTGAAGCTGATCGCCGACTTCCACAACCGTGATGGCGAGGGCGAGAGCCAAGATGCCTGTCGTGCGGCCTATCAGGGCGCCTTGACCACTTTGTTCCCACCGTCCTCTCCCTAACGCGGACCTGCGGCTGCGCCGCTCGAGATAAGACGGCTTCCTGGCGTCCGTGCCGGCCCCGCAGCGCGTGGAGAAAACGCCGTCGACACTGCGGCCAAAGAACCAAAATATACTGGGGTGAGGTGGATCAGGGCGTCGGCGGGATAGGATTTCTACAACTCCCGATGCGTGCCGCTTGACGTTCCATTATGACCGGTCCGGCTGTTCGTCGTCGAACCCGACATCCCAGTCCTTTTGCCGTTTTCTGCCGGGCGGGTCCCGGTTCACGGTGGCATCCTCGGAGCCGGTGATGACGGTCGGCTTTGCGCTGGCAACACCGTTGGCTTTGCGGTCAGCCTGAGATGGGGCGAACGCGCCTTTCTTTTCGCGCCTATTCTCCATCGCGGCGTTCCTTCGCTTTCAAGGCGTCGGATGCGCGGTTGCGTTCCGGATCCTTGTTTGTCTCGCCCGCTGCGTCACGTGCGGTGTCGGGATCGTCCTTGGCCGGAAGATAGCCGCGGGGTCTGGACTCTTCGGGTCCTTCCCAGCGCGGGGATTGCTCGGTCGTGCCGGGTGCGCCGTCCCGAGGTTTGTTGATTCCCATATCGTGTCTCCTTTTCGGTACTAACCGCGCGGCCCTTGCGATGTTCCATTATCGCGCTGGAACGGGGAGCGCCCGTTTGTGGGCACTTGCCTTGTAGGCCGACACGATCGGCTCGGCCGCTGCGGGCTCGATGGCCCGCCACTTCAGGAAATCGTCGATCTGATCATAGGTCACGCCGTAGACCTCTTCGTCGGGACGAAGCGGCGCATCGGATTCGAGACCGGCCGTGGGAACCTTCCATACGAGCGGATCCGGTGCGCCGAGCGTGGCGGCCACGGCGCGGACCCGTCTTTTGTTGAGCCCGGCGAGGGGGGGGACATCGGCGGCGCCATCGCCGAACTTGGTATAAAAGCCCATCAGCGCTTCGGCGGCGTGGTCGGTGCCGATGACGAGGCCGGAGGCAACTCCAGCAATCGCATATTGCGCTATCATCCTCTGACGTGCTTTCACGTTCCCGAGGATGAAATGATGGCGCATGTCGGGATCGGTGCCGCCGGCAAGCACGGCCGCCATCAGGCTGTCGGCGCCCGGCTTGATGTCCACCGTGATGACGCGGTCCGGGCGGATGGCGGCGACAGCCGCCGCCGCGTCGTGTTCGTCTGCCTGGACACCATAGGGGAGGCGGACCGCGATGAAGGTGGCGACGCGCCCATCCTCGCGCAGCTCCCGCACGGCACGCTGGGCTAGCAAGCCGGCGGCCAAGGAATCCACGCCCCCGCTGATGCCGAGCACGTAGGCTGTCTGCCGGCTGTCGATGAGGTAGCTCTTTAGAAACTGGACGCGCCCGGCGATTTCGTGCGCGGCGTCGAAATTGCGTTGAACCCCAAGAGCTTCGATAATTGCTGACTGCTCCATTACGTCCCATCTCTCCGTGAAGTCTGTTTGGGCGTCGCCTATCCTCCCGTTTTGGAATGCGGCGCGGCAACTGGTTTTGACTCCGGCGAACCGCGAAAGCGCAGAAAAATCGAGAGGACCACGAGAACAGCCGTGGACAGGAATTCGGACTGCCAGTTCTGGAAGGATTCGAACCAGAATTTCGGACTGCCCGCGTGCTGCCAGATCGTCGGCGCGGGTTCACCGTGGCTTAGGGCCTCGACGGCTTCGGCGGCTGCGCTGTGCTCCAGATGGAATGCAAAGCTCAGGACGAAAAGGACGAAAAGCACGATTCCAAGCGAGTAGGCGTATAGACTGGCCGATAACCCGCCAAGCCGGACGGGCAGAGGAGCATTGAGGTCATCGGCAGGGCTCGCAGGATCCTGGTCCTGCTTCGCGCTGCCCTCCGGATCCTTCGATTCAGCCGAGCCGCGCTGGAAGAGGAAAGCCGTGAGGACGACATAGGCCGACATCTGCAGGAACTCGCTTTCCCAGTTCTCGAACAGGGAGGACAGGAAATGCCCGCTGGTCAGGTATGCGGTCGTGGATACCGTAGGCTGATGATGCTGGATCAGTTCGTCATTGTAGACAGAGACTCCTGTCAGCAGCATCCCCAGCAGAGTTGCCGTCGTTGCGATCATCAAGACGATCGTTAAGCCGTTGTCCCGAAGAAATTTCACTGGCTGTCCTCCACGCAATACGGTGCGCCGTGAAAACCGCCCGGAAAGGACAAAGTTCCTCACGGGCTTGCATCGCCTCTGCACGAATCTGCCAGGTCGGCCAGCGGCGGCGTAGGTGTACTTTGCATTTATCGTGTTCAGCCTCGGCATGATCGGGACGGGCACGTTGTCGATCCCCGTGCTCGCAGGTTCCGCAGCGTATGCCGCTTCGGAATGTTTCAGCTGGAACTGCAGCCTCGAAAGCACGCCGTGGGAGGCCAAAGGATTTTACGCCGTGATCAGCGCCGCGACCTTCCTCGGTTTCGGTCTCGAATTCACGCCGATCAATCCGGTCACCGACCTGTTCTGGAGTGCTGTGAGCAATTGGTTCTTTGCTGTCCCGATCACGGTTGGCATCATGATGGTGGTGAGCCGCAGTTCCCGGATGAAGCAATTCACGGCCCGGCCAATTCTCATCACTGGGGGCAGGGCGGCGACCGGTGTGATTGCATCGGCAGCAACTGCGAAGCTGGTATTCCGTTGAGAAGAGGAGCGGACCTAAATTCGACGTTGCGCGTTTCATTGACGAAATCTGCATGGAGCAAGCCACCATGATGGACAGATTCGAACGCATCCGCAAAAAAGCTTATGAAATTTGGCAGTCGGAAGGATGCCCGCCTGGCGAAGATTTGCGCCACTGGCTGATCGCCAAGTCAGAGCTTGATGAAAATGTCACAGTGGCACCCCCACTCGCGGGACTTTCTGTTTTCGGGGAACGTGATCGCGGGAGCGCTGGCGACGGAAAGGTCGCGCCAAGCGAGCGTGCTGGACCAGGCGAACAAGTCGCGATTACCACCGGCGCTGCCCCGCCGCGCAAGAAGGTCAAGCGGACCGAAGGGCAATGAGACAATGAACCATGTCAATCACGCGATCGAGATCGCGCTTGTCGCCCACGAGGGACAGATGGACAAGACCGGTCATCCCTATTTCGAGCACTGCCGGCGGGTGGCCGAGGCAGTCCAGGGCAACGAGACCAAAGTCGTTGCTTACCTGCATGATGTCGTCGAAAAGGGCAGGGAATGGACCCTCGACCGGCTACGAGAGGAGGGATTTCCCCCGAGATCATCGTCGCGGTCGATGCGATGACGCACCGCGACGGAGAGGCGTGGGAGGATTTCGTTCGCCGAGCGGGGAAGAATAGTTTGGCGCGACCGGTCAAGCAGGCGGATCTTGAGGACAACCTTGCACAGGTCCAGACGCTGGGGCAGGATGGCACGAAGTACGCGGAAGGCCTTGTGCTGTTGAATACGCTACGAACATCATGAAGAGCGAGGCGCTTTACGGAACCGACGGCCGGCCCCAAAAGTTCGTCCTTCTATCGGAACCACTGGTAGACGGGAGGACCCAAATGAGTAGTTCGACGACCACCAACCATGATGTGATCCGGAAATGGATTGAGCAGCGCAACGGCCGGCCCGCCGCCGTTCGTACGAAGGGCAAGGGTGGCCTTCTTCGGATCGACTTTGGCGAGAAGGACGAGGACCTTGAAGAGATCGACTGGGACGAGTTCTTCGAGATTTTCGAGAGTAGCCGGCTTGCCTTTCTTCATCAGGAGAAGACGGAAGACGGCAAGACCAGCCGCTTCAACAAGTTCGTAGCGCATGAATAGGCGGATTATATGTTTCGCCCGGGGTCTGACGAGAGGAATTCCTCGGTGAGGAGCAATTCCACCTGCGCCGAGAAGCGATTGCCAAGCAGGGTAAGCGATGCATCATGCGTTTTGTCTGCTCCGCTGCACACCGCATCCTTGAGAACAATGACGCGATACCCGAGGTCGATGCCGCCAAGCGCTGTGGCCAGCACGCAGACATCCGTCTCGCCACCGGTGATGACCAGCGTGTCGACGGCCTTTCTGGCAAGCCAGGAATGCAGGCGGCCATCGATCCAGGGCGAATAGACCGTTTTGTTGAAGATCGTCGCCGGCGGGCAGTAACGTGCAAGTTCGGGAACGAGGGCGAGCAAGTCGGGCGATAGATGCTCGCCCGTCATCATCCACCATTTTTCGTAATAGGTCCGCCACATCCCGTGGGCATCGGAGGGGCGGACCGGCGGACAGAAGCGCGTGAACGTCGTGCGGGCACTGTAGCGCTCCGCAACCTCGACAACCTGCGGCGACACCGCCTCCATCCAGGAAACCCGCCACGGCGTATCCTCGGCGAACATTCGCTGCATGTCGACGCAGATATGGCGCCAGTTTCCGAGCATGGCGGTACTCGCGGAACCCGATTTTGTACGATGCGAGGGCGGGCAGCGGGAACTGCCCGTCCCCTGCATCTTTAGGCAGCCCTAGCCTTGCCTTCGCGGTTGACCTTCGTTTCGGCGAGCTGGGTCAGCGCCTGGTCGGTCTTCGTCTCCTCTGAAAGCGTCTGGTCGAGCAACTGGGTGACATCCTTGTGCCCCAGCTGCAGGGCCCAGGACTTCAGGGTGCCGTAGCGGGCGATCTCGTAGTGCTCGACGGCCTGTGCGGCTGCCAGCAGGCCGGCGTCGAGCGCAGGCGAATCCTTGAATTCCTCGAGTATCTCCTGGCCTTCTTCAAGGATACCGTCGATGGCCGGACAGGTTTTGCCACGAGCGGGCTTGCCGAGAATTTCGAACACCTGCACGAGCCGCTCGACCTGGCCTTCCGTTTCCTGGAGATGCTTGTCGAATGCAGCCTTGAGGTCTTCGGCCTTGGCGCCGCGGACCATCTTCTTGAGGGCAGCGATGATCTTGCGTTCGGCATAATAGATGTCCTTGACCCCGTCGATAAAGAGGTCATCGAGTGTTTTCGTTGGCATTGCTGTCTCCTTGTCTGAAATGAGCCGCTAATTGGCCCAAATTGAACAATAGATTCGGACGTGTTGATCGTGGGACGCGCCACGCTGATACTACCCGCCGCGTGCGGGTCCGACTTTATCGAAATCGCACTGGCCGTTTTGTCAGGTTCATCTGGATTTCGAGTCTGCTGGCAAATCGGCCCACGAGGCGCAGCAGCTTTTGGGTTTCCCATTCGCTGATGCCCTGCGATCGGCAATAGGTGACGACGTCAAACACCTTGCTCGCCGGCGTTGAAAGCTTCCTGTCGAGATGCTGCATGACGTCTCTCCACGTTTAGCGCCAATTAAATGCTCCTAAGGCGAGGTTGTTCCTGGGCAGCTGGGCAAAATGCGCAAAGCGACCCGGAATCAGGACGGTTTTCGATGGATGACCACGAGCTTGAAAAAACCCATCGGGCGCAGGCCTTCGACGGCGTCAATCGATACGCCGCCATGGGCCTCGCTCCACTGTTCGATCGTTGAAAGATGGAATGAACTGCTTAAACCGAGCCGGCGGGCAACCGGCGCGATCGCGCGCTCCAGCGCAGACTGGAGAACTCCGCCGCGGCTGATCCGGCTTGCGACAATGATTGCCCCTCGGGGCTTCGTCACCCGGGCACATTCGGAAAGGACGACCTCCGGTTCCGCAACCAGGGTCAGGACGAAAGGCAGGGTGACAACTTCAAACGCTGCGTCGGGAAACTCTAGCCTGTGGGCGTCCATGACGCGTAGGTTGACGTTGTGCAGATTGAGACGGGCGCGTTTCTCCTGTGCACGTGCCAGCATCTCTTCCGAGATGTCGACGCCGATGAGTTTGTGAGCGGGATCATAATACGAAAGGCCAAGCCCGGTTCCGACGCCGACTTCAAGAACATCACCGCCGTGGTTGCTCGCCCTTTGGGCGAGCAACCGGTGGGCCTGTCTCAATATGCCCGCATACAGGAAGTCATAGACCGGAGCCCACCGTCGATAGATGCGACGTTGAATGTCTGCGGTTTCACAACTGGTGGTCATGGCAACAAGACGGTATTCGTGGCTCTAGTTGTAACGAGCGCATGTTGTTGACTGATGGGCCCCTACTTCTTGTCGAGGTCTTCCGCCATCTTTAGGTGATGTTCCAGATCAGGCAGCGTTTTCGCGGCCCACGCCTTGAGGTCCGGATTATCGCCCTCCTCCGCGTAGCGCTTGAAGACGTCCACGGCATCCTCATGCGCGTCTTCCTGATCATCCTGATAGGCATCATCGAACTCTGCACCAGATAGCTTCTTGAGCTCGTCGAGAGATTCTTGCTGGTCTTCGGAAAGGGCTGCCGCCGGCTGGGCGTCCACCTTACCGCCTTCCAGAAGGGCCTTCAGGTCCGCCGTGGTTTTTTGATGAGCGTCGACCATCTGCTGCGCGAAGGCTTCTGTGGTGGGGCCACCGCGTTCGAGGGCAAGCTTGCTCGACTCGATCTCGAACATATCGCTCATCGAGACTTCCTTCACGAAGTCTTCGGTCTTGGGAGGAATGTTCAGGGCGGAGTTGACGCCGGTTGTCTCGGCGGTCGATTGGGCGAGAGCGGAGGACGCGATGAGAAAAAGGGCAGGGGCGAGGCGAAGTGTGTTCATGGCTGGTCTCCTTTTCCCGCAACTAACGCTGCGATTTTTACGTTGTTCCATCGATCGCCCTTTGCTCCTGAATAATTGGCAAAACGAGTTGTGTGACGCGGGTTAAAGGGCAGGGAGTACCTCTGTGCCCATAAATTTGATGAAGCTCTCCTGATCGCGTGACACGTTGTGAATATAGATTTCGTCGAACCCGCAACCGGCGCATCGTTGGATTTCTGCGATGAGATCCTCACCGCGATCTATGACCACCATGCAATCATCCATCGCATCCAGCGAGACTTTTTGTGTCAGTCGATCAAATTCCGATGGCTGCCGGGTATCTGCGAGTTCCTTTGCCGAAAGCGCCGCGCAACGCCACTGATCCCATGCCGAGCGCCTTGCGTCGTCTTTTGTCACCCCCCAAGCGATCTGTAGCTGCAGCGCCAGGGGCTTGCCCCTTCCGCCAGCAGCGCGAAAGCTCTCGACAACGATACGGAGTTCTTCGACCGGTTTCCGAACGGTCAGCAGGCCGTCAGCCAAACGGCCCAACGCTGTCGCGGTCTGTGGTGTGAGAGCAGCGCCGAACATCGCAGGCATTCCGTCGGGAAGCGACCAGAGCCGAGCCTTCTCCGCAGAAAACCACGGGTTGCGTGCATCAACGATCTCACCGCGGAAGAGGCGACGCATAATGTCCGCCCCTGCGCGCAAGCGATCAGAGCGTTCTGACTTATCCGGCCAATCAGCGCCGACGACGGTCTCATTCATAGCCTCGCCGCTGCCAAGGGCAACCCACCGGAGCCGGTTCGGGAACATGTCCGCTAGCGTCGCAACCAAATGCGCGAGAACGACAGGATGATAGCGCCAACCGCCCGGGATGGCGAGACTGCCGAAGGGGATCGAGGTGGATGAAAGGGCCGCGCCGAGCCAAGCCCAGTTGTTTCCGCTATTGCCCTGTCTCTCGCTCCACGGTGCAATGTGGTCGGAGGTCATCACGGCGCCGAAGCCAGCATCTTCAGCCTTACGCACGAACCGCAACAGGTCGCTCGGCGAAAATTGTTCGTGCGAGGCGTGGTATCCGATGATCACGCGTCCTTCTCCATCGCTTCGCAACGCACCCAGACGCTGACACTGCCTCCTTCCGCGGGAAACGTCGCCCGTCCGTCACGATCGACTTGGATCTTGTCCTGCCGATGTCCCAAGAAGTCCGCAAACGTCGCACCGGCATGATCATTGCCGAGATCGGCGTTTATTTCCGATGCATCGCCATTGGAGACGACCGTTACGCAACCCGGCGCTTCACCCGTGCCGTGGCGGATGAAGCCGATGCAGAACGGGTGCTCAAAGAGGTCTGTCTGCGGTCCGTTTGCGAAGCGGCGCCGAGCCTCCATCAGCTTCGGCAGGCAGGCAATCGCAGGCATCTCCACGTTGTATTCGTTTTCGTCACTGCCCTTGTCACGGTATGTCGCCCCCTCGAGATCCGGCGCGAAGATGCAAGGTAGGCCGTGCTCCCTCAATAGGATCAGGGCATAGGCGATTGGCTTAAACCAAGGCTCGACACAGGCCTCCATTGACTGCAGGGGCTGGGTGTCATGATTATCGACCAATGTCACCGCATGTTCGGGAAGTGAGGCGACCAGCGATCCGTCAAATATGGTGCGAAGGTCGAAGTCGCGCCCAAGTTTCGAGGCGTCGTGGAACCGGTGATTGAGAGCGACGTCGAAAAGCATGACTTGCCGGTCGACGCTATCGAGATAGGCGTTGAGGGTGTCCATGTCGGGGTGCCAATATTCGGCGACCACAAAGAGGTCGTCGCCGAGACTGTCGCGCATGTGTCCGACCCACTCCTTGAAGAACCAGGCCGGAACATGTTTTGCAGCATCAAGCCGAAATCCTCCAACGGGCACCTGTTCGGCAAGCCATCGACCCCAGAATTTGAGCTCTTCTGACACTGCTTTGTTGCGAAACTCGACATCTGCACCGAGCAGGAAGTCGTAGTTTCCAAATTCCTGGTCCACATCCGCGTTCCACTGACCCTCGCCGTACGCGTTGACCAGTCTGTAGACACCGGATTCATCTGGCTCCTCGATCACATCCACGCCGCTGAAACAGGACTTGTCCCAGATGAATTTTGAGTGCTTGCCTTCCCGGCCAGGAAATGTGAACCGGGTGTGAGCGAAGGCCTCGAAAGCCTCGTCTTCGATCTGAGTTCTATCCTGCTCATTGACGCGGCGGACGGTTACGCGTTCCCGCTCATCCGCGCCCATCTTGTGGTTGAAAACGACATCATGAATAACGCGGATACCTTGGTTCCGGAGAGCAGTACAGGCCCTTTCCAGACTGGCGCGATCTCCATACTTGGTTGGCACGCTGCCCTTCTGATCAAACTCACCCAGATCAAACAGATCGTAGGTGTCGTACCCGACAGACTCTGCCCCCGCAGCGCCTTTATACGCTGGCGGCAGCCAAACGTGAGTGATCCCCATGGCCGCAAGATCACGCGACTTCGCGTCAATGTCCCTCCAGAGCGACCCTCCACCGTGAGTGTACCAGTGGAACGCCTGGAGAAGCATCGGAGCAGACATCGGTGACCTTTCATTTGTTTTGAATGGTCTCCTAACGGGCTTTTGCATGTTTTGTTTCCTGCTGCCAGTTCGCTTGCTTATTCTGTCCTCGCGCTGGCCGTCTCCAGGCTTGCGGCTCGATTGGGGCTTCACTCGGCCTCACTGTTCGCCCGCTAGTTCCGAAGACCCCGAGGCCCGGAAAATATCATTTCGATTAATTCCAAGACCGGCCGGAGCGGGTCTGTTGGTTGGTTGGTGCAAGCCATTCAAGAGGCGGCACATTCATCGCTTCGGACGATTTGGCGTGGGTCGCAGTTCGGATCCGCTCAAAGGCCATGCCCGCAGTCTGGGCCTCCACCACAAAAACTGCGTTTCTCACCAACGTGGGAATTTTCCGTAAAGCGCATTCTCGAGTCTAACCCTGAGTGTTGATTACCGTCTGAATTTGACCCATTTTTTCATTTCACGGTAATCCACTTAGACCGCGAAAAGTCGTTTGCGAACAATTTGCTGCGCCGGATTTTGTGGGTCACCGCGAAACGGAAAAATGGATCAAACGCGGCTGAAACTCGACCGCCGGGCCTTAGCGGGGTGCGGAATGATCGTTCAAAGTAGGATCGAAGCACAAGAACTAAAGTTTACTGCTGATCGTCATTAGTGGAAGCCCGCAATTCCGAAACCATGAGGTCTTCGGCCCGTTGTCACACTTTGCGCCTACAATTGACATGCCCGCGCTGGTTAAATCAGCCAACTGCTCTCAATATCGATTGCGTTCTTCTGGCGAAAGGTTCGACACATGGAAAGCGATGCTCAACTAGCCGAGATGTGCTTGTTGGTCGGCATTATCTCGTTTGCCGCCCTTCGTCATGGGGTGGTGGCTTATCCGCCGCCGCTAAAAAGCGTTTTACCGCACCGTGCGCCGCTAACTCCCTTGCCGGGTAGCGGGCGACCCCTCCACCACTGCGGTTTTTCGACGATCTGTGTAAGAGGACGTCTGCTTCGTCGTCCGTCGCCCAACGTCTCTCACCGGAGGAGCGCCAAACATCCGCGCATACTCCCTGCTGAATTGGGAAACGCTCTCGTAGCCTACCGCAAATGCCACACCGGCGGCATCCCCGGCCTTTTCGAGCAGCAGACGGCGCGCTTCATGCAGCCTGAAGCTCTTTTGGTACTGGATGGGTGTGAGCGACGTCGCGACCTTGAACTGTCTGTGGAAAACCGAGACGCTCATACCCGCCATCCGGGCCAGGTCCTCGACCTTGAAAGGCTCCGTGTAATTCTCGCGCATCCAGCCAAGCGCGCGTCGAAGGTTTGACTGGCGGCTTCCAGCATATGCGATCTGGCGAAGCTTGGTACCCTGCGGTCCTTGAAGGAGCCTGAACAGGATCTCCCGTTTTAACATTGGCGCAAGCACATGGATCTCGTCAGGTCTGTCAAGTAACCTGATCAACCTGAGAAAAGCGTCCGCGAGCTCCGGTTGGGTCGGACTGATGCCGAGACCGCACATGAGGTAGGGATCGTCGCTTTCGGGCATCTCGGCAATCAACTCGGCCAGCGCGGCCTGATCGAAATTGAAACCAATTCCGAGAAAAGGTTCCCTACCGCTCGCCCGCGAGATCCGGCCCACTACCGGGATTTCGATGGTGGCGACGAAATAGTTACCTTCGCCGTAGACGAGGGAGTTGCCGCCGCAGGAGATATCCTTTTCGCCCTGGAGCACTAGGCACATCGTCAGTTCGGTGATGCCCGCCGTTAGCTCGGTCGTGGTCCGCGACTGCAGGAGGGACACCCCGCAAATCGTCGTCTCCGTGCGTGGGCCGCGGGCGTGTTGCGTCACGAGCGCCTTGAGTTCGTCTACCGTGTCAGCCATCCGGTTTAGATCGCACCGCTTCAGGTCAACTGCAAGGGTCCGGCAGGAATAGGCAAAAAGTCAGCAGAATTCGGCACGCTCGCTGACGGTGCGGTCCCCATTCTCCTGGTGTCGAAACAATCTGGAGAATACGAATGTCGAAGAACGCGCTGATCACGGGGGCAAACAAGGGCATCGGCTACGAGACCGCCCGCCGCCTGGGGGAGCTTGGTTACAGGGTGTGGCTGGGCGCGCGGGATACGGACCGCGGCGAGGCTGCGGCAAAAAACCTGAGAGAGCTCGGTCATGATGTCCGCCATCTGTCGCTGACCGTGGATGACGAAGAGAGCGTCACGGCGGCCGTCGATCGCGTCGGACTGGAAGACGGCAGGCTTGACGTGCTGGTCAACAATGCCGCCGTGCCGGGCCAGTTCGTCGACCCAGCGGAGCAGGAACTGGCCGACATACGGCGGGTTTACGAGGTCAATGTCTTTGCACCCATACGCATTATACAGGCATTCCTGCCGCTCTTGCGGGCATCTCCGGCAGCCAATGTCGTCAATGTAAGCAGCGAGCTTGGCTCGCTCGGCGCGCTCTCGGACCCCACCAGCGAGTTCTACGGCGTCAACGCGCTGGGTTACAACAGCTCGAAGAGCGCGTTGAACGCGGTGACCGTCGCCTTTGCCAAGGCGCTGGCCGAAAGCGGAATCCGCGTGAATAGTGCGGATCCGGGATACACCGCGACAGATTTCAACGGGGGTGAGGGGCATAGAACCGTGGAAGAGGCGTCAGAGATTATCGTAAGACTTGCGTCGGCTGAGGGGGCGGGTTCTCCCAATGGGAGCTTCGCCAACGACAAGGGCAAGCTGCCGTGGTGATCGCGTTGGCCCTTGATCCGATGCCAGGTTTCGAGGTGTGACGTGTAGCACCGGCATGTTCGACCTGGACGAACATGCGGGTGCTCACCCTTGAAAGTGAGCGGCTGGGCGCGAACGGGATTGTCCACCATTGCTAGCTCGTAGGGATCGACCCAAGGGACCGGACGCCTGAACCAGAGATCTAGGATTGAGGGCCTGCCTATGCATAGCTCTATCTGGGAGAGACTAATCCAAAGGCTCATTGCGGATTCGCACGCGGTGCTGAGAGTGAGACTAAGTTCATTTCAAGTCGCTCTAAACCCATTCAATAAGCTCCCCACCATAGGCACACATAGTTGCGGCACGACCATCCCTCGACGGGCCGCTGCACCTCGGTTCGCTACAGTCACCAGCGCCTGATCGCGCTGAATGAATGGCGACAAGTCGATGGCGAATTCAAGCTGCAGTGAACCTTGAATTTGATTTTTTCACTTCCTAGCTCACCAGGCGATCGAGGCTCGATGACCCCGGTCGCGTGACCACATGTGAATGGAGTGAGACCCGAATGGAAGAGAACATCAAAATCATCAAGAGTGCGAGCGTCCCGGAAAGGGAGGAGATCATCGTGGATTTCGCCCGGTGGCTTGAGACCACCTCACGGGAAGCGCTCGTCCATGGCGAAGGGCGCTTTGCCGCAATGTCTGCGAATATGGCAGAAGCAATACGGGTCAATGCAGACGATCTTGCACGTGACAATCCAGAGGCGGCCGAGCGGGTCCTACAGCAAGCGTGCGCCATGATATCGCAATTCAAAGCTGCCAACCCTCATCGCGTTCTCAGTCGGTCAGTCCATTAAGTTGCGGTCTTTAAGCAAGACTAGTTCTAACGCTCGCGGCAGCCGATGAAACAACCTCGCCTCAAGCGATCGTTATGGCCGCAGGGGAAAGGGCTATCTGCCGTAGAACGGTGGGTGACCAGGCGTCTTTGAGAGCTGAATGCGCTTCCGGTAAAATCGGCCCCTTTAACCTCGCTACGCGGATAGAATGCTGAAGAACACAAGCCAAATTCTGACGCGCTGGTATGGCCTCGAAAGGGAGGCACATTTTTTCTGTCGCGGATCTTGAATCCGAATTCGGCAAAACCAAATCGAGTGTCGCCAGCCGCTGATAACGGGCTGGCATCGCCGGGAGCGCTACGTGTGGCATTCCCGTACCCATGTTGCTTCAAGGAGGATATGGCTATGGCAACATCTTACGATTACGCACCTCTCTACCGCTCGAGCGTCGGCTTCGACCGGGTATTCAGTCTCCTGGAAAATGCACAGCGCGCCCGCTCGACCAACGACTGGCCACCCTACGACATCGTCAAAACCGGTGACGACACCTACCGGATCTCGATCGCGGTGGCGGGCTTTGCCCAGGACGACCTCGACATCAGTTTCCAGTCCAATCTGCTGACTGTTACCGGCAAGAAGCAGGAGACCCCAACGGATGGCTACCTACATCGCGGCATTGCTGGCCGTCCGTTTGAACACCGGTTCGAACTAGCCGACCATGTCAGGGTGAATGGCGCGGATCTGAGCAACGGTCTCCTGTCGATCGAGCTTGTTCGTGAAATCCCCGAGGCATTGAAGCCGCGGAAGATCACGATCCAGAGCACACCTACTTTGACCTCGGTTGCTCCAACGCAGATCGAGGCGCAAAAGGCGGCTTGATATCTAAGCCTATCCACTAAATCAGGGCGCCGTCGGGACGGCGCCCGTCAACATTCCGGGTTGGGAAGGAGAGAGCAATGAAACCCGATATGTTCAGAAAACCTGTCACCATTCTCGTCGGTTTGGGTTTCCCTGCGGAAGTTCAAAGCGTCATGGACGCCTACCGACACCTTGTCGAGTGGCCGACCTCGTTCAGAGACACGGCACACACCATTGCCCTGAAAGCATGTCAGGCGGCGCTTGGCGGTGAAATCGAAGCCGAGACGGCGCGCGGCCTGTTCGCAGCCTTCGCGGAAAAGCATAAGATTCTTGCCCCTGAAACGCCCGCGATCACGGGTTCCCGCATGCGGGACGACAGTGGTCCCCACGCGCAGTGAGGTCGTTGAATGAAAGACATCAGGTTGCAGCAGTTGGTCGACAGTGCAGTGGCGATGGGACCGACAGTTCTGATGCGAGGCATGCAGCTTCGACGGCCGATCGATGTGGTGAAAGCCCCATCCCTGTCAATCGATGACAAACGGGCGATTCTTGCCGCATGGGCATCCGGTTTCTATGCGGTCGACTCGAAACCGACGCTTCGGCAATTGCCCGGAACGCCAGAGCCTGTCCCGATCGATGAGGTCCAGTCAGCCCTTATCGAACTCGATCGGCGCTGAGCCTGAGATGTTTCGCGTTGGCTCGGCGGCATTCTGCCTCGGTCGAAGGAAACGGGCCTCCCAGTTCAAGCGTCCACTTGTCGGGATACACACTAGGATTCTAAAATCTTACACCGCTGTTTTGCGATGATCTAATAAAGCAGCAAGGGAACAATTTCGGGCCCTGCGCATTATTTGGTTGAGTCGTGTAACCGTTCGCGCGTAAGAGGGGCGATAGTGATTTCGGCAGACAATTTGAACCTCGCTCAAGCTTCGGCGTCAAGGCGACGCGTGTTGATCGCCGAAGATGAAATCCTTATCCGCTTGGACGTTGCAGACACCCTCCGTGAGCAAGGTTGGGAAGTCGTGGAAACTGGAACGGCGGATGATGCCCTTGCCGTGCTGGCGCGCGACGAACAGTTCGAAGTGGTGCTGACCGATGTTCATATGCCCGGTGCCCATACGGGCCTGGACCTGGCAAGGATGGTGAAACAGTCTTATCGTCACATCAAGGTTGCCGTGATGTCCGGCCAGCATCGACCATCCGACGATGAGCGGCACTTGTTTGACCTGTTTCTGCAAAAGCCGATTCTAAACATCGCAAGCGCGTTATCTCCGCTGGCAGGCAACATCGATGACTGACACACCAGCATACGAAACGATCCTACTTGTCGATGCCGATCCTTTACAGCGCTCGACAGTTGGTCAATATTTGAGGGACTGCGGATACCGGGTTATTGAGGCGACTGATGTCGCAGAGGCAATCACTGCTCTGTCCCATCAAGATATCGAAATTTTGGTAACAGACATAGCATTACGGGATGAGTCCGGGTTTCAGCTTTCCGCCAAAGCCAGAGAAATTCGGCCAGATCTCAGGGTGGTGGTGACACACTCGGCCGAGAGAACGGCCAAGATTGCGGGCGACCTTTGCGAAGATGGTCCGCTGGACCACCCCTACCATCCCCAGCAGCTTGTCGAGCGCATCAAGCGATTGCGACGATCCTGACGGTGCAACTGCCATAGCATCAGATCCGTTAATGAATATGGTCGTGGTCGCTCCATTCCGTGTCGAGCGGCGCGCCGATCATGCAGTTTACGCCCAGAACATCGTAGTTGAGATCGACGTTGCCCCGAAGATGGCCAGATGACAGGGCTTCGATCAACCGGGATCCAAAGCCTTTACGGCTGGGCGGCATGACTTGTGGCCCTCCGGTTTCTTTCCACGACAGAGTAAGTTGCGCTTCTGATACGTTCCACGACACTGTCACCTTTCCGGAGTTCACTCCCAAGGCACCATATTTTGCGGCATTCGTGGCAAGCTCGTGCAATATTAGTGTTAGGGCGACCACTGCCTTGGGGGAGACGTCGACATTGGGCCCGCTGATCTCGAATTGTTCGGGCGGATAGGGAGACAGCGCCTCGCTGACCGCCGCGCGAAGGCTGGCTGCTTTCCAACTCCCTTTCGTCAGCAGGTCGTGCGCTCTGGCCAGGCTTTGTAAGCGGGCGTCAAAGGTTGTCCTTGCTGGTTCGACGTCCGGCAAGCCGGCAAACGTCTGACGAGCGATCGCGGCGACCGTCGCAAGGACGTTCTTGACACGGTGGTTCAGTTCGCCGACCAGGAGGTCCTGAACGCGCTCAGCTTCTTTTCGGGCTGTAATATCGCGGGCAATTTTTGAAGCCCCGACGATTTTGCCATCGGCGTCATAGATTGGTGAGACAGTCAAAGAAACGTCCAGGAGCCGTCCGCTGCTATGTCGCCGGACGGTCTCATGGGTTTCCACCCGTTCTCCCGCCTTGATGCGGGCGATGATGCGAGCCTCCTCGTCGATGCGGTCGTCTGGAACGAGGAGGGTGACAGGCCTACCCACGATTTCCTCGGCGCAAAATCCATAGAGCTTTTCGGCGCCACTGTTCCAATCGGTAACCGTCATGGCGAGGTCAATACCGAGGATCGCATCTTCCGACGAGGCGATGATTGACGCCAGGCGCTTGAGTTTTGCCTCGTAGCCAACCCGTTCCGTCGTTTCATTGACGATGCAGAGCACGGCGAGAACATGACCCTGTTCGTTAGAAATGGGCGAGTAGGAAATGTCGAAATAGACGGTTTCCGGCACGCCATGCCGCTCGATATAAAAGGGCCGATCCTTGGCGACAACTGTGTCGCCGGCCTCACGCACCCTGAGGAGAAGCGGTTCCAGGTCGTCCCAAAGTTCGGCCCAGTTTTCTTTCGCCGGTCTCCCTAAGGCTCTCGGGTGCTTGGTTCCGATCGATGGGGCGTATGCATCATTATAAATGGCGATGAAGTCATCCCCGCAAAACATCACGATCTGCGCGCCCGACGGAATTGCGATGTCAACCGCACACTTCAATTGAGGCGGCCACGACGACATCGGTCCGAGGCTAGTGCTTGCCCAGTCGTGGTTGCGAATAATGTCAGCCATCGAGCCGTGATCGGGGGTGGCCGGACCGTGATTGTGCATTGAAACCCCTCGCGCCTCCCTTTTATTTGAAGAATTCCGGCCAGCAAGTCAACGCATATCAAGGCTGAAAATTTATACGTTTCAGGCGTAAAGCCCATTTGCTACATGGTGTTAGCGCACCAACTCGGGTGGGACTTAGCGATTTGATTGCGTTGAAGACTGTCAGGTGGGCCGTGGCGGGGGGCGTGGCAGACCGCGCCGTTTGCAGCGGCGCTTCCATGCTTGGACACCCGGTAAAGCGCGGACATATGGGCGCATGGTTGTTCAGCCCTGATCGGCAATTGCGAAGATGCGAAGGTGAGGCGCTTCAGACCCGATCGTATGTGAACGATGTAAGAAGGCTTGTGACGAAATTGCTCGCCTTCTCTTTGACGAGGACTTCGGTCCACTCGTCGGTCCCCCGCAGCATCAGCCCGGTGTAAATACTGTCGACGGCAGCCTCTTCGATCCGCTTGATATGACCGTGAAACGAAGCCTCGTCGCCGGATCTATAGAGGTCGCGAACGACCATCCTCAGAATTTCCTGGATCGCAATTTGCCATGCTGTGTTGATGGCCTGAAGTTCACTGGTTTTCTCGGTAATTGGATCACTCGTGATTTCTGGCAGGTCTTGCCGCAGGCGTGTGGCCGTGGGTGTCAGGCACAAAAAAAGGCCAGGCAATCTGCCTGACCTCGGTTGGTAATTGCTTTCGACAGTGCCAGTACATCCGTGGTCAAAGGAAAGCAGTTACCGATTATACAGCTTGCAGGTTGCAGGCAGACATCTTGCCCGACTTGTTGTCGCGCTCAAGGTCGAAACCGATCTTCTGGCCTTCGACGATTTCGCGCATTCCAGCACGCTCGACGGCAGAGATGTGAACGAAGGCGTCAGCGCCGCCGTTGTCAGGCTGAATGAAGCCGAAGCCCTTCGTGGAATTAAACCATTTTACGGTGCCAGTGGTCATGATGAACCCTTTCATAGCAATATAGACGACCGCAACGCATTGCGGATGATGATAACGATCGTTTTAAAGGGAGGGTTCGTTCAAAACGCGGTGCTAGTCGCGTGGTAACCAAAGCTCGGCAAGAAAAAATCGATAACTCATCTTATAGGCATCATGGGTCGAGGCGTCAACTTTTAGTTTTCTACGGCACTATCCCACAGGCGCCTCCCTTTAATCCGTGGGAAAAACTAATCCGGTTACCGCAACTGGTTTCCTCATAATGCGAGGGTCATGTTTGCACCCTCCACAGGGATCATTGAAGTTTTTAGAAAGGCAAATATATGATCAAAGTGGCTCTTCCCTGGATGGCGAGCGCCATCGATTTTAATAAGCGCCGAGCATCTTAGCGGAAGTCGAACATGCCCAAACCGAAGAAATCCACCGTCGTTAGCACCGGAATCGCAGGATTGAACGAAATTCTGCGCGGAGGCCTTCCTGCATCGAACCTCTACATGCTTCAGGGTGCGCCGGGATCGGGCAAGACCACAGCCGCGCTGCAGTTTTTGCGCGCCGGTGTCGAGGCTGGGGAGAGCTGCATCTACGTCACGCTTTCGCAGACAGCTGCAGAATTGGAAGCCATTGCCGTGTCGCACGGCTGGACCCTTGAAGGCATCCGTGTTGAAGAGCTATCGACATCAGGGACCGTCAGTGAAGCCGACGACCAGAGTATATTTCTGACGGCCGATCTGCGGCTGGACGAGACTAGGAAAGCCATTGAAGCAGCGATCGAGGCGCACAAGCCTCGCCGCCTCGTCTATGATTCTCTGCTCGAAATCCGGCTCATCACCGGCGATTCCCCTCGCTTTCGCCGTGAATTGATCGGTTTCAAATCCTTCCTTGCGAAGCGGAACGTGGTCGCGCTGTTACTGGATACCCAGACGCCCGGCTACGACCGCAGCGGCGAGGAGGTCGAGGGGCTCGCCCACGGCGTTATCCGGTTCGACAAGTCGCTGGAGGAATATGGTGGCGTGCGCCGCCGTATCGAAGTCTCCAAGATGCGCGGCGTGCCGATCGCCGACGGTTATCACGATATGGCAATCCGCGAGGGGCAGGGGGTCGTCGTTTTTCCGCGTATCATGTCCAGCGCCGCCGTAGAAACGGCCAAGCCGCAGTTGATCAAATCCGGTGTCGCCGAGCTCGACGAGATGTTCGGCGGTGGCCAGGAGGCCGGGACCACGACGCTCGTCATCGGGCAGTCAGGTACTGGCAAATCGACCATGTCGTCCCTCTATGCCACCGCGGCGCTCAAACGGGGTGAGAGTGTGGCGCTCTTCCTGTTCGAGGAGCGGTTGGAAACCTTCTTCCGTCGTTCTGAAGGCTTGGGCATGGAACTCAGGCAGTTCCACAAGGATGGCAAGCTCATCCTGCGGGACTTCAATCCCAACGAAATCTCCCCCGGCGAATTCGGGCAGATCGTTCAGGACGCCGTCACGCAAAACAAGTCACGGGTTGTGGTCATCGACAGCCTGACGGGATACCTGAATTCTCTGCCCCATCGCGAGAAAGCGGTTCGCGACATCCAGTCGCTGCTGAAGTACCTTGCCCGCTCTGGTGTCCTAACCATGTTGATCGTTGCTCAGCACGGTCTGATCGGACAGAATGTCGGTATCGATGTGGATGTCAGCTTTCTCGGAGATACCGTTCTGCTTCTGCGGATCATGGAGCACGAAGGGCGCTTGCGCCGGAACATCACCGTGGTCAAGAAGCGTCACGGTCCCCACGATCTCAACATCCGTGAGCTGATCATAGAAAGCGGAGGCGTCAGCGTCGTCGCCTACAATCCTCTCCCAGACCCGAAATGAATGGCCTCCCGGTCGATAGCGAGCTGGACTGGGTGCTCGTCCTTGCTCCGTTTCGAAAGGACGCCGATTACGTCGCTGCTTTCCTTCGAGAACAGAAGATCGAGGTCAAGGCCGCCAAGGTCGACGGGGAGCTGGTCGAGCATCTCGCTTTATCTCCCGGCATCATCGTCATTACTCACGAGGCCCTCAACCCGCAGGTTATCGTACGGATTACCACGCATCTCGCGGAGCAGCCCGACTGGTCGGAAGTACCGATCATCGTCCTTTTGGAGCGGACAGCGCCGATTGAACGGATCCGCAGCCAATTGCTGACTTCATGGCCGGGCTCGCGTCTTTTGTTTCACACGCGTCCGATCGCGCCATTGGAACTCGTGAACGGAATCCAGTCAAATTTGCTGGTGCGGTTGCGCCAACGCCAGGTCCGCGATTCTATCGAGCGGGAACGGGAGCTACGTCTGGAGCTCAATCACCGGGTCAAGAATATCCTGGCGAGCGTCACGTCAATTTTTCAGATGACACGGCGCGGCGCCACGTCCGTCGAGGGGTTGGCAAGCGATTTTGCCGGTCGGCTGCAGGCCCTATCCAACGTCCACAGCGCCGTCTTTGAAGCCGGCGGCGAGGAGGTTTCGCTTTCATCCGTCATTGACCTGACGGTTTCTCCCTACAACAGCGCCGGCGATAGCCGCATTCATATCAGCGGGCCGGATATCGTTGTTAGCCGGGACGCCGGAACGACGATCGCGCTTTGCCTGCACGAACTTATCACGAACGCCATCAAATATGGCGCGCTTTCGCGTCCGGATGGGCATGTCGGTCTCTTGTGGTCTGTTGCCACAAACGGCAGTTCCGAACTCTCTTTGGACTGGACGGAAGTCGGAGGGCCGGTTGTGCGGGAGCCGACGCGGCAGGGTTATGGCACTCGATATGTGCGTTCGGCATTGGGATCGCTATTCGGCGCGGTTCCGGAAATCATATTCGCTCCAGGTGGGTTTCGCTTGTCAGTGAGCGGGCCTCTGTCACGCATTTCGGCGCGAAAATAGATTGCGCATATCCTTAATCATGGGTTCAAATAGCTTTCTGCTGTAACTTGCTGAAAGATAAAATAGTTCTTCTCGGATCAATCTGTTGTTCCCCGCGTTCATCAGGTTCGCATAATCGAAAAGACACATGGAACGCGTCAACTGCGGAGAGTTTGAGGGATGACGCAAAAGGGGATCACAGTCGTTGTCGTCGAAGACGAGGCGCTCGTAAGACTGGATGTAGTTATATCGCTTGAGAACGAAGGGTTCATTGTGCTCGAGGCCACAAATGCCGACGACGCCATCGACATTCTGAACGCCCATCCAGAGATCCGGTTGATGTTCACCGATATCGACATGCCGGGCAGTATGGACGGCTTGAAGCTGGCCTCTGCTGTTCGCGACAGATGGCCCCCGGTCAAGATCATCGTGGCTTCGGGTCACCGTCAATTGAGCGACGAACTTTTACCGGTTGAGGGCAGGTTTTTTAGTAAGCCATACGATCATGCTCGCGTCATCGCGACCATTAGGGAAATGCTAGCCGCAGCCTAAGCTTTCACCCGAGGGAGAGCCTGGCCTTCCCGAGGCTTTTACAGATGAATGCCTGAAATTTCCGCCGGATCCTCGTTTCCATGAACAGACAAGTGATATTGACTGGCCGTCGGTTCGAAACCTTTCAAGGCGGAGACGACCGGCAGGGCCCATACAGATGCGGGGCTTGGTTTGCATCTGTATGGGCGATGTGGATCAGCGATTTATCCGAGCGACTATGCGGCTTCCCAAACCTGATTTAGGATCTTCGCCGCAAGTGCAGCTTTGTCCTGCGGCAGGAAGCGACCGTAGTGCTGCTGAACGACATCTGGTGTGTCCTGGATTGCATAACTCGCCTGCTCGTATGACCCGGTCTGCTTTAGGATATGGGTTGCCAGAATATCCCGAAGATTATGCGGTCCGTGCGGCAGCAGGCCCTTGATGGCTCCGCGGCCGGTATAGGGATTGTAGATGCCGTAGCGTTGGACCACGGTCCGCCATGCTTCATAGAATTTGGTGGAATCGTATGCCGCGTCCAGACTGGTCGTCTTCACCGTCTTGACGAAAAAGGTGCCGGGATCTTTCGCTGAACCGAGTAGCACCCCGCGATGGCGATCGATATAGGCTTCGAGGTATTTGTAGAGGTCGAGCAAATCCGGCAGGATCAGGCGAAACGGCTTTTGTCCGAAGAATGATGAGCCTGAGTTCTTGAAGGCGATCGATGGGATGAGGACCTCCCATCCGTTTTCCCGATCGCTCCAGCATATCTCACCGCATTTCATGTCCTCCAGCCGCCGCTCCGATGTCGGAAAATGCCCGCGCGGGCACAAGCGAAGCTGGCGAAGGTTCTTTTGTCGAAGCCCAAGATGCAGGCCGAGGCGCAGCAAAAGGAAAGAGCGGACCGCTTCGGCTGCTGCCCGAGGATAGCGGTTTTCATCCGGCATACGCTTCAGGATCTCATCTGTGACCTTGCGGTATTCCGACAGTGGGCTGTCTGCTTCAAGGACCACCATGATCGGCTCGAACGGATCGCGGTGCACGCGCATGACACGCTGGATTTCCTTCGAACGATTGGCAGCGTGCCGGTGGAAAGCATCGCAGGCGCCGTGCCAGTCACGCTTCGCAAAGTCTATCTCCTCCTGCACGATCAGCCCTTCGATTGGCTGAACCTTCTTCAGGAGCTCCGGATGCTGGCGGATCCAGCCCACCTCTGCCCGCGTGAGAGCTTGCGCCACCATCAGCATGTCTTCTTCCCATTTGGTGTAGAAGCCGCGGCGCTGCTCCCGCCATTGGAGGTACCAGTCCCAGACGCCTGGGAAGATCAACAGGCCAAAGGTTAGTTGTCTGAGCGGCACACCGCGCCCTTTGACGACGCAGGCGGGTGAGGCAGCTAGTGCCCCGAACATGAGGCCGAGATGCTCGACCTTCTGGGATGCGGTTTCCTCTCCCCAAACTCCATTTCGTTGGAAGCCGATTGCGGTCAGCGTCGATGTCTTGAAACGGATCAGGTCGGCCATCTCCATACCCAGTTGCGGCGGCGCATCGACGACCCCGGACAGGATATCAGGATCTTCAAAGGCCTCGGGATTGTGGCTCGTGCTGTCCGGGTTCATTTGTGGTCGTGGAGACAGGGTGCCTCCGCCATAGGTGATCCCCGGAAATCATATTGCATAACGCTGTTTGGTTGCCGCCGCCTGATAGCGACGATAGTCGGTTGAGCCCGAGATGATGACCCGGCGCACCCATTCGATGATTTCCTCCCGCTTGGAGAACGGCAAGCTGCTGAAATTATCCGGAAGATGCCACGCAAGTCGTCGCCGTTCCGCCGCACTGATGTCACCCATATCATGGCCGTAGAGGGAGCGAGATTGGTGCGGCAGCTTCGCTTTGAAATACCTCTGTCCCAGTCGATAACGCCGTTCGATGCGGGAGAGGATCTCGAAGCTCGTCAGAGATCGTGGCACGCGCTCGCCCTGAACCCATGACAGCAGGGTCTTGTCATCGAACGTCTCGCCCAGGCGAATGACGGAACGGTAGAGTTGCCAGTAGCTCTCGCCGAATCGGCGCATGTGATAAACGAGTGCATCGTGAAAGCTCGCCGGATCATCGGTCGCCTCGAACAATGGCTCAGGAAAAGGACTGATCGGTTTCGGTTGTGGTCCCCTCGGCACTGACGAAGATGTAGCCGGGGTCTTGTCGCAAACGATCTGTCGCGGCCTGGAACGCGCCGCAGTTTCCGCCTTGCGCCGAGCGGTATTGCGCGATTTCGTGCGTGTTTTCATCGACTGTATGTTGTCGGCGGCAGGTGGTTCGCCGAGCCAGCGGATGATCGCGTCCAATCCCGGACGGAGCGCCTTCTTCAATTCGGCCGTCAATTGGTTTTCGATCCCGCATGCCTGGCCAAGGGCCGTCCAATCCATACGGCCACTAACGATCGGTGGTGGCCGGCGGTGGATGACAAGACCTATGAGATAAGGCCGAATGCTGTCCAGAACTCGCTGTGAGGCGATTGGCGCGATGCGCACCTCGCAGAAATCCGAGATTTTTCGTTGAAGATGATGAGATGAAAGATAGTGTTTTGCCATGCTCTTATTCCGTTTTCTCGGCACCAGTGCCGAGCGCGGGCGGAATAGAAACAGACGTTTAAAAATAGTTTTGCGGCGAACTGACTCCCAGTCGGGTTTAGGCTTAGGCCAAATTTCAAATGAAGCATCGAGAGGGCCATGCTACAGATTGCAGATGGGATTCGGGGTTTTCATTCACCGGTCAGATTCGATCTACGACGATAGCCCGGCTGAACAATACCAGTTCCCGGGCCAGTATCTCGGTCGTGTCCAGGCGTGTGTGGGTGACTGGATCGTCTACTACGAGCCTCGGAAAGTCGCAGCGACCCGCGGCTATTTTGCTGTCTCCAAGGTTGAACGGGTTATTCACCGGGAAGGCGATTGTGCCTGGCAGGGTTTTCGAGCGGCCACATCCCCAGTTCCTGAGATGGCACCGTGAGAACTGCTTCAAGCAGTAAACATTAGGGTAGTCCCGCGGTGGTGTAGATTCATCCTGAGCGGGTCTATTTCGGTCCGTTGGCGCCAATAATCCTAAAATCATCCCGATCGGTTCTTTTGACTTCCCTTCATGTCGTCTGGTGATATAATCATCCCGATAGGGGTGATTATGGAAAAGATCAAAGATACGAAAAGCCTTGGCCTGCTGATCCGTCAGGAGCGCAAAGAGCAAGGGTTAACCCAGGAGCAACTCGCCGGGGTAATTGGCGTGGGCGTACGTTTTCTGCGTGAACTCGAGGCCGGCAAAGAGAGCTGCCAGATCGGCCGTGCGATGCAAGTCCTAGCCGGTCTTGGTCTCGTCGTTTCCGTCGGCCGTCGCCAGGGTTCGCGATCATGACCCGCGTATTGGACGTCTATTTTCGCGAGACCAAGGCCGGCGTACTCAGCCGGCTCGAAGACAGCCTGCTGACTTTTGCCTATGACAGCACGTATCTCCTGGACCAAAAATCGCGGGCGATATCGTTCTCAATGCCCCTGCAAGAAGAATCATTTGGTGATCAGGTTGTGCGCCCGTTTTTCTCCGGGCTATTGCCGGATGAGGGCGCGCGGCAACGGCTTGCTGGGGCGCTGGGCCTTTCGGCAGGGAACGCCTTCGGACTGCTGGAAGTTATCGGGGGCGAATGTGCAGGGGCCCTGTCACTCTATCCTACAGGCACGGCGCCCGAACCTTCAGGCCAGTCCAACGCCGAAATTCTCACCTCAGAACGTCTGGATGAAATTCTCAGCAGGCTGCGGACCCGGCCTCTGCTTGGTGGAGATGAGGGCGTTCGTCTGTCGCTGGCCGGCGCGCAGGACAAACTGGCGGTCATTGTGGATGACGGTTACATTGCCTTGGCAAAAGACGGCAGACCAACGACCCATATCTTGAAACCAGTCATCCAGGCGTTGGAAGGCACGGTGGAAAACGAGTATTTTTGTATGCGCCTTGCTGCCCGCCTCAAGCTGCCAGTACCCCATGTCGAGATACGCCTTAGTGGAGCCACTGCTTTTCTCCTAGTGGAACGCTATGATCGGACGAAGGCTGCAGATGGCATCATCGAGCGCCTGCATCAGGAGGACCTCTGCCAGGCCCTTAGCGTACCGCCGGAGTTGAAGTATGAGGCTGAGGGCGGACCGGGAACAGAACGATCTCTCGGGCTGATCGACCAGGCCTGCGCGAGGCCCGTCGCGGATCGGTTACAGTTCATCCGCATGCTGATCTTTCATTATCTCGTGGGCAACGCCGATGCCCACGGCAAGAACTACGCCCTGCTTTACGGCTCCGATGAATCGGATCTGGCGCCGATCTACGATGTCGTTTGCACGGCCGTTTATCCCCGCTTGTCAAAGAGGCTCGCCATGAAAATTGGTGGCCGTGATGTGCCCGACACTATCCAGCTGAAGCATTGGAAGACATTGGTGCCCGAAACCAAATCTTCTCAGCGCATCCTGGTTCGCGATCTTGCCCAAATGGCGGAAAGGATTGTGAGCGAAGCCGATGCCCTTGTCGCAGAGTTGGCCGAAGACGGGATCAAGCACCCTATCCTGAGTGCAATTCGCAAGGTCATCTCAAGTCGGGCTGGTTCGCTGCAGAGGGTCACGGAGCAGGTGCCTTAAGAAACTGAATGTTCTCAAACATCATCGCTCTGTCCTTCGAACACGGGCCGGTGGTTCAGATCCCTTCAAGACCTCCGGCCGGAAGGGATGTCCTGCTGTGCCTCAGTGCAAGAGGTATATGCGTGCTTTCTCCATGACCTCTCGGGTGAGTTCGTGCAGCCGGTCTGCGGCGAGCCGGTTGATCTGCCAGTAGAGCGGAATGTCGAGCGGGGATTGCGGACACAATTCGACCAGGCGGCCCGCCGCGATGTGTTCTCGCACCAGGAGCGCCGGGTTCATGCCCCAGCCCATGCCGGCCAAACTCGCTTCGACGAAACTTTGCGTCGACGGCAGCCAGTGGGTCGGGCAGGTGACGTCCCTTCCGAGGGTTTGACGGATCCACCGGGTCTGCAAACGGTCTTTCTGGTTGAAGATGAGCGATGGTGCGCGCATCAGAGCTTCGGGCGACAATTCGTCGGGGAAGTGGCGTGCCATGAAATCCGGACTCGCCGTTGCATGATAGCGCAGCATGCCGAGGGACAGGCGGCGGCAACCTCGGACCGGCTTTTCGTGGCTGGTGACCGCCGCCAGCACCCTCCCGCGCTCAAGCCATTCGGCCGTATGGTCCTCGTCGTCGATCGCCACGTTCGCGAGATAGGATGTCTGTTTCGTGAACGTCGCGATCGCCGCCAGAAACCAGGTTGCGAGGCTGTCGGCATTGGTCGCGATGTGCAGTGTCACCCGCTGGCGGGATTCGTCAGGCGAAGCCAGGGCCGGCAGATGCCGCAGCAACTCGCCTTCCAGGATGCCGACATTTTCCATGTGCCGGCAGAGCCACTCACCCGTCTCCGTCGCCGCGCAGGGCGCACCGCGAACGATCAGCACGACGCCCAGGCGCTCCTCCAACTGCTTGATACGCTGGGAGACGGCCGAGGGCGTCACGTTCAGGAGACCTGCAGCCTTTTCGAAGCTGCCGGTCTGCACCACGGCCGCAACGGCGCGGAGAGCGGAATAGTCGAGCATGGATTAATTCTGCTTAATTTGAGTTAGTAGCATTAACTAGCCTGAACCTGCCCGCCGCGATACGGAAAAGCGCAGCGAAGAGGGAGCATTGCGCGGCACATGAGTTTTTCCGTTTATTTCACTGGGTTCACCATGGGCCTCAGCCTGATAGTGGCGATCGGAGCCCAGAACGCCTTTGTGTTGCGGCAGGGCCTGCGCAACGAGCATGTTTTTGCGATCTGCCTTGCCTGCGCGCTGTCCGATGGGGTGCTGATCCTGATCGGCATCACGAGTTTCCAGCAAATCGCCGCGGTGTTGCCATGGCTCGATCCTCTCATGCGCTATGGCGGGGCCATCTTCCTCGTCTGGTATGGCGCGAAAAACCTCTATTCCGCTTTTCGCTCGTCCGGCGCGCTGGCGGCGGGGGAGGGCAACGCCTCCAGCCTGCGCAAGGCGCTGCTCACCGGCCTTGCGCTCACCTGGCTCAATCCGCATGTCTATCTCGATACCGTGGTGCTGCTCGGCACGATCTCGACGCGCTTCCCGGGCCTTGAAGCGTCCTTCGCGGCCGGCGCGGTCACGGCTTCGTTCCTGTTCTTCTTCTCGCTTGGTTATGGCGCCACGAAGCTGCGGCCGGTCTTCGCCAATCCGGTGGCCTGGCGCGTTCTGGAGGGGATTGTCGCGGTGACAATGTGGCTGATCGCTTTCAAGCTCGCCAGTGGTCTATGATCGGTGGCGGCAGGAGAAGACCATGACCCTCTTCAACGGCCTTTCGGCCTTTTCCATCACACCGACGGATGCGGCGGGCCGCGTCGACACGGCGATCCTTGCGCGCCTGCTCAAACGCATCCTGCGGGCCGGCGCGAATTCCATCGGTCTTCTGGGCAGCACCGGCTGTTATGCTTTCCTGTCGCGGGATGAGCGGCGGCGCGCGGTCGAGGCCGCGATGGAGAGCGTCGGCGGCAGGATTCCCGTCATCGTCGGCGTCGGCGCGCTGCGCACGGACGAGGCGGAAGCGCTCGCCCGCGATGCGAAGGCGGCCGGGGCTGATGGCCTGCTGCTCGCACCCATGTCCTATACGCCGCTCACGGAGGAAGAGGTCTTTCAGCACATGTCCGCCGTCGCTGAGGCCGGCGGCTTGCCGCTGTGCATCTACAACAATCCCGGCACCACCCGGTTCATCTTCAGCGACAGCCTGATCGCGCGGCTTGCAAAGGTAGCCGGTATTGCTGCCATCAAGATGCCGCTGCCGGCGGATGGCGACTTCCGCGCCGAGCTTGCCCGGCTGCGCGCCGTGACACCTGCCGGTTTTTCCATCGGCTACAGCGGCGATTGGGGCGCGGCGCAATCGCTGCTGTCTGGCGGCGATGCCTGGTACAGCGTCGCCGCCGGCCTGCTGCCGGCCGAGGCCTTAGCGCTGACCCGAGCCGCCGTGGCCGGCGACAGGGAAGAAGCGGAGAGGCTCGACCAAGCGTTCCAACCGCTCTGGAGCCTGTTCAAGGAATTTGGGAGTTTTCGCGTGATGTATGCCATCGCGGATATTGTCGGTCTCTGCCGCGTCGTTCCACCACGGCCGATCCTGCCCCTGTGTCCTGTCGATATCCTGCGGGTGGAAGCGGCGCTCGAAAGCCTGGAAATCGAACCAATGGGACGTGCTGCGGATACCTGAAGCCATGCTTCGGCCTGCACCGAACTATTTTCGATATGCGTCCGCTAGGGTGTGCACGCAGATATAGGCAAGGACGAACCTGAATGAGATCAGAGCAAACAAACCGGGCGGCCGATCTATGCCTGCTGGTCCTTCTGTCGACGCTGTGGGGCTCGTCTTACACCTTCATCAAGATCGGTGTCGAAACGATCCCGCCGATAACGTTGATCGCGGCCAGAACGCTGATTGCAGGAAGCCTGCTCCTCGTTCTCGTGAAGGCACGCGGCCTCTCGCTGCCGCGGGACCGCACGAGTTGGGGCCGCTTTCTGTTTCAGGCCTGCCTCAACAGCGTCATCCCGTTCACACTGATTGCCTGGGCGGAGCAGACGACCGATGCCGGACTCGCGACGATCCTCAATTCGACCTCGCCGATCTTCACCTTCCTGCTGACGGTTCTCATCACCCGTCATGAGGCGGTGTCAGGTCGCAAGCTATTCGGGGTTTTCGCCGGTCTGTTGGGCGTTTGCCTCATCGTCGGCTTCGAAGCATTGGAGGGTCTCGGACAAGAAACCTGGGCACAGCTCGCCATCGTCGCAGCGACGATCTCCTATGCGGGCGCCGCGATTTTCGGGAAGAATTTCCGGGGAATGGATTCGATGCTGCCGGCTGCCGGGTCGATGATCTGCGGCGCGGTTCTCCTCATTCCCGCCAGCCTGATCGTCGATCGCCCGTGGACATTGACCCCCAGCAGTAGTTCCCTGGCCGCGCTCCTCGGGCTATCCGTTTTTTCGACGGCGCTCGCCTTCGTGATCTATTTCCGGCTTATCCAGACACTGGGCTCGGTCGGGACGACGGCGCAGGCCTATATGCGCGTGCCGATCGGCGTGGGGCTCGGCGTGCTGTTTCTGGAAGAGACGTTGATGCCGATGGCTTGGCTGGGCTTTGTCTGCGTTCTCGCGGGCGTGATCGCGATGACGTGGCCGGTGCGCCACATCGCCACGACCCCGTCCCGCTGAGAAGAAGCCTCCTGTTGGAGCGCATAATCGTCGTTTCAGCGCGATCCTGAAATCTTAAAGTACGACCGTCCCAAAATCGGTCCTTCAGCCCCAAGTTTTCGTGTGGGCGGGCAATTGAGTACAATTAGGCTTTTACCCACCAGGGTCAGCGGTTCAGATCCCATCAACGCCACCAGCCGGAACGCATGGCCTATTAATCCGTTCCGATGAAGCGCTCCACGCTGTCGGGATGACTGCAGGTCTTTCTCACGACCTCGCACTCTTGTTGGAAAAGCTGGAGGTGACCGCATCACGCTCTATCCAGTCCTCAATTCAATTTCTACGATCACCAGTCGTTAGGCGGTATACTCCCCTGCCTTATCCTCTGACAGGAGGCCTCATGCCATCCGAACCCGTTCGCCCCGCCTTGCCGTTCTCATCGATGCCGACAATGCTTCTGCGAAGATCGCGGATGGCCTGTTCGAGGAGATTGCCAAGATCGGCGAGGCCAGCGTCCGCCGCATCTACGGTGATTTCTCCAGCGCGCGCTCGAAGACCTGGGCCGAGATATTGGCCAAGCATGCGATCATCCCACAGCAGCAGTTCGCCTATACGACGGGCAAGAACGCCTCCGACATCACCCTGGTGATCGACGCCATGGACCTCCTCCATAGTGGTCGTTCCGACGGGTTCTGCCTGGTTTCCTCCGACAGCGATTTCACGCGGCTTGCCGCGCGCATCCGCGAGCAGGGTGCCGATGTGTTCGGTTTCGGAGAACAGAAGACGCCGGAGAGCTTTCGCCAGGCTTGCCGGCGGTTTGTCTATACCGAGAACCTTCTGCCTTCCGCGCCCGCGAATGAGGTGGAATCCACCTCCGCGGCGAAACCCCTGCAGCAGCCATCGGCCGCAGTGCCAATTATCCGCAAGGTTATCGCGCAGATGGACAGCGAGGACGGCTGGGTACCCCTTGGCGCGGTCGGGACGCAGCTTGCAAATCTCGCGTCCGATTTCGATCCGCGCACCTACGGCTTCCGGAAACTCAGCGACCTCGTACGTAAGACGAACGCCTTCGAGATCGACCATCCGCAGGGGGGAGTGGTGCGTATCCGGATCAAGCCACAGGCCAAGTCAAAACCAAAAGCAAATCCGTCGTAGAGCTGCCGGCGTCCCCATAAAGTGGGGGTGATTGGTGAAGAGCATTGCTGACGTAGTCGCGGAACTGACGAGGGCAGCCGACTAGGTGCAAACAGTCTCCGAAGGAGAAATGCTTCGACTGCTCGGACGTGCCTACGTGACGATCAAGGAGGGTTGGGATTTGCTCGGGGAGCCCGGGCGACTTCAGGAGTCCGCCGAGGCCATGGATCTCATTCAAGCCGGAGGGATGCCGTTGCATCTGAAGGAGGATGAGATGAAGGCAATCTTGCTCGAGGCGGCCAAAGTGATCAAGCAGATCGAAGCCGCGCTGAAATCGAAGAAAGCCGAGGGACGGCGCGCGATCCCGGCGACGGATTCCTGATGACGCATGTTGGCGCCCCAGCGAGTTTGGGCCCCTACTGTGCGTCGTCTGCCTTTGCTCGCTTGCGCGACGCGTAGATCCTCTTCCGTAACATGAAGGAGATTGGTGCCGGTCGCGCCGTCTCGACTGCCAGGGGGACCAATTCGTGATGCTTTTTGCATGCCAACATGAAACTATACCGCCTCGTGCCAAAAGAAATTGACTGAGGGTGCAGGAGCAAATCCATCGATTGCAGATCCCGAAGGATGCATGGCGGGCGACGGTCTTTGCCTTGAGGGATAGGGGATGGCGCCTGAATATGGGCGGCGGCCTTGATCATTCGTGGGCCGTGCTTGAGCGGGACGGCATGCGCATCGACATGGAATACGATATCTGGGGCGAGGGGGCGCTGGTCATGGCCGCGGGCGATGCGGCGAACGTTACCGCCGATCTTCCAGCCAACCTGATTGCCGAACTAGGCTTGCCTTGACCGAGGAACCGGGCGCCGGAATGCAGGAACGAAAGGACGATATCGTCACGGAGGCGCGCGCCGTGCGTCCTGCGCCTCGAAGCGGCATGCTTCTCCTTCTCGCCGCCGGCATTTCCTTCACGACGGGAGCGGGAACCGGCCTTTGGCATAGCATTATGTACGATGAGCATCACCCGGACCCCACCCTGGCGGTGCCGTTCAATTTGATCTTGGGCATATTGGTCAGCTTCGGCACCTTCATGGTCCTCCCCGGCATATTGTTCGCAGCGCGTTGGCTGTTCTGGCCATCGGCGCGTACGCCCTGGTTTCAAGCGCAAACTGCGTTGTTCGTGGTCACCGCAGGGGTTTTTCTGGCGATTTTTTTCGGTTGGTTCCGACACCTCGGTCGGGAAAAAACTTTCGGAATCCGAAGCGCTCAGAAGTAGAACCATTTCTTCACGAGCACGAGGAACAGCGTCCACAGGATGACGTTGATCCAGAGAGTGATTTGGCGTTTCCGCGCAACGCCCATCCTGCCCTTTAAGAATCCCCACACCGCGGCAGCGATGGTGGAATGCGCCAGGATGCCCGCCACCAGCCAGGTGGAGATGTATAGCAGAATGCCGGTGGGGTTCGGCCCCATCCCGTCTCCCCCGCGTGGGGACGTGTAGGTCGATAAGGCACAAATCCACAGCGCGAGAGCCGAAATGCTGATGGCAAGGCTGATCCGGCTGTAATACTTCATTTCCACCCTTTCGGTTCGATGGCCTGCCAGCGGTCGTCTTTACCTGTGACGGCCGCACGACGGTATTGCAGGCGGGAGTCCGCGCGATGCGCCAGGAAAGTGCGGGCCTGATCGAGCGGTGGGCGGATTTCGCTCAACCGCTGGGCCTCCTCGCTGTTGGAGAAGGTGCCCGGCCCGTCGTCGGGGGAGACATCGATACGGCCTTCCATGTGAACCAGGTAGAGTGCATGGTCGCTGAACGCCTGGAGCTGGGGGAGGTAAAATGTCTCCTCCACCCATTCGACCGACCCGGTTTCGGCATTCAGCACCCCAATGCGATGCGGAATGGAGGGCGCGGGATCATAGGCGACGAGGGCGGCGTGTGTGCGGTTGGCCGACAGGCGGTGATCCAGCAGCCATTCCCCATCCAGGGGGTGGTCGCCGAACGCGCAGCTATAGACATGGCGAGACAAATCCATATCTGTGCGCAGATAGCGCCAGGACAGCGTCAGGCCATTCCTCAGCGGTTCGCTTTCGAGGCGCTCGCGGTCCGGGTCGACCTCGTCCAGAAGTACATGCTGCCGGACGATCGGCTGAGGATGGAGCCGGCCATCGATCTCAAGGGCTGAATGCGTGTAGCCGTCGAGTTGGCCGAAGTCGTCATGGCTCAGTCTTGGCTGCGACAGCGACCACTGAACGGTCAGGCTCTCGGGACCGAGACCCGCGAACTTATCGCGGGCGGCATAAGGGATGTCGTCTTGCAGGCCGCGTCCTGGCGGGATCCTTCGCCATCCGGAGGATGAAACCCACAGCCAATAGCCAGCCTCGCCGCCATCGCTCTTGGGGGTCGCCTCGCAGACGAAGGCACCGGCATCCTGCCGCCATGCGAATTCCGCCTGCTCCGTGGCGATGAGCAAGCCGCTCGCCACGCCGTCGACGAACAGTTCCGCTTTCGGATAGTAGAGCGGATCGAGCGGTGCCTCGAGCGCCATGAGGCTGGGCGGGAGATACGGTGTTGCCGCGAGAACGGGGCCACCGGGCGGCGAGGAAGGGCAGGAAACATCCTGGCGCATGCGTATATATTGCCAGTCCCCTTCGGGAATCCATAGGTCGGCGACGCAGACCAGGCGTTCTGGGCTGGAACTGGTGATCAGGTCGTCGATCATGACCGTATAGGTCTGGTTCGAGGTGAGCGGGCTCCGCCGGCCGGTCACCGTATTGTCTCCGACAAGGTCGATTTCCCAGAAAGCGTTTGCCTCATGGCAGCGGTACAGCAGCCGGTGGTGACGGTCGAAGAGCAGCAAAGACCATTTCTCACGCGACGGGCTCGGCGAAACGAAATAGCGGCCATCGGGCGAAAAGCCGGTCGATGCGCCGGCGCCGAGGATGACGCTGCCGTCCGCAAACAGGTAGTCGCAGATGACCGGGCCGCCCATGGCGAATTCGCCGCAGGACAGAACCCGTAGCGTCTCGCCTTCCGGAGTGACCGGCGCGGGGCCGCCCCATGCGCTTGTCCCCGTGAAAGGCACCGGCTCCGTTTCGGTCAGGCGCGGTCCTGGCCGTTTTCGCACGATCCTAAGCTTTGCGAATTTTTCCCAGATCGTTTGCAGCCAGAGCAGGACGACAAAGCATGCAAGGCCGGCGATAAGGCTTAATATCGTCCACGGCACGAGTTGGGCTGTCGCATAGCTGAGGCCCCAGCAAGCACCAAGCATCCATAGGAAGGTATGGTTCACTTCACCGAAAAGCCTGTCCTCCACACATTCGATGATCATGGCCGCGACCCAGTACAGGGGGACGAGTTGCAGTGGAAGGTAAAGCGGGACGAGGAAGGGGACGACGAGAAGAGCAAGGCCGAACGACAGCCGCAGAACGATGAGGAGCATCCCACGGGCGGGGCGTTCGTCGCTCATGCCGCCACCAAGCGAATGCCGCGCGCGAAGAAACGGACGGGATCGGTCATGGGCATCGTCTGGTGGCCGTGCTTTTCCGGATAGGACGCTGAAATTCGATCATGCTTCAGCCACGCTGGACCAACAAGGCCCCAGCGACGATCAATACCAGAAAGAGCCCCGCCGCGGCCGCCGCTATGCCCAAGATGGCCAACCAGGTCTTCGCGCTGCCGAGGTTGGGCCGCTGGCCGTCGGCAGACTTTGTGCCGAGATACGCGAGAACGCCGAAGACGATCGGCGTGCCTCCTCCGACCGTCATAGCCATGGCACTTTCCGGGGCAGTGCGATGCCAGATTGTTGCGAACATGTAGATGCCGGCGACCGTTCCCACGATCAGGGAGCCGAGAATCATGAGAATGCGCATTATATGTGTTTCGGGACCGCCTGCTGGGACCGGGATCTCCGAGTTGACGTTGACATTCCGTCTACTCGAGCACGCGGAGACATTGTAACATGACGGTCGATTGAGAACTCCATCGTCCACGAACCCGCGGAAATTTGCGAGGTAACGACCGGCGATTGCGATGGGGGCGCCTACCACTCGTGGTCAGGGTCGACAAGGAACGTTGGGATTTCTGCGTCTCCTCCGTTTGCGCAGCGCAACAGTTCGACACAGCGCCTGCGCTCTTCCTGTATGCCCTCGATAATCATCGCGACAGGATCTTTATGGCCGTTCGCAAGATGGCGCGCGGCGATGTTCCACGCCATGCGCTCCGTACTCGATGCAAAAATGCTCGATCCATTGTCCAAGGGTTTCTCCGTGTCGGCACTGCGGCCGCGCAAGATGCCTCAAGGTCCTTGCGCGAAGATTGCAGGCTTGCTCAAGTACCGGCGCCGATCGCGTCGCCCGCTTGCGCGGCGCGGAGATCTTCATGCGTAATATGAAGCATATAGGGGCCGGTCACGCCGTCTCGGTCGAATTTCTCACTCGCGATGCTTTCCAGCAAAGTTCTATGCCGTTTTAGCAACCCGACCGGGCCAACCGAGTCCGGATCAAGCTGCTGCAGTGTGCTGGCATAGACGAAGACGTCGACGGTCATTCCGTCGGACGTCTGCATTGGCCAGAACAGCCCGAGTTCCTTTGGCGCCGATGCGCCCTGCTTTCTGATAAGCGGCATTTCGTGTCCTGCATGCATTCATGTTGATGGAGAGATCCGATGCAGCGGGGGCTGCGAGAACCTCCCCAGTTCCTCCGCTTGAGTCGGACGAACGGTGCTCATCTGGTGCGCTACGACAGGAAGTCAAACGACCGTCGCGATCATGGTCGGCATCCTGCCGAAATGACGAAGGGCGCTCGACCCTTTCGGGGAGCGCCCTTCGGACCCGGACGACTACGAACGTGCGACTGAGTTCAATCGCTGTAGGTAGTCATCGATGACGGGCAGTGAGCGAAAGATGGGGGGAGGATGTCGGGCATTCAAGGCCGTCCGAAGCATCGGTTGCTCGAATGGGTAAACCAAGGCACGCATCGCAAATGCCGCAGCCGTCGTCGTCCATCGGCTGGTCCGCCCGCTCGCAACAGAGGCAGACGACAGAGCATCGGAGCCGGCCTCTGTTTCCGCTCGGCATCAAGATTTCGACCGCATCATTCGATACGATATTTATGACGGATTCCTGCATCACAGCTACGCCAATGACCTCCGCAGCAAGAAATAAGAGCGGTGCGGCGCTTTGCAATAGCGCGCGCTCGCGAGATCACGCGCGAGCGCGCAAGGGGATGGACTCTCCCGGCTTCACATGCTGTTCTGGCGTTCGGAGGGACAGGGTATGGCGTATGAATGGGATCCTCGGCGCGCGAGACGCGCCCGCCTGATCAGGCTTGCGGCGGCGGTCGCGATCAGCGCGTCGGCAATCACGGTGCCCGTCGCGGTCCTCCTGGCCGCCGCACCGATCTGACGGCGTCATCCGAAAGGACGATCGATGGCGCAGGACGATCCTTTCGAGCTTTCCCGCTTCGTGCAGCACAAGACCGCATCTTCGAGACGGTGCTCGCTGAACTCAGGGCCGGACGCAAGCAAACCCATTGGATGTGGTTCATCTTCCCGCAATTGCGCGTACTGGGCAGGTCTCCCACCGCGGACTTCTACGGCATCGGCTCTCTCGAGGAAGCCCGGGCTTATCTCCGACATTCGGTACTTGCTGACAGATTGGCGCGGGCCACTGATGCGGTGCTTGGAGTAACCGACCGTTCCGCCCATGATATTTTCAGTTCGCCCGATGATCTGAAATTCCGCTCATCCATGACGCTGTTTGGCGAAGCTGCCGTGGAGGACGGGGAACGATTCCGGCTCACTCTGGAGCGCTTCTTTGCCGGCGAGCCAGATCGTCGTACTCTCAAACTCACAGGCGGCGGCAAATAGCCGCCGCGTGGCGCAGAGGTCGATCAGATCGCGCGAACGTCTTCCGCTTTCGACTTTCCGGCCTTGCGATCCTGGCCGATGTCATAGCTGACCTTCGTGCCATCTTTCAGAGGCCCGCCCGACAACACCGCCGAGACATGGACGAATACATCCTGGCCGCCATCATCGGGCGTGATGAAGCCAAAACCCTTATCCTGATTGAAAAACTTAACGGTACCAGTTGCCATTGTGATCCTCGCGACTGAGCGGCGTTCGCGCCGCCGGCGGTGTGTTTCGGCGTGGTGTTGACCCCACCATCGGCGCCGACGGTTGACCTCAGTCACATTTCCCAAACCACAAATTAATCAGCATGTTAATCTACCAAGACCGGGGTCATTCGTCCGCGCCGAAAGGGGTCAAACCTCAACGCTTAATCACACAGAAGGCGCGATTTAGTGTCGTCGAGATAGACCTTGATTTCCATTTGCGCACTCGTCCAGTCATTGGGTGACGGAATACTCCCAGGGGTGTCCCTCGGATCATTGACTCTGCGGTAGGAGCCGCCGGATCAAGGGTGCTGAGGCATGCACGAGGAAAATGGTCACACCGCCGACCAATATGGCCAGCACGGCCTGGAGCGCGGATGTCGTCGTCCAGTGCAGGGCCTCCGGGAGGTAGGCGGACACGGTGCTAACGCCCCCAGCTATCCTTTCGATGACGTGTTCCGGGCCGTGGTAGCCCAGTTCGGCCATGCCGTGTACGAGAATGCTTCCTCCGACCCAGAGCATGGCGGCCGTACCGATCATGGCGAGTATACTGAGGAACACCGGGACGCTGACGACGAGGCCACGCCCGAATGCTCGCAATAGGCCGACCGAGGAACCAGCAAGCGCCAGCCCCGCATCGTCCGCCTTCACGATAAGGGCGACGACGCCGTAGACGGCCAGGGTGATCAGAATGCCGACTGAAGCCAGGACCGCCGCCTGCGTGTAGATATTGGAGGCGGCGACGTTGGCGAGCGTCAACGCCATGATTTCGGCGGAGAGTATGAAATCTGTCCTTATCGCGCCCGACACTTTCTGGTTTTCCATAGCGACCGGATCGGAAGTTCCCGACACCGCTGCCTCGTGTTCGTGGGCGTCGTGAGGCATGACGGCCTCGTACAGCTTTTCGGCCCCTTCGTAGCAGAGATAGAGGCCCCCGACCATCAGGAGGGGCGTGATCGCCCATGGCGCAAAATAGCCCAAGAAAATTCCGGCCGGAAGAAGGTAGAGTAGCTTGTTCTTCAAGGACCCGAGCGCGATCTTGGCGATGATCGGCAGTTCCCGCGCCGGCGAAAGGCCGACCACGTATCTCGGCGTCACCGCCGCGTCGTCAATCACGACCCCAGCCGCTTTCGCTCCTGCCTTCGCGGTCTGGGCGGCGATGTCGTCCAGAGACGCGGCCGCGAGCTTCGCGATCGCGGCGACGTCATCGAGGAGTGCGATCAGTCCGGTTGCCATATGATTTCCCATTCGTTCAGCCGCAAGGGGATATCGGTTGCCTTGTAGGGATTGTCCAGTCCGACATCTCGTCAACCGTGAGATCAAGGTCGCAAATGCGTTAAACTTGTATCGGAGCCTCCGCTTTCCCTCGTCGCTGGTTCGATTCCCTTCAAGACCCGAGAAGTGTGCAATCTGGGCATGCCGATGTGCCGGTCAGCGTCGCTAAGTCGATTTCACTATTGAGCCTTTTGGTTCATTTTCTGGTTTCGAGGGAAGAGTGAAGACGACCAAACTTGCTGCGGCACATAGCCATACACCGAGTGCTCCGTAGAGCATGACCCAGCCAAAGCCGTCGCGCAAAGCGGCATGCACAACACTGTCTTCCAATCCATAATGGGATGCGATTGTGCTACCGGCCGAGATTTTTTCGGCGAGCATGCGCAGCTCCGTATCGAGAGTTTGCTGTGGAAGGGAACGTTTCAGCACGAAAAGCACACCTTCAACCAGTATGAGGCCCATGAGTGCGATGTTGATGGCTAGCGAAATCATCCGTGCGCTGGTGTCGATACCGGAAGCCATGCCAACGCGCTCGGACGTGACTGCGCCTGTCGCCGCATTGGTAACAGTTGTATTGGTGAACCCAAGGCCGATGCCCGCCAACACGCATCCCGGCAGCATTGTCAGCCAACTCGCATCAGAGACGCTGCTACCGATCTTCATGATGACAAAGCCGAGCCCGATCGTGAAAAGGCCAGCGGGGATGACGATTCCAGGGCTGAGGCGAAGCATCATACGTTCTGCCACGGGCGGCACGATAAGCGTGGGAAGTGTGTAAGCCAAAAGAGCCATGCTTGCGACAACGCCGTCGTAACCAAGCCCCGCCTGAAACCATATCGGTAGATAGATCATGAACGGCCAGAAGCTGATGTTCATGCCTATCGAACCGAACAGTGCGCCGGAGAAGCGGCGGATGCGAAACACCGAAAAGTCAAACATCGGCCGGGCGCTTGTTCTTTCGGCGATGACAAAACCAATCAGGCTGAGAATGGCAAAGCCCAGGATCGACAGTGCAGTTGGGCTGGTAACGCCGAGATCGGGGCCTTGAGTGATGTAATAAGCAAGGCTAAAGACCGCGGCAGCGAGCGTGACAATGCCGGCGATATCAAGGCTGTCGGCATTCGGATCGCGCGAGCCCTGCACACCGGCGAGCGCAAGCGCCGTCGTTACGCCTGAAAGCAAGACATGGACAAGAAACACCCATTCCCAACTCCAAAGCGCGACAATTGCCCCACCGACGATCGGGCCAAATCCGAGGCCTACGCCAAAGACTATTCCCCACCAGCTGAAAGCGATCCCGCGAAGCCGGCCAGATTGGAACTGGTGCGAGAGCACAGCGATCTGGCAGATGAGCATGACACCGCCGGCCATGCCCTGGACGAAGCGAGCGATGATCAAAACTTTAACGCTATCTGTCAGACCACAGATGAGCGAGGCGATACCGAACGTAACAATGCCAGTAACGAAGACCCGCTTTCGGCCATAGCGGTCGGCCAGTGCGCCAGCCCCCATCAGAACCGCGGTGACAGCGATGGTATAGGCGTTCATGATCCATTGTAGCTGCTTGAAGTCCGCTTTCAATACCTGTTCCAGCGTTGGCAGGATGGCCGGGATGCTCGAGATTTCCAATCCGAACATCAGAGACGAAAGACAGACGGCCGCCAGCGTCAGCGCGGTGCGGCGACTAAAGGATTCGTTCATTTATTGACCTTTCGACGTAATCGCGAGCCGGGAGGGAAACGTTTCCCAGTCCAAAGGCTCACCCAAGTGATTTCTCTTGGATCAGCGCACGATAGTCGGGACTTGATCACAACGTAATTGGATGTTTAAATATATCAGAGACAACAAAACGGGATTATTGAAGTGACGACGCTCGAAGTGGACGCAGTCCAGGCATTTGTCGCGATTGCCGATTTCCAGAGCTTTACGCGTGCCGCGCAACTCCTTGGCACCACACAAGGCGCCATAAGCGTAAAGTTGAAAAGACTGGAAGACCGGCTCGGTGTCAGGCTGGTCGAGCGGACCCCGAGACAGGTTCGTCTCTCGGCTCAAGGTGCCGTGTTCATCGAAGGTGCGCGCGAATTCCTCGCTGCCCACGAGAGAGCTTTGGCGGGACTGTTGTCGTCGCGGCGCCGCTTTGGTCTCGGTATTGCGGCCCATGTCGCTGGTCCGGAGCTTCCGACTTTGCTCACCCGGCTTTATTCTCATGATCCGGGCCTGTGCATCGAGGTTCGCCTCGAAACCTCGCGAAATCTTCTTGGCGCCTTCGATCGCGGCGAGCTTGATGCCGTTATCATTCGTCGTGAGGAAGACCGGCGCGACGGCGAGACACTTGGGCCGGAGCATTTTGGCTGGTTCGCTTCGCCGGGATTTCAGCAAGCTTCCGGGGAGCCGCTTCGGCTCGCAGCGCTTGCACCGCTCTGCGGTGTGCGCGGTATTGCGACCCAGGCCCTTGATGCAGTCGGCATCGCCTGGATAGAGGTGTTCGTCGGCGTATCGACCGCCGTTAACGCCGCAGTCTCGGCGGGACTGGCCATTGCCCCATTTTCCTGCCGCCTGGCGCCGGCCGATACGATTGAAGTCAGCAAGCGCTTCGGCTTGCCGCCTCTTCCGTCATCAGAGATTGTTCTCCATTCGTCGTTGACCGACATGCGGTCTCGCAAAGCCCTTCAAACACTTGCCGCCGCCTTTAGGGAGAAGAACACATCCGTGCGTGAAACCGCGTCTTCTGTTCACAACAACTGGCCTAAGATCGAGCTTCATGAAACCTGACCGGACGCTCCTCGATGTCAACGCGGGGCTTGCCTAACGGAAGTTTGGGGGTCCAGTTGGGGGGGGGGGGCTTTGGCGTTTAAAGGCGCGATGTTCCATAACAACAGCATACGCCTCAAATAGTCACTAAGCTATTGAATCTAATGAAAGACAGATCGTCTCGCGTTGTTCCGTAAGAGCGATTGCAGCTTTGATTCTGCTGGAGTACTGCCCGAGAGAGACACACTGCTTTTACAGCTTTTTCGGCCATTTCTGCGAGGCGTGCATCACCGTAATGATCTCGATGTCCTGGCGAACCCGATAAGGGATGATGTAGGGAATGTCGGACAATACGACTTCGCGCGTGCCGGTGATGCGACCGATGCGACCAACGGTCGGCAGCTCTGCCAACATGTCGACAGACGCTACTAGCCGGGCAACCACGCGTGCAGCGGCATCCGGGTCGTCTTTTTCAATGTACGCACCGATTTCATCAAGCCGCCGCAATGCTCGCACGGTCCAGCGGATGCGCCTCTGCGTCATGACCGAGATGTCGTCTTGAGATATTTACCGACCACGCGTGCCACGTCGTCGTCACTGGCGAATTCGCCGCGGTCTGCCTCGGCAATTCCGGCTTCAATTTCCGCTAGCTGCCATTCTTCGCGTGACACGAAATCTTCAATGGCTTGTGCTGCCATGTAAGAGCGGGAACGGTCGAGCTTTTGAGCAATCTGGTTCAGCCGGTCGGCCACTTCGTCCGGGACGCGGATGGTGAATGCGGTCATGAAAACCTCGCCTCTTGTTCACCTTGACTATCTTTGAACCATGCTGGTTCGTCAAGGTTCAATTGACGTCTGCCGCCGTTTGCTTAGTAGCGAAACTGCCGGGTTCCTCCGACCCAGAGCATTGCGGCCGTACCGATCATGGCGAGTATACTGAGGAACACCGGGACGCTGACGACGAGGCCACGCCATGTGTTCAATGTCAAAATTGGCATGCCTTCGGCATCCCGACCAACGATGCGGTCAGGGCCTATTGTCTGGACATGCGGTTCAAGTTTGAGCCTCAGACGCTCTTATCCTGCCGGAGCAGGAGCACACCTTCGGCCCTTATTCACGCCAGGTTATTGGACCCGGCGTAGACTTCAGGCGACACCGTCACGGCGCGCAATGCGTCTGACTTCGTCAGCCGCCGCATCAAGAATTCCTTGCGACATGGTCTCGTCTTCCATGATCCGCGATAGCGTCACGGCGCCCACCATGAGAGAAAGGATTGCCATGGCCTTGCTGCCTGGTTCGGAACTCTTGTCGTCGTCTGTCAGTTCATTCAGTACTTCGAAGTGGGCACGGATGCCGTCTTCGAAAGGTTTCCTGACCTCCGCGCTATGGCGAGCCGCATCCGATCCCAACGCCACCAGCGGGCAACCTTCCGCCTTTTCTCCCCTGTGGTCCGGGGAAAGATAGAACGCCATGACAGCCTCAAGGGGGGCGGCACTGTCATTCGCCGCCGCTGACCATCTGCGTGTGGCGCTTTCCATGGCGCGCCTTGACGCGAGAGCGGCGAGGTCGTCCTTCGACGCAAACTGCTTGTAAAACCCTCCTTGCGTGAGGCCGGCACCTTTCATCAGATCCTTGAGGCCGATGCCATCGAAGCCATGCTCGCGAAACAGACGGCTCGCGACATCAATCACCCTGTCCCGATTTTCTTCGGCTTGCGCGCGGCTCACTCTCATATTGACCTCCAATTAGATTTCATTTGACATCTATGCCTTGAATAGAGTTAGGTCGCAATCTAATTTGTTTGGATCGCTGGTCAAGAAGAGAACGAAAAAATGAAACGCAAACATGTCCTGTCTCTCGTAGGCCTCGTGGCAGCGGCTGGCGCTGCGGGAGTCTTCTCCCTGTTTTACGAACCGACAAGGCAGGAAGCTGTGGCTGCTGATCCAAGGACGGCCTCCCCCCTGGTTCGGGTTGCAGAGGCAACGACCACTGGAATGGCTGAGCGCTCTTTCACAGGCACGGTCGCGTCCCGTGTCCAGAGCAACCTTGGTTTCCGTGTTCCCGGCAAGATCGTCGAGCGGATGGTCGATGTGGGACAGCAGGTCAGCAAAGGCCAGGCGCTCATGCGCATCGATGAAACCGACCTTCAGCTGGCGCTCACATCCAGGCGCAACACCGTTACGGCAGCACGCGCCGTTCTGGTCCAGGCGCAGGCAGACGAGAAACGGTATGCAGCACTTGTCAAAAACGGCCTGGCAGCCACACCACAGCGATATGAACAGGCAAAAGCAGCGCTCGACACCGCCACGGCTCAGCTTGCGGCGGCAGAAGCAGACGCCAAAGTGGCTGAAAACGGCACCCTCTACACGCTTCTCGTTGCAGACGCTGACGGAACCATAGTCCAGACCCTTGGAGATCCCGGACAGGTCGTAGCAGCGGGCCAGACGGTCGTGCAACTGGCGCAGTCCGGGCCGCGTGAAGCGGTCGTCTGGCTACCTGAGACCCTGCGTCCCGCTCCCGGCTCCGAAGCTCGGGCCAGTGTCTATGGAGGCGGAAGTCTGAGTGGCAAAGCCAGGCTGCGGCAGATCTCCGATTCTGCCGATCCTCAAACCCGGACTTACGAGGCGCGTTATATTCTCGAGGGCGAGGCCGCCGCAGCCCCGCTTGGCTCGACCGTGACGATCAAAATTCTGGATGCTGACCGCCAGTCGGAAGTCGCCGTACCTGTCGGCGCAATTTTGGACGACGGAAATCGCACAGGCGTGTGGGTCGTGGACGGCACCACTTCGATTGTGAAGTTCACACCGGTCAAGGTAAGCCAGATTGGCGAGGAGACGGCATTTGTCACGGGGATAGGAACCGGAGAGCAGGTCGTTGCTCTGGGCGCACATCTTCTCGACGATGGCGTGACCGTCAGAATTGCCTCGCAACAAGAGGTGACGAAATAATGAACTTCAATCTTTCCGCCATCGCGGTTCGCGAACGCGCCGTCACCCTCTTCTTTATCGTGCTGCTAGCTGCTGCAGGCGCCTACGCCTTCGTCAAACTGGGACGCGCCGAGGATCCGTCGTTCACCATCAAGACCCTGACGGTCACGTCAGTCTGGCCAGGTGCCACCGCGCGAGAAATGCAGGATCTTGTTGCCGAGCCGCTCGAAAAGCGCATTCAGGAACTCACCTGGTACGACCGCGTCGAGACGACAACCCGACCCGGCTACGCTTTTCTGACGGTCACCCTCAAGGATAACACCCCGGCAAGCGCCGTCACAGATGAGTTCTATCAAGCGCGCAAGAAGCTCGGTGACGAAGCCCGCAATCTCCCGCCGGGCGTTATGGGCCCGTTCGTCAACGACGAATACTCCGATGTCAGCTTCGGTCTCTATGCATTGAAGGCAAAGGGAATGCCGATGCGCGATCTCGTGCGACAGGCAGAGGTCATCCGTCAGGACCTCCTGCACGTGCCTGGCGTCAAGAAAATCAACATCGTCGGCGAGCGTCCTGAACAGATTTTTGTCGAGTTCTCATACCCGAAGCTCGCGACACTCGGCATATCGGCACAAGATATCGCTGCTGCTTTGCAGCGACAGAACACGGTCACACCCGCAGGATCAATAGACACCAGAGGACCACAGGTCTTCATCCGCTTTGACGGAGCCTACAACAGTGTGCAGGCGATTGCCGACACGCCGATCGTAGCTGCTGGACGTACGCTCAAGTTGTCCGATCTGGCGGAGGTGCGGCGCGGTTATCAGGATCCTGCCACATATATCATCCGCCACGAGGGCGAGCCGACAATCATGCTGGGCGCCGTCATGCAGGCAGGCTGGAATGGCCTTGATCTTGGCAAGGCACTCGAGGCTCGTTCTGCCGCCATTTCACAGACACTGCCGCTGGGCATGACGCTGACCAAAGTCAGCGATCAGGCCGTCAATATCGATGAGGCAGTCGGCGAGTTCATGCTCAAGTTCGCCATGGCGCTCGGCGTCGTGCTCTTCGTAAGCCTGGTCGCTCTTGGCTGGCGCGTCGGCATCGTTGTCGCGCTGGCTGTACCGCTCACACTCGCTGTCGTCTTCCTGATCATGCTCGAAACGGGGCGTTTCTTTGACCGCATTACGCTCGGCGCTCTGATCCTTGCGCTCGGACTTCTGGTGGACGACGCCATCATCGCCATCGAAGTCATGGTCGTGAAGTTGGAAGAGGGCATGGACCGCATCAAGGCGGCCGCCTATGCCTGGAGCCATACGGCGGCGCCGATGTTGTCGGGAACCCTCGTTACGGTCATCGGCTTGATGCCCGTTGGTTTCGCTAAATCAACCGCCGGCGAATACGCCGGCAACATCTTCTGGGTCGTCGGTTTCGCGCTGATCGTCTCCTGGATCGTTGCCGTCACCTTCACGCCCTATCTTGGCGTCAAGATGCTGCCTGATATCAAGCCGGTAAAGGGCGGTCATCACGCCATCTATGACACGCCAAATTACCGTCGTCTGCGTTCCAGCATCGCTTTCGCCGTCCGGCATAAGTTCATGGTCTGCGCAGTGGTAGGCATTTCCATGGCCGTTTCGGTCGTTGGGATGGGCAGCGTAAAGCAGCAGTTTTTCCCGACATCGGATCGCCCGGAGGTGCTGGTTGAAGTGCGTATGCCAGAGGGTACCAGCATCGAAACCACAACAGCCGCAGTGGAGAAAGTCGAAGGCTGGCTGAAAACTCAGCCGGAAACCAAAATCGTTACCAGCTATGTAGGGCAGGGCGCTCCACGCTTCTTCTTCGCCATGGCGCCGGAATTGCCGGATCCCGCCTTCGCCAAGGTCGTCGTGCTCACACCCGATGCCCTTGCACGCGAAGAACTCAAGCACCGCCTCCGTGCCGCCATATCGGAGGGTCTTGTCCCCGAAGCGTCTGTGCGGGCGACGCAACTCGTATTCGGTCCCTACACACCGTTCCCTGTCGAATTCCGGATCATGGGGCCTGATCAGGACGAGCTCTACAAAATCTCCGAGCAGGCTCTGGCTATCATGAAGACCGTTCCCGATGTCCGGCAAGCCAACCGCGACTGGGGGAACCGGACACCAGTTCTGCGATTTGTCCCAGATCAGGAACGGCTCAATCTGATTGGTCTCTCGCCGTCTGAGGCAGCTCAACAAATGCAGATGCTGCTCAGCGGTATTCCCGTCACGCAAGTGCGCGACAACATCCGCAACGTGCCCGTCGTTGCCCGAAGTGCCGGCGACAACCGTCTTGACCCATCACGCCTTGCCGACTTCTCGCTGATGAGCAGGGATGGCCGTCAGGTTCCGTTGGATCAACTCGGGCACTCCGAGATCCGGTTTGAGGAGCCGATCCTGAAACGTCGCGATCGGATGCCGGTGATCACGATACGCTCCGACATCAATGAGGCAACGCAGCCCCCGGAGGTTTCCCAGCAGGTCATGAACGCACTCCAGCCATTGATCGCATCGCTCCCCGTTGGATACCGCATCGAAATGGGCGGAAACATCGAGGAGTCGTTGAAAGCCAATGTTGCGCTTGCGCAGGTTTTCCCGCTGATGATTGCTGCCATGTTGATCATCATCATCCTGCAGGTTCGCAGTCTCTCGACAATGACAATGGTGATGCTGACCGCACCGCTTGGTCTTGCCGGGGTGGTTCCGACCTTGCTGCTGTTCAATCAACCCTTCGGCTTCAACGCCATTCTCGGCTTGATCGGGCTCGCAGGCATCCTGATGCGAAACACGCTGATCCTCACGGAGCAGATCAAGGAAAATCAGGCGGCCGGGCTCGACGACTACCACGCTGTCATCGAGGCGACCGTCCAGCGAACGAGACCTGTTATCCTGACTGCGCTTGCAGCCATCCTGGCGTTCATACCTCTGACCTACTCGGTATTCTGGGGGTCGATGGCCTACACGCTGATTGGCGGAACGGCGGCAGGCACTGTGATGATCCTGCTCTTCCTTCCGGCCCTCTACGCTGTGTGGTTTCGGATCAAACCACCCAAAGCAGATGGGAAAGATGAAGCGGTCGAACATCGGGCGCCGCCAATGGCGCTGGCGGCAGAATAGGGGCGTCCGTGCCACGTATCGCAATCCCACAGGGCCGCTCGGGCACTGAAGTGAAGATTTGGCGCGAGCGTATGCTCGATGTGGCGGAGCAGCATTTTCGCCACATCGGTTTTCAGAAGACGACAGTGGCCGATATTGCGAAATGCCTGGAAATGAGCAGCGCGAATGTATACCGCTTTTTTCCCTCCAGGATGGCGATAAATGCTTCAATCTCTGGTCGGTTCTTCGAGGAATACATTCAAGTCGCAACGTTGACCGCGTGCATTCGTGGGTCGGCACAAACCAGGCTCGTAGAAACCCTGAAGCGACTGCATCAGAAGCGGAAGGCAACGTTTGTTGAAGAGAAGCGCATCCATGATCTGATGGTTGCCGCGGCGGGTGAAAAATTGGGAGATCAACAAGGCCCATACTGATGAAGTTGTTGGGATTGAAGCAATCGTAAGGGACGGAATAGATTCCGGCGACTTCAGAACTGAAGATCCAGAGCGCGGGGCCAGAAATGTCATGACTGCTTTCACGCCATTCTATCACCCTATGCTCGTCGAACAGGATGTCCGGGAGGGTAGTGATACCTCTTCACATCTTCTCGATCAGATAGAGTTTTACATCAGGGCTCTGGGTGGCTCGGCAACGAATGACCGCCACACCCATAAATAGAGGAAGCTAGCTGTGCGGAATTCGCCGCGACTTTAGGCCGTAAAGGCTGAGTTTCAACAGCCCATTGGTAAAACGGCGCGCGGGTCGATGGTTCACATCCCTTCAAGAGCAAACGGACGGGCCTTCTGCCTGCGAGCATGGGTGAGGTGCCAGTTTCTTGTCATCGTGGTCCGGTGTAGTACTTTGAACAGGGTAGCATCGCTTTTCCCGCTCAGCTCCCTGGAGCATCCCGCGTTGGAAGGGAGTTCGCGTGAGCAGCCGCTTCGCCAGAGTAAGGGAAATCATCTCCCATTTGACGGTCGCCCTCGTAGACCTTGAAGGTAGGGCCCTCGACTTCAATGATCTTGTATCCGTTCACGTATTCGATCTTTGGCGTTTTCCAACCCATGATGAGTTCTCCTATTCAAGGTCCTGTATTCTCTACCTGGGGAAATGCTATCGACAGCCCATGCCCGCCGATCTATCGGAGCACATTTGTGGTTGCAGGGTCTCAATGTGGTAACTCGCACTGCCGATTATAAGATGTTCGCGCAAGAGACTGACTTCCTGGAGTCGGGCCTGCGGTTCGATTCGGTTCAAGGCGTTAACAGCTCGCCTGTAATCCCCGGGGACACCGGCAGCTACTGGCCGGCAGGCCCCGCGCCCCTCAGGCACAACTTGCGCGAAGGGCCGCCAAACGACACACTTCGATCGTGACCGAAGCTTTGCTTCCGGGAAGCTGCCATAAGAGCCTGTCGCCATCGGAGCCCAGGTCATGACATCTTGCCAACCATCCAGGATAAAACCCTTTTTCGGCTGGCACGTGGTCGCCGCGACCTTCGTGCTGGCAGTCTTTGGCTGGGGTGTCGGTTTTTACGGACCACCGATCTACCTGCAAATGGTGGTTCAGCGAACGGGATGGCCCGTTACGCTTGTCTCGGCCGCCGTAACGCTGCACTTTCTGGTCGGTGCGATAGTCGTGGCGAACCTTCCTCGACTGTATCGGCTTGCGGGCGTTCCCGCGATCACCGTCATCGGCGCGATTCTCCTCGCAATCGGCGTCGTCGGTTGGTCTCTGGCCGATCGGCCGTGGCACCTGTTCGCCGCCGCTCTCCTGAGTGGAACAGGCTGGGTTGCGATGGGCGCTGCGGCAGTGAACGCCATCATCGCGCCCTGGTTTGTCCGGGCCCGCCCAGCAGCACTGTCCATGGCATATAATGGAGCAAGTGTGGGAGGTGTTATCTTCTCGCCCCTGTGGGTCGTGCTCATCGCGTCAAGCGGGTTTGCACAGGCAGCCGTCATCGTCGGGATCTCGATGGTCCTAACCGTGGCCGCCTTGTCTGTTGTGGCATTTTCCAAATCTCCCGACGTTCTCGGGCAATTTCCAGACGGAGCGTGGCCAGAGCAGGGGATGTCCCCGACGGCTCCGTCGCTCACTGAGCCCAGGGGAGGCGCTTCGCTTTGGCGCGATCGCCGCTTCCTGACGCTAGCGGCGGGTATGGCTGCCGGGTTGTTTGCACAGATCGGGCTGCTGGCCCATCTGTTTTCGATCATGGTGCCGGTCTTCGGATCAAAGGCGGCGGGCCTGCTGATGGGAGGGGCTACCGTTGCGGCAATCCTCGGGCGCACGGGCATCGGTTGGCTGATGCCGGTTTCCGCGGACCGCCGTCTGGTCGCATCCGCGAGCTACGGGGTCCAGATTATCGGCACCCTGATGCTTTTGGCGACGGACGGAGAAAATGCCGCCGCGGTGGTTATTGGAGTCCTGCTGTTCGGCCTCGGCATCGGCAACGCCACGTCGCTCCCGCCTCTCATTGCACAGGTGGAATTTACCAGGAGCGACGTCTCCCGCGTGGTGCCGCTGATCGTGGCTCTGAGCCAGGCGACCTATGCACTCGCGCCCGCGCTGTTCGGCATTGCCAGGACGATCTCTGACCCCGCCGTTTTCATTCTGGCGTTGGTGATTCAGTTTCTGGCGGTTTTAGCGTTTTTGACCGGACGGCATGGATGACCGCCAATCGGCGATCCCGGATTGCCGGTCTGGCGCGTCGGCGCTGGCGGTGGGCTCAGAGGGCGAGAGCACACAGACAGCCCGAGATCGCTGTTCCCGGCAGCTAAGTTGCTTACGCTTCCGTTTGTGGCGTGAGCAACTGCTGGCCACCACAGGTGAGGGACCGAGACGTACGCCGCGCCACGGTATTTCAGGATCGGGGGGCGTGGCTGGGATCTGGGAGGACTGGTTCTAGAGCTTGATCCGTTCCGAGCCGGCTGCTGGCGCGCGGCGCGGCACCTACTGCGGTTGCAGATGTTCTGCCATGAAGTCGATGAACACTCTGAGTTTGGGCGTGATCTGGCGGCTGGCCGGCCAGAGAACGTTGAACTGATCGGTTTCTTCCACCCACTCATCCAAAATCGACACGAGACGGCCATCAGCGATCTCGCTCCGGATCGCAAAGGGCGGCAGACAGGCAATGCCCATTCCTCGGATGGCCAACTCGATCAGCGGATCGACCGCCGTCGCGCTCATCCGTTCGGGCAGGACAATCTTCCCCTGCGGTTGTCCGCGAGCAAACGGCCAGGGTCGTAGCTTGCCCGTGCTCGGCGACCGTTGGTGTAGACACTGGTGATGCGTCAAATCATCAAGGGTTTCCGGCACGCCGCACCGTGCCAGATAGCCTGGCGAGGCGACAATCTTCAGTTTGAACCTTCCAACATTGCGGCTCATCAACCGGCTGTCCGAGGGCTGCCCGGTGCGAATGACCGCATCGAACCCTTCCTCCACAACGTCAACCAGCCGATCGCTGAAATCCAAATCGAGCTGCACCTCGGGCCAGGCGCGCATGAAGTTGGCCATCACCGGCGTCAGGAGCATGCCGACCAGCGGCAGACTGACGCGTAGCCTCCCTCTCGGCGTCCGATTGGATCGGGCAAGCTCGGCTTCCGCTGCCTCGACCTCCTCGAAGATGCGGCGGCAGCGTTCAAGGAACAGCCGCCCTTCCTCGGTCAGCGTCATGTTGCGCGTGTTGCGATGGAACAGGCGCACATCCAGCCGTTGCTCGAGCCGCACCACCGCCTTGCCAACCGCAGAGGCAGATAGGCCGAGCTTGCGACCAGCTGCAACGAAGCTGCCTGTTTCAGCCGATTGCACGAAGGCGTCGAACGCTGTGAGTTTGTCCATGCACTGACTATTATCGGAATTTTATTCTGTAGTCATCGGAATGACGGCCTGTTTTTCCGCAACAAACCGTCCGCTATCGCTTGGCCTTCCGAAACAAGGAGACGAACATGATCCCCGCCTTCACGATCCAGCCCGCCGCAACGACATTCATCGTCAATGTCATTCACGTTCATCCTGGCAAGCAGGAGGAAGCATTCCGATTGATCCAGGATGTCGTTCACTACGTCGCCGAGCAGAAGCCCGGTTTCCTGTGGAGCAACCTTGCCAAGAGCACGGATGGGCTGACCGTCGTGAACATCGAGGCGATTTCCGATGCTGGCGATGTCGGGATCTTCTTTTCCGATCCGGTATTCCTCGAAAAGTTCCGCAAGCTCGACACCGTCTCGTCGAGCGAGTTCCACACCTACACCGTTGCCGACCTGGTGCTGCCGAAGGCCTCAGCATGACGACGCAGGTCGGACGGCTGCCAGTCGCGGGGCTATGCGCGCTGGCGATTGCCGGTTTCCTCACCATCCTGACCGAGGCTCTGCCTGCCGGTCTGCTCCCGCAGATCGGGGGATCGCTGGAGGTGAGCGAGGCGATGGCCGGACAATGTGCTCTGATCCCCAAAAACTGGACCATTCATAGTTGGAGTTTTCCGCGATAATTTCCCGGCTGGGATAAGGAGCGGAAGCGATGAAGGCATCGAATTTTCGGGCGCGCAGAAGGCGTTCATATTGAAGCAGGGCGACGACGGCGTGCCGGTTGCGGAGATCTGCCGGAAGGCAGGTATCAGCCAGGCGACGTATTTCAACTGGCGCAAGAAGTATGCGGGCCTGTTGCCCGACGAGATGCGACGTCTGAAGGCTTTGGAGGATGAGAATTCCCGGCTGAAGAAGATTGTCGCGGACCTGACGCTTGACCGGGAGATGCTCCAGGACGTCATCCGCCGAAAGCTCTGAGGCCTGTCCAGCAGCGAAAGCTGATCGACGGGATGCTGGCGGACTGGGGCATATCGATCCGACGGGCCTGCAAGGTCCTGACATTCGATACATCGACTTATCACTACAAGTCCCGGCGCACCGGACAGGCCCCTCTCGAAAGACGGATCAGGGAGATTTGCGAGGCACGCGTCCGTTATGGATATCGGCGTGTCCATATCCTCCTGCGCCGTGATGGATGGAAGATCAACATGAAGAAGACACGCAGGATTTACAGTGAGTTAGGGCTTCAACTGCGCAACAAGCACCCCAAGCGGCGGGTCAAGGCAAAACTACGGGAGGATCGCCAGGAAGCCGCCGGGCCGAACGACGTGTGGGCGATGGACTTCGTTCACGACCAGCTTTCGACCGGCAAGAAGCTGCGCATCCTGACCATTGTCGATACCCATGCGCGTTACTGCCTCGCAACCGATGCGCGGTTCACCTATCGCGGTGAGGATGTTGTCCAGACGCTGGAACGCATTTGCAGGAAGACTGGGTCTCCGAAGACGATCAGGGTCGACAACGGCAGCGAATTCATCTCCCGAGATCTCGACCTTTGGGCCTATGCCAACAACGTCACGCTGGACTTCTCGCGGCCCGGTAAGCCGACGGACAACGGCTTCATCGAGGCGTTCAACAGTAAGCTCCGCGCGGAATGCCTGAACGCTCATTGGTTCCTGACCCTTGCGGATTCAAGCGAAAAGTTGGAGACTTGGCGTCGATACTACAACGAGGAACGTCCTCACTCGGCGATCGGTTACAAACCTCCGATCCTGCTGCATAATCCCGGTGGCGATACCAGCCAGCCATCGTGATAAGAGCCGGAAAACTCCAACTCCCGGCGGTCCAAGGTTTGGGCTCAGAGCAAGACCGCCGAGGCTCTAATCGCTGCCGGATGAAAGTTCAGGGGCAGGTCAACGTGACTTCAGGCGTTCGTGGGAAATCTCAAAGGGAGCTTCACCGGACGCTTACGAAGCTTCCTCGGCAAGTCATTGCCTTCATCCGGGTTAGGGTTCGGCAATTCGTCCGGAAGGACGTCCGGGTCCGGTTCCTTGATGGGCGGCTCGGGCAAATCCGGCGGCAGATCAGGAATGACATCCGGCGGTTGCTTGGGCGTAGGATCGATTGGGGCAATGGCCATTCTGGTCTCCTTGTCACGAAACCAACTTCGGCCGGCGCGGAAAGGTTCCAATCGGCGGGCGAGGTGGCAGCATGAACTGGCCATTTGGGAAGAGAGGCCGCAATCGCAGCCTCTCCCAATCGTTACAGACTCTACGCGGACAAGCGCCCGCCGCCGGAACGCGAACGGATCATCCACGGCATGACGCCTGGGGATTTCACCAATATGCCCTTCTTTTCCCCAAAGGAGCGGATGGCATCGCGTCCGATTTTTACGGGTTTGTGACCGTCAAAGGCCATGTAGCATGTCTTAAGGGCCGCATCGTGCACGATGTCACGATCTCTTTCCGGCCATTCTTCCAGAAAGTCGATGGCGTCTTCCAAGCACGTTATCTCTCGGATGAGTTCCCTGCGTTCCTTCAGATAGACGGGCTTATCAAATACCTTCGAGTTCATCTCTACCTCACTGAAAACGTTGGTGATCAACAAGGGTGGCGTCAGAATCGTGCGCCGGCCGGAAATGTATTTTCGAACTTTTTCGGTTTCAAGATTGGTCGCGGTCGGAAGGTCGAATTTTTTCAGAGGGCGGCCGCAGGATCCGCATCGCTCTTCCCATGCCTCCATCAATGGTCTCTTTGTCAATAAGAAGGCAGGAGGCCGAACGAAGACGGCCGAGTACAAAGCCTGGCAGCAACTCGCTGGCACCTTCATTGTGATTATGGAGTGCCCCCATTGCCGGATAGGCCCGTGTTCGAGAAAGGCAAGCATCGTCGGTCTCGACATAGAACCCCAGCGCGCCGCTCTTGATGAGGCGCCGCGGTCGCTTCGAGCTATCGCCCGACCACCGCTCGATGCTGCTCCGATGACGGCGGTTTCGTTGCAGGCGCGTGCGCCTTTTCTTCCATTGATAGCCAGCGTGTTCCAGTAGAGACGCGAAGATATTGACTCGATCTTCAAGCCGACGGACAAAGGCGATCAAGGCTTAGAGGGAGACAATTTATGGCTGATGTAAACAACACGATCGAGAACGGTGAAGTGGCATCGACAGAGGTGAATGCTCCGGTGCAGAAGAAGCAGCGAGCTCCTCGGCGCGCGAAATCTACTCCTGACTCGAAGGCTGCGTCGCTGGAGACTGCGACTGTTGCAAAACAGCGTAAGAAGCACGGTGCAAACGCTGGCATTGATACCAACGTCGCGGTGATCACGGAAAAGCCGATCAAAACCAGGGCCAAAAGAACTCCTGCCGCTGTCAAGCCGGCGAAGGCCATAGCGAAAGCCTCCGCTCCTGCTCTGGACGAGATGGCGGAACTTCTGCAGCTGGAAGAAGAGAACAAGCGTCTTCGCCAAACGCTGGCCGAGAAACTGCGTTCGGAAAACGCGGATCTGCGTAAACGGCTCGGTCTGGCCTGATGTAATGACAGGGTCGCGTCCGAGCCAGTTCGGTTGCAAGCGCGATAACACTTCTCGCGCCTCGGGTTCGCCGCGAACCCGCGGTAGAATACGTGACGTCATGCTGCGGACGCCAGAGGTTGAAGCACAATGAAGTCACCGTGGAAAATGATTGGACAACTGGTCTTCCGGCGGCGATCGCCGGAAGAGGCGCAGGAATTGGCCGATGGGCAGGAGACTTCCTCGTCTTCTTCGGCGCCGGTTCAGCCCTTCCTTGAACTCAAGCGCGAGAATGTTACGCACGCCGACGAAACGATCTTGGCGGACGCCAAAGCCGATGACGGCATTTCTCTTGCGAACCTCGACGCTATCGATCGTGTAGCGACGCGTTCATCCAAAAGATCCAATCAAGGTCTTGCTCAAAAGAGCAAAAGGGAGCCCGAAGCGGCGATCGCCAGCACACCGCCAGTTACGCGGCCGAGACGAGGCAAGAAGCCGGCTCCAACCGAGCCGGTGAACCAGGAGGTGGAGGCCGCGGCCGACCGTCAAACCTCCACCAGACCATCCGGCGCCAACATCCATGCGGAGGTCGCCGGGGTTGATGTGGAGATCCGGGCGTTAACGCGCCAGCTGGCGGAGAAACTGAAGCAGCAGAATGCTCAACTTCATAAAATGCTGGAGCGATTTGGCGGTCCTGACGCTTAAGGCGTGATCCCGAAGCGTTGGAGCGCAACCTAGATCGTACCTTGACGAGAAGGGTACGGAAGACAGCCTATTGAAAGCGCAGAAGCATGGCTGCTAGCTGTGCGTGTTCAGCAGAGAGATGTTCCCGCAACAGCGCTTTCAGCCGCCTGTTTTCCCCTTCAAGGGCGGCGAGATCGGTAGCCGAAGCGAATGCCTCCTGCGCATTGAGGCCGCCTGCTGGCGCCGTTCGTGGCGCGGCTTTGCGCTCGGATTGCACTGCGCGCGTTTTTATCTTGCGTACCGTCATGCGTTGAGGCGCAGGAGCCGCTGTTTCGGAAGCGGCAGGTGGCTGCCCGGCCGTTTCGGGCGGCCCATTTTTAACATCCTTCGCCATCGTGTTGTCTGCGAGCCGAACGTCAGTGACCTGCGATTTGGCCATTGGGGTCTCGGACTCCGAAGGTAAAGTCGAACACTGCAGCGCGGAGGGGACCTGAGGTGGCGCTTCCAACCGGGAAGCTGCAGCCTTGGCCGCCTCTCTATCCGCTGACTGATCGAACAGATGTGCGGATTGCTCTTCGACCTGCCGCGCGACTGCCTTCAAATCCGTGTCAGCCCAGATTGACGCGGGCTTGCTTGCTTTAGTTTGCCGGGAACGCGAGTTGAATTCAACGACGAAGCTGCGCTGCGGCATTCTCATGGGTCGATCTCACGTAAAGGATTGTGCGATCCCCCTACGGGAAACGCGTCCAAAAAGCAATTCGCCGAGCTTTAAATGCCTCGGGAGGTGATCGTCCGTTTGGATCAATGCGTTTGCGAGGCTCGTCGTTCTCAGCCGCAGCTTGCCGGTGAATCGGGAGCGCAAAGGCTCTAGTTTTCCGCTTCGAGTTAGCTGCCGGACCAACTCGGTCATTCGTACTCAAGGTCTTGTGTAGGCTGTGAATTTCCATATGAGTTGGGATTTTCACGGGGCCACCGGTTCTGATTCCATCAAGACCTAATGTAGCGGGCGAGAGACCGCGGAGTTTCCAGGCAGCTTGCTGCGCGGTCATGCCGCCGACAAGTTCGCGAATCGAATGCTACACCGCTCTCCTGTGGCTCCAGTGTCAAGCTCGTTAGCACTGCCCCAATGAACCAGGCACTTGATTGGTGCGGCGGAGAAATCTGTTGACCGCATGCTGATTTTCCGGAGCCTCTTCTGAGCAAGCGTGCGCCAACAACCAGCAATAGCTACTGCAATGAGTGGCCCCGCTTCAATTTCGGATAAGTAGATCTCACGATTCCGGGATGTTCTCTCGGAAAATGACCTGAAGTCGCGGCGGGTGGTGGTCGAATTTCCCGCCGAGGATCGTGTTTTTCAGCATGGAAATGGCTTCGCGCGCCTCTACGCGCGGATTTTGGTCGATGACGGCATCGATGGTGCCGTCGAGAAGAAAGCGCTTGGTGCTCTCCGTCAGTTCGTGGCCGACGAAGATGACCGAGGATGCGATGCCGGTCTCCTGTAGCGCCAGGCCAATCCCGGCATTGCCGGCGCCGATATTGTAGATCCCGGAGAGATCGGGGTGGCGCTTGAAAAGGGAGACCGCTTCCTCATAGGCGCGTTGGCGGTCGTCGCGGACTTCGCGCAGTTCGACGACATCGAGATCTGGGAATTCTTCCGTGATGACGTGACGGAAGCCCATTTCGCGCTCTTCGTGCCCGCGATAAGACAGCGACCCGGCGAACAGCGCGATCTTCCGCTTCGTACCACTGCCGAGGAAACGGCCAAGCAGATAGCCGGCAAGCCTGCCTGCCGCACGGTTGTCGATGCCGACATACCCTGCGCGAGGCACGTGAAGGATATCGGAGACAAGCGTCACGATCGGCACGCCAGATAGCGAGAGTTCGCGCATGGCCTCTCGTACGGTGGGATGGTCGAGGGCGATGACGCCGACGCCCTGCGTTAGGCCCACCAACGAATTGAGCGTGCGTGCAAGCGTATCCGGATTAAAGCCTTCAATTGAGTGAACGCGGATGTCGAGGTCTTCCTGAAGGGCGCCCTGATTGACAAGCTGCGTGAGAAGGTTAGCGACGAAGGTGTTCGTGCCGGCCGGAAGTACGAAGTCTAGCCGAATTTTCCCGGCCGCAGTCGTCACTTCCGAGAACGGTCCGGTGAGATAGCCTAGTTTGCGGGCGGTCTCGAGCACGGCGTCGCGGGTCCGATCCCGCACGCCCTGACGATTGTTGAGGACCCTATCCACTGTCGCCGGTGAAACGCCGGCTTCACGGGCAATGTCCGTCAATGTCGAGCGCAAAGCGTGTCCTTCCACAAAATGACGCGAAATGATGTATTTCTCTCCATCCGAAATACAAGGGGTATGCGTAGGCAAATCAGCTTTTCCTCAGAAAACCACGCGTGTGGCGCGGGCCTAGCCCATCATTTTCCGTCAGTTTTCGCTCCTAGACGCCTACTGACTTAAGCAATTGAAGCCAAAAGACGCAATATGAGGTAAAATGATGTTGACGCCAATCAATGATGCCGCCATTAATCATCACGCTGACGGGTGAGGAGACCTCTCGGCATGGAGGAGAACATCAATGAGCGAGTTTCTGACGGTCTCGCGCCGTGGCCTTCTGGCAGCCGGCGCGAAGACATTTGCATTGACTGCTGCGGTCGGAATTGCGCCGCAGTTCATCCGTCCAGGCCGGGCCTTTGCGGCCGACGCGCTCGCGCCCGGCATGATCGGCGGTCCGACCGGCTTCGAAGGGGCTGAGCGCTACCAGTACGGCGCCGACACGCCGGAAGGCCGCGCCGTCGAAGCTGCCAAGGCACTGAAGAGCGCCGGCAAGGCACCAGAGCGTATCGTGCTCGGTCTGTCCGACGGTTCGATCGGCCAGCTGACGCAGGCCTTCCCCGCCGGTGCGCCGTCCATCAAGGAGCTCTGGGAGAAAGAAACCGGCATCACCCTGGATATCGTCGGCGTGCCGAACGGCCAGGAATTCACCAAGACGATGCAGGATATCTCCACCAAGGGCGGAGCGTTCGACATTTATGCCGTGGAGTGGAACCGCCTCGGCGATCTCGTCGAAACGGCCGGCATCATCAAGCTCGACGACTATGTCGCCAAGCATAAGCCGGAATGGGACGATCCGGAACGCGGCTATGTCAACGGCGCCAAAGGCGTTTCGCTTCTCAACCAGTATCGCGGCTCGACCTACGGCGTTTCGCTCGACGGCGACTTCCAGACCTGGAACTACCGCACCGACCTGTTCAACGACGAGGCGGAGAAGAAGGCCTTCTCCGACAAATATGGCTATGCGCTCGCCCCGCCGCGCACCTGGAAGGAACACTCCGACGTTGCAGCATTCTTTCACCGCCCGGACAAGGGCCTTTTCGGCTCGACGGACCTGCGCAACCAGGGGTGGGGTTACACGAACTGGTACCAGCGCTTCGTTTCGATGGGTTCGCCCAACCAGTTCCTCTTCGGCGACGACGGCAAGGCTTTGATCAATTCGGAAGCCGGTTATCTCGCTACCCATGAGTATGTCGATTCGCTCAGCCACCATTCGCCGGACGCAATCTCGTGGGGCTGGCCAGAGCAGTACGGCAACTTCGCCTCGGGTGGTGCGGCGATGACCTGCGCCTTTTCGAACCTGCCGAAGTTCCTCGACAACAAGGCGAACGAGGGCTCCAAGGTCACCGGCAAGATCGGTTCCATGCTGCCGCCCGGCCGCGATGTCGGCGGCCAGCTCGTCAGCCGCTCTGTCCTGTGGCTCAACCTCTCGGCGTCAGTCTCGGCGCAGAGCAAACATCCCGAGGTCTGCTACCTGCTGCTGCAATGGCTGGGTTCCAGCCGCATCTATTCGTGGATGACGGCCAATCCGGGCGGCTACTTCGACCCGTTCCAGCTGTCGAACTTCGCCGACCCGCTGGTGCGCCAGACCTATCACGACTACCACATGGACGTCGTGCGGGAGACGGTGGCGCGCACCGTGCCCTCGATCAACTATCCGGGCGCGACCGCATTCCACAACGCGCTAGACGAAAACCTCATGGCAGCGCTGACCAAGGCGAAGACGCCGGAGGAGGCGATGGCCGATACCGAGAAGCAATGGCAGCGCATCGCGCGGCGCACGGGTGAGGACAAGCTGCTCGAAGCCATCAAGTCGAACAAGCAGGCGTGGCCGACGGTGCTCGATCCGCTGGCCGGCTGAGCCGGCATGACCCGATCGCCGGGCGGCCTGTTCGCCCGGCGCCTTCTTCCTGTTTTCGACAAGTGACCTTTGCGATCATGAACCGCTCGCTGACCTTCGAGATCTTCCGCTACACCACCATTCTTCTGGCGTTGGCGGTCACGCTCATTCCAACGCTCTGGATGGCCTCGATGGCCTTCAAGCCGATTGCCGAATGGTCTGCCGCCGGCGCCGACCTGACCTGGTGGCCGAAGAACCCGACGCTCGATAACTTCCGGTTCATCTTCGGAACCTCGACCTCGGATCTCATCGTCGCCCTCGATCGCACTGCGGGCAAGCCGATCCTCGCCTCGCTGTTTTCGGCCGTCTTCGGCACGCTGATTGCTATAACAGCGGGCACGGCGGGCGCCTATGGCCTGTCGCGGTTCGGTTCCGGGCGGAACTTGCCGTTGGCGCTCATCCAGCTGAGGCTCTTTCCCCCGATGGCGGTTATGATCCCCGTCATGATCATGTGGGCCTTCTTCGGCCTGGTCGATAGCTGGTGGGGCCTTGCGCTGATCTACGGCATTGTCACGTTGCCTTTCGCCTTTTGGCTGATGAAGACATTTTTCGACGATATGCCGCGCGAAATCGAGGATGCAGCACTCGTCGAGGGATGCTCTCGCCTGCGCGTTTTCCTGAAAATCACGCTGCCGATCATGCGCCCGGCACTCGCCAGCTCCGCGCTCTTCGTCTTCATCCTGAACTGGTCGGACTATCTCATCGCGCTACTTCTGACGACGCGCGAATGGGTGACCATCCCGGTCTACATGGCCTCGCTCTCGTCCTCCATGACCGGCCAGCTTTATGGCGCCAAGGCCGCGCTCGGCCTGATCGCCGCCGTCCCGCCTGTCATCATGGGCATCGCCATCCAGAAGCATCTGGTCCGGGGTCTGACCTTCGGAGCGCTCAAGCAATGAGCATACTCGCAACCGAGGAGAAAATCTCCGTGACCGGCGACCGTTCGACGCCTGAGACCCGCATCGAGGACGGTGGACGCCGCCTTGGCCTGATGCTGACGCTACCGGCCCAGCTATTGGTGCTCTTCATCGCGGTCTTTCCGCTCTTGATGCAGCTCTATATCAGCCTCACCGATTGGTCGCCGCTCGACGGCATCGGCTGGTGGCAGGCCTATGAACTGTGGAACAGCTTCGCCAACTATACCGACCTTGCAGCCGATAGCCGCTTCTGGGATGCCCTAGGTCGCACGGCGCTGGTTATGGCGATCTGCGTGCCGGCCGAATTCCTGCTGGGTCTCGGCCTTGCCATCCTCTTCATAGACAATTTCGTTGGCAAGCGCCTGTTCTATTCCGTCATGCTCATTCCCATGATGGTTGTCCCCGCCGTCGCCGGCTACATGTTCTTCATGCTGTTCCAGTCCGGCGGGCCGGTGAACGACATCGTCTCGACGCTGATCGGCCGCCCCTTCGCGCTCGCCTGGCTGTCGAGCCCCGGTACGGCGCTGATCGCCGTGATGATCGCCGATATCTGGCAGTGGACGCCGCTGATGTTCCTCATTCTGCTCGCTGGGCTCGTCGGCGTGCCTGAAGATCAGATGCGCGCCGCGACACTGCTCGGTGCGAGCTGGTCGCAGCGCTTCCGCACCATCGTCATGCCGAAGATGAAGACGATCATCATCATCGCGCTGTCGATCCGCGTCATCGAGAACTTCAAGATCTTCGACACGCTCTACATCATGACAGGCGGCGGGCCGGGTGTCGCGACGGAAACCATCTCCGTCTATATCTACAAGGTGACGCAGCAGGATCTGATCTGGGGCTATGTCGCAGCTATCGCGCTCGTCGTCCTGATCGCGCTTTCCATTCTCGTATCGCTTGCCATCAGCCGCATGAATGCGGCGAAGGAGGCTTGAGCCATGACCGCCATCCACCTTGAAAACCTGGTCAAGCGTTTCGGGGCCTTCACGGCGTTGAAGACAATGGATCTCGAAATCCGCGACGGCGAGTTCATGGCGCTGCTCGGCCCGTCCGGCTGCGGCAAGTCCACGACCATGAACATGATCGCCGGCATGGAGCAGCCGAGCGGGGGGCGTATCACCTTCGATGGCCGCGACATGAACGGCGTCGCCATGGGCCGGCGCGGCGTCGGCTTCGTGTTCCAGAACTACGCGATCTTTACCCATATGAACGTCTACGACAATCTGGCCTACGGCCTGAAAGTGCGTGGGACCTCCGCATCCGAAACCGACCGCCGCGTCAAGGCGATGGCCGATTTCCTGCAACTGACGCCGATGCTCGACAAGCCCTCGGCCAAGCTCTCGGTCAATATCCTCCAGCGCCTGGCGATCGGTCGCTCGGCCATCGTGGAACCGGCAATCTTCCTGCTGGACGAGCCGCTTTCCAATGTGGACGCGGCCTTCCGCGCCGTCATGCGCACCGAGCTCAAGCATCTCCAGCGCCAGTTCCGCCAGACCATGGTGTATGTCACGCACGACCAGCTCGAGGCGATGACCATGGCGGACCGCATCGCCGTTATGGATCACGGCGTTTTGCAGCAGGTCGGTACGCCGCTGGAGGTCTACAACGACCCCGTCAATCTGTTCGTCGCCGATTTCATCGGCTCACCGGGCATGAACCTGCTCAAGGGCGCGCTTGCCGATAGCGACCGCGGCCTAGTGATCGATCTCGGTGCGCTCGGTGTGACCGCGCCGCTCGATCCTGCGCTCTCTGCCGTGGCGCGGAGAAACGGCGTGCGTGAGATCGTCTATGGCTTCCGCCCGGAGCGTGTGGTGCTGGCGACAGCGGGGCAGGGACTTGCCATGCCCGTCACCTTCATCGAGCGCATCGGCGCGCGCACTGTCGTTCACTTCGGCGACGGGGAGCAGAGGGTGAAAGCCGTGTTCGACAATGATATCGCCGTCCAGACAGGCGAGACCGTCCATGTCGCTGTCGAGCCGGGCTTTGCCCGTCTGTTCGATGCCGCGACCGGCGTCGCGATCCGTGAGGTTTGAGCATGGCCGGTATTTCCTTCCGCAATGTCACGAAGCGTTTCGGCAAGACCCTCGCCGTAAACAATGCGAGCTTCGATATCCAGCCGGGCGAGTTCTTCTGTTTCTTCGGGCCGCCGCTTTCTGGAAAATCCACCGTGCTGAAGCTGATCCTCGGACTGGAGACGCCGGACGAAGGCGAGATCCTGATCGGTGGCAAGCCGGTCAACCGCATCTCGCCTGCCGACCGCAACGTGGCGATGGTGTTCCAGAACCTCGCGCTCTTTCCGCATATGACGGCGGGCGAGAACGTCCGCTTCCCGCTCGTCGAGCGCAAGGTGCCGGAGGACAAGATCCGTGCCCGTGTCGAGGCCGTCGCCGCGAAGCTTCATATTTCCCACCTGCTGCACAAGCCGCCGGCGCAGCTTTCCGGTGGCGAGCGTCAGCGCGTGGCGATTGCGCGCGCACTCGTGCGCGATCCCGTCGCCTATCTCATGGACGATCCGATTTCGGCGCTCGATGCGCGGCTGCGCGAGGAAACCCGCGTCGAGCTGAAACGCATCCAGCGCGATCTCGGCCAGACGCTGATCTATGTCACGCACGATCAGGAAGAGGCCATGTCGATCGCCGACCGTATGGCGATCATGGAAGAGGGCGAAATCCGCCAGATCGGTTCGCCGACCGACATCTACGATACGCCGGTCAGCCGCTATGTCGCCCGCCTGCTTGGCGCCCCCATGATGAACATCCTGCCCGCCGTGCGCGGCAAGGCGCTGGAAATGGCGGACGGCACGATCAGTTTGCCGCTCGAGGCGGTTCCGGATGGTGCCGCACATGTCGGCGTGCGCCCGGAAGACCTCAAGGTCGAGCCGTGGAACGATGCGCGTCCGGGGCGACCGGCCACGGTCTACGAGATCGAACCGCTCGGCGGCTACACCGTGGTCACGGTCGATACCGGGGCAGAAAAATTGAAGGCGCTGATGCGTGGCCAACCGGATATACGGCTGGAAAGTGCGGTGGCACTCAGCTGCAATCCGATCAAAGCCCATTTCTTCAATCAGGCGGGGGAGGCCGTCAGCCTGTGAACGAGCATATCAAACGGGAGGTTACCATGAGCGAAGCCAGGGGTTTTGCACCCGACCCGCAGGTGCGGGTGCGGGACTACAAGATCGGCTGCATCGGCGCCGGCATGATCATGGCGGAATGCCATCTGGCGGCCTACAAGGAGGCCGGCTTTCCGGTCGTCGCCATCGCCTCGCGCACGAAGGACAAGGCCGCGGCCGTTGCCGAGCGCTGGGGCATTGCGACCGTGCACGACACGCCGGACGCGCTGATCGCTGATCCCACCATCGACATTCTCGACATCGCCTTCCCGCCGGACCAGCAGCCGGAGCTGATCCGCAAGGCGCTCGCGCAGCCGCATATCAAGGGTATCCTCGCGCAGAAGCCGCTGGCGCTGACGCTGGAGGACGCCATCGAGTTGCGCGATGCCGCAGCCAAGGCCGGCAAGATCCTCTCGGTCAACCAGAACATGCGCTACGACCAGTCCATGCGCGTGCTCAAGCAGATCCTCGACAAAGGTGAACTTGGCGCGCCTGTCATGGCGACGATCGAGATGCGCGCCATTCCGCACTGGCAGACCTTCCTCGAAGACTATGACCGGCTGACACTGTCAAACATGAGCGTGCACCATCTCGACGTGCTGCGCTTCCTGTTCGGCGACCCCGAGACGATCACGACGCTGACGCGGGCCGATCCGCGAACGACATTCGCCCACAAGGACGGCATCACCGTCTCGACGCTTACCTTCCCGAGCGGCGTCATGGCCGTTTCCATGGAGGACGTGTGGTCCGGCCCGCGCGAAGAGGGTTTCGACAGCGACATCTACATCAAGTGGCGCGTCGAAGGCACGGACGGCGTTGCACAGGGCACCATCGGCTGGCCCGACGGTTCGCCCTCGACGTTGACCTATGCCTCGAAGACGACGACCGGCGGCAAGTGGGTCACGCCGACCTGGGACACGATGTGGTTCCCGCATGCCTTCGTTGGTGTGATGGAGCAGCTGCAATATGCGGTCAAATCCGGCGAGCCGCCGGCGCTCTCCGTCGCCGATAACGTCAAGACCGTGGCGCTGGTTGAGGCCGGCTACAAGTCGATCGACGAGGGCCGCACGGTCAGGCTTTCCGAAATTTCCATCAATTCATGAATAACGAGGGAGGATTCTCATCATGATGCAAACAGGTATTTTCACCGGCTATTTCCCCTATGCGCTGGAAGAGACGGCGAAGAAGATCCGGGCACTCGACTTCAACACCGTGCAGCTCGACATGCACTTCAAGGATATCGATCTCTCGGCGGGCCAGATCACCAAGGACAAGTGCGTCAAGATCCGCGAGACCTTCCGCGATCACCACCTGCCGATCTCCTGCATCTCGGGCTACACGAACATCATCCATCCGGACAAGGCCGAGCGCGAGCGCCGCGTCGGCTATCTGAAGGAAATCATCCGTAACGCGCGCCATCTCGGCACGCCCTATGTCATCTCGGAAACCGGCACCTACAACACGGAATCCGACTGGGTGCATCACCCGAAGAACAAGACGGAAGAAGGCTTCGAGGAATGCCGCAAGGTCATCGCCGATCTCGCCCAGCATGCCTATGACCACGGTGCGGTCTTCCTGCTCGAAACCTACGTGAACAACGTCGTCGGCTCCGTCGAGGAGACCGTCAAGATGTTTGCGCAGGTCGATCATCCCGGCCTCGGCTTGCTGATGGATCCGACCAACTATTTCGAGACGCACAATATCGACCGCATGGACCAGATCCTGAACCAGGTGTTCGATACGCTCGCCGACAAGATCAAGATCGGTCATGCCAAGGACGTGAAGCGGTCCGGCGACGACAAGTCGGAAAAGCATGCCGATATCGGCGATGCGGATGCGCTGGAAAGCCACACCTTCCGCGGCGTCGGCGAAATCGAACTGCCGGCCCCCGGCCTGGGTTCGCTGAACTACGATCTTTACCTCAAGCGCCTCAGTGAGAAGCACCCGAACATCCCCATGATCATCGAGCATCTCGACGAGAGCGACGTGCCGCGCGCCAAGAAATTCCTCGACGGCAAGCTGCGCGCCCAGGGCCTTTGACAATCCGGCGGCCGGGCTTCGGTCCGGCCGCCTCTCGAGACAGCATGACCTGCCTGGCAGGGAGAAGGAACAACACGATGGTCGAACTATTCGGGGAAGCGAAGTCGCGCCGCGATATCGCTGCCAGCGCAGGAAGTTTTTCGCAGTTTGCCGGTGTACGGCTGATGACCTTGTCCGACGGTCTCGAGCGCGGCATCCGCATGCTCGAGTTCCGCAGCGGCACGGGCCTGCGTTTCACGGTTCTGGTGGATCGCGCCCTTGATATTGCGGACTGCGAATATCGCGGCATGGCGATCGGCTGGCACTCGCCGTCCGGCTTCCGCCATCCGGGCCTGCACGAATACGAGGGCGAGGGCGGTCTCGGCTGGATGCGCTCCTTCTCCGGCCTGATGATCACCTGCGGCCTCGACCATATCCTCTTCATGTATGACGAGCCGGCCGACCACTATGTCTATGGTCCGAAGAAGACGGTGAAGCATTCCATCCACGGCCGCGTCGGCACCATCCCCGGCAAGCTGGACGGTTACGGCGAGCGCTGGGACGGCGATGATTGTTTTCTCTGGTGCGAAGGCACCGTCACGCAGGGCACGGTGTTCGGCGAACACCTCGAACTGAAGCGCCGCATCGAGATCAAGGCCGGCACCAACGATATCCGCATTTCCGACAGGGTGGCCAATCGGGGTTTCTACTGCACGCCGCACATGTTCTGCTACCACATCAATGTCGGCCATCCCGTGCTTGCCGAGGGCTCGCGCTATCTGGCACCCGTGCGCGACGTCGTGTGGGCGGCGCATGCCGGAGCGGATTACGAGAAGCAAGGTGTGGGCTACCGCGCCATGCCGGCGCCACAGTTCGGTTTCCACGAGCAGGTTTGGCAGCATGAAATGGCGGCGGATGAAAATGGCGAGGTGCCCGTGGCGCTGGTCAACGACCGTCTCGGCCTCGGCTTCGAAGTCATCACCCGCAAGGACCAGTTCCCCTGCATGTACGAATGGCAGAACCTGCAGGCCGGGCAATATGCTGTCGGCATCGAACCTTCGACCAACCATGTGCTCGGCCACGGTGCCGCGCGGGAGCGTGGCGAGCTGATCTGGCTAGAGCACGGCGAAGAGCGCCACTACGACACGACGTTCCGCATCCTTCCCGATGCCGCAGCGATTGCGGCGAGCGAGGCCAGGATTACGGCGATCGCCCGTCAGCCGGATGCCGATTTCCCAGAGCCTTCCGGCAACCATGTCCCTCTGGAGGGCCGGTCATGAACATGCAGGCGAAGCAGCTAGTGCAGAAGGAAACCCCCATGATCTCGGTTGCCGGCAAAGTCATTCTGTATACCGGCGCGGCTGGTGGGCTTGGTGCGGAAACGACGCTGAATTTCCTTCGGGCCGGGGCGACGGTTGTCGCGCTCGACAACGATCCCGCAAAGAATGCCGCCTTGCAGGCATCCGCCAACAAGGAGGGCCTCGAAAACCTGGTGATCCGGGCCATCGATCTTTCCGATCTTTCGGCCCTGCGTTCGTGCCTGGAAGATATTTCGCGCGAGGCCGGCGGGTTCGACGTGGTCATCAACAATGCCGCGATCTATCCTTCGAAACCCTTCGAGGACTATTCGATCGAGGAAATGCAGCGGGTCCAGCGCATCAATGTGGATGCGGGCATCGTCTGTGTTCAGGTCGCCTTGCCGCATATGCGCGATCGCGGCTGGGGTCGTATCATCAACATCGCCAGTGTCACGTCCAATGGCGGATGGGCCAATCTCTCGCCTTACGTCCAGTCTAAGGGCGCGCTCATCGGTCTTGCACGCGCCTGGGCGCGTGAATTCGGCGCCCATGGCATTACGGTCAATGCGGTGTCGCCCGGCGCTTTCCCGACGGATGCGGAAAAGATTCATCCCGATCCGGAGGGCTATACCCGCTTCGTACTGGATCATCAGGCGATCAAGCGGCGCGGCAGCGCCAGCGACATCGCCAACGCCCTGATGTTCCTCGCCTCCGACGCCGCCGGCTTCATCACCGGACAGACGCTGAACGTCGATGGCGGCTGGGTGATGAACTAGCGCTGCGGTTGCGAATATGCCATGTCGGGGCGCAGGGCATGGCCGTGCCCATGATGCCTATCGCCCTGGAGTTTTCGCGTGAGCCAGTCACTCTACCTTGCAGTCGGATCGCTCAATCGCGAGGCGCCCTATTTCCAGGGCGCACGCGGTGAGGGCCTTACCATCTTCTCCTTCGACGAGGACGCGTTGGAATGGGCGCGCCTTGCCGGCACGTCGACCATCGACAATCCCACATTCCTCAGCGTCGATGCGGTCTCCGGTGTCGTCTATGCCAATTCGGAGGTGTTCGGCTGGCATGAAGGCACGGTCAGCGCCTTCCGCTTTTCGCCTGAAACGAACGCACTGACCTATCTCAACAAGCAGCCGACGCTCGGCAGCATCGCGGCGCATAACATGGTGTCGCGTGACCGGCGCGTCGTGCTGGTCGCTAACTATTCGATGGGCGGTGATGGGCCGGACCAGTCGGTGGCGGTATTCCCGATCCGGGAGGATGGCGGTCTTGCGCCGGCGGTGGCATCGGTGCGGCTCGATGGTCCACTCGGCCCGGTCGCCGACCGGCAGGAACGACCGCATGCCCACATGGTAAGCGAGGTTCCGGAGGGCGGTGCGGTGCTGGTTGCCGATCTCGGCCTTGACCAGGTTGCAGAGTACAAGATCTCCGGTGACGGCAAGCTCGCGCAGGTCGCCAGTGTGGCATTGCCCGCAGGCGCCGGACCTCGCCATATCGCGCAACACGCGAACGGTCGTTTCGTCTATGTTTCCAACGAACTGGATTCCACCGTGACTTTCGTCCTGCGCCAGGCCGGCAAAATGACGGTGGAGCAGACGCTGCCGACCATCCGGCCCGGCGTGGAATCCCATGGTGCCGACATTCATCTGTCGCCCGACGGGCGTTTCCTCTATTGTTCCAACCGGGGCGAGGACAGTATAGCGTGTTTCATGGTCGATCAGACGACGGGACAGTTGGCGCTGCAGGACATCATCCCTTCGGGCGGCAAGACGCCCCGCAATTTCGCGCTCACGCCGAGCGGCCGCCATGTGCTGGTCGCCAACCAGAATGGTGATGCAATCGTGATCTTCCGGCGGAACGAAGAGACGGGTGCGCTGACGGACAGCGGAAAGCGCATCGAGATCGGCACCCCGGTATGCGTGAGGCCCTTCATCCTGTGACGGACGAAAAGCAGCCGGCAAAACGAGGCCGTCGAAAGGGCTCCGGAGTGACGATGGCGGATGTCGCTGCCGCTGCCGGCGTCTCCATGCAGACGGTTTCGCGCGCGCTGCGCTTTCCCGACACGGTAACGCCGGAAAACCGCAAGACAATCGACGACGCGATCCGGAAGACGCATTACGTCCACAATCTCGCGGCAAGCCACCTCGCTTCGCACAAGAGCAACACCGTCGCCGCCGTCATTCCGACACTCTCGGCCTCCGTCTTCGCCGAGACGATGCAGCATTTCTCCGAGGTCCTGCATCGCGAAGGCTACCAGATCTTTCTCGGCAATACCGATTACCGGCTGGACCGCGAGGAGGAAGTGATCCGCAGCCTGCTCGGGCGGCGGCCGGATGGTGTGTTTCTGATCGGCACGCACCATACCCGCGCCAGCGTGGCCATGCTGAAACGCGCCGGCATTCCGGTCGTCGAGGGGTGGGACATGACGGAAAAGCCGATCGACCGGCTCGTCGGCTTTTCCAATACGGCGGCCATTTCCGAGATGGCGCGGCATCTCGTGCGCTCCGGCCGGACGAACATCGTCTTTGCCGGCGTACTGCGCAAGGGCGACAGCCGCGCGGCCGAGCGGCGGGATGGCTTTGCCGCAGTCATGGAAGAACTCTTTCCCGGCAAGACGCCGCGCATTTCCATATCACGCGACCTGCCTTTGACCATGGCCTCCGGAGCGGACCTGCTGCGCAAGGCACTCGCGCGCTATCCCGAAGCCGATGCCGTGATGTTCTCGAGCGATATCATCGCCTCGGGCGCGCTACAGGAAAGCGTGCGCATCGGCCTGAAGGTGCCGGAGCGCCTTGCCATTACCGGCTTCGGCGACTTCGAACTTGCCCGGCATCTCATCCCATCGCTGACGACGGTCTCGGTGCCCTCGGCGGAAATCGGCCGCGAGGCCGGGCGTCTTCTTCTGGAGGGCATGCGCGGCATCGAATCCGAAACCACGCTCATCGATATGGGCTTCAAGCTGATGATCCGCGACAGCGGCTAGAATGCCGGAATTTCCGGCCGGTGCTCGAAATCGGTGAGCACCTCGCAGCCGGTTGCCGTCACGCGCAGCATATATTCGAGCCGCACGCCGCCGATTTCCGGATCAAGCGCGGTCGGCTCCACCATGATCACCATGTCTTCTTTCAGCGTCTCGCGTTCATAGGCGACGAGGCGCGGCCATTCATGCACGCCCGTGCCGATCGAGTGACCGGAATGGTGCGCATAGGAATAGCCATGCCGGGTGATCGCTGCCTGCAGGCTCTGGTCGAGCGCGTCGATACCGAGCCCCGGACGAACGGTTTCCATCGCCAGGTCCAATGCGGTGCGGGCGGCGCTGAAGAGCGTTTCGAAGCCGGACGACGGTTGCCCGATCATCGCTGATGCACAGCTGTCGCCCCAGTAACCGGCGACGCGCGGTGCGAGATCGCAGATCAGCGGATCGCCTCTTTCGAGGATGCGGTTGCCTGGCCACCCCATGAATCGCGACGTACGCTCGCGTCCGGAGATCAGGTCGCCGGTCACCGGCAGTCGTTCGCCGGCCCGGGTTTCCATGGCCAGGCGGACGGCGGCGAACACGTCAAGTTCACTCATCCCGCCACGGGTCGTTGAAAGGAACGCCTTCTGGCCCTCTGAGGCCGTCAGCCCCGCTTCGCGCAAGAGGGCGATTTCGGTTTTGGTCTTGATGGCGCGCTGGCGCCGGAAGGCCGGTTCTACGGGAACAATAGGATTGCCTTCCAGCAGCGGGAGGATCGAAGCGGGTAGAGCGTGGTGCTCGACCGCGATTTTTCCACCGACCTTGAGGCGTTGCAGCAGGGCCTTCGCCTCCGAAACATAGTTCGCGAAGATATTGGTCGGCTCCTTAAACGAGAAGCCCGTGTAGGTGACGACGAGATCGGCCCAACTGCCGGTTCCCGCCTCCAGATTGGTGACGAGCAGCCCGGTTTCACCGTTCACACCGACGATGCCGAGGCTGGGGCCTCCTGCGAAGGGCGAAGGGCCGGCCTCGATGCCGGAAATATGGCCAAGCGCATAGGCGACGCCGTCGGGACTGGTAAAGAGGCCCCAGTCCGCGCCGGACTGCCTGATCGCGGCGATGGTTTTTGCGAGCCGTTCGTCCATGGGCCTCTCCTCAGATCAGATTGCGGATATGCTGGTCGCGTCCGTAAGCCGCAACCAGCAGGAGGATCAACAGGCCGAGTGCGGACTGGACCAGCGCTTCCGACAGGCCAAAGCCGATCAGCAGCGTGCGCAGTTCGACGAGGACGATGGCGCCGGCGACCGTGCCGACGAAACCGCCGCGTCCGCCGATCAGCGCGGTGCCGCCGATCACCACCGCTGAAACCGTCTGGAACAGATAGGGCGTCCCAACGGTTGCGCTCGATGAACCGGTAAATCCGACAAGCAGGATGCCCGCAAGTGCGGCGAAGGCCGCGCTGAGTGCAAACGTCGTCGTCCACATCGCAACCGGTCGCACGAGGGCAAGTTCCGCCGCCTTCAGGTTGGAGCCGAGCGCATAGAGGCGACGGCCGTAGACCGTTCGCTGCAAGACAAAGACGCATCCGAGTGTCAGCGCGAGCGTGAACGGGATCAGCCAGGGAAAGGGCAGTGGGCCGATCGTTCCGCCGAGCGACACGAAGTCATTGATAAACGGCGGCGCCGAGCCAGTCGGAAGGCCGCGTGTCCAAAGCTGCACAACGGCTTGAACGATCGTGCCGACGCCGAGCGTGACGATCAGCGGGTGGATCGAGAGGCCAGCCGATAGCGCGCCGGACACCGCGCCGATTGCGCCAGCGCAGGCGATGACGATGAGAAAGGCCGGTAAAGCCGGCATGCCGCTGCCATAGAGGCTGGCGAAGACGACGTTGGCGAAACCGATCACGAAGGGGATCGAAAGGTCGATGCCGCCGAGGATCATGACGAGCGTCTGGCCCAGGGCGGCGATCGCCAAGAGCGATGCCAGGATCAGCATGGCACGCACCGAGAATGCGCTGCCGAAGCCCGGAATGAAGATCGTTCCGAGCAGGAAGACGACGACCACGCCGATGAAGGCGATCAGGGCGCGGTTGGAGAAGAGGGCGGTCGTCATCGGCTGGCCTTCCAGGTCTGGAACCGTGCTTTGAGCGTTTCGGAATTGAGGCAAACGGCGAGCACCAGCACGACGCCATAGGCGGCCTGCAGCATGAAGGTGGAGACGTTGAAGGAGGTCAGCACGTTCTGCAGCAGGAAGATATCGGCCGCGCCGATGAAGGCTGCCGCCAGCCCGCCGACGCCGCCGGCGAGACTGACGCCGCCGAGGGCGGCCGCCGCAATGGCGATCAGCGTATAGCCGGGCCCGATGTTCGGGTCGCCGGAACCGATCAACGCGGTTAGCGCAAGGGCCGCGACACCGGCAACCAGACCGGAAAACACATAGGCGAAGAACCGGATGACGGGCACGTTCACCCCGGCGGTAAACGCGGCGCGATCATCGCTGCCGACGGCCATCAGAAGCTCGTAGAATGGCAACCGCTTGAAGAAGAGCCAGGCGACGATGACGACACCGACGGGGATGAAGGACAATGGGCCTGATAGCGCAGACAGCCATCCCGGTACGGTGCCGGAGGGCGAGGGCAGAATGGAGAGCGCAAGGCCGCTATAGATAAGATAGGTGGCGAGGGTCGCAACGATCGGCTGGATGCGCAGGATCGCGGCCAGGAAGCCGTTCAGGGCACCGGAGGCAAGCCCGAGCAGGAGAGCGGCCGGAGCGATGATCCAGGGCGAGGATATGCCGAGATCACCGATGACCACCTTGATGAGGATGACGTTGATGAGGCCCATAAGTGGACCGACCGATACATCGATGGAGCCGCGACCGGCGAGGAACGGCAGCGTCGTCGCCATGGTTGCAAGGATCATCGGGGCGGCGAGGCCGAGCACGGTCGGCCAGTTTGCCGGCGAGAACCGAACGGGGTTGAGGACGGCGTTGAGCAGAATGAGTACAACGAAAAGGATCGCTGCGAGGCGTGTTTCGCTGCGATCCCAGAAGCGTGGTTTGTTAAATGTCATCGGATCGATGCTCATGCCTGTGCTCCTTCCTGGCCGAACATGGCGGCCATGACGCGGTCCATCGACATGGAGGCGCGGTCGAGAACCGTGCTGCATTCGAAATCCCGGAAGATCGAGACCGTGTCGCAAAGCGTGAGGATTTCCTCGATCTCGCTGGAGAGGATGACAAGGGCGATGCCGTTTTCGGCCGCAAGCTTGCGGAATGCTTCGTAGAATTTCAGGCGCGTGTTAAGATCGACACCGCGCGTCGGGTCGTTGAGCAGCATGACGCGCGGCTTGAGCGCGAGCAGGCGCGCCAGCAGTACCTTCTGCTGGTTTCCGCCGCTGAGTGCTGAAATCGGTGCATCGGCCGAGGGATAGCGGATCGACAGGAAGTCCGTATAGGCGGCGAGTTCGTCCTTCAGGCGCTTGCGGTTTAGAATGCCGGCCAGTGAAAAACGCGGCATGGACGGTATTGCGAAATTGTCCAGCACGGAGAGCACGGGGAAAATGCCGGTCGCCCGCCGGTCGCGCGGCAGAAAGACAACGCCGTGCCGCGCCGCTTCGTAGTGATCGCGATAGCCGAGCGGGCCGCGATCTGTCGTCTCGACGGTAATCGCGCCTTCGCGGATCCGGCCGAGGCCGGCCAGTGCCAACAGGAATTGCTCCTGCCCATGGCCTTCGAGGCCCGCGATGCCGGTGATCTCGCCGGCACGGATGGCACCGGACAGCGGCGCCCTTCCGGGCGCGAGGACGAGGTTGTCGTAGCGCAGAAGGGTGGTGTCGTCAGGCATGGATCGCCGCCTCCGGGGCCATGAGCTTCAGGAGCCTCTCGGCGGTAATGCCGTCCCGCTCGAGCGTTTCGACGATGTGTCCGCTTCTGAGCACGGTGACGCGGTCGGACAGACGGCGCACCTCTTCAAGACGGTGCGAAATGAAGATGACGATGTTCCCGGCAGCCGCATAGTTTTCGATCGCATTGAAGACGAGATCGCGGTCGGCATAGTCGAGGGCGGCCGTCGCCTCGTCGAGCAACAGGATGGACGGCAGGCGGACGAGGGCGCGGGCGAGAACGATGAGTTGCTGGCAGGCAAGCGGCAGTTCGCCGGCTGGCGCCGACAACGGAATGGGGAAGCGCGAGATTTCGGCAAGCAGCGCCTGGGCGAGCGGCGCGCGCGCGGATTTCGCGATCCGCCGCTTGAGCGGGCCGTCATAACCGAGAAAGATGTTTTCGATAACCGTGCGATGTGGCGCGATCAGCACTTCCTGGAAGACCGTGGAAAGGCCGAGATCGTGCATGTCGCGCGGCGTGCGCGGGTTGATCGCGAGACCGTTCAGGGAAACGGTGCCCTCGCTTTGCGCAACGACGCCGGAGAGGATCTTGAGCATTGTGCTCTTGCCGGAGCCGTTCTCGCCAAGGATCGTGTGGATGCCGGCCGTGAACGTTACGGATGCGTCGCTGAGGGCCAACGTCTCGCCATAGCGCTTGGTCAGGTGGCTGACCGAGAGCTCGACGCTGCCCCCGCGATGGGGCGTTGCCCCGCCGTTCTCGGCGACGACGCGATGGATCCGGGACGTCGCGACCGCCAGTCCGGATTGCGGATGTGTCGTAGCAAGCATTCACAGCAGCCTTCTCATTGCCGAACGCGGCGGGACCACCGCCGGGCATCCGGCGGTGGTCCTCGCACAGGCGATTACTTCGCGCAGGAGGCAGGGACCTTGGCGAAATCGTAGAGCGGCGTAGCCTGGCCGCTCGAGAAATAGCCGTTGAGCAGCTCTTCCGAGAACGGGTCCTGCGGCGGGATCGGGAAGATCGCGGCCGAATCCGGCTTCATGCAGTCCTTGTACCAGGTCGGCAGGTCGGCCTGCGTGATGGTGGGCATCGGGGCGATGATCGTGTTCACGATCGGCTTCTGGCCTTCGATGATGCGCAGGGCGACGCGGAACGCGTTCTGCGCGGCAACATGCGGCGAGACCTCGCCGCCGTAGAATTTAAAGGTGTCCTGGTTTTCGTGCCAGAAGCCGAGCGCATCGCCCGAAATGGAGCCTGCGATCAGCGGGAGAGGCCGGCCGGCCTGCTGAAAGGCCTCGGCAATGAAGCGGGCCTCGCTGCCGGTGGACCACACCGCATCGATCTGCTGCGGCGTCGTTGCCAGCGCCTGCAGAACGGCGGACTTGGTGGTCGTGCCGGTCCATTCGCCGCTCACCTTGCGGGCAATCGTCAGATTGCCGCTTTCGGCAACGGCCTTGTCGAGGCCTGCATTTTCCTGCTGCACCAGCGGGTGACCGGAAATGCCTTCGACCTGAAGGATGGTGCCGCCATTGGGCAGTGCCTCGGCTATGCCCTTGCCCATCTGGTAGCCCCAGAGGTTCTGGTTGTGCATGACATTGATGGCAGCGGGCGTCGTCACCGCGCCTGCGGACGTGATGACGGGAATGCCTGCCTTCTGCGCGTCTTCGATGACGGCATTGAGCGCCGTCGAGGAGCCGGCAATCGTTGTGATGACCGAGCAGCCGCGTTCGATGAAGGAGCGGATCTGCGAGATCTGCTGCGTGGCGTCGCCGTTGGAGTCGGAAACGATGAACTCCGAGACGTCGCCGGCTTCCTTGGCGCCGTTGACGAGACGGGCGAGCTCGTCATTGAAGGTCACGCGCCAGGGATTGCCCATATAGGATTCCGAATGGCACCAGCGCCACGGCTTGGCTGGTGCTTTGAAGTCGGCGAGTGCGCCCTGCGCCACATCGACGGCGTCGGTGTAGAGCGCACGCACGTTTTCCGGCAGAGCCTGCAATGCATCGGACCGGGCGTCTGAGTATGCGGGTACTGCGGCCGACGAAAGCAGCGCGGCGGCAAGCAAGCTCAGGCGAAAGCCTGATTGAAACGTCTTCATTGATTTCCTCCTCCAGCGGCACTTGGGCCGCTCCACCTTTACCAATGAATTATCTATTCATCATGTATCCGTTGGTCAATGTCAAAGTTAGCGCTCATTAGGTCGCGCTTGATAACTGCGATTATGATGCGATAATTTTGCCGGCGCAATTCAAAAATAGTTAGCGCTCACTCTGGACAGGCCAAATTTATCCGCTAAGTTCCCGCCAACTTAAAGACTTGCAGGAGAGCGACCGAATATGGGTGTTTTGTCGGGTATCAGAGTTCTGGATTGCTCTATCGCCATGGCGGGACCGTTTGCGGCCCAGCGGCTTGGCGATCTGGGGGCGGACGTGGTAAAGGTCGAGCCGACGACGGGTGAATGGCAACGCCATGTCGCGGCCGGCGGCGCTGGCGGTAATCGCGTCAACGTCTCGTTTTTGTCGCTCAATCGAAACAAGCGTTCGCTTGCCGTCGACCTCAAGTCGGACGACGGCAAGAAGGTCTTGCTGGATCTCGTGAAGACGGCTGACGTCTTCCTGCAGAACTATCGTCCCGGCGTCGCCAAGCGCCTCGGCGTCGATTACGAAACGCTGTCGAAGATCAATCCGCGACTCGTCTATGTGTCGATGTCGGGCTATGGCGAAGACGGCCCCTATGTGAACCGTCCGGGACAGGATCTCGTTCTCCAAGGTATGTCCGGCGCCATGCTGTCGGCCGGCCGTGAGGGCGAGCCGCCGACGGCCGCCGGTCAGTATCTCGTTGATGCGATCACAGCTTATACGGCCTTCGAAGGCGCGCTTGCCGCACTGTTTCATCGTGAACGGACCGGTGAGGGCCAGCTTGTGCAGGTCAACATGCTGGATGCCATCACGACGATCCAGATGCAGGAGCTTTCGGTCTTCACGGTGGGCGGCAAACCGCAGCAACGCTCCGCCGAGCCGCATGCCCATGTCTACATCCGCGCACCCTACGGCGCCTTCGCCACCAGCGACGGTTTTATCATCGTCGCCTTCCCGAAGCTGAAAACGCTGGGTGAGGTGATCGGTGAAGACAGTTTCCTGACGATGGACGACGAGGTCGATAGCTGGGCACGGCGCGACGAAATTTTCGCCAAGACCCGCGACCGGCTGAAGGCCCGGTCCTCGGCCGAGTGGCTCGAATTGCTGCGCGCCGCCGATATCTGGTGCGGCCCGGTCTACGGCTATGCCGATCTCGTCGAGGACGAGCAGATCAAGCACAACGGCACCTTCGTCGATTACGACCATCCGACGGAAGGCCGGGTCAAGACGCCGGGCTTCCCGATCAAGTTTTCTAAAACCCCGTCCACCGTCGAGCGGGGCGCGCCCGTTACCGGCCAGCACACGCACGAACTGCTGAAGGAGGCCGGCTACGACGATGCGGCGATCGCCGCGCTCGTGGCGAATGGCGCCGTCGCGACGGGAACGATCTGACCATGGCGACGATCAAGGCACTGACCTGGGAACATCCGCGCGGGTTCAACGCACTCGCCGCAGCCGCAAAGCGGGACGAGGTCATCGCGGCCGGCCTCGATATCCAATGGGAAAAGCAGCCGCTCGAAGGGTTCGAGTCGCATCCGATCGCCGACCTCTGCGCGCGTTACGATCTCGTCGTCCTCGACCATCCGCATGTCGGCGAAGCGGTCGGCGGTGAATGCCTGCAATCGCTCGAAAGCGTGTTCGGTGCCGATGTGGTCGAGGCGCTTGCCGCCGAAAGCATCGGTCCGTCCCTGTCGAGCTATCGCTATGCCGGCCAGCATTGGGCATTGCCGCTGGATGCTGCGACACAGGTAATGGCGCTGCGCGCCGATCTCGTCGAAGGCGCCGCACTGGAGACCTGGGCGGCCGTTGCCGATCTTTCCCGCCGTACCAGCAAGGTCGCCCTGTCGCTGGCAGGGCCGCATGCGGCCCTGAGTTTCCTGTCGATTGCCGCCGCCTATGGCGAGCCGCCGGCCGAAGCGGACCCGGATGTCCTGATCTCCGCAGAAGCCGGGACTGCGGTCTATGACCTGATGGCGGAACTGGCGTCGCGCAGCCCGCGTGTCGTCAGGGAAAAGAACCCGATCGGCATTCTCGGCCATATGGCCGCGTCTGATGACGTGGTGCTGTGCCCGCTCGTCTATGGCTATGTGAACTACTCGGCGCCCGATGTCGGAAAGCCGGTCGCCTTTGCGAATGCGCCGCGCCGTGTCGCGGGCGGTCGCCCCGGCTCCACGCTCGGCGGAACCGGCATCGGCATCTCGAAGCGTTGCGATCCAAGCCCGGAACTGAAGGCGCATCTGCTCTGGCTGATGAGCCGTGACGCGCAGATCAATTTCATTCCCGCCCATGACGGCCAGCCTTCGCGGCGGGAGGCCTGGTTCGACAATGGCGTCAACCGGCGCTGGAACGGCTTCTACCGTCAGACGGCGGAGACAATCGAGGTGGCTTACGTGCGCCCGCGCCATGAAGGCTACATCGCCTTCCAGAGCAAGGCATCCGCGCTCTTGCGCGACGCATTCGAAACAAACGCGGCGGCCGCGAGCGTGCTCGCCCAACTGCAGGACCTCTACCGCGCCCACAGGCGTGGCGGTGAGGAGCGATAGGAGACGACATGACGGAGGAGATCATTTTCGAGGTGGACGGCGCGATCGCGACGATCACCCTGAACCGCCCGGCCAAGCTGAACGCCGTCACGCCCGAAATGGCCGAGGCCATCGTGGCGGCGGTCGAGGAATGCAACGACAGTGACACGATCCGCTGCGTCATCCTGACGGGTGCCGGCACGCGCGCGTTCTGTGCGGGCTCCGATATCCGCGAACTGGATACTTACGAGACGCCCTGGCAGTTCCGCAACCGCGAGGACTATTGCGATGCCATTCACGCGCTGCTGAAGCCGACGATCGCCGCCGTCAACGGTTATGCCTTCGGCGGCGGGCTCGAAACGGCCATGGCCTGCGACATTCGCATCGCCTCGTCCAACGCGCAGTTCGCCGCGCCCGAAATCAAGCTCGGCTGGATCGGTGGCGGTGGCATGGCGGCAGGCCTCGCACATTCGATCGGCCCGTCGAATGCGGCATTGATGATCATGACGGGCGATCCCGTCAGCGCGGACAAGGCGCAGCAATGGGGCCTCGTCAGCGATGTGGTGAGTTCCGAGGACCTGCTGCCGCGGGCACGGGCCATCGCGGAAACGATCGCCTCCCGCGCGCCGATCGCGGCGGAAACCGCCAAGCTCAACCTCAAGGCCGCAGCCTCGATGCCACATGAAAAGGCTGTCGAATACGAGCGCGACCTCCAGACGATCTGCTTTGCGACCGCCGACGCCCAGGAAGGCCGCCAGGCCTTCAAGGAGAAGCGCCCGCCGGTCTTCCGGCGGCGATAGGAGCGCGCCATGAATACGGGACTTTCCACGCTCAAGCGTCTCGGGCGCCACCGCGAAGCATCGGTTCTCCTGATGCTTTTCGTAGTCGCCGCCTATCTTTCCTTTGCAAGCGAGTATTTTCTCGCGCCGCGCAATCTTTTGAACATCGGCAGGCAGGCGTCGGTCGTCGCCATCGTGGCGCTCGGCCAGGCGCTGGTCATCATCGGCCGCGGCATCGATCTGTCGGTCGGTTCGGTCATCGGCCTTTCTGCCGTGGTCGCGGCCGTCGTCATCAGGGATACGGGGCTGGAAAGCGTCGGCCTCATCGCGGGTCTTCTCACCGGCCTCGGCTGCGGCATCGTCAACGGCCTGCTCTATACGCGGCTGAAGATCAATCCGTTCATCGCCACGCTCGGCACCCTGTCGGTCGCGCGCGGTATCGCGCTCCTGATGACGGGCGGCATTCCGGTTCCGATGGGCGGCTTTGCCGAATTCGTCGGCGCGGGCCGCATCGCCGGCATCCCGGTCTCCTTCCTGCTGATGATTGTTCTGGCCGTCGTCGTGCATGTCTTTTCCGTGCGCACGGTGCGCGGCCGCGAGATTTACGCGATCGGCGACAATCCGAAGGCGTCGCGCCTCGCAGGCGTCGATCTGAAGGCGACGCGCCTCTTCATTTTCGCCTTCTGCGGCCTACTGGCCGGTCTCGGCGGAATCATCCTGTCCGGCAACCTGGCAAGCGCTGATCCCAATCTCGGCGTCGGCTACGAACTCGACGTTATCGCCGCAGTCATCCTCGGCGGCACGGCGCTCAGCGGCGGTCGGGGCTCGATTGCGGGCGTCGTCATCGGCGCGCTGCTGATGGCGCTGCTCAACAATGCTTTCGTGCTGCTCGGCATTTCCGCCTACTGGCAGGTCGTCACCAAGGGGTTGGTGATCATCTTCGCCGTGGCGTTGGACGGCCTGCAGCGCGGCAGCGAAGACGATTGATCAACCCAGTGGAGGAGATGAACATGATCAGAAAAATCACGAAATTGACGGCTGCGGCCGCATTCGGTGTCGCATCGGTATTTTCCGTGGCGAACGCGGCGGAACCGCCGAAGGGCGGCACGGTCGCCGCCGCCGAAAACACGAAGGGGCCGATCAAGATTGCCTTCCTGTCATTCCAGAACAATCCGTTCTGGACCCCGGTGACCGACGGCGCCAAGGCCGCCAACGACTATCTGAAGGGTTTCAACGCTACGGTCGATTTCGTCGATCTCGGCAACGAGCTTTCGGCCGAAGCGGTCGTCGCCGGTATCGAGGGCGCGCTGGCCAAGCAGTATAACGGCATCGTGGTCGTTCCGATCTTCGACGGCACGGCCCGCATCATCAACGAGGCGACGGAAGCCGGCGTGCCGGTCTTCAACATCGTCGCGGAAGGGGCCGCTCCCTCCGAGCGCCTCGCCTTCATCGGCCAGGATGCGACGTCCGCTGGCGAGCAGATCGGCAAGTTCATCCAGGAAAAGATGAACGGCAAGGGCAAGCTCGGCGTGATCACTGGCTATTTCGGCGCCACTCAGCACACCCAGCGCATGAACGGTGCTGTCGACTATCTGAAGGCCAATGCGCCAGATATCCAGATCGTCGGCCCGTTCGAGAACAAGGACAAGGCGGAAGAGGCCTATTCGCTCGTTCAGGACATGATGACGTCCAATCCCGATCTGTCGATGGTCTATGTCACGGCGGGTGGCCCGTTCGGCGCGGCGAAGGCCGTCAAGGACCTCGGCCTGACCGGGAAGGTTGGTGTCGTCGGCTTCGACCATACGCCTGACAACATGCAGTATCTCAAGACCGGCGAGATGGTCGGACTGCTCGACCAGGCGCCTTACCAGCAGGCTCTGGATGCAAGCGTGCTGCTCTATAACTACCTGGCCGCCGGCACTGAGCCGCCGGCCAAGGTCATCCCCGTCGTCGGTAACCTGCTGACCCCCGCCGATGCCAAGTAACGTCATTGAAAACACGACCGGCGCGCCTCGCGCCGGTCACGGTCAGCCGCTCGTTCGTGCCCGCGCGGTCGCAAAGGCCTTTTCCGGCAATGCGGTGCTGCATTCCGTCGATCTCGATCTCCATCCGGGCGAGGTGGTCGGGTTGCTCGGGGAAAACGGCGCCGGCAAATCGACGCTGATGCATATCCTGTCCGGCGGCCTCACGGCCGATTCCGGCACCTTCGATCTTGCCGGCGAGCCGGTGCGGTTCGGCAATGTCGGCGATGGCATCGCCGCCGGCATCAGCTTCGTCCACCAGGAGCTTTCGGTGGTCGGGGCACTTTCGGTCGCGGAAAATCTGTATCTTGGACGCTTTCCGCGTACACCGCTTGGCTTCGTCGACAAAGCGCTGATGCGCGCCTCGTCCAAGGCCTTGCTCGAAAGGGTCGGCGCCGGGGCACTCGACCCTGAGCAGGAAGCGGGCGGGCTTCGCGCCGGCGAGCAGCAGTTGATCGAGATCGCCAAGGCGGCCGGGCGCCAGCCGCGCCTGCTGATCCTCGACGAGCCGACCTCATCGCTGACGCCGCACGAGGTAGAGAGCTTCTTCTCCTACGTCCGCAATGCGCGGGATGCCGGCACGGCGATCATCTTCATCACGCATCGTCTCGAGGAGGCGCTGGGCCTCTGCGACCGACTGGTGGTTCTGCGCAACGGCGCCATCGTCAGCGAGCGCAGACCGGCAGAGACAAGCCGGGAACAGCTCATTGCCGACATGACCGGAAAGCCGGCGATTTATGATTACAAGCCGCGCGCCATCGATGAGAAGACCGTCGCGCTGTCGCTGAAGAACGTCTCTGATGGCACGCATCTCGAGGACATCAGCCTTGAGGTGCGGCGGGGCGAGGTCCTCGGCCTGTTCGGCCTGGTCGGGGCCGGACGCACCGAACTTCTCGATGTGATTCATGGCGTCAGATCCGTGAAATCAGGGCAGTTGACCCTCAATCAGCAGCACTTTGCGCCTCGTTCTCCGAGCGAGGCGGTGAAAAGCGGCGTGGTGCTGGTGCCGGAGGGGCGCAAGACGGCGGGCATCCTCCCGCAACATTCCGTGCGCGACAATGTGGCCATTTCTAGCCTGCGGCGTTTCGCCGTTCGGTTCCTCTCCGATCGCAGCGGGGAGGCGGACCGCATGGCGGCCTTCACCAAAAGCCTCGGCATTCGCATGGCGAGCGACACGCAACCGATCTCCACGCTGTCGGGCGGCAACCAGCAGAAGGTCATTTTCGCTCGCGCGCTCATGGCCGAACCGCAGCTACTGCTTCTCGACGAGCCGACCCATGGCGTGGACGTGGGAGCGAAGGCTGATCTGTACACCATCATCGCGCAGGCTGCCGAACGGGGCCTGACCGTGCTCATGGCCTCGTCCGAGGTACCGGAAATCCTTGCGCTCTGCGACCGCGTGGCGGTGCTGTCGAAGGGCCGGCTTGCCGGTATTCTCGAGCGGGCGGAAATGAGCGAAGACCGAATATTGACATTGGCTTTCAGGGAGCATTGATCGTCGTGACCGATACTATTTCAAGCTTTGCAACAGGATGTTTCGTCGGCCGGGTCTGGTCGCCGGAGGCCGAAGGGCCGGTCCTCGTGACGATCCGCGACGGCCGCGTCTACGATATCACGGCGAAGGCCTGCGCTACGGTGCGTGATCTTCTGGAGCTGGAGGCACCGGCGGATTTTGTCCGCAACGCGCAAGGCCGCGAACTCGGGCCGCTGGAAAACCTGCTGTCGCACAGCGAGCCGAGCCGCTCCCAGCTTCACCTGCTGGCGCCGATCGATTTTCAGGCGATCAAGGCCAGCGGCGTCACCTTCGCCCGTTCGATGATCGAGCGGGTTATCGAAGAACGCGCGGCGGGCAATCCCGAGCGCGCTGCAAACATCCGGGAAAAGGTGTCGCAGATCATCGGCGCCAGCCTTCGCGACCTGAAGGCAGGATCGGAAGACGCTCAGCGGGTGAAGTCCGCGCTGATCGAGGAAGGCCTGTGGTCGCAATATCTCGAAGTCGGCATCGGCCCTGACGCCGAGATCTTCACGAAATCGCAGATCATGTCTTCCGTCGGGACGGGTGCCGCCGTCGGCCTGCATCCGATTTCGAAGTGGAACAATCCCGAACCGGAAATCGTGCTTGCAGTCGATAGCGAAGGCCGCGTCAAGGGTGCGACGCTCGGCAATGACGTGAACCTGCGCGATGTGGAAGGGCGTTCGGCCCTGCTGCTCGGCAAGGCCAAGGACAACAACGCCTCCTGCTCGATCGGCCCGTTCATCCGCCTATTCGACGAAACCTATACGATCGACGACGTGCGCAATGCGGAACTGGACCTGCGCGTCGAAGGCAAGGACGGCTTCGTGCTGCGCGGCAAAAGTTCGATGAAGGAAATCAGCCGCGACCCCCTCGATCTCGTCGCCCAGACGCGCGGCGCGCATCACCAATATCCGGATGGCTTCGTGCTGTTTCTCGGCACGCTCTTTGCGCCCGTCGAGGACCGTGATGCGCCGGGCCAGGGATTTACTCACAAGATCGGCGACGTCGTGACAATTTCCAACGAGAAGCTCGGTGCTCTCGTCAACACAGTGAAGCTGTCCAACGAATGCCCGCCCTGGACTTTCGGCGCGTCCCATCTCATGCGCAACCTTGCCGCGCGCAAGCTGATCTAGACGGAGATCTATCATGACGATGCACCAGAACCTGATTGCCGGCGAATGGGTCGGCTCGGACGCAATTCGCAACATCAACCCGTCGAATACCGACGACGTGGTGGGCGAATATGCCCGCGCTTCGGTCGAGGACACCAAGGCGGCCATTGCGGCGGCGAAGGCGGCTTTCGCGGCCTGGTCGCGCTCCGGCATCCTCGAACGCCATGCGATTCTGCGCAAGACCGCCGACGAGATCCTCGCCCGCAAGGACGAACTCGGCCGCCTGCTGTCGCGCGAAGAGGGCAAGACGCTGGCCGAAGGCATCGGCGAGACGGTGCGCGCCGGCCAGATCTTCGATTTCTTCGCAGGTGAGTGCCTGCGCCTTGCCGGCGAAGTGCTGCCCTCGGTGCGCCCGAACATCGGCGTCGAGATCACCCGCGAACCGATCGGCGTCGTCGGCATCATCACGCCGTGGAACTTCCCGATTGCCATCCCCGCCTGGAAGATCGCGCCGGCGCTGTGTTACGGCAATACCGTCGTCTTCAAGCCGGCCGAACTGGTGCCCGGCTGTTCCTGGGCGATCGTCGATATCCTCGTGCGCGCCGGCCTGCCGAAGGGTGTGCTGAACCTCGTCATGGGCAAGGGCTCGGTTGTCGGCCAGACCATGCTCGACAGCCCCGACGTGCAGGCCATCACATTTACCGGCTCGACCGGCACGGGCAAACGCGTCGCACTCGCCTCCGTCGAACATAATCGCAAATACCAGCTCGAAATGGGCGGCAAGAATCCCTTCGTCGTGCTCGACGATGCGGACCTCACCGTCGCCGTGGAAGCCGCCGTCAACTCGGCCTTCTTCTCCACCGGCCAGCGCTGCACGGCCTCCTCGCGCGTCATCGTGACCGAAGGCATCCACGACAGGTTCGTCGCTGCCGTCGGTGAGCGCCTGAAGAGCGTCGTCATCGATGATGCGCTGAAGGCCGGCACGCATATTGGTCCGGTGGTCGATGAAAGCCAGCTGAAGCAGGACACGGACTATATCGAGATCGGCAGACAAGAGGGTGCAAAACTCGCCTTCGGTGGTGAGTTGCTGAAGCGCGACACGCCCGGCTTCTATCTGGCACCCGCGCTCTTCACCGAGGCGACGAACGACATGCGTATCTCGCGGGAGGAGATTTTCGGCCCGGTCGCCGCGGTCATCCGCGTCAAGGATTACGAGGAGGCGCTGGCTGTCGCCAACGACACGCCTTTCGGCCTGTCCTCCGGCATTGCCACGACGAGCCTCAAGCACGCGACGCATTTCAAGCGCAATGCCGAGGCCGGCATGGTCATGGTCAACCTGCCGACGGCGGGCGTTGATTTCCATGTGCCTTTCGGCGGCCGCAAGGGCTCGTCGCATGGCTCGCGCGAGCAGGGCCGCTACGCCAACGAATTCTACACAACCGTCAAGACCGCCTACACCCTGGCGTGAGACAAAGGCTGTCCGGCTTTTCCGGGTAGTGGTGAGTATACTTTTAACAAGGTGAGCAGATTGCCTCCCGATTCGGAATTATGCATTAGCATGGGATATCGGGTCGATGGTTCGGCTCCTTTCAAGAGTTTTGCAATTCTTGAAGCCTTGCTTATCACACCAAGTCGATAGGTTCAGTTTGGCCAGCCCGTCGCCATTCTCGTGAAAAGGCCGGGCAAAATCACCCGGCCGGTTTCTTAGTATGCGGTTGTTGGCGGAGTTCGTACTCCCAGTTCTACAATGGCGTACGCACCCGCTTGTTAAAATGGGAAGGGGATCACACCGCCGGCGGGTTCAGGCGCGCAAAGCCTTGCTGGAGGTGATAGGGGAAGTACGGGTAGGCGGCGGTCTTCTGGCTGGCCTTGTCCAGCCGCGCTGTCTGGTCCAGGGTCAAGGACCAGCCCATGGCGCCGAGGTTCTGACGTAGCTGCTCTTCGTTGCGGGCGCCAATGATGGCGCTTGAGACCGTCGGGCGCTGCAGCAGCCAGTTGATGGCGATTTGTGGGATCGTCTTGCCGGTTTCACCGACCAGTTCGTCAAGCACATCGACGATGTCGTAGAGCTTTTCGTCATCGACCGGCGGACCGAACGAGGCCGTATCATGCAGGCGGCTTCCGTCCGGCCAGGGTTGGCCGCGTCTGATCTTGCCGGTGAGGCGCCCCCAGCCGAGCGGGCTCCAGACGAGCGCGCCGACGCCCTGATCGAGCCCAAGCGGCATCAACTCCCATTCGTAGTCCCGCCCAACCAGCGAATAATAGACCTGATGTGCGACATAGCGCGGATAGCCGCCTTTCTCTGCCGCTGCCAGCGATTTCATCAGTTGCCAGCCGGCGAAATTGGAAACGCCGACATACCGGATTTTTCCACCGCTGACCAAAGTGTCGAGTGTCGACAACACCTCTTCGATGGGCGTGAAGGCATCGAAGGCGTGCAGTTGCATCAGGTCTATGTAATCGGTACCCAACCGGCGCAGCGCATCGTCCACTCCCTTGATCAGGCGTGAACGCGAGGACCCGGCATCGTTCGGGCCGTCGCCCATGGGCAACGCCATTTTGGTGGAGATCAGAACGTCGCTGCGCCGTCCCCTGATCGCCGCGCCGAGCACTTCTTCGGAGGCGCCGTCCGAATAGACATCTGCCGTGTCGAAAAGATTGACGCCCGCCTCCATGCAGATGTCGATAAGCCGGCGTGCCTCGGTGTCGTTGCTGTTGCCCCACGCGCTGAAAAGCGGCCCTTTGCCACCGAACGTTCCGGCGCCGAAAGACAGCGCGGGAACCTTCAACCCGGACGATCCAAGCCGTCTGTATTCCATTGTTCGAACTCCTTTGTGCGAGCATGCCTGCGTTGGCAAATGGAAGGTGGTGTCTTGGGGATTTGATAGATAGACCATTTGCAGGAACATCATTTGTGAGCTGAAGTCACATGGCGCGACAACAGATCAATCGCTCCGGCGAAATGGCCGTCTTTGTCAGGGCTGTCGAACTCGGCGGCTTCTCAGCAGCTGCTCGCGAATGCGGCATGACGCCATCGGCGGTGAGCAAGCTGGTGCAGAGGCTCGAAGAGAGGCTTGGCGTTCGGCTGATCAACCGGTCGACGCGTCAATTGCAGTTGACGCCGGAGGGATGCGCATTTCACGAGCGCGCGGCCAGCATCCTCGCCGATATCGATGATGCGGAGAGGCAGGCAGCGGCCGGCGACACCCCTGCCGGCCGCGTTCGCCTCAACGCCAGCGCTTCCTTTGCTACGCATGTACTGATGCCGCTTCTACCGGACCTTCTGGGTTCGTTTCCGGAACTCGCCGTCGACATTATCCAGACCGACGCCGTCGTCGACCTGATGGCCGAGCGCGTCGATATCGCGATCCGCGCTGGTCCGCTGAAGTCGTCGACGCTGATCGCGCGCAAGCTCGGCAGTACGTCGATGACGATCGTCGGGGCGCCGTCCTATCTCGAATGCCAAGGCAAGCCGGAAAGCTTGGACGACCTCAGAACCCACAACCGCCTGAGCCTGAACTATGCCAGGGCTGTGGATGGATGGCCGGTGCTGGAAAATGGTTTGCCGGTCCAGCTGCCGCCAAGCGAAAGGGTGCGTGTGAGCGACGGGGAGGGGTTGCGCCGGCTGGCACTTGCAGGTGTCGGATTGGCGCGGATGGCGACGTTCACGGTCCGCGACGATATCGCTGCCGGGCGACTGGTGCCGATTGCCGAGCACCTCAACCCAGGAGATCGCGAGACCTTCCATGCGGTGTTTCAGGGCCAGGGCGGTACGCTTCCGTCCCGGGTGAGGGTGATGCTTGACTTCCTGGCGGCGCGGGCGCGACTTTCTGACTGAGGCGGATGCTCAACTGAGCCAACAAGAGATCAGTGGTTCTGATCCCTTTATGACCAAGACTATCCATAGGTACTCGATCTCGCCCGTCATGGGTGATGGCACGTTAATAGGCAGCTTGCGCTTTTCGTCCTTGGGCTGAACTACTTTCCGCAAAGAGGGCGTCACGAAGGGATAGTTACGATTTACGTTGAAACTGAAAGACGCGCAATCGAGTGGTCATAACGCATGTTTGCTTCGCTATCCTGCTTGACGGGCTCCGGCCGAACGAATCGGTCATCAGACCATCTGGCGCTCGGCAGGAGTCTTGGCCTGAGGGTTGTCGTCGAGGGCATCGAACGGAAGCACAGCGAGTCCGCCTGACCGCTAAAGCTCCCGATCAGTTGCAGGGGTACCTGTTCGGACGTCGTGAGATCATGGAACGAAAATCTCCGCTTCAGGGCAGCAGCCGAACGACACCCACGCCGAGCCCAGGGTTAACGCTTCGTTACCCATGATCCGCTAGTATGGAATTTCCGACGCGATCTCCTCCCTACAGCCATTAACGCGGTTACGGCGCCTGGTTGCAAGATCGAACCCTAAAACCGCTATCCGTTTGCCGGGCATTAGCGCATTGATCAAGGGATCATCGAGCTCAGGCATGGCAGAAATGGACAGATGCCGCGGGTCCGGTGCACAGATGAAACGCTCTGGACGAAAGATGGCCGAAAAAAACCGTTTGCTGTTCCATCAGGAATTTACTGATCGCGGGGGGTCCGCGCTGACCGCTCTTTGAAGCCGAAGCGATCCTGGATAGCTTCCTCACCTATATGGAAAGGCGAGCTAACGTCGCCCTCGGTAGCCAGAACAGCCATCTTAGTTCTCCCTTGTCGTAGCAAGACGAACGAGTTCGACTGAACTGGTTCGGGCTCGGAAAAATTCGCCGGAATCGCCCATCGACGAGGCGACATTCGCCGCTGCCTGATACGCCACAAGCTCAAAAACCATCTGCTCGACATCCAGATGGGTCCGCAATTCATCCTCTTCCTGAGCAGCACGGATCAAGTCAGCGAAACGGGAGCGGATTTCTTTTCGATGCTCGTTGATGCGATCGCGAATACGTCCAGGGCGCGCTCGATATTCGCTGCTGACTGCATTGATGAAGCAGCCGCCAGGCAAAGTGCGCGCCTCGACAAAGCCGAACCATCCATCGACGAGTGCCTTAAGTCTTGTAGCAGGCGTGGGTTCCTGCATCGCGGGATCCACCACGTTTTGCTGATACAGAGCGACCGCACTCTCAATCGTGGCGAGTTGCAACGCCTCCTTGTCGCCGAACAGCACCTGGATATTACCCTTTCCCACGCCGGCCTCTGTGGCCACCCGACCGATCGAGAGGCCCGCGAGCCCTTCCGTCGACGCGATTGCTGTCGAATGTTCAAGGACTTGAGCGCGCGCCCGCTCTCCTCGTTGGCGCCTGCGATCCAATTCCATCATCTCAACGCCTCCAATTTGGGTTGACTTCCAAATCCATTTATATATACGGTCGTATGTATATCAAAACGAGTTCAGCCGGTCAAGGGAACGAGCGCTCCGCAGCAGTTCTAACGCCACCGTGCCGTCGAAAGGAAACCAATGAACAGGTCAACACCGAGCAATGTGCAAACGTCACAACTCACCCGTCACTGGGTCACCGTCTCTATGTTGGCCTTTGGCGTATTCGTAGTTGGCACAGGCGAATTCGTATTGGCGGGCCTCTTGCCACTTCTTAGTCGATCCCTTGACATATCTGTCAGCACGGCAGGACAGGTGATAACCGTATTTGCACTTACATGTGCTTTAGCGGGCCCCGTTCTGACAACCTTTACCCGTGGATGGCAACGCCGGCAGGTACTTTTGATCGCCATATTGGTCTATCTGACCGGGAGTGTCTGGACCGCGCTGGCGCCACACTACTGGCACGTTATCGCGGGCCAAATCCTGGCTGCGCTCGGTGTTGGTCTATTCGTGCCGAACGCAACAGTAACCGCGGCGGCTCTGGTTCCCGAGGCGCATCGCGGGAAAGCTATCGCTATTGTAGTCAGTGGATTCACGGCCGCCGCTTCGCTCGGAGCTCCGTTCGGTACGGTGCTTGGCGGCCTCTTCGGATGGCGGACAACATTGTGGCTGGCGGCCGCTCTTGCGATCGTTGGGGCGCTCGGCGTGCTCGCTCTGGTCCCAAACAAGACTTTGACAGCGCAGTCAAGTGGCATCCGCCAGCAGACACGCCTGCTTCGCGAGCCTCACATTCTTACGGTTCTTAGTGTCACGCTCCTTGCCTTCACCGCCGTCTATATTCCCTATACCTACATTGGCGTGATCTTCGAACCAGCGACGGGTGAAAGCAGCCTTAATCTGGCAGGATTGATGCTGACGCTCGGTATCGTCGGCACACTGGGCAATCTTACCGCAGGTATCTTCGCAGACCGTATCGGGGGCCCGAAAGTTGTGGCGATTGCACTCGTTTGGCTGATAGCCAGTTTGTTGGCTATCCCCCATGCAATCGGAAACCTGTCGTCGGCTTACGTCGTGGTTGCGTTTTTTGCGATTGCTGCATTCGCAATCACCACACCACAGCAGCATATGCTGATCGCACTGAAACCGGAGTCAGGAGCCGTTCTGATCTCGTTGAACCAAGCGATCCTCTATCTGGCTATCGCACTATCAGGATTGGTTGGCGGTCTCGGTGTCGATTGGATCGGAGCGGATCGTGTCAGCTATATCGCGGCCACCCTGGCTGCCATTGCCCTCGTGTTATCGCAGCTTGCAAAAAGGATCATCCGCTAGTGAAAGGATACATTGGTATTCGAAAAGCTAAAATCCTCAAGGAAGAGCTTGGACTTCAAACTGGCTATGTCGGGTGGCGATGAGGACCTCCCATGTAAAGGTTCGCAGCGCCATCCCCGCCGATCAGAAACAGTTGAATACCGTGATGCGTAACGCGTCGCTAGCTGTTGAGACGGGCGAGGTGCTTCGACGACTTATGGAGGAGAGGGAGTTACTCAACGTTGATGCCAAGCTTATATCGTCCGGTCAAGTTGTGCTGGCAGAAGCCGATGGCGTGGTGGTGGGTTTTGCTTCCTTCGTCATCGCCGAGAGCGCCTATACTGAGCTCGACGGCATGTTCGTCGATCCAAGTTATTGGCGACGGGGCATCGGGAGGATGATTTTCGAGGCCGCCCAGCGTGAGCTAATCGCACGCCACGCCACCGGTATCCGGGTGGTGTCCAGTGCCAGTGCCGTGCATTTCTATAAGTCCGTCGGCTTTTCGATAGTCGGTGAGGAGAAGACACCGCTGGGGTCAACCGTGCCGGTCATGACAAAGGTCTTGTAATAGCCATTCGCTTTGGCAAGCCGAACGAATGTGACGGAGGCATCCTGCGGAAGCCTTCTCTCGATTGACAATAGCTTCCTCGCGGCGGAGACGATGCCTGAAAGAAAAATCGCGCAATCGCCGCTGTCCCGGTTAGCTTTTCCGACACCGGGGAGTTTCGGGCGTTGCTATGTTAACCAATTCGCACGAGATTTATCCCCGCTAACACTGGTGGATGTAGGGTTTGATTGTGGATCGCATCCTCACCGTTTCAGTAACAGGAGCTGAGTTGTCCTTCGTCGTTGCGCCAATCTCAGTAGAACACGCGGAAAGTTTCCATTCGTGCCTTGATGTCGTTGCACGGGAGAGGCGGTATCTCGCTCAGACTAAGGTATTACCTCTGGAGAAAGTGCAGGAGTTCGTTGAAGCAAGTGTCATCAACGATAGCATCCAGTTTGTTGCTTTGGACGGCGACCGCGTCGTTGGTTGGGCGGATATCTTCTCCGCTTGGCAGGACGCGATCTCCCATCGAGGAAGCCTCGGAATGGGTGTCCTGCCAATCTACAGAGGCCAGAAAGTAGGCGAAACTTTGTTACATTCTTGTATCGAGAAGGCAAAGGTGAAAGGCATTACTTGTATCGAACTCGAGACGCGCGAGGACAATCTGCCGGCTATTCGGCTTTACGAGAAATTCGATTTCCGTCTTGATTGCGTGAAAAGCCATGGAATGAGGTTCGACGGTGTGTACTTTGCGACTGTTCAGATGAGCCTTATACTTTGATATGTGTTTCGGCGTGGTGTTTGACCCAACCATCGGCGCCGAGGGTTGACCTCAGTCACATTGCCTAAACCACAAATTAATCAGTATGTTAATCTACCAAGACCGGGGTCATTCGTCCGCGCCGAAAGGGGTCAAACTTCAACGCTTAATCACAGCTTTCAGCCAGCCAAGCTGTAAGGCTGTCCGTAATTTGCCGGAAAAATCCTGAAACCTGCAGCAAATATGATTCAATACGACAGGAACCTATATCGTCCGCCTTAGTCGTCTTCGTCTCGAATCATCGAACGGCCGCAATGGGGGCGGAAGCGGTCATAGAGGTCGCCCGCGCTCTATGCGCGCTTCTATAGCAGCTATGTCACCACGCTTCCAGGACCGGACGGTCTGCAACCGTGCCCAGAGCGTTCATTCCGGAGCGGAACTTGTTTCTCGGATTAGGAAATTCAAAGCGAACATAAGTCACCTGAACGACCGGGTCGGGGGGCCGAGTCCGTGTTCAAGAGCTTAAAAGGGAGCTCAAAGAACACGGTTCTTGTACAGCGACGGTGGCCGTACTCTTTCGGAACGAAAAAACTTGACCGGCGCGGCGCCGGTCACACTGCTTCTTCCTCTTCACGTTCCCCGGGGTTGGCTCGCCGCCAGCGAGCAGTGGGAAGGTGTGGCTTAATACCAACGCCCACGGCCATAAAAGCCGCCGCCCAATACGGCGACGATAAGAACGATGATGAGAAGGGTGGTGATGTCCATGGCAGGCTCCTGTGAGTGCTCGCTACCGTCTCCGCCGCGTTACCGTAGGTGGCAGGCTGCGGACGGATTGCACCTCACTTCGAACGAACGTTCCATGAGCGGTCTTGTTCGGTAGGAAAATCGGCGTGGCTGCGATGCGTCCGCCGCATTGCCCCGTTTGCCGCAGCGCGGAAAAAGGCGCAGAGTCGATCGCAGGCAGCGGGCATCTACCGCTGCGCTTTCCAAGGCAGCGATGCCAGGAGGTCGAAATGATTTTGCGGGATATGACAAGAGCGGAATGCGAGGCCGCGCTGTCGGCGAACAGCATAGGCCATCTGGGATGTATCTCGGGCAGCCGGCCCTATGTCGTGCCGATCCGCTACGTCTACCAGAAACGCGTTTTCTACAGTTTTTCCCTGCCGGGAAAGAAGATCGACAGTCTTCGCTTCAATCCACATGTCTGCGTGCAGGTCGAGCAGCTGGCGACGCTGGAAGAGTGGAAGAGCGTGCTTCTGGAGGGCGTCTACCGGGAAATGCCTGACGACGAACAGGACAATAGCGAACACATGCGTGCCTGGCGGCTCCTGCAGGAGCGCGGCAACTGGTGGGAACCGGGCGCCTACAAGCCCGAAGGAGTTGCGTATCCGGACGCGCAAACGCGGCCCATCTTCTATCGCGTGGAGATCGACACATTGTCGGGGCGGCAGGCCACGATGGCCTGACGTCAGGGGCGACATTCCTGTGAGCGAGCCTGAAGGCCTCGCCGTCTCGATTTGACATCCGCGGCGCCTGCCCCAGGTTTCCGCTTGCATCGGTTCGGGGAGATGAAGTCGCCATGCGCAGTCATGCCCGGCGAATAGGCGCATCCGTAAGAAGGCTGCTCGGCGGCGAGACGCGTGGCCCTGCAAGCCCGGTTTCCTCGATGCGCAGCTTCTGGGGCCTGATGCGCGCCTATTGGCTTTCCGAAAGCTGGCGCGAGGCCTGGGGACTGACATCCGCCATCCTCGTGCTGACGGCATTGTCCGCCCAAGCCAGCGTCTGGTTCGCCGTCACCTCGGGCGAATTGATCAACCGGATCGCCTACTTCCACCATCCGACCACCCGCACCACCCCCACGGCCCTGCTGACGACAGCGGCAACGCTTGCCGCGATCGCCATCCTGAAGGACGTGTGTTTCACTGCAGTCCGCCATTTCTTTTCGACCACGCTCCACCGCAAGTGGCGCGAATGGCTCGACCGGCGCTTCAACGAAGCCCTGCTCGATACCAACCACACGCATTTCCATCTTCAGCAATTCGGATCCGACGCGACCGGATCGGCTACCCCCGCGCCCGACAATGTCGATCAACGCGTCCAGGAATCGATCAAAGGCATGACCGGGGGCGCAATCGGGCTCGCGATGGGCATTGCCGGCGTCGTGCTGTCCCTTGGCTTCGTCGGCAGAAAGCTCATCGAGATGTCGAGCCATGTCAGAGGGCTCGCGTTCCTGGGCAGCTATGGCAGCGCGTTCCTGGCCTTCGCGGCGGTCGCGATTTACGTGTCGCTCAACACCGTCGTCGCGGCGAAGCTCGGTGGGATCCTCCAGCGCCTGTCGGTGCGCATGCAATGGGCCGAGGGCAGCTACCGCGCCGAATTGAACACCCTGCTGCATCGCAGCTTCCATGTTGCCGTCCTCCATGGCGAAAGGGCCCAGAAGGTCGTCAATGCGCGCCGGTATCTCGACATCGACAAAACCTGGGCTAGCCTGAACCGGGTGACTGCCGGCTATTTGGGGTTCGAACTCGTCCACAATTTCATCGGCTCGCGAATCGTCGCCTATGCGCCGGGCCTGATTCCCTACATGGACAACAAGGTCAGCCTGCAGCACTACGTTACGGGTGCCGAGCTGGCCAATGCGCTCATCAACGAATGTTCGTGGTTCATTCACGTCATGCCCGACATTGCAACGCTGAGGGCGAATGCCCGCCGCATAACCGATCTCGCGGAGGCGATCGAAACCGTTCAGCGACCCGAGGTATTCTATTCGCAAACCGGCCTGTACGAATTCCAGTATACGAAGCAGGATTCCGCGCTCGGTCTCGCTCTTCGGCAGATCGAGCTTCTGCATGCGGGCGCCGATCTTCCTTTTCTGGCCGCCACAAATCTACGGTTCCTGCCGGGCGAGTGGACCTTGGTCGTTGGCGAGTCCGGGAGCGGCAAGACCTCGCTTCTCAAGGCGATCAACGGTCTATGGGCGCATGGTCGCGGCAAGATCGCGATGCCGAGGCATGTCAGGACCCTGTATGCCGCCCAGGACGTCAAGCTTCAGGCAGTGTCCTTGAAGGATCTCGTCTGCCTTCCGGACGCGGCCGGGGACTACCCCGATACGCGCGTCGCGGTGGCGTTGCACGAGGCGGGGCTCGGCGAACTCATCGACGAACTCCTGAAGGAAGGCCGCGACGGCCAAAGCTGGGACCTGCTTTTGTCCGGAGGCCAGAAGCAGAAGCTTGTTCTTGCCAGGATCCTCCTGCTCCGGCCCGGCCTGCTGTTTCTCGACGAGGCAACGAGCGCGCTCGATACCCAGGCCGTGTACGCGTTCCATCAGGCGATCAGGGACCATTGCCCGGAGGCGACGGTGATCGCCGTCATGCATGACGTTTCGCCCATACGATCCGCGAGCGGTGCCGATTTCTTCGACAGCGTGCTCTCCGTTGAGAACGGCGTGGCGGAAAAAACACCCATCGCGGCGTGGCGTCAGGCGGCGGAGGGGTGACGACGGCGGGGCCGGCTCGACTGGAATCGCCCGCTGCCGTTTTGACCGTTCCGATTGGATGACGCCGAAGGGAACCTCTTCCAGCCCTGATGGGTTTCTCCTCGTTAGATCGGGCGCTACTGGCATTCCGCCGGCACTCCCGAATTGGAGAATGTCATGAGAACGATGTTGATTGCGATCGGCCTGGTGTCTGCTCTGTGCGGGTCGGCGTTCGCAGCCGAGCCTGCCAAGATGGTCGACACCAAGATGGGCAAGGCTTTGGCCGACGAGAAGGGGATGATCCTCTACACTTTCGACAAGGATGCCAAAGACAAGTCAAACTGCGATGCGGACTGCCTGAAGAAATGGCCGGCATTCCACGCCGCCGCGAGCGCCAAGGCTGAAGGAGAATGGTCTTTGGTCAAGGCGGCGGACGGCATGGAGATGTGGGCCTATGAAGGCAAGCCGCTCTACACCTATGTCGAGGACAAGAAGGCCGGTGAAACCAACGGCGACGGCGTCGGGGGCGTTTGGCATCTGGCCAAGTAACCAATCCGCAATCCCTTGAACGGGCGATCTTCGGATCGCCCGCTGTCCAGCGAAAGAATGACGGAGCCGGCAAATTTCTCAGTCGAGGGTGCCGGCTTTGCTGTGCGGACATGCCTCCGGCACGCGCGGGGACCCCTATGGGCTCAACAGCATACGGGCCATCGCGTCTGCGATCGCATGATCTTCATAGGGTTTCGCGAAGAACCGGCTCCCCGTCGGCAGGTTGCTCTCTTCGATGATTGCATTGCCGGACGCGACGATCAATTTCACCGGCGGCCATCGATCACGGATGTAGTGGGCCAGTTTGATGCCGTCCATCGTTCCCGGCATCTGTACATCCGTGAACACCAGGTCGATGTCCGCTCTCGCTTCCAGGATGCGAATGGCCTCGTCGGCGTCGCTCGCCTCAAGGGCCTCGTAACCCGCAGATCGCACCAGATCGATGGCGCTCATCCGAATGAGAGCACTGTCTTCGACCACGAGGATGACCGCCTTGCCGTTGAACATCTGACCCTCATCAGGGCATCGTTTGAAGCGGACCCTGTCCGCTCCCTGATAGAGCGTTCCAGCGGGGGATAAGTTCCTGGATCGTTTCCGCTTTTCTTCGAATCGCGAAAACGCTCCCTCTCTTTGTTTTTTGCAATTCCGGGCGCGAAACCGCTGCGCACTTTTGCTGGAATAGCTCTAGGCGGCGGCCGGAAGTCTGGTTTGGCGATCGGCGTCTCCCCGATGCCTGATGGTTATGGCGGTCCCGGGGTTCGCATCGCTCACCTGGATTTCGCCGTTTAGGTTCCTGGCAAGCGCTTCGACGATGCCGGTCCCAAGGCCGGACTTGGGGGCAACGCTACCGGTCGGCATGCCGATGCCGTCGTCAGTGACAGAAAGCGTCCAGTCGCCGCCCGTTGAGCAATAGTCGACAAGGATCGTGCCGGTTTGCTGCCCCGGGAAGGCGTGCTTGAGCGCGTTGATCACCAATTCGGTCACGATCAGCCCAAGGCTGATGGAAATGTCGGCTTCCACCGCGCTGTCATCCACTGTCACCGATATCGAAAGCCGGTCGTCGTCGGCGATCATCGACGCGCCAAGGCTTTCGCAAAGCTGCGTGAAGTAGGTGCGAAGCTCGACGCTGCCGCCGCTGGACGTAGAAAGCTGCCGTTGCACGGCCGCGATCGACATGACCCGGTGATGGGCGTTGTGCAGATGGCCGCGCGCTTCCTCGGACTGAACCCGGCGTGCGCTCTGCATGAACGCTGGCGATGATCTGAAGGCTGTTGGCGACGCGGTGCTGGACCTCCTGCATCAGGATGGCCTTCTCCCGGATAAGATCGTCTTTCAGTTTCGCTTCGGCGCGCGCGTCCGTGACGTCGGTGATGGCCAGCAGGAGCCGGATATGCGCCGTGTCGCCATCGTCGAGGATCTGCGCATTGACGATCAACTGTCGCGTCCTGCGGTTTGGCCGCTGGAGATCGATTTCGTAGGCCTCGATCCGCGCGCTTCCGGAAGCGGTCGCCTGCAGGAGCGAGGCGAGGTTGGGCATTGCCCATTCGCCGTTTCCAAGCGAACCGAGCGGTCTGCCGGGAATAGTCGCGGGATCGATTTCGAACGTCCGGCAGAACGATGTGCTCGCTGCAATGACCCTCTGGTCTTTGGAGAGGAAAAGCAGCGGCTCGTTCGATGAAACCACCACGGCAAGCGTACTCGCCGCTTCGAAATGAACTATCGGTGCGTTCGACATGGAAATGGCCCTCAAGGGCCGAAAACTCGCAGGGTACGAGCCATCACTCGGCAGGAACGCCGCCGGACGCAAATCACACTGACGTTCTAAGACAACATATCATATCGAGCCTGAACAGGCATTACACTTCGTTGGCATGGTCGTTGATCGAGCGGAAGGTAGGGTTGCCGGTTCGCATCCCTCAAGAAAACAACGAGGCGTTCAGCGTCGTCAACAATTGAGGAACCCAGCGGCTTCGATATGGTTACCGCAGCATGTCTTTTTCAGGAATCTGATGACTCATTTAGATGGGGCAACCTATGGATGAGGCGGCGCCCAGCAAAAACTAATCGTTGACGTGGTAATCTCAATACCCTATAGATGCGTTATCGATCTTTTGCTTGCCGAGCTTTGTCTACCGCGCGATTGGCACCGCGCTCTATTCGAACCTTCTCTCTCAAAAATAGTCGTATCACCGTCCGCGAAGCATTGCTTCCGCGGGCCCTCATTCTATGCTTTGAAAGGGTTCGTCATGACCACTGGCACAGTAAAATGGTTTAACTCCACCAAGGGCTTCGGCTTCATCCAGCCTGACAATGGCGGCGCTGACGCGTTCGTTCACATCTCCGCTGTCGAGCGCGCCGGAATGCGCGAACTCGTCGAAGGCCAGAAGATCGGCTTCGAACTCGAGCGCGACAACAAGTCGGGCAAGATGTCGGCGACCAATCTGCAGTCGGCATAGTTGAGATTCGCTTCCCTTTGACCACGGATGTACTGGCACTGCCGGAAGCTGTTTCATCGAGGCCAGGCGTTTTGCCTGGCCTTTTTCGTTTCGGTTGCCAGCCGAACTCCATTGAGGTTCCATGACAGAAACACACAGTAAATCCCGCCAGCAGGCGGAGATCGCCTTTAGCAACGAGCAGACGCAGTTCTTTGCCAAAAACAACGCGGTAGAAGAGCTGGATTCGGTTACTCGGGTGCGGGATGCCAAGACCGTCAGGCTGCGAGAGGCGCGTCTTGCCAAGGAATTGGCCGACCGCATGTCCGCGACATCCAATCTCATTGCCAAACGCGCCAAGTCGTGCTGATCGCTACGCCACTCAAGATCGGGATAAGAATGAAGAACGCCAGAAACAACGAAGTCGCCGACCGCCGCTCCTCATCCGGTGAGGCCAAAGCCGCTCTGCTCAATGCTTACCGTGCGGCAAAGGCCGCGGCAGAACCTGCCAGGATCGCAAGGCAGGCGGAACGCACAGCCATTTCCAACGCTCGTGAAGAACGACGTGTTGAACGCGAGCGCGTGAAGCTTGAGGAGCAGACGCGTATCGAGATCGAGGCCGCGGAGCGGCAGGCAGCCGCTGAGGCCGCGGTAGCCGCTGAAACCGAAGCGCGGGAGCGCGCCGAAAAAGCCCGGATAACGAGGGTGGTCGAAGATGAAGCGCTGCGAAAGGCCGAACGCGACAGACGCTACGCCAACCGCAAGGCAAGGCAAGCCTAGCCTTTGCCTGAACCAACCTAATCCATGACGCCCTTATTAGGGCTCCACTTCAAAGAAAGGAGCCCCAATGGCACCGAATGCGACCGAGCTCCAGGCGATCAACACGGCGTGGCAAATCGCAATCCAGGAAATTCTGCGCATGGTCATTCGCGACATGTACCACGCTGGCGGCGAGGCAAATTTCAAGGCACATATCAAACGTATCGAAGAAGCCGCCGTCGACAGCATCTATACCGATCTCAGACTTCGAGAAAGCGATGAATGGACCGAAGTGCTTGTCAAGGAAAGGGCCAGCAACTTCGTGACGACCTTGCTGACATCCTTCACCTACGATCGAGCCTGACTGCCCATTTGCAACGAGAGTTGGCCGGGGTTGCACCGACAGTGGCCCTGATGCACATTTTCTGACGTGTAACCCCGCCGCCAATCGAACTCAGATGCTCCTCGGAGCCAAAAGCCACTCTGAGGCTGGTCTCCAAAGCCCCCGGGTCTGAAAGCAGTGTCCTTTCCTTGGTAGACTGGGGCGGGTTTAAACCCACGGACAATGCTTTTATCGAAGCCTTCAACGGCCGCTTCCGAGCGGAGTGCCTGAACCAGCATTGGTTCCTGACCCTTGCGGACGCCCGCGAAAAGATGGAGGATTGGCGCAGAGACTATAATGAGTTTCGACCCCATGGTGCGATCGGCAACAAGGTACCGATTTCGCTGATGAATCCGGGAAGCGCCGCCAGCCCGCTTCCCTGAGATAGGCCGGAAAACTCTACCCTCCGCTGGTCCAGAAACTTGGGGCGGTTCAAAACCGCCGAGGCTCTAATCGCTGCCGGATGAAAGTTCAGGGGCAGGTCAAGGTAACTTCAGGCGTTCGTGGGAAATCTCAAAGGGAGCTTCACCGGACGCTTACGAAGCTTCCTCGGCAAGTCATTGCCTTCATCCGGGTTAGGGTTCGGCAATTCGTCCGGAAGGACGTCCGGGTCCGGTTCCTTGATGGGCGGCTCGGGCAAATCCGGCGGCAGATCAGGAATGACATCCGGCGGTTGCTTGGGCGTAGGATCGATTGGGGCAATGGCCATGCTGGTCTCCTTGTCACGAAACCAACTTCGGCCGGCGCGGAAAAGTTCCAATCGGCGGGCGAGGTGGCAGCATGAACTGGCCATTTGGGAAGAGAGGCCGCGATCGCAGCCTCTCCCAATCGTTACAGACTCTACGCGGACAAGCGCCCGCCGCCGGAACGCGAACGGATCATCCACGGCATGACGCCGGGGGATTTCACCAGTATGCCCTTCTTTTCCCCAAAGGAGCGGATGGCATCGCGTCCGATCTTTACGGGTTTGTGACCGTCAAAGGCCATGTAGCAGGTCTTAAGGGCCGCATCGTGCACGATGTCACGATCTCTTTCCGGCCATTCTTCCAGAAAGTCGATGGCGTCTTCCAAGCACGTTATCTCTCGGATGAGTTCCCTGCGTTCCTTCAGATAGACGGGCTTATCAAATACCTTCGAGTTCATCTCTACCTCACTGAAAACGTTGGTGATCAACAAGGGTGGCGTCGGAATCGTGCGCCGGCCGGAAATGTATTTTCGAACTTTTTCGGTTTCAAGATTGGTCGCGGTCGGAAGGTCGAATTTTTTCAGAGGCGGCCGCATGATCCGCATCGCTCTTCCCATGCGTCCATCAACGGTCTCTTTGTCAATAAGAAGGCAGGAGGCCGAACGAAGACGGCCGAGTACAAAGCCTGGCAGCAACTCGCTGGCACCTTCATTGTGATTATGGAGTGCCCCCATTGCCGGATAGGCCCGTGTTCGAGAAAGGCAAGCATCGTCGGTCTCGACATAGAACCCCAGCGCGCCGCTCTTGATGAGGCGCCGCGGTCGCTTCGAGCTATCGCCCGACCACCGCTCGATGCTGCTCCGATGACGGCGGTTTCGTTGCAGGCGCGTGCGCCATTTTCTTCCATTGATAGCCAGCGTGTTCCAGTAGAGACGCGAAGATATTGACTCGATCTTCAAGCCGACGGACAAAGGCGATCAAGGCTTAGAGGGAGACAATTTATGGCTGATGTAAACAACACGATCGAGAACGGTGAAGTGGCATCGACAGAGGTGAATGCTCCGGTGCAGAAGAAGCAGCGAGCTCCTCGGCGCGCGAAATCTACTCCTGACTCGAAGGCTGCGTCGCTGGAGACTGCGACTGTTGCAAAACAGCGTAAGAAGCACGGTGCAAACGCTGGCATTGATACCAACGTCGCGGTGATCACGGAAAAGCCGATCAAAACCAGGGCCAAAAGAACTCCTGCCGCTGTCAAGCCGGCGAAGGCCATAGCGAAAGCCTCCGCTCCTGCTCTGGACGAGATGGCGGAACTTCTGCAGCTGGAAGAAGAGAACAAGCGTCTTCGCCAAACGCTGGCCGAGAAACTGCGTTCGGAAAACGCGGATCTGCGTAAACGGCTCGGTCTGGCCTGATGTAATGACAGGGTCGCGTCCGAGCCAGTTCGGTTGCAAGCGCGATAACACTTCTCGCGCCTCGGGTTCGCCGCGAACCCGCGGTAGAATACGTGACGTCATGCTGCGGACGCCAGAGGTTGAAGCACAATGAAGTCACCGTGGAAAATGATTGGACAACTGGTCTTCCGGCGGCGATCGCCGGAAGAGGCGCAGGAATTGGCCGATGGGCAGGAGACTTCCTCGTCTTCTTCGGCGCCGGTTCAGCCCTTCCTTGAACTCAAGCGCGAGAATGTTACGCACGCCGACGAAACGATCTTGGCGGACGCCAAAGCCGATGACGGCATTTCTCTTGCGAACCTCGACGCTATCGATCGTGTAGCGACGCGTTCATCCAAAAGATCCAATCAAGGTCTTGCTCAAAAGAGCAAAAGGGAGCCCGAAGCGGCGATCGCCAGCACACCGCCAGTTACGCGGCCGAGACGAGGCAAGAAGCCGGCTCCAACCGAGCCGGTGAACCAGGAGGTGGAGGCCGCGGCCGACCGTCAAACCTCCACCAGACCATCCGGCGCCAACATCCATGCGGAGGTCGCCGGGGTTGATGTGGAGATCCGGGCGTTAACGCGCCAGCTGGCGGAGAAACTGAAGCAGCAGAATGCTCAACTTCATAAAATGCTGGAGCGATTTGGCGGTCCTGACGCTTAAGGCGTGATCCCGAAGCGTTGGAGCGCAACCTAGATCGTACCTTGACGAGAAGGGTACGGAAGACAGCCTATTGAAAGCGCAGAAGCATGGCTGCTAGCTGTGCGTGTTCAGCAGAGAGATGTTCCCGCAACAGCGCTTTCAGCCGCCTGTTTTCCCCTTCAAGGGCGGCGAGATCGGTAGCCGAAGCGAATGCCTCCTGCGCATTGAGGCCGCCTGCTGGCGCCGTTCGTGGCGCGGCTTTGCGCTCGGATTGCACTGCGCGCGTTTTTATCTTGCGTACCGTCATGCGTTGAGGCGCAGGAGCCGCTGTTTCGGAAGCGGCAGGTGGCTGCCCGGCCGTTTCGGGCGGCCCATTTTTAACATCCTTCGCCATCGTGTTGTCTGCGAGCCGAACGTCAGTGACCTGCGATTTGGCCATTGGGGTCTCGGACTCCGAAGGTAAAGTCGAACACTGCAGCGCGGAGGGGACCTGAGGTGGCGCTTCCAACCGGGAAGCTGCAGCCTTGGCCGCCTCTCTATCCGCTGACTGATCGAACAGATGTGCGGATTGCTCTTCGACCTGCCGCGCGACTGCCTTCAAATCCGTGTCAGCCCAGATTGACGCGGGCTTGCTTGCTTTAGTTTGCCGGGAACGCGAGTTGAATTCAACGACGAAGCTGCGCTGCGGCATTCTCATGGGTCGATCTCACGTAAAGGATTGTGCGATCCCCCTACGGGAAACGCGTCCAAAAAGCAATTCGCCGAGCTTTAAATGCCTCGGGAGGTGATCGTCCGTTTGGATCAATGCGTTTGCGAGGCTCGTCGTTCTCAGCCGCAGCTTGCCGGTGAATCGGGAGCGCCACATCGCCCGGACGCATAACGCCGACAAGGCGCGCAATGACACGGACCCATATATTGACAACGTCAAATAATCCATTACTCTGGATATATGGATAAGACTCAAACGATAGCGGCGCTCGCCGCACTTGCCCAGCCCACGCGTCTGCAGACCTTCCGCCTGCTTGTCGCGCGGGAACCGGACGGTGTCGCGGCAGGGGAGTTGGCGCGCCTTGTCGGCGTGCCGCAAAACACGATGTCGGCCCATCTATCGATCCTCGCCAATGCCGGACTGGTCCGCGGCGACCGCCAGAGTCGCTCGATCATCTATCGTTCCGACCTCGATCGGTTTCGTGAAGTTACACTCTACCTGATCAGGGATTGCTGCGGTGGCAATGCCGAGCTCTGCGCTCCGTTGATCAAGGAACTTACCCCATGCTGCCTGCCTGATGAGGCAGCCAACGCTAACTGAGCCAACGACGAGAACCACGATGACCGACAAGACATTCAACGTGCTCTTCCTGTGCACGGGCAATTCCGCCCGCTCCATCATCGCGGAGGCTATCCTTAACAGGGTCGGCCAGGGCAAGTTCAAGGCCTACTCGGCCGGCTCCCAGCCGAAGGGGGAGGTCCACCCTTATACGCTCCAGCTCCTGAAGACCTTAAATCACGATACCAGCTTCGCCAGATCGAAGAACTGGGAAGAGTTTGCGGTGCCGGGCGCTCCACAGATGGATTTCGTGTTCACTGTCTGCGACAACGCGGCCAACGAGGCTTGTCCCGTCTGGCCGGGTCAGCCGATGACCGCCCACTGGGGCGTACCCGATCCCACGGCCGCCGAAGGGACGGAGGCCGAGAAGCATCTCGCTTTCGACGATACCTACCGGATGCTCAACAACCGTCTCTCCATCTTCACCAGCCTTCCGATGACCAGCCTCGACAAACTGGCGCTCCAGAAGCGGCTTGACGATATCGGGCAAAACAACCAGAAGGCCGAGTGACGTGACTGTCGATCTCGGCCGTCGCCTCGTCGCGGAAGCGCTTGGCACCGCGATCCTCGTCGCCACCGTCGTCGGTTCGGGTATCATGGCTGACCGCCTGACCGACGACGTGGCCGTTTCCTTGCTGGGCAACACCATTCCGACAGGCGCGATACTGTTCGTCCTGCTTTCGATCCTCGGTCCGATCTCTGGCGCGCACTTCAACCCGGTTGTCACTATAGTGTTCGCGGTCAGACGCGAGTTCGAGGCATCCGCGGTTGCACCATATATCCTTGCCCAGATCGTCGGCGGCGTATTCGGAACGTTGGTCGCGCATGCCATGTTCGACCTTCCAATATTCCAGTTGTCCGCGACGGTGCGCACCGGGTCGGCCCAATGGATCGCGGAGTCGGTAGCGACCTTCGGCCTGCTGCTGACGATCCTCGGCGGCTTGCGCTTCAAGATCGACGCAATCCCGGCCCTGGTGGGCTTCTATATCACCGCCGCCTATTGGTTCACGGCGTCGACGTCATTTGCCAATCCGGCAGTCGCGATCGCCCGGAGCGTGACGGATACCTTTTCCGGCATTCGGCCGACCGATCTGCCCGGTTTCATCGTTGCACAAGTTTTCGGCGCGCTGATCGCCGCTGCCCTTGCAGGATGGCTCTTCGCAGAACGTCGCAACGAAATTCCCCCAATCACCGTTCAAGGAGCCGAATGATCATGGACGTCACCATTTATCACAATCCCGAATGCGGGACCTCCCGCAATGCTCTCGAATTGATCCAGCACGCAGGAATCGAGCCGACCGTTATCGAATACCTCAAGACCCCGCCGTCACGCGAGCAGCTTGTGAAGATGATTGCCGACGCCGGACTGACTGTGCGCCAGGCGATCCGAGAAAAGGGTACGCCCTATGCAGAGCTTGGCCTCTCCGACCCGCAACTGACCGACGACGAGCTTCTCGACGCGATGCTGAAGGACCCGATTCTAATCAATCGGCCGTTCGTCATCACGCCGATGGGCACGCGCCTGTCGCGGCCGTCTGAAGCAGTCCTCGATATCCTGCCCGCGGACGCGTTCAAGGGACCGTTTATCAAGGAAGACGGCGAACGTGTCCTAGACGACGAAGGAAAGCGCATTGTCTGAAGACTTTCCCGCGGCGTCGCCGGAGTATTTCCGCACTCCCGATCTCGACGCGTTGCGACCAGCGTTCTCCACGCACAAGCCGCGCATCCTTATCCTCTACGGCTCACTGCGTGAGGTCTCCTACAGTCGGCTGCTCGCGCACGAAGCACGGCGTCTGCTCGAGCATTTCGGATGCGAGGTGCGCGTGTTCGATCCCAAGGGACTGCCGCTTCCCGACGAAGCGCCTGTCAGCCACCCCAAAGTCCAGGAGTTGCGCGAGCTGTCGCAGTGGTCGGAGGGCCAGGTGTGGATCAGCCCCGAGCGCCATGGCGCGATGACCGGGATCATGAAGGCGCAGATCGACTGGATTCCCCTGGCGCTCGGTTCGATACGGCCGACACAAGGAAAGACGCTAGCGGTGATGGAGGTCTCCGGTGGGTGCCAGTCCTTCAACGCCGTGAACCAGATGCGTATCCTGGGACGGTGGATGCGGATGATCACCATTCCGAACCAGTCATCGGTGGCGAAGGCGTTTCAGGAGTTCGATGCCGACGGCCGCATGAAGCCATCGTCCTACTACGACCGTGTTGTCGACGTATGCGAAGAACTGGCCAAGTTCACCCTGTTGACGAGGGATGCGTCGGCTTACCTCACCGACCGCTACAGCGAACGGAAGGAAGACGCCGAGAAGCTCGAGCAGCGGGTCAAGCTGAAGTCGATTTGATTATTTCGATGGTTGTGGAAATAACCTTGACCGTTAGACGACTGTCGGGTAGCGTATTTCCATGATCATCGAAAAAGCAGCATCGCAACTTGAAGCCTTGGGGAACGTCACCCGCCTCCGGATTTACCGCGCTTTGGTTCGCGCGGGGGAGGAGGGGCTTCCCGTCGGCCGTCTCCAGGAAAAGCTGGATATCCCAGGATCGACGTTGTCGCACCATCTGAAGCGTCTCGTCGATACGGGGCTGGTCATTCAGGACCGCCAGGCAACGACGCTGATCTGCACGGCGAACTACAGACACATGAACGAGCTGATCGGCTATCTCGTGAACGAGTGCTGTGCCGATCAGGAATGCGCGCGGCCAGCGGCGAAGGTCGTTGCCTAACCGCGTTTTTTTGCGCTCTAATTTCGAAGTTTCTGGAAATATCGATGGAGGTTGAGATGAAGCCCAGTAGCGCTCTTCCCGTTGCGGTTATAGGCGCGGGCCCCGTTGGAATGGCCGCGGCGGCACGGCTACTGGAGGCGGGTATGCCGCCCGTAGTTTTCGAGCAAGGCAACTCCGTCGGCACAGCGCTTCTCGAATGGGGCCATGTCAGGGTGTTCTCGCCATGGAAGTACAACATCGATGACGCCGCGCGGCGGCTACTGGACGACAATGGCTGGACGTCTCCGCCTTCTGACGAACTACCGACCGGCCGCGACATCGTGCAAGATTATCTCGCGCCCCTGTCCCGCATTTCGGCCATTGAAAAGGCCTTGAGGCTTGGAGCGACGGTCACGGCCATCGCACGACAAGGGCTCGACAAGGTATCCTCGAAGAACCGCGCGGACGCGCCGTTTGTAATACGATACCGGGACGATGAGGGCGACCACGAGATCGAGGCACGCGCGGTGATTGATGCCTCGGGCACCTGGACGCAGCCAAACCCAATGGGCGCGAACGGTCTCCCGGTCCTCGGTGAACGGGCTGCAGCAGCCCGAATATCTTACGGCATTCCGGACGTTGTCGGCACCAAGCGGTCGAACTTCGTCGGCAAGCGTACGCTCGTGGTGGGAAGTGGCCACTCAGCAATCAATGTCGCCCTCGCGCTACTGGAGCTTCAGCAGTCGAACCCGTCTACGGAAATCTACTGGGTGCTTCGCCACCGGGGCGTCGCGAAGCTGCTCGGGGGCGGCTTGAACGACCAATTACCCGAACGTGGCGCGCTTGGTCTCGCGGCGAAAAAAGCGATGGACGCAGGTCACCTCAAGATGCTGACGTCGTTCTCGGCGAGCAAGGTCACATCGGTGAACGACAAGGTGATCGTGTCCGCGGTAGCGAACGGGGAACCGACGGAGCTGGAGATGGACCAGGTCGTGGTCGCAACGGGGTTCCGACCCGACTTCTCGTTCCTCCGGGAGGTGCGCCTCGATGTCGAACCCGCTGTCGAAGCCCCGCCTGCGCTTGCTCCCCTGATTGACCCGAACCTTCACTCCTGCGGGACGGTTCCGCCTCATGGCATTGATGAACTGTCGCATCCCGAGAAGGACTTCTACATCGTGGGTTCGAAGTCCTATGGGCGCGCGCCGACATTCCTCATGAAGACCGGATACGAGCAGGTTCGCTCTGTGGTCGCTGAACTCGCGGGTGACCACGACGGCGCGCGGCGTGTCGAACTCGTGCTGCCAGAAACAGGCGTCTGCTCCGCTACGCCGCAAACGTCGGCATCATCCGGATGTTGCGGAGGTCTGGCTCCGGTCGCCGTAGACGCCTGTTGCGTTGCTGACGCCGACGCGAAGGCGGACGGCAAGTCGGGTTGTGGTTGCGGATCGGCGAAAACCGAGGTCGAACGAGCGTGATGGGCAGCGAACAGAAGTTGCCGCTCTGGGCCCTGATCGGCTTGGGAGCCTCGCAGAATATCGGGTACGGTACGCTATACTATGCATTCAGTGTCCTGGTGCCGGACATAGCACGCGACGTCGGCAAATCTGAACAATGGGTTTTCGGCGCGTTCTCGATCGCGCTGCTGGCCGGCAGCTTGGCCGCGCCGTTTTCCGGCTCACTTGCCGACAGGATCGGCGCTGGACGGTTGATGGCCATCGGGTCCGTCCTTGCCGCCGCCTGCCTGTTGATGATGTCGATGTCGCCTGGGCCTTTGACGTTCGCGATCTCGCTGGCGTTGACCGAAGTGATTTCCGCGACGGTCCTCTACGCAACGGCGTTTACCGCAATCGTGCAGGCGGGAGGAAACAGGGCCCAGACCTCGATCGTTCACCTCACGCTGATGGCGGGTTTCGCTTCATCGATGTTCTGGCCGCTGACGTCGTGGATGCATGGCTTCCTGTCCTGGCGCGAAGTCTACATAGTGTTCGCGGTCATGAACCTCGCGGTCTGCCTTCCTGTCCATCTGGCCCTGGCCCGTCTGACGACGAGTGCAGTGTCGGTGTCCAAAGGAAATCCTTTGCCCGACGCGCCCGCTCGGGCCGTCTCGAATAGGAATCTCCTGTTCTTTCTGATGCTTTTCGGCTTCGCAATCGAAGGATATGCCCTGTCGGCCATCCTCGTTCACATGGTTCCCCTGACCCAGGCCTTGGGCATGGGAGCCGCAGGGCTTGTCGTCGCGTCGCTATTCGGTCCTTCACAGGTGGCGAGCCGCCTGATCAATCTGGTCTTCGGCGGAGAATTGCCCCAGAGATGGCTCGCGTTGATCGCCACTTTGCTCATTCCGTTGGGTCTCACGATCCTGATGCTAACAACGCCGTCGATTTCCGGCGCGGTCCTGTTTGCCATCTGCTTCGGACTTGGGTCCGGCCTGACAAGCATTGTGAGCGGGACGCTGCCGCTTGAGCTGTTCGGGAAGGCTGGTTTTGGCAGCCGCATGGGATGGGTTACGACTGCCAAGCAGATGACGTCCGCAGTAGCCCCGCTTGCCATGTCCATGTCGCTCGCACGGACGGGGGTCGTCCCGTCAATCTGGGCGACAGCGCTGATCGGAGGTATCGCCGCCATCGCATTCCTCGGCATCCTCGTTACAGTCCGTCTGGCTGCACGCCCGCCTCTCTCGGAGGCATATCGGTAATAGCGTTATGTGGGCACAACTTGATATCCTTGGCTCCCCGCAGAGACTTCGGCGCGCCTTTAACGACGGAACTGGTGTGGAAAGCGCAATCACCTCAACCTCCTTTGAGCGTCGCTCGTTTATGTGAACACGCGCAGCTGCAAACGGTGCTGTCCGAGCCAGCGTGGCACGGTCGTATGGCACCGGAAGATTACCGCGGCCTCACGCCGCTGATTTACGCCCCGTCAATCACTACGGCAGGTTCGACCTCGATCTGGACAACCGGATAGATTTCGGCAAAATCGCCGCGTGAGCAGTGGTGCAAAAATGCGCAAAGTTCATGTTCCTCGGCTCCTCAAGCGGCGGAAACTGCCAGGGAGCGGCGAACCCCCCACTTCAGCGTCACGCCGAGGCTTGCGATCAGAATGCAGCCTACTCCGACGTATTGCGCCGACCCAAGCCGATGGCCGTAGACGACGGCATCGACAATGATCGCAGTGGCCGGGTAGAGAAACAACAGTACGGCGGCCAAGGGCGTCGATAGTTTCGGTAGTGCGTCGTAGAGCAGCATGTAAACACCGCCAGTATGTACGACGCCGATAACAGCAAACCACCCCCATTGCACGGATGATACCTCCAAAGGTCCTGCCGGCACGACCAGCGACATGAACACGATGCCGCAAAGACACTGGACGAGGGCCAATTGAGGTCCAGTGATGCCCTTTAGTCCTTTGGCGATGATAGTCACCCACATCCAGGCGCTCCCCGGCAAGCCCTATGACGGCCACACGCTCGAAACCGTCATCCCCGCCATCGAGCCCGGGTCGGCGCAACGCTCACCCGCATCATCGCAGACGCCGGCTACAAGGGCCACAACGCCCCGCCGACCCACCGCTTCAAGGTCTATACCGCCGGCCAGAAGCGCGGAATGACAGATCAGATCAAACGTGAGATGCGCAGGCGCTCGGCGGTCGAGCCCGTCATCGGACATCTCAAGGCCGACCATCGCATGGGCCGGAACCAGCTCGCACATGCCAACGGCGACGCCGCCAACGCCATCCTCGCTGCCATCGGCTACAACTTCCGACGCATCCTGGCATGGCTCAGCATTTTGATGGCTATTCTATGGGCCAGCTTCAAGGTGCAAACCCGAGAAAATCCACTATTGCAAATCTGCTAAACGCGGTTCTTCACAGACGACTAATTCACCCACCTGTCGCTGGTCGGCAGGCTCAAGGGTATGTGTGTCATGCACATCCCTTGCTTTCTTCGCGGGCTTCTTCGAGGTGAGGCAAGAGCCTTCCAAGCTTCCAAGGTCGCTTCAACCCCGACAGTCCGCTCCACCATCCTCCCTCCGGGAGTGCGCCAGAGAAAGCCCATCCCGGTTTGTCACCCGGGGGTGGGCTTCTCAAGATTCTCTCAATTGAGCAGACGATAGCCGATGATGATCGCTGTCAAAGTTAGCGCCGCCGATATGAAGAAAATGACGGTATGACAAAGGGCTCTACCAACGGCCCATCCAAGTCGCCACGACAGCCGGGGCAAATGCACGTCCTGAAACCCTGACCTGTCTGTCGGCTCGTTCATACGCTACCCCGGTTTTCGTGCTTCTCTGATGCTTCTCTCTTATCCTCGGTGGAGGGTAGAGGCAGGGGCTTCAGCCAGCCTTCTCCAGAACTTCAGCCATCTTTGCCCGCCATTCTGGATCGCGCTTCCAGCGCTCAAGAACCGAACGTGGCAGGCGTAACGTGATTGCTTCCTTCGGGTCTTCGGTTTTGGGGCGCCCGCGGGACTTCACGATACTCTCGGCAAGTTCAGGGAATGCTTCCTTGAACGGCTTCGCCTGCTTCATCTGCTCTTTCGTGATCGGCGGGTTGTCGGCCACCTCGTCCCAATCCTGTTTTGTGAAGCCTTTCGGCTCCGGGACATCCTCGTATTTCCTGTATTTGATAGCCATCAGATCAGGTCCCTTTCGTCTTTCCGGGCCGGGCGCATCGAGATAACGGATACAGCCTCAGTGCCGAGAGTTGCGAAGATCACGACGATGGTTCCATCAGCGAGACGACCGATAGCCTGAAACCTGCCTAGCTTGGCAGGAACGACGGTCGCGTCCTCGAAGAACTCGACTGTAAGCGCGGCGAAGTCCATGCCGTGCTTGGCAATGTTGGCTTCGCGTTTCAGTTCGTCCCATACGATCTTCATGGGATTATTTGTACACGGAAAATAGACTGATGCAAGAATTATCGTACACGGGAAATGAATTTATGTGTACGGAAAAGGTTCGCCCATGTCAGTTCTGAAGGACAAGCTCACACATTCAATGGCAGTGAACTGAGCCAGTGCTGTTGTCCATGTGGCAACACTGACCAGGCGGCGAGCTTTTTCGGCAGCCGCCTCCGTGTGCAAGTGCCGCCGAAGCGGACACAACCATAGCCACTGCCACCGTCGCTAACTTTAGGTAAGTCATCAATTCCTCCATATGTGGTTACCAACCGCCGGCCCGATAGGACGCGGCTCGTCTCCCACACCGCCTGCCCCTCGAGTCATACTGCCATTCATATTGGCAGGAGCCGGAGTAGGCTGGGTAGTAGGGGCGACCGCAGTTGTTGTTGGCACAAACGGCAACGGCCGTGCCGATCAACGCAAGGCCGACGACGGCCGCAGCGGCCTGGTTCTGTTGTTGCACCATCTGGTGGCATTCGAGAGGGTTTATTCCTCGTCGTGCCAGTTCCGCGGTCAGGTCAATTAGATAGCCCTGGTCACGCGTTTCGATGAATGTTCGACACAGCGCGGCCTTGCTCACCTTGTGCGGGTTCTTCCGAAATTCTGAGTAGGACGTGGCACAGCCCATTAGGGCGCACGAAAGAAAAGTGGCGAACACAGTTCGCCACGCAAGATTGAATTCCATGATGATTGCCCCCACTCCAACGCGCATCATGGCACAACTTAGAAAAGAGTCGAGTCGATCTTCGATTGAGGAAAAGGAGCAGAACATGATCGGTATGAACCTTCGTTGCCCCATCGCCGGTATTGCCGGCACCGTCGATGCCCAGACCGTCCATGCGGACGGGAAGGCCTTCGTCCGTATCGAGGACCATTGGTTGGTCGCTGACGACCTCGTCGCGGCATAGCACGGCTGCGCGGCCTTAAACCCCACCAACTCAGGAGCCCGACCGATGACCATCCGTCGTCCCAATCCCCACAAGCTTATCGTCGGCCCGGACGATGTCGTCGATCTTGGCGGTGCCGTTGCGGACGCATCCATCGTCGTCGGCGCTGAAGCCACTAACGTTCGTGCCGTCACCATCCAGTTGAAGGACGGCCAGGGCAGGGACCTCGCCATGCGAGCCTCTGTCGATATCGCACTGTTTGCCGACGCCAATGGTGACGCGTTCGTTGCAACTGGCGGTTCGACCGGCATCGCCATCGGCACCGACGGCGCGCTGCTGCCGATCGTTGCCAAGAAGCTCTTCAAGGCGGTGTCTGAAGAGGATGGAGACATCGACCTGACCTGGACCGACACCGGTACCGAGGCCGCATATCCGCGGTGCGGCGGGCTCTGCCTATTGCTGCCCTTCGCAGTCCATGCCAAATGGCCCCATGACGCACGTTCTACATCGAGGCGATGGTTTGCAAATCCGGCTTTCACTAGATGAGGCCTTGGTCCTCTTTGATCTGCTTTCGCGGTGGTGCGAAGAAGGCAGAGCGCCTACGCCTGAAGCATCCTGTTTTGAAAGCACTGCCGAACTCGCTGTGTTGCGCGGGGTATTGGCTTATCTGGAAACGCAGTTAGCCGCCCCTTTCAAGGCGGATTATGCTGACTTGGTGAAAGAATCTCGCAATTGCCTGAAAGGATCTTGGGAGTATCCTACGTTGAGAGGTTGATGATCGGATGGCATTTCCAGCGGGAAACATAACCGTAGGGGGCGCCGGAAGCTCGCCAGCCTAAAATAGGATCGCCAGTCCCTACAGGCGGATGAACACCCTGCTTCTTCCGCCGCCGTGATAAACGCCTTCCGCGCCGCGACAGGCTCTGGCAAGGCGCGTTCCCGACTGCTCTTGACGCGTGATTGTTTTGATGTTTTCACAAGCGCGATTTTAGCGGTCTCGAATTTGAGGTCAGGTGAACATGAAGAATCTTCTCTACGCGCTTCTCGCAGGCTTCCCCGCTGGCCTCGGCGTGTCGATAGCTCAAAGTTTGGATGCTCCCGATTGGGTTACCGCCAGCTCGGCGGTAGTAGGAGGCTTTCTGGGTGCATTCATCTTGAAGAAACTAGCGGCTTAAGCGTGTCGAACTGACCCCAACCGATTGAGTTGATCTCTTCTCTGTCGTCAAAACTGCTGGCTCTGAGGTGTCGGCTTTGATGTTCCCGCACCAAAGCGTAGGGGCGCGACATTTCTTCGAATGCCCACCGGCCGAGGGCCGGGCAATCCATATAGTCGATACGGCAGTGTCGATCAAAAAAGAAGGCCGCTTCGGAGGGGGATCGAAGCGACCTTCTGTTGCGGCGGGCTGGGGAACCAAATATGAGCGTGGAAGCACATCAATTGCCGCGCACATCAAACGGCGTTGCCTGCCGCTTGTTCCGTTCGCCCCTTTTTATTCCATCTCGGGAGTTTGCCGGCCTAATACGGTATCACCCACTCACGAGATGCTAGGCGCGTCATCGGCCGGATCAGGATCCTCGGCATAGGAATGCGCCTGTTGGTCGACCACATTTTTCACTGCCTTGTAGACCACAGTCGGTGGCCCGCCGGCCTGGACGAAAGCCTCAATAAAACCCCGAACCGGATTTTCCAGCATCTCTTCGCATTCGAGTAGGGTATCAACGTCACTGAGCGGGCGGCTCGGCGGTGGGATCAGTTGCTGCATGGAAGTTCTCGTTCCTCGTGTTCAGCCTCCGAAGGCCGCAGAAAAACTTTCGAACCGACGCACTGTTCCAATGGATGCAATGGAGGAATATGCCAAGCGCAACGGGATTGTCGATCTCTACGGTTGGATAAACACGTCGGCCTCTTTCGCCGCCTTGATAGACGCCCCGCGGGCGACCGCTGGATCAGTCCTGCCCGCCCAGATCGTCGTCATTTTCGATGCCTCGCATTTGTTCGCGGTGCTTTATCAGTCGTTCAAGCAGCGTTTCCCCCCCGGTCGCGCGCCCATCAGCTCACGCACTTCGTTTAGGTCCCGCTCGTCCCGCGCGAACACTACCTCCGCGGCACGTCGAATGGTCAGCTTATTCAGGCTTTGCAGTTGTTCAATGTGGTTGCGAGCTTTAAACCGCTTGAGCGTCCCCTGGTTGTGCACCGCGCAGAACAGTAGCTTCGGCCCTATAGGGAGGAAAATGTATCCGTCCTGTTCTTTCAGGCTATAGGACTGAATAGCCCCTAGGGGCGATGTCACCTTAACCTGACTTCGGATGCATAGGAGACGCTGTGCCTTGGGGATTGTTCTCAGGCCATGGCTCCGGCCGCAGCTTTCCATTCTACGAGCGCGAGGATGTGGTGAGCCCGGGTTTGGAATGCGGAGCGTTGTGAGCGGGGTGGGACGAAGAGGTTACGGACAGCGGAGAAAACAGAGACGAAGCGCTGAAGGCCTCCCGGTGATCGGAAGCCTTGCATTATCCGCTCCCGTTTTCGCAGCGGCACATGAGAATTCTCGGCCCGGTTATTCAGACCCTTGTGGGATCGGTGTTCGACATGCGGCATGATCTGTCGTTGGGCTGCTCCATAAGAGCGCAACTTGTCAGTGATCATCCGCTTCGGTGCGATACCCTGCTTCTTCAGCAGACGGATCAGCAATCGCCTGGCGGCCTTGGTGTTGCGGCGGTTCTGGACGATTTCGTCAAGCACATACCCGTCCTGATCGACGGCCCGCCATAGCCAGTTTTTCCTGCCGGCAATGGTGATGACGACCTCGTCCAGATGCCACACATCGTTCCCGCTGGGCTTCTTTCGGCGAAGGCGACGCGCATAATCCGGGCCGAACTTCATTCCCCAGCGGCGGATCGTTTCATGGGAGACGGCAATGCCGCGCTCCAGCAGCAATTCCTCGACAAGGCGCAGGCTCAGCGGAAACCGAAAGTAGAGCCAGACCGTATGGGCGATGATCTGGGGTGGGAAGCGATGGCGCTTATAGCTGACTGGCGAGGTGTTCATGAACGGGCATCTATCGCAGCCGCTCATCACAAGGCGTTACCGTGACATCGCCAATCGTAACTGCTCGGCTTTGAATAATGTGCTGCAATTTTTGCGGACGGAGTCTCGCAATTAACTGCAAAACGGCGACAGCTTCGTTCGGCGGCATAAAATGAAATGAAGGGAATTGACCGGCGCAGAAGGCGCTGCCTCATGGTTCTTTTTGTGCACCTTTGGTGAAGTCGCAAATATTACGGCATATCTCTGCGATTTCTTCGAAGAAGGCGCCGTGATAATCGTTCTTGCAGGTTAGGAAGTATTCAAGTTTCGGCAGTTCGAACTCCGATTTCATGATGTGCAGACGGCCTTCGTTTACGTACCGGCTGAAAAAAGCCTTGGGTAATATCGTAATGCCCAGGCCATGGGCAGCCAACTCGGCCAGAGCAGACATGTTGTTGCACGATATCGTTTTGCTGAAGGGTAAACGTGGGTTGTCGATCACCTCGTGAAGGATCGGCCGAAGCATGGAGCCTGCCGACTGAGTGAGAAGTGGATATTTCAGCATTTCCTTTTTTTCGAGAATCCCGACGCCATTGTAGATAGTTGGACTGCACATCCAGACGAGCTCTATCTCACCGAGACGGCTGTGATCCGGGCATGACGAAGACAATCCTACAGACTGTCGGCATAGTAGGCTTTGTCTGCCAGGAGACGCTTTGTCGGCCGGCTTGCCTCCAGGAAAGGAATGGCCATCTTGATATCGGCGATGGTTCCCGGTGTCAGAGCGAAGGCGGCCGGTCTACCGCGACCATCGGCCAAAAAATGGATTTTGCTCGCTCTTCCGCCACGCGACGTGCCAATCGTTGCGCCCGCGCCCCCTTTTGAGCCTTGTGCTGAACGGTGCGCCTTGATGTGCGTGCCATCGATGGACAGTTCTTGCGGCACCGGACCGACCGCTGCCATCTTTTCGAAGATGCGTTGCCAGACATGACGCTGAGACCAGCGATTGTAGATCGTCTTGGCAGGCCCGTAGACTTCGGGCACATCGCACCAGCGCACCCCACCTTGAGCACGTGTAATATGCCGGAGATGACGCGCCGATCATCAACCCGAGGCGCACCGGGCTGTTTTTTCGGCAGGTGTGGCTCGAGTGCTTTCCACGCATCATCTGAAAGCCAGCGCTATGACTTCGTCATATCCTTGATCCTCATCGGCCCAATCGAAGAGAAAAAATGCCAGCAGAACCAAGTTACTGGGTCCCAGCCTAGCTTGGCATCTATAGGCCTCGCCCCAAAGACTACGACAACGTTGGTAAGCACTACCCAGCTGGGTGTAGGAGGCTACCATGTCGGACAATGTAATCATACTTGAGCTGTTTGGGATCGATCAGATCATGGCGACTTTCCCCTTGTGCGGTTAGGTCAGCCAGATATGGGAAACTGCATTTCGCCAGCGCCTTCTGACGATGCTTGCGCAGAACAACTACCGCTGCATTGCGGCATATATCGGCGAGCATTTGGTAGGCACGTCGGGCTTCTGGATCGGCCCGCAGCTGTGGTGCGGAAGAATTTCCGGAATATACCGTTCGGCGCATCTAAGCGGTCACGTCTCTGCAGATCATTTGACTGAGATTGGATCGCGGATCAGCGGAGTGCTGGCCTCGTCTTGGGGCGATGTTGTGGTGCCGCAAGTGTCGTTGTTGGATTGTTTGTCGTTTGATCCTGTCGCGTCGTTCGATAGTGGTATAGTCCCCGTCGACTAGGTGCGCGCTTGGGTCGCCGGGTGCCCACTTTCGTGCTTTGCTTGCATCTTAATTCTGGCTGCGCAAAATTTGTCCGATATTTGCCATATCCGCAGCTAGGATGCGGCTTCGTCAGCTCAGTTCGAGTGGAACATGGTAGATAAGAAGCGTGTGGTTGCCGAAGATCATTCGTCGCGGTTCGTCCGACTGCTCCTGACATATCGGCTCTATGTCCTCGGGTTGGCGAGCCTCTTCGTGTTCGCTCTCGTCGCCTTCGCCATTTACCGGCTGACGGCGGAGGTGCGCTACGAGGAGGTGCTGGCAGCACTTTCGGCCACCTCCTGGAGCGCCATTGCGCTCGCGGTGCTGTTCACCGGCCTCAGTTTCCTCGCGCTGATCTTTTACGACGCCAACGCGCTCGACCATATCGGCCGCCGTATACCCCTCCCTACAGTCGCCGTGACGGCCTTCATGGCCTATGCGGTCGGCAATACGGTGGGTTTCGGGCCGCTCAGCGGCGGAGCGATCCGCTTCCGCGCCTATTCCCGCCTTGGCTTGGCCCCTGGCGAGATCGCCCGCGTCATTGCCTTCGTGACACTCGCCTTTGGTCTGGGTCTGCTTTCCGTCAGCGCGCTGGCGGCGCTCGCCGTCGCCCCGCGTGTGGCCAGCATTCTCGGCGTCAATGCTCTGTGGCTGCGCGTCATAGCGCTGCTGATCCTCGCTGCGCTGGTCGGCGTATTCTATCTCGGCCGCAACGGGCATGTGATCAGCCTCAAAGGCTTTCAGCTTCGGTTGCCGGACAGCCGCACCGCCTCCCGCCAGTTCCTCGTCTCAGCCTTCGATATCGCAGCCGCCGCCTCGGTGCTCTACGTGCTGCTGCCCGATACCCATGTCGGTTGGCAGACCTTTCTTGCCGTCTATGCGGTGGCGATCGGCTTCGGCGTGCTCAGCCATGTTCCAGCCGGTCTTGGCGTCTTCGAGGCGGTCATCATAGCGGGGCTTTCCAATGCTATCAGCATCGACCAGCTGCTGGGCAGTCTCGTGCTTTACCGGCTGGTCTACTATGTGCTGCCGTTGTTGTTTGCGACCGTGCTGCTGCTGGTCACCGAGATGCGGCAGCTTGCGCTGAAGCCTGGCATCGCCGAGGCCGCACAGCTTGCCGGCAAGCTCGCCCCGACACTGATCGCCACGCTCTCGCTGGTGCTCGGCACCATGCTGATCTTTTCGAGCGTGGTGCCGACGCCCAACTCGGATCTCGATTTCCTGTCGAGCTACCTGCCGTTGCCGATCGTCGAGGGTGCACATTTCCTGTCGAGCCTGCTCGGCCTGCTGTTGATCGTCGCCGCCCGTGGGCTTGGACAGCGGCTGGACGGCGCCTGGTGGGTGGCGCTGGCAGGCGCATCGGTCGCCTTCGCCTTCGCCTTCCTCAAGGCCATAGCCGTCTTCGAGGCGGGGCTGCTTGTGTTGTTCATCATTGCGCTGCTCGCCAATGCCCGTGCCTTCCACCGGCATTCCTCGCTGCTCCGGCAGGCGCTCGGACCGTCCTGGCTTGCCGCCATCGCGGTCATCATCGTCACCGCGACGCTCATCCTGCTCTTCGTCTACCGGGATACGGACTATGCGCATGAACTTTGGTGGCAGTTCGAGTTTTCGGAAGAGGCCCCGCGCGGCCTGCGTGCCCTGCTGGGGCTTGCCATAGCCTCCTCGGCGCTTGCGCTATTCAGCTTGCTGCGGCCGGCGCATTTCCGCACGGAAGGCCCGACGCCGGAGGAGCTGGTGCAAGCGGCCACCATCACAATGGGCCAGGATTTCGCCGATGCCAATCTCGTGCGCATGGGCGACAAGCGGTTGTTGTTTTCGCCGTCAGAGAAATCCTACATCATGTATGGCATTCACGGTCGCTCCTGGATCGCGCTCGCCGACCCGATTGGTCTGCAAGAGGAATTCGCTGAACTCGTCTGGCAGTTTGTCGGCGCGGCGCGGGCAGGCGGGGGGCGTGCGGCCTTTTATCAGATCTCTCCGGCCCTGCTTTCGGCCTGCGCCGATGTGGGGTTGCGCGCCTTCAAGCTGGGAGAACTAGCCATCATCGACCTGGTACAGTTCGAGATGAAGGGCAGCCGTTTCGCCAATCTGCGGCAATCCTACAATCGCGGCCAGCGCGATGGCCTCTCCTTCACCGTCGCGCCACCTGATGAGGTCGCCGTGATCCTGCCCGATCTCCAGGCGGTTTCCGATGGTTGGCTCGATCACCACAATACCAAGGAAAAGACTTTTTCGCTCGGTGCCTTCGACGGTGCCTATGTAATGGCGCAACCCGTCGCCGTCGTGTGGCTGGACAACCGGATCGTCGCCTTTGCCACGTTGATGGTGACGGACACCAAGGCGGAAGCGACCGTTGACCTGATGCGCTTTGCCCCCCAGGCGCCGAAGGGCACGATGGACTTCCTCTTCGCCAGCATCCTCGAATACCTTCGCACCGAGGGCTACCGACAGTTCAATCTGGGCATGGCACCACTGTCAGGCATGGCGCAGCGCGAGGCCGCCCCCGTCTGGGATCGTGTCGGTGGGGCTCTGTTCGAGCACGGTGAACGCTTCTACAACTTCAAGGGCCTGCGCGCCTTCAAGTCGAAGTTCCACCCACGCTGGGAGCCGCGTTATCTTGCCGTATCGAATGCCACCGGCGCGGCACTCGCCCTGATGGACGTAACCTTCCTGATCGGCGGGGGTGTCAAAGGAGTGATTTCCAAATGAAGGTTTTTTGCCCTCTCGCGCTTGCCATCCTTTTCTCCTGCGTGGCACCCCGCTTTACCGTCGCGCAGGAAAACAGCAAAACCTTTGCTACCGGTATGATCCCCGCTGACCACATCCTGCTGCCGGATGGCGCCCCCGGTGCGAGCGTCTTTCTGATCTCGGATGCTGAGGGCTGGGGATCCGAGGAGGACAGGCAAGCCGCAAATCTCGTTGCAAAAGGCGCGGCCGTGATCGGTATTGATTTTCCGTCTTATCTCAGGGCCCTGCGGGCCGATGTCGGCGACTGTGTCTATATGATTTCCGATGTCGAATCGCTTGCCCATCAAGTCCAGCGCGCCGGTGGGGCGGCGAGCTACAATCCACCCATCGTCGCCGGCATCGGCGAGGGGGGTGCGCTGGCGCTCGCCATGATCGCCCAGAGTCCAGCCGCCACGCTTGGCGAGGCCATCGCCGTCGATCCTGTGGCCGGAATCCCGCTCGACAAGGTTCTCTGCACGCCCGCCTCCAAGACGAAGGCGGATGGGCGAACAATGTATGGTTTCTCCGATGGGCCGTTGCCCGCACCCGTGACCGTGTTCTTCACCGATAAGGCGCAGCAAGCGGGTCGCGATCACGTCGCCGCGCTGAAACAGGCGCATGCCGATATCGACGTGCGGGATGAAACAGCCTCGGCGCTGGACACCTTGGCGCAATCGGTAGCCGACCGGGTCGATGCCGCTGGTGATACGGACGGCTCGCTCGGCCTGCCGCTCGCCATCCTCAAAGCTGCGCCTGCCTTTGACACGATGGCGGTGGTCTATTCGGGGGATGGCGGCTGGCGCGACATCGACAAGCAGGTGGCGGGTGCGCTGCAACAACGCGGCATTCCTGTCATCGGCGTGGACTCCTTGCGGTACTTCTGGTCCGAGCGCAAACCGCAGGAGACGGCGGACGATCTTTCCCGTATCATCGGGGCCTTCCGCAAGGAGTGGAACGTCAAACACGTCCTGCTCGTCGGTTATTCCTTTGGCGCGGACATCCTGCCGGCAACCTACAACCTGCTTTCGCCTGAGGACCGCTCCCGGGTGCCACAACTCACCCTCATGGCGCTCTCCCATCAGGTCGACTACGAAATCTCCGTATCCGGCTGGCTCGGTGTTGCGGGCGAAGGGGCGGGTGGCGATCCCATCGACGACATCGCCAGGATAGACCCCAAACGCGTGCAATGCATTTCCGGTACGGAGGAGGATGACGACCCTTGCCCGACGCTCAAATCCTCCGGTGTGGAGGCGATTGCTATCAATGGGGGGCATCATTTCGATGGTGACTACGAAGGCCTTGCCGATCGGATCGTCAACGGGCTCAAGGCACGGCTTGAGGCAAACTGAACCCAGTCCCGCCACTCGACGTTAAAGACTACAAATCGGTCAATGAGGTCGGAGTTCCTCCGTTCGAAGCAGGTGCAGGCACGCCTTTGAATGGAAAGCGATTTCTCATGGCAGTGCTCGAGATCGAATTCCTCGATCGGGGCGATACTTTGGCAAAAAGCCTGCTGAAACTTTACTTAATTGTAACATGACCCAGACCGATGGGCCGGCCTATAGATGGCGCCAGGCTGGATGCCGCCGGCGGGACGGAAACCGCGACGCGACGACACCGGACAGCCTGAAGGGGAAGCATTGCTTCCCCGTTTATCGAGAATACGCATCATGCGCTCGACATTCAAAACCGTCGCCTTCGCCACAATCGCGCTCTCGCTTGCCACCGGTGGCGCTTTCGCCGCCAGCCGGCATGAAAGACACGAGAGCTTCAGGGGCGAGATGGACGGACACGATTGCGGATCTCTCGTCCAGGCGACCCCAAGCGAATGACGGCGGACATCCGCCAGTCGCACGGCCTGCCGAAGGGTGAAAACGGCGCCGTCGTCGAAGGCTTCAATCCCGACCGGCCGGCGGCCGATGCGGGTTTGCAGCCGGCGATTTCATTCTCTCGGTGAACCAGAAGGCCGTCGGATCGGTAAGTGAGGCAAAAACGGCCGTGGCCGTGGCCGGCAAAACCGGCCGCAAGACCGGGCTCCTGATGCAACGCCAGAACGAGCAGACCTTTGTAACCGTCCCGTTATCGATTGTGTACGTGACCAATCCCGCCCGGTAGACGCCGGGAAGGGTTCCTCCATCGTCCGGCCGCTTCGCGACAGCCGCAATCTACGATGGCTTTTGTTTCGCATCCAGTCTGGTCGCGTTAGCTTAACGCTTACTCCCGCGGCCGAGACGCCATCGCAGAAACAATTTGGTTCTGCTGGTTTGCGCTGAAGTGCACCGGCTTTGCCGGAGGCAACGATTCATGAGCAGCAACGTCTATGACAACCAAGACGGTGGATAAATTCTCTCCTGAAGCCTGCAATCGCAAGGGTGAGCGACCCCGCGCAAGTTCAGGCGGAGCCGGTGAGGCGTTTCGTCCAATCCTCGACCCGATTGCTTTCCAGCCGTCGGGCGGCGTGGCTGCGCCAGCTGTCGGCAAGGCACTCGAGCGCGGCGATGCCGGCCAACTCCGAGTGGTTGAGCGGATCGATGTAGAAGGCACGCCAGATGCGCGTCAGCGTCCATTCCGGCGCACGACGCTCATGCAGGATAAGGCGGTCGGCGGGCGAGACGGTGCCGGGTGTGAGCACCCGGTAATACCAGCCGGTTCGTCCGGTCGACTGCACCAGGCGCGCCATCTCCGTTCGGCCGAAGCGCTCGTTCAGCTTCCAGCAGGGCTGCCGCCCCTGGCTGACCTCAAGGACCGCGGTGCCGAGCTCGAAGACATCCCCGATCGCCACCATGCTCTCCGTCAGTCCGACCGTCGAAAGGTTCTCGCCGAAGGCGCCGGGGCCGGCAAGAAGGGGATGCGGCCCGAGATCGCTCGTCCACTCGGCATAGTGTTCGAAGGGGTAGTGGTGCACGGCCTTTTCCAGCCCCCCATGCCGCACCGTATCACCCTGCATGTCGCCGGTAAGACCGGTCTTGGTCAGAGCAAGCGCATGGTCGACCGGCGATTTCACGATGCCGCTTGGCACGCCGCGTGCGCCCAGCGGCGCGACGCTGCCGATGCGCAGGCTGAGCAATGCGACTTCCGTCATGGCGTGACAACCGACGGTGTCGGTATGGCGCAGCGGCCATCGGTGCAGGTGTCATCCCCGGCTGCGGTGGACTGTACCGGGGGAGCGGAAAGTGCCATGGCGATCCGTGCTCCGACGGCGATGTCGTCCTCCACGCCGAAAGCCTGGTGCAGGATGGTGCCGTCCCGCCCGATCAGCACGGAGGAGGGGGTTCCGCGCAGCCCGAAGCGCTGCATCGTCACCGGAATATTCGATCCCTCTTGGGCCTTGTCGATGCCGACCGGGGATTTCAGCCGGTACTCGTGGAGGAATGCCTTGAGGGTGATCGGTGACATGGCTGCATGGTGTTCGAAGACCGTGTGGATGCCGAGGACCTGCAGATCCGTGTGGGCGAAGACGCGCTCGATGCGCTGGACCTGCGGAATGGCCTGCGCCACGCAGCCGGGGCAGAGGAGCTGGAAACTGTGCAGGAAGACCGGCCGCCCGCGCAGGCCGGCGAGTGTCAGCGGGACCGGTGTGTTGAACCATTCGCTGATCGCGAGTTCCGGGGCAAGTGGCGTCTCAGGCGTGGTCATGGTCGCCTCCCGCTATGATGACAACGGCCGGGCCGGGCGTACCCGTTGCATTGCAGGGGCCTGTGAGGGTAAATCTCGGCATGTTCTTTCCTTTCATTTGCCTGGAGGGGAGGAATGGCCGGTCCGGCAATGGCAGTTGCCGGACCGGCACGGGGTCATTTGGCCGGCACGACCTTGCCGGGCAGGCTGAGATCACCCGAGGCCACCTTGAACACGTTGCTGACGCACAGCAGCGGCGCATGCAGGTTGCCGTTGACCTTCAGACCCGCCGTCACGCCGTCGAATGAAGCACCCTTGATGCCGCCGATCAGCGAGAGGGGAATGGCCACATCCACCGTATCGCCCTTGAAGCTGGTCGGATATTCCGGGCTGTCGATGAGCAGCGGAACGCCGGGCCAGGTCTCCGGCACCTTCGGCTTGGTACCTTCGGGGATGTCGATCACCTTGAGGCCACCGCCGCAGGCCTTGTCCTGTGCCAGCACCACCCAGTGCGGATGCCAGACATGGCGGTTCTTGCCCCCCTTGGCCGCATCGTCGAAATCCGGGTGGAAGGTGACGGCGAGCGCGACGATGCCCTGACCCTTGTCGAAGCCGATCTCGCCGCTGTCGAGACTCGTCGGCCAGACATAGGCATAGACACTGGAGCCCTCGAACTTGCCCGTCGCATCGGGCTTGTCCTTGCCCGCCTCGCCGCGCACGCGGGTGGTGAAGATCGCGCTATCACCTTTGGTGACGATCGTCGTCTCGATGATGTCGAACGCAGCCTCTACCGCCTCGGCGGGCTCTGCCTTGATGGAATGGGCGGAGGCTGTCGTCAGCCACAGCAAGGCCGTTCCGGCGGCGAGGGCGCCGGTTGCAAATCTGCCGAACATGATGGTCTTCCTTTCGTTTGCCTGGAGGGTTGGAACTATCCCGCTTGAAAGGCATCCCAGGTGGCAGCCCGGGATGCGGGATCGGCTTCATCGTGATCGCGGCAATCGACGCGCAACGCGCGCTGGCCGAAGGCGGCATCGACGAAATGACAATGATGGGGGCGCGTGGTATCCGCATGCGCGAAGGGCGAGAAATGGCGACAGGTCACGCACATGCGCTGGACGGGGATAGCCTCCGCCACTTGCAGATGCCGGATCATCTTGACGAGGGTGAGGAGGAGTTCTTCCTGCTCGCGTTCATCGAGCGCGCCAAGGGCCTCGGCGGCAAGGCCATTGCCGGTGCCCGAGGCGGAAAGGGCTGCAAGGCCCGCCGCCGTCGGCACCACGCGCACCGCGCGCCGGTCGCTCGCCTCCGGCCGCTTCTCCAGATAGGCCTTGCGCTCCAGGGCATTGATCGAATCCGTCGCCGTCGGCTGCGAAACGCCGAGATGGGCGGCGATCTCGCGCACGCCAAGGCCGTCCACCCCGCGTCCTTCCAGCAGCGTCAGGATGGCAAGCTGCGTCGGGTTGAGCCCACTCGCCTTCGACCGGTTCCATTCGTCGATGCGCATGGCCATGCCGACGCGGGAAAGGCCTTCGCGAAGGCGTTCGGTGATGGAATGTGAGTCTGTGGGCGTCTCCATGAGAAAAATATATAGGAGTCCTATATATAATCAAGACTGCAAAAAATAATCTCGGGACGGAACGGGTAACGTTCAGAATCCTGAGCCAACGTCAAACGAAGCATGAACAGCACTGTGAGTTCTCAGAAAGGTCCGCTGCCGGATCGCAAACTTCTAAGAGCCTGTTTGACAATTAGCTTTTGCGTCTCTGCTTGAATCACGCTTTTGATGTGGACGGATTAGGCCGGGGCCGGATGGCCAAGATCAAGGAGAAGGCGTAGCACTGTCTCAGCGACCCGACATTCTCACGGAGATGGCTCGGACGCAGCCCACGATATTCTCCCATCTCGTCCCAGTAAGTCGAGAGCCGGGCCTAGGATGGTGTTAGTGACACGAGCACGAGAGCTACCAGCTAGTTGATGGCGAGGTGGCCGTATCGAGTTGCGATGCCCGCCAGTTCTTAAGTCGGCAGAAGAGGCGCTCGATGACCACCATAGCCAAGCGCTTCAAATTCGCCGAAGACTAACAGCAAAACCGTACCGCTTTCGCCATGTCACCTCAGTTCGTCATGGCGCTGTTTTTCGTCCCGGAAATCGTCATGGGCATCGGGATGCTCTTGCGGGCGAACACAGTGCTATTCATCTCCAACACGACCGTGCCGGTCGTGTTGCCCTATGTCGTGCGGCTTGTCGTTGCCAATCTGCAAGGGACGGATCCGAACCTCGAAAGCGCGGCGATGCTGCTGGGCGCCCGGCCCCACCAAGCCTTCCTGCATATCACCCTGCCGCTTCTGGGCAAGGGCCTGCTCGGCGCGGCGGCTTTCGCGTTCGTCATGTCGTTCCACAACTTCACCGCGACGATGTTCCTGGTGGGCAACAGCCCGACCTTGCCCGTGGCCGCCTATCAATACATTCGCACGGAAAATGATCCCACGGTCGCCGCGCTCTCGACGCTGATGATGCTTGGCGTGGTGCTTGCGGGGCTGACGGTCGATCTTCAGGGGAAGCGCGTTCTCGACGGCGTGGACCTCAAGATCGAGGCGGGCGAGATCGTGGCATTGCTCGGCCCCAGCGGCTGCGGCAAGACCACCATGTTGCGCGCCATCGCCGGGTTGCAGGCGCCGCTCAAGGGCGACATTACCGTCGGCGGAAAAACCATGACCGAGGTATCGCCCTACCGGCGCAATGTCGGCATGGTTTTTCAGAACTATGCGCTCTTTCCGCATATGACGGTCGCCGACAACGTGAGCTTCGGCCTGCGCATGAAGAAGGTGGCGGCGGCGCGGCGCGATGCCGTGCTTACCGCAAGCCTTGCCATGCTGGAGTTGACCAACCTGCGCGATGCCTATCCCGCACGACTTTCGGGTGGCCAGCAGCAGCGCGTCGCCATTGCCCGCACCGTTGCGACGGAGCCGTCCGTGCCGCTGCTCGATGAGCCGCTCTCGGCGCTCGACAAGAAGCTGCGCGAGGGTATGCGTGCGGAACTGCGCGCCCTGCTGAAAAAGGTCGGCATCACCGCCATCATCGTCACCCACGATCAGGAGGAGGCTCTCGCCATCGCCGACCGCATCGCCGTCATGGACGGTGGCCGCATCGCCCAGGTCGGCACCGGCGCCGACCTCTATCACAAGCCGAACAGCCGCTTCGTCGCCGATTTCATCGGCTACATGAACTATTTCGAAGGCACCACCGGAAGACAGACGGATGGTCTGCTGGCTGTCGCCGCCGGAAAGAACATCTCGGTCCGGGCACCGTGTGCACAAACGATTGGGCAGGGCAAGCGTGTGCTGGTCGGCGTGCGGCCGGAGGCCATCCGCCTCGCCCCGGAAGGGCAGGCCGCCGCCGCAGGCGCCAACGCGATACCCGCAAAACTCGTCAGCACGGAATTTCTGGGCGTCGTTACCTATCTGCGCTTCGAGGATGGTTTGGGGATCGAGCGCATGGTGATCCGCAGCGGGCAGGATCACGATCTGACCGTTGCCGAGGGTGGCGCTGCCAACTGCAATGGCCGGAGCAAGCCGGCATTGTTATCGCGGCCTGATCGGCTCCCGGCCGGTGGGGTCGGCCTGTAGCGCCCGCCCGCCGGGGGCGGGAGACTTGCAGGCAGCAGATCGGGCGGCACCGCGTCGCCCGATCCGGCAATCACAAAACTGTGCCGCAGGAGAAAAATCTTGCCCGGGGGTGAGAGAAACAGGGTAGTCGGTCGTCATAGTCAAAAGAACGACACCGAAAGCATGCCCAATGCCTAAATTCATCCTGCCCGATCTCATCAAGCGCTTTGCCGCCTACTATCGTCCGCATCGCGGCCTCTTTGCGCTCGACTTCTCCTGCGCGGTGGCCGCCGGGCTTTTGGAGCTTGTCTTTCCCATCGTCGTGACGCTCTTCATCGATCGGCTGCTGCCGACCGGGCAGCTCGATCTCATCGCGCTTGCCGCGCTCGGCCTGTTCCTGATCTACCTCACGAATGCCGGCCTCCAGGTCATCGTCACCTATTGGGGCCACATGGTGGGCATTCGCATCGAGGCCGAAATGCGCCGCAAGGCCTTCGACCACCTGCAAAAGCTCTCCTTCGGCTATTTCGACAACCAGAAGACCGGCAATCTCGTCGCCAGGCTGACGAAGGACCTCGAAGAGATCGGCGAGGTCGCCCACCATGGGCCGGAGGACCTGTTCATCGCCATCATGACGCTGGTCGGCGCTTTCTTCCTGATGCTCTGGGTGCATGTGCCGCTGGCGCTGATCACCGCCATCATCCTGCCGGTGACGGCCATCGTGACGATCCGCTACGGCAAGCGCATGACGACGACATGGCACGCCATCTACGGCCGCGTTGCCGATTTCAACGTGCGCATCGAGGAGAATGTCGGCGGTATCCGCGTCGTGCAGGCCTTTGCCAACGAGGACCACGAGCGCAATCTCTTTGCCGAGAACAACCGCAACTACCTGGCGACCAAGCTCAAGGCCTACAAGGTCATGGCGGCGTCCGCGTCGCTGTCCTATCTTTCGATGCGCTTCGTGCAGGTCGTGGTGATGCTGGCCGGCGCATGGTACGTGACACGCGGCGAGTTGACGGCCGGCGGCTTCGTTGGTTTCTTGCTGCTGGTGGGCGTCTTCTTCCGGCCGATCGACAAGATCAACTCGATCATCGAGACCTATCCGCGCGGCATTGCGGGCTTCCAGCGCTATGCCCAATTCCTCGACACGGAACCCGACATTGCCGACGAGACGGGCGCGGTGGCGGTCGAGAGGCTGCGCGGCGATATCACCTATCGTGACGTGGTGTTCGGCTATCGTGCCGACCGGCCCATCCTTCAGGATATAGACCTTTTGATCCGCGCCGGCGAAACCATCGCCTTCGTCGGCCCCTCCGGCGCCGGCAAGACGACGATCTGCTCGCTTTTGCCGCGCTTCTACGAGGTCGTCTCCGGCGCGATCCTCATCGACGGCATCGACATTCGGGGCATGACGCTGAAATCCCTGCGCTCCAACATCGGCATCGTGCAGCAGGACGTCTTCCTCTTTGCCGGCTCGATCCGCGAAAACATCGCTTATGGCCGGCTCGACGCGACGGAAGCGGAGATCGCCGAGGCCGCCCGGCGGGCACGGCTCGAAGACGTAATCGCCAGCCTGCCGGATGGACTGGACACGCTTATCGGCGAGCGCGGCGTCAAACTCTCCGGTGGGCAGAAGCAGCGTCTGGCGATCGCCCGCATCTTCCTGAAGAACCCGCCGATCCTGATTCTCGATGAGGCGACCTCCGCGCTCGATACCGAAACCGAACGGGCCATCCAGCAGTCGCTCGCCGAGCTTTCCGCCGGCCGCACCACGCTGGTCATCGCCCACAGGCTCGCCACCATCGCCGGTGCCGACCGCATCCTCGTCGTCGATGATGGACGTATCGTCGAAAGCGGCAGCCACGCCGACCTCATCGCCCGCAAGGGCGGCCGCTACAGCAACCTTCAGGCCGCACAGGCGACAGGCGGGGCGTCCCTCGTCGCGTCTTAGCGATTCTGATTGCGGCATCGCAAACAATGCGACAATTCGGCGACCCGGGGAGACTATCCACGCCGATGGGCGATTGGTATGTCTTGCGGGACGAGGGCTCGATGAAAAAGCATTTGCAACAGCGCAGGACCGCAGTGGTGGCATTCGCCATCGCCGTCCTGCTATCGTTGCAAGCCCTTTTCGGCTCGGCCGCTTTGGCGGGGACGGTTGCCAATCCGACGCTCGATGCGTTCGGCAATCCGCTCTGCATTACCCATATGGACGCGCAGGACCCGGCCTCTGCGCCGGGCAAGGAGCGCTCGCTGGCTCCCGATTGCTGCACGCTTGCCTGCGGCGTTGCCGTCGGCATGACGCCGGACAATCAAGCCGACGCCGTCCTGTTCAATCCGCTTGCCCAGCCCTCGCAGCGTTTGGTCGCCGGCCATGCCGTGCCTGTCCGGCCGGTCCATGACGACCTTCCCGGTCATCCACGCGGCCCGCCCGCGACCGCCTGATCACTGCCGCGTTCCGCTCCGAAACGATGACTTGCCTCGAATGCGGCTCCATGCGGCTGCCGGCTATCATCCGTCTTGTCGCCGACGGCGATGCGTGCAGCCCCAACTTCAACCGATCCAAATATTCCTGCCGGCTGCTGGCCGGTTCCATTGGAGACTGACAATGCTGAAAAGAACGCTTACCGCTCTTGCCGTCCTGACGCTTGGCGCGGGCACCGCCCTTGCCCACGTTTCGCTGCAACTGAAGGAAGCCCCCGTCGGCTCGACCTACCGGGCAATCTTCCAGGTGCCGCATGGCTGCGAAGGCAAGCCGACGACTGTCGTGCGGGTGCAGATCCCCGAGGGCGTGATCGCGGTCAAGCCGCAGCCGAAGGCCGGTTGGACGCTGGAAAAGGTCAAGGGCGCCTATGCAAAATCCTATGACTACTACGGCACGCCGACAGGCGAAGGAGTGAAGGAGATCGTCTGGAGCGGTGGGAGCCTTGGCGACGACGAATATGACGAATTCGTACTGCGGGCCTATCTGACGAAGGACCTGAAGGCAGGCGAGACGCTCTATTTCCCGGTTGTGCAGGAATGCCCGGATGGCTTGGCCGAACGCTGGATCGAGCGACCGGCAGACGGCCAGTCGGTGGACGATCTTGAGCTTCCCGCGCCCGGTGTGAAGCTGCTTGAGGCCGTCAGCGGTCATTGAGCCTCCAAAAGGCCGGCGCCGTCGGGCGCCGGCCGAACCTAGCCTTCGGAGAGTGTTCGTGCGCAACCGCAGCCCCGGTCGAACCGGCCTTCTGGCATTTCTTGCCGGCATCCTCTGGTGCTGCCTGACGGCGGCGGCATTCGCGCATGCCTCGCTGACGGGGGCGGTTCCGGCCGACGGCGCGGTGATCGATACGCCGCCGAAAACCCTGTCGCTGTCCTTCAGCGAACCGGTTTCGCCACTCGTGTTGAAGCTCGTCCTGCCCGATGGGCAGGCACGAGTGCTTGACACGTTTACCCTTCGCGACCGCACGCTGGAAATCAAGGTCCCCGAGGATCTCGCGACCGGAACCCACGTGCTCACCTGGCGCGTTGTGTCCGAGGATGGGCATCCGGTGGCAGGCTCCACGCTGTTTTCGATCGGCGTCGCGGGCAACGCGCCGCAAGCGGCCGAAGAGGCGGCGGACGGGCCGGTGAAAACCGCGCTTTGGCTGGCGAAGGTCGTCATTTATGCCGGCCTTTTCTTCGGCATCGGTGGGATTTTTGTCCTTCACTGGCTGATCCCCGGAACGGACAGTGGCCCGCGACTTGTCGTGGCGACAACGCTGCTCGGGCTGGCCGCGACTGTGCTTTCCCTCGGCTTGCAAGGGCTTGATGCACTAGGCGTGCCGCTCGCCGGTCTCTTCGACCGGGCGGTGTGGACGGCCGGCATGGAGACGAGTTTTGGCGCGACGGTCCTGCTTCTCTCGGCAGCGTTCTGTCTGGCGCTCGTCGCAATGCGTGCCAGGGGCGCCGCGCCGCGCCGCGGGCTGTCTCTTTTGGCCTTGCTTGCGGGCAGCGGCGCATTGGCGCTGAACGGCCATGCCAGCGCGGCGGCACCGCAATGGCTGATGCGACCGGCCGTCTTTCTGCATGCGGTGACGATTGCGATCTGGATCGGCGCGCTCCTGCCGCTGGCATGCGCCCTGCGGCGAGACGTCGACGCCGGTCGCCAGACACTCCGCCGCTTCTCCCGGCTGATCCCGCTTTGCGTTATCGTCCTCGTTGTCGCTGGCGTGCTGCTGGCCGCGGTTCAGGTTCGTGAGCCTGCGGCGCTCTTGTCCACCGCGTATGGCAAGGTGCTGCTGGCAAAGCTGGCCTTGCTGGTCGTTCTGTTTTCACTGGCCGCCGTCAATCGCTGGGGCCACACCGGACCCGCCATGGTGGGGGACCGGCAAGCGGCGCGGCGTCTTGGCCGGGTAATCGTTGCCGAAATGCTGATCGTTCTGGCGATTTTTGCCGTCGCCGCGGCGTGGCGGTTCACGCCGCCGCCCCGCGCGCTTGCGATGGCCGCCGCCCAGCCCGTTTCGGTCCATATCCATTCGGACAAGGCGATGGCGGAGGTCATCGTCACCCCGGGACGCGCCGGGCCGGTCGCGGTTTCTGCCCTCGTCCTTTCCCCCGATTTCACGCCGCTCACCCCGAAAGAGGTCGTCTTCGTCTTCTCGAATCGTCAGGCCGGCGTTGAGCCGATGCGCCGGAAAGCCGAATTACGGCCGGATGGCACTTGGAACGCCACGGACGTCGTGCTTCCCCTGGCCGGTAAATGGCAGATGCGCATTGATGTTCTGATCAGCGATTTCGAGCTGGTGCGCCTGCAAGAGGACCTCGAGATCCGGCCATAGAAGAAAGCGCGTGGGCGGCAAAACGGGGCGAAACTGTGCTATCGGAACGGGTCTGCAACTGATTCCCGGCCGACATGGAAACCTCACTCTACCTGCCCGTCAAAACCTTTCTCGAAAGCGCCGGCTATACCGTCAAGGGTGAGATTGGCCGCTGCGATCTGGTCGGGTTGAGCGAGGGTGATCCAACTGTGGTGGTCATCTGCGAATTGAAGCTCGCCTTCAATCTGGAGCTGATCCTGCAGGCGGTGGACCGCGCCGCCGTTTCGGACGAAGTGTGGATTGCCGCGCGCATCTCCGCCAAGGGGCGCGGGCGCGAGGGCGACAAGCGCTACCGCGATCTCTGCCGGCGGCTGGGATTGGGAATGCTCGGCGTGTCCGACAAGGGCGAGGTGAGCATTCTCGTCAGTTCCGTCTCGCCCATGCCGCGCACCAATCCGAAACGCCGCACGCGGCTGGTCAGGGAACACCGCAAGCGCATCGGCGATCCAGCGCTAGGCGGCTCGACAAAGGTTCCGATCATGACAGCTTATCGCCAGCAGGCGCTGGCCTGCGCCGCCGCCCTTGCCGACGGACCGCTGCGGCCGCGCGATCTGAAAACCGTGACCGTCACCGCCGGGCAGATCCTGCTCAAGAACTATTACGGCTGGTTCGAGAAGGTCGACAAGGGGCTTTACGGCCTCAGCGACAGTGGCGCCGAGGCCCTGAAGACCTGGCAAAAGCCTCTCTGACCGACTACGTCGCCCAGATGCACATCAAGGGTGCAATCCATGCCGCTGACGCATAGGTGGCCTGACGGATCAGCGCTGCATTAAAACGATTGAAAGGCGTAAATTCAAACCTTCGAAACGACGCCGGAGCCAAGTGTGGTTGCTGACGTCAAAGGAACCTTGGAAAGGGATCATCATGAACGTCGCTCGCTCTTTCAACAATTGGCGCATGTACCGTCAGACCGTTGCCGAACTCGGCCGGATGTCTACCCGTGAACTGCAGGACCTCGGCATCGAACGCGGCGATATCCACACCATCGCCCGGGCATCGTTCGCGCGCTGATCGCGTGCAGTTTCCCGAATTTCTGCCGCCTTGCGCCCGCTCATGAAGCGGGCGTTTTTGCGTGCCCGCCTTGCCGTTCCGGCGCCTCCGGCGCGCCGTTTTAACCCAGCGGCTGTGTCATGTGCCGCGTGCATAGCTGCACTGCAGCATAAATGATGTTCAATCGCGCCGATTGGCGTATGCTTCTTTTCATCGAAGCCATGCACCTCCTCCCGCAGGGCTTCGAATTGCAGACGGTCCCCTCCTCCTCCCAGGAACGTCTGCAGGAACGGCGACACTCCTCCTCCCAGTCGCTGTTCGGTTCTTTTCGAAAAGCCTGCCGCACCTCCTCCCGCGGCAGGCTTTTTCGTTTTCGGGATGGGCTTCCGAGCCATCAGCATCGGGCCTTGCTTGTCATCCGGCGCCATCGCGGCCGAGCGGCCATGGTAGTCGGCAAGCTTGCCCGACGACGGCTGATCGCCCACCGTTCGGCAACGGCGCTGGTCGCCGCGAAGCCTGCAGGTCTACGCCTTTGACCTACCCGAAACCAAACGTGCCGATGTTATCGACAACCACTTCGGTATGACAGATCCCTACCGCTGGTTGGAGAACGACGTCCGCCGCGATCCGGAAGTCGCCGCCTGGGTCGATGCACAAAGCCGCATCACCCGGTCGCATCTTGCGGACCTGCCTGGACGGGACGTTTTTCGTGCGCGGCTGACCACACTGTTCGATTACGAACGTCTCACCGCTCCGGACAAGAAAGGCAACCGCTATTTCTTTACCCGCAATTCTGGTCTCGACAACCAGGAGACCCTTGTTGTGCGTGAAGGCATGGACGGGCAGGACCGTGTGCTGATCGATCCCAATAGCTGGTCGGAGGATGGCGCGAACGCGCTGGCGGAGTGGTCGGCGTCGGAAGACGGCGCGCGTGTCGCCTTTGCGACACAGGATGGAGGTACGGACTGGCGAACCATCCGTGTCCTGGACGTCGAAATCGGTGCGTTGCTGGAGGACGAGGTCGCGTGGGTTCGGTTTTCGTCCATCTCCTGGGCGACGGACGGAACGGACTTCTTCTATTCCCGCTTTCCCGAACCGGAAAAGGCAAAGGTCTTCGAGGCGGCCGTCGCAGGGGATGTGGTCTACTTCCACGCGCTCGGAACGCCCCAGTCCCAGGACCAGTTCATCTACGCCACGCCCGAGCAACCGCATCTCCTTCATTTTGCCGGCGTCACCGATGATGGCCGCTATGTCGTCATCTACTCTTCGCCTGGTTCCGGCGGCAGCGCGCTGACGGTGTTGGACCTGACGGGCGAGGATCGGAAGCCCCATGCCATCGTGGAGGATTTCGAGCACTACTGGTCGGTTGTCGGAAATGTCGGGACGAAGCTCTTTCTCACCACGCAGAAGGGCACGGAGCGCGGAAAGATCGTGGCGCTGGACCTCGGTGACACACAGCCCGACTTTACCGACATTGTCGCGGAGAGCGAGGCGGTCCTCAGCCGCGCATCCTTGCTCGGCGGCCGGCTCATCGTCTGCTATTTCGTCGATGCCAAGACGAAGATCGAGCGTTTCAAGCTCGACGGAACGCCGGATGGCGTCATCGACCTTCCCGGCATTGGCAGCGCCGGAGGGTTTCACGGACGCGCGGCGGATGACGAAGCCTTCTTCGTCTTCACCAGCCACAACGCGCCCACGACGATCTACCGCTACGACGTGGCCACGAATACAAAGTCTCCCTGGGCGGAGCCGAAGGTAGCAATCGACCTCGATCGCATCGTCGTCGAGCAGCGCTTCTATCCCTCGAAGGACGGCACGAGGGTGCCCATGTTCATCGTCCGGCGCGCAAAGACGTCACCGGTCCCGCGCCGACCCTGCTGTATGGCTATTGGGGTTTTGTCATCAGCATGATCCCCTTCTACTCGCCCGCCTCGTTGGCTTGGGTGGAGCAAGGCGGCGTTTTCGCCGTCGCGAGCATCCGGGGTGGTGGGGAGTACGGCAAGACATGGCATGACGCGGGGCGTCGCGAGAACAAGCAGAACGTCTTCGACGATTTCATCGCGGCCGGCGAATATCTGAAGGCTGAAGGCATAACGTCGCCTGACGGTCTCGCCATCCAGGGTGAGTCGAACGGCGGTCTTCTAGTCGGTGCTGTGGTCAACCAGCGGCCGGATCTCTTCGCGGTCGCCCTTCCCGGCGTCGGTGTGATGGACATGCTGCGCTTCCATCGCTTCACCGGCGGCAGTTGTGGATGCAGGACTTCGGAGACCCGGCGAAGGAAAGCGATTTCCGCAACCTCCTGTCCTACTCGCCCTATCACACTATCCAGGCGAACGGAGCGTATCCGGCGATCCTCGTGACGACGGCAGATACCGACGACCGCGTCGTCCCGGGTCACAGCTTCAAATATGTCGCAGCCTTGCAGGCCGCCGATCTGGGTGCCCGTCCGCGCCTGTTGCGCGTCGATACCCGCGCCGGCCACGGCGCCGGAAAACCGACCGACAAGATGATCGAGGAATTTGCCGACATGTGGGCTTTCGCAGCCCGATGGACAGGACTCGAAATAGAGGACCGGACGTAACCGGTTTCGACAGAATTCGGCCGAAGAGCAATGCTGACCTCTCCAGGGATCTCAGGTGGTCGCTGGAGAGGCGCACCGTGAGAAATTAAGGAGATACGTCGCATGACGAAGAGTTGCCCCGTCCTGACGCCTGCCGAACGGCAAGTCGTCGATATCATCGAACGCGCCAAACAGTCCATGACCGATACGGTTCTCAAAGCCCTGGAGGCTGCCACCGCGCAGGCCGCCGAAGAGATGCAGCGCGTCGGATCTTCGGAAAACGCGCCGCCCTATCAGTATTTCGCAGCCTTCCTGCGTCAACACATGTATTGTGTGATGTGTGGCGCAAATCCGGACACTTTTGAAGGCGGCGATCCTCGCATCGCAATCGACGTCATCCGAAACAGCCAGAACATCGCGAAACACTATTGGGGGGCCGATATCGAGCCTTATCCGCGTTAGCACTGCTAAGGTAATCTCGCCTAGCGTTTCGCGAGGAGGTTCGTGATCTCGCGCCTGACGGCGGCAAAATCGGGATCGTCGCGATGGCGTGGCCGCTCGCTGGTTATGTCGAAGATGCTGGCGATGCGCCCGGGACGGGGCTCCATCACCACCACGCGATCGGACAGGTAGATCGCCTCTTCCACGTCATGCGTCACCATGACGACAGTGCTTTTCTCCCGCTCCCATATGGCGAGAAGCTCGTCTTGCAGATGGCTGCGGGTCAGGGAATCGAGGGCACCCAGCGGTTCGTCGAGCAGCATCAGCGCCGGCCGCGGCGCCAGCCCGCGGGCGATCGCCGCGCGTTGCGACATGCCGCCCGAAAGTTCATGGGGCAATGCCTTCTCGAAGCCGGTCAGGCCGACGAGATCGATCAGATACTGCACGCGCTTCCGCTTTTCCGCCTCCGGGCCTGCGACGCTGTGAAGGCTGACGGCGATGTTCGTCTCCACGTCGAACCAGGGCAGCAGGCGATGGTCCTGGAAGACGATGCCGCGCTTGAGGCTCGGCCGGTCGATCTTTTCGCCATCGACCAGTATCCGGCCGCTGTCCGGCAGGTCGAGGCCGGCCAGGAAGCGCAGGAGCGTGGACTTGCCGCAGCCGCTGGGTCCGACGATGCTGATGAACTCGCCGGGTTCGATGGCAAGCGACACATTGTCCAGCGCATGCACCGTGCGGTCGTCGACATGGAACGTCTTCGAGACATCCAGGATATTGACCGAGCCGGCCTGGGCCGCTTTGGGTCGCGAAAGAGTCAGGGCATCCGCCATGGTACGAGTCTCCTTGAGAGGCCGAGGACGAACCGGTCGAGAGCAATCCCGATAAGGGCAAGGAAAAGAACCCCGAGCAGGACCTGGTCCATGCGCGCATATTCGCGCGCGGCAGCGAGATAGGCGCCAAGTCCGTCTCCCATGCCGTTGATATAGCCGGTGCCGATCAGATATTCGGCGCCGAACGTGCCGAGCCATGCGATGTTGAGCGAGAGTTCCGTTCCGGCAAGAATGGAGGGCACGGCGGCCGGGAAGATGATCTTGCTCAACATCGCGCGGCGGTCGAGCTCCACCACGCGCCCCACTTCGCGGTAGGGAGTGGGCACGTTCTGGCAGCCCGCCTGTGCGCCGAGCGCCATCGGGAAAAACGCGCCGAGGGCGATCAGCGTGATCTTCATGGCCTCGCCGTTGCCGAGCCAGGCGCTGAGCAGCGGGATCCAGGCAAAGAGCGCGATCTGCCGCAGGCTGGAAATCGACGGGTCGAAAAGGCCGCGCGCGACCCCGGACAAGCCAAGCAGCACGCCCACAGCCAGCCCCAGCATCGCGCCGATCACCCAGCCGGTGAGCGCGCGGAGCAGCGTCGCGAGCGCGGCGCCCGGAAGGGAGCCGTCGGCAAAACCTTCGTAGGCCGTGACGAGGACCTTGCCGGGCGATACGAGAATATCGCTGTTCAACGCGCCGAAGGTATCCAGCAGGGCCCAGAGAACAATCAGGGCCGCCGGCAGCACGAGCGCCCGCCAGATCAGTCCCGGGCGCGAAATGGGGGAGGTGGACGTCGTCATCGCCGTGTTCCTAAACCGCGGCCTTGAACGACCAGAGCGTCGTACGATGCTGGAAGCGTGTCAGGGCATGATCGAGCGCCCAGCCGACGAGACCGATGACGATCATGGTGGCGAAGACCACGTCGAGCTGGAATGCCTTGCGTCCCCACATCATCAGATAACCGAGGCCCGCGGCCGAAGAGATCATCTCGACAAGGATCAGCACCTTCCAGCCGCGGCTCATCGCCTGGCGGACACCGGTGAGGATCGATGGCAGGATGGAGGGCCACACGACCAACCGGACGCGGGCAAACCAGGAGAACTCCAGTGCGCGCGAGACGTCATCGTATTTGCGCGGGCGGTTGCGGATCCCTTCATAGGCGCCCACCATCAAAGGCAGGAAGCATGTCTTGGCGATGAGAACGATCTTCAGCCCTTCGCCGATGCCGAAAACCAGCATGAAGAAGGGAAGCCAGCCGAGTGACGGCACTAGGCAGACGGCCCGCACCGTCGGGGCCACATAGACGTCCAGCGTCCGGAAAAGCCCGAAGCCGAGCCCGAAGAGCAGGCCGAGCCCGCCTCCGAGCGCCAGTCCGGCTGCGACACGTCCCAGGCTGACGACAAGCTCGGCCGGAAGCTGTCCCGTCACCAGAAGGTCGAGCGTGGTTTCGTAGACGAGCCGGGGATCGGGAAGGATCTGCTCGGCCAGCCATTCCTGATGGACGGCATAGGACCAGAGCGCCAGGAGTGCGATCGGCGGCACGATCCCGAGAAGGAACAGGTTGGCCCATCGCGGCAGCCTGAAGGCCGCGGTAAGATGTAACGAAGCTTTGCCGGTCCCCCTGTCGAAAGGTGCTGCGGCGATCGATCCTGCGGTTTTGAAAGTCACATCGGACATTCTTTCTCCTTCCTTCCACCGGCACAGCCGGCCGAAGCGTCAAGTCCGGGGCGCTAGGTGAACGGGTTCGTCAGAACTGGACCGCCTTGCCGCCCTTGTCGCGTGGCGTCCAGGCGTTCTCGTAGCCGAGTTCCTTCAAGGCCGCCTTGAGGTAGGATTCATCCACCCAGCCGTTAACGTCGAAGGCCTTGCGGATGAGTTTCTGCTCGACGGCGAAGTCTATGCCAGCAGTGACGTTGGCGCGGTAGAAGTCGTCGAGCAGCGGGCTCTGGCGATCCTTCAGCACGTCGTCCGCATAATCCTTCTCGAAGGTCGCGCGTGGTGCGCCCGTCAGCGCCCAGATGTCGAAAAGCGCCTCGCGGTTCTTCTCGTCCGAGGCGAAATACGAGGCTTCGATGAATTTGTTGACGACGCGCTGGGTGATCTCCGGATAGGCTTCTTCAAAAGCATCGGTCACGATGAAGGAGCCGAAATTGCTGCCCGGCGCGGGGCTGCCCTTGGTGGTGTAGATCACCTCGGCAATGCCCTGATCCACCAGCTGCAGCACGCTGCTGCCGCCACCGATAACGGCGTCGATGTCCCCGGAGGTGATCGCCGAAATCTGGTCCGCCGTCTGCAGGTCGAAGAACTGGATATCCTCCGGCGTCAGGTCAACCTGCTGCAGGATGCGGAAAAGGCTGAGCTCGTTGATCGTGCCGCGCGAGGTGGAGACCTTCTTGCCTTTCAGGTCGGCAAGGGATTTGATCCCCGAATCCGGACGCGCAACCACATAGCTCGGGCTGACGCCGTAGGACGCCACGACCTTGGTCTTCAGCCCCGCACCGCGCCCGACAATGTTCGGCAGGCCGCCGTAATAGGCAAAATCGAGCTGGCCGTTGGCGATGGCCTCGTTGATCGCGGGGCCGGTGCCGCGGGGAAACTGCCAGTCGATCGTGATGCCGTCTGCCGCGAATTCCTTCTCCAGAAGTTCCTGTGCGCGCACGACGCCGATGGCGCCCGTGCCGTAGGGCTTGCCGGCAGCATTGCCGAAGGAGGCCAGGCGAATGACTTGCGGCTTTTCCTGGGCCGCCACCGGCCCGGTCCCGAGGATTGATACCGCGATGGCGGCGAGCGCGGCGAGGCTTGCGAAGGTTCTGCGTTTCATCTTGTCCTCTCCTTTTCAGACTGGGGTCTTGCCGTCGGCCGCGCGCGGGGTCCAGAAGGCCTCGTAGCCGAGATCGGCAAGCGTCTTGGTCAGCAGGCTGTCCTTGATCCATTCGTCGACGTCGAACGGCTTGCGCACCAGCTTCTGCTCCAGCGTGAAGTCGAGCCCGGCCTTGATGTTCGCGCGGTAGAAATCGTCGAGCAGCGGGCTGTTGCGGTCGCGTAGATCATCGCCCGCATAGTCGGCGACATAGCTCTCGCGCGGGGAGCCGGTCAGCGCGAAGATGTCGTAGAGCTTGTCCCGGTTTTCATCGAGGCTCGCGAAATGCGAGGCCTGCACGTAGCCGCGCAGGACCCGCGCGACGATCTCGGGATTGGCCTCCGCAAAGCTGTCGAGCACGATGAAGGAGCCGAAGGTCGAGCCCGGGGCAGGGCTGCCCTTGGTGCTGTAGAGAACCTCAACGAGCCCGCTCTTCACCAGCGCCAGAACCTGGTTTCCCTGCCCTAGCAGCGCGTCCACGTCGCCCGACTGGATCGCGGCGGTCTGGTCGGCGCCCTGGAGGTCAAAAATCTGTACGTCCTCGTTCTTGAGGCCCACGCCTGCCAGGATGAGCGAGAGCGAGAGTTCGAAGATCGTGCCGCGCTGGAAGGCCACCTTCTTGCCCTTGAGATCGGCAAGCGTCTTGATTCCGGCCGCGGGGCGCACGCCGACATAGGTCGGCGAGATGCCGGAGGCGGCGAGCACCGTGGTGCGCACGCCCGCGCCGCGGCCGACGACGTTCGGCAGGCCGCCGTAGCTCGCGAATTCGAGCTGGCGGTTGGCGAAGGCCTCGTTGATCGCGGGGCCGGTGCCGCGCGGGAACTGCCATTCGATGCGGATGCCGTCGGGCTCGAATTCCTTTTCAAGCAGCTCAAGCCCGCGCAGCACGCCGATCGAGCCGTTGCCATACGGCCGGCCGGCCGCATTGCCCGGCCCCGCGAGCCGGATGACATCCGGCTTGGATTGCGCGCGGGCGATGGAGAATGTGGTGGGAAATACGGCCGCTGCCGCAGCCAATCCCAGAAAAGTCCTGCGTGTCGGTTGCATCGCCAAAATCCTGTTCAAAACACTATGGGCAGGGCCGCCGCAAGCGGCGACCAGTTCGCTCATCAATGATGATCGAGACGTTTCATGATCTCCGGCGTCGGTCGGGGCCGGCCGCCCCTGATCCACCCGATCGACTTGCGATAGCTGCCGAAGATGTCCTTCGCCTCCAGCTCCACGGAGGTGACGCCGGTGACAGCCGTCGTCAGCGGCGCCACGTAGAGCGCATCTTCGGGGCAGTAGACCTCGCACATGAAGCATGTCTGGCAATCGTCCTGGCGGGCGATCGTCGGATTGCCGCCGGGAACCGGATCGAAGACATTGGTCGGACAGACGTTGACGCAAATGTTGCACCCGGTGCAACGGTCCTCACTGATGACCTCGATCATGCCGCGAGAACCTCCAGCTCCGGCGAGGGCGCACGCTCGTGCCCGATCCAGACTTCGTCGAGACCGCCGGTCGTCGTGTAGTGAAGCTGGTTGTCGGCCTTCTGGGGGAAATCCTCTCGCTTGTGCATGCCGCGGCTTTCCGTTCGCGACAGGGCGCTGCGGTACATCCAGCGTGCGGTGGCCAGCATCGCGACCCCTTCGCGGGTCCGCTGCGCATCGTCGATCGCGGCGGATTGCGCCGTGCGGATGCCGGACCAAAGGCCATCGAGCCGGCCGAGCGAATCCGTCAGCCGTTCGCCGGAGCGAAGATAGTTGCGGTCATAGGGCCAGACCTCGTCCTGCACCGTGCGCGTCAGGGCAGCCGGGTCGATCGCTCTGCCCGACCCGTCGACGATACCGACACCGCCGGCCCGTACGAATTTGCGGGCGTGGCCGTGCAGGTGGCGACCATGATCTCCAGCAGCGCTGCCGGCCCAGAAGCCGGACGACATCGCCCAGGCGGCATTGTGGCTGCCGCCGCCGGTGAAGGCGCCGCAAACAAGCTCGCGCGTTGCGGCGTCGCCTGCCGCATAGAGACCGGCAACGGTTGTCGCACAGCTGTGGTCGACGATCCTCAGGCCGCCGGTGCCGCGGACCGTGCCTTCCAGCAGCAAGGTGACGGGGAAGCGTTGCTTGAAGGGATCGATCCCCACCCGATCGAGCGGCAGGAAGAAGTTCGGCTGGGCGTAACGCATCGCCTGCTCGGTCTCCGCATCGGCCTTGTCGAGCTGCGCAAAGACGCGCTGCGACTGGAGCACGCGCGCAATCACGGACCGGCCGCCTTTCGAGGCAGCGCCTGGAATTGGCGAACCGTCCTCGAAGGTAAAGGTCGCCCAATCGTAGAAGCGCGTCTTGGTGACTGAGCCGCCTTCGAGCGCCATCGCGTAAGCAGTCGAGAATTCCATTCCCGAAAGTTCGGCACCGAGTTCGGCTGCCAGGAGCAGTCCGTCACCGGTGAGGACGTTGCACCCGAGCGCCTTGCTGAGGAAGGCGCAGCCTCCGGTCGCGATGACCACGGCACCGGCCCGGACCAGCCAGCTGTCGCCCTTTTGCCGACGGATACCCGCCGCTCCCGCCACGGCACCGCTCTCGTCGCGCAGCAATTCAAGCGCCGGGCTATGGTCGAGAATCTTGACGCCTGCGGATTTCGTGCGTTTACGCATCAGGCGCATGTAGTCCGGACCGTCGAGGCTAGTCCTGATCGATCTGCCTTCGCCGTCATCACTGAACGGATAACCCCATTGTGCGAGCTGATTGACGTTTTCGTAGGTCCGATCCAGCACGCGGCGCATCCAGGCCGGGTCCGCCAGGCGGCCGCCGATATCCCAGCGGCTGTTCATCGCTTTCGCGCGGCGGGCGGGGTCCGGCGGCACATACCAGACACCCGTGCCCGATGGCGCCGTGGCGCCGGAGGAACCACAGAAACCCTTGTCCACGAGAACGACCCGGGCGCCTTTCGACGCGGCCGCGATGGCAGCCCACGTTCCCGCCGGGCCGCCGCCAATCACGAGAACATCCGCATCGAGCTCGAGTGATGCGGTGGGAACATTTGTGACAGCTATGTATGGAAGTGCCATGATGTCTCTCCTATTGGTGCTGAAGCGGGCCTTCGAGCTCTCAAACTCAAGCATGACGCAGCGAGCATTGGTCGCTAATTGGCGTCAATATTATCTACTAAATCTATGGATTAAAGATATTACTGTGCGCCGGGTGAGTGCGGCGAGAAAAATGTTCCTCAAGGACGCGGGTCATACGCGGTGAGGCGAAAAGATTTCGGATGGTTGAAAAGATCGAGAGGAAACGTTGCAAGCCGCTGACAGATCGAAATCCTTGCATCATCCGTTCTCGTTTTCGAAGCGGCGCATGAGAATCCTCCGCGCGATTGCTCAAGCCTTTGTGCGATCGACGCTCGACAGCGGGCATCACGTGCCGTCTCGCCACTCCGTGAGAGCGTACTTTGTCGGTGACGATGCGCTTCGGTGTCAGACCTTGCGTCTCCAGCAGCCTGACCAGCAATCATTTGGCAGCTTTGACCGCCAATGGAAATCACGACCGCGTCCTTTCGCGACGGCTTCTTTCTGCGTAACTGCTTCGCGTAAGCTACCCTGAATTTGCGACCCCATCTTGGTATCGGTTCGCAAGACACGACAATGCCGCGCTCCAACAGCATTTCCTCGACCAGGCGCAGGCTCAAAGGGACCCGGACATACAGCCAGATTGCTTGGGCAATGATCTGCGGTGGCTCTGGCCACGGATAGTCGGCAAGTTCGTCTCAGCCGAGTTACCCCCAAACCATGAAGCTGCTGACAATGTGACATCGCCTCAGATATGTTTCCGCGATGTAGATCCCCGGCCCTCCTGCATTCTTCGCAGAAGACAAATAGGTAGCTGGTTTTTTACGCCGCCTGCGGAATGAAAATCCTGCCGCTGCCGCAGACAAGTTTTGCACCCCGCTCTCAGTCTTTACATCTGCCTGACCTATTACGCCATGCAATGGCTCCAGGCGAGGAAGCACAGGTCAGCCGCGATAACGCAGAACGTCCACCAGTAGGGCCAGCGCCGGCGATTGCTGTCGACGGCTCGGATAGTAGAGATGATAGCCGGGGAAGGCGGGGCACCAATCCTCCAGAACCCGCACCAGCCGGCCTTCGGCGATATGCTTGAGTACCTGGTCTTCGGGCAGGTAGGCAATGCCGAGGCCGTCGAGCGCCGAGGTCAGCCGCATGCTGAGGCTGTTGAAGACGAGCTGGCCTTCGCCCCGCACCTTCACCTCACGCCCGTCCTTTTCCAGTCCCCAGGCAAAAAGGCCCCCGTAGGTCGGAAGCCGGGAATTGATGCAGTTATGCGCGGCCAGATCCTCCGGCCTGCGGGGTAGGGGACGCTGCTCGAAGTAGCGGGGGGAGGCGACCACCGCCATCCGCAGATGCGGTCCGATCGGTACGGCGATCATGTCCTTGGCGACCTGTTCCCCCATGCGCACGCCGGCGTCATAGCCCTCGGCAACGATGTCCGTCAGGGCATAATCGACGATGATCTCGACATTGATATCCGGATAGAGCGGCAGAAAGCGTTTGAGCGCTGGCTGCAGGACCGAGATCGCCGCGTGCTCCCCTGCCGTGATGCGCACCCTTCCGGCCGGCTTGTCGCGAAGTTCGCTCAAGGCGGCCAGCTCCGCTTCGATTTCCTCGAAACGTGGCGCGATCGTGCGCAGCAGGCGCTCGCCCGCTTCCGTCGGAGCGACGCTCCTTGTCGTGCGTGCAAGAAGCCGCAGGCCGAGACGCTCTTCGAGATTGCGGATGGTCTGGCTCAGCGCCGACGGCGAAACGCGCAGCTTCGCGGCGGCGCGCGTAAAGCTCTTCTCTCTTGCAACGATGGCGAATGCGGCGAGGTCGTTGAAATTTTCCATGCGCTATTTGTTAGCTCAGCTAAAAGGCTCATGCGCATTATACCGTCTAATCGTGGTCTGCGGCAGGCGCTAAATTCGAAATCATTCGAATTTGGACGCTGGAAAGGACACGCAGACATGACGAACGAAGGCATTCCGACGATTGGCCGCCGCCGCTTTCTCGGCGCAGCGGGCGGTCTTGCGACCGTACCCATTCTGGCGGCCGCCGGTTCACAGGCATCGGCGCAGACCGACAGCGTGAATGGTTCTATGGCAGCCTCGCTTGACGGTCGCCGGAAGCTCGGGACGCTGGACGTGTCGAGCGTTGGCCTCGGCGTCCAGAACATGCACCGCACCTATCAGACGACGATCCCGTCGCGGCCGGAGATGATCGCCATCATCCGCACGGCCCATGAGCGCGGCGTGACCTTTTTCGACACCGCCGAGGCCTACGGTCCGCATGAATGCGAGCGCATCCTCGGCGAAGCCATCGCGCCGTTCCGCGACACGGTCGTGATCACCTCGAAATTCGGCTGGAACATCGATCTGGAGACCGGCGAGCGCAAGCCCGGCCTCATTAGCCGCCCGGACCACATCAAGCTGGCGGTCGAGGGCATGCTGAAGCGCCTGCGCGCCGACCGCATCGACCTTCTCTACCAGCACCGTGTCGATCCCGAGGTTCCGATCGAGGACGTGGCGGGTGCTGTCAAGGAACTCATGGACCAGGGCAAGGTCCTGCATTGGGGCCTCTCCGAGATGGGGCTGAAGACATTGCGCCGCGCGCATGCGGCGCTGCCCGTGACGGCGGTCCAGAGCGAATATTCGATGCTGTGGCGCGGGCCGGAGGAGGAGTTGCTTTCCGTCTGCGAGGAACTCGGCATCGGCTTCGTGCCGTGGAGCCCGCTCGGCGTCGGCTTCCTGACGGGGGCGATCGATGCGCGGACGCGTTTCGCCGAGGGCGATATCCGCGGGATCGAACAGCGCTTCTCGCCGGAAAACCTGCCGGCGAACCTGGCGCTCGTGAAGTTGCTCGGCGATTGGGCGGACAGGAAACAGGCCACCCGGGCGCAGATCGCGCTCGCATGGCTGCTGGCGCAAAAGCCCTGGATCGTGCCCATCCCCGGCACGACGCAGAGGGCGCATATGCTCGAAAACATCGGCGCGGCTGCGATCCGCTTCACGCCGGAGGAGATCGGCGACCTCAATACGGCCGTGGCGGCGATCGAAGTGCGCGGCCAGCGCCTGCCGGACGCCGTTCTGGCATTCTCGAATGTCGAAGCGCCCGAGAAGAAGTAGGCGAACGCCTGCCCGAAGCCGTGCTGAAGATGACCGGGCATTGACAGGGAGGTGGCGCGACCGTGACCGATTTCGTCGATGCGACCCGAAGGGGCCTTCTCATGACGCCGCTTCTCCTGTCCTTTGCCGCCGGCGGAACCTCCGCTGTGGCGCAAGGCGCCTCGAAGACGCTGGTGGTTTGCTTTTCGCGCAGTGGAAACACGCGGGCCGTTGCCCGGCAGGTTCGTCGGGCGCTGGGGGCCGACCTGTTCGAAATCGAGCCCAAAGCCCCATATCCGGACGACTATTTCGAGACTGTCGCACAGGCGCAGCGGGAACGCGATCGTGGCTACGAGCCTCCCCTCAAGACGACAGTCGGCAACATCATCAGCTATTCCACTGTCTTCCTCGGTTTTCCGATCTGGGGCATGACGACGCCTCCGGTGATCCGCTCGTTTCTCTCCGCGCACGATCTTTCGGGCAAGACAATCGTCCCGCTCGTTACGCACGGCGGCTACGGTCTTGGCGACAGCCTGTCGGTCGTCGCTGGCCATGCGCCGCAGGCAAACGTCCTCGACGGTTTCTCCATGCAGGCACCGCAGGAGCGTCAAACGATTGAACGCGTCTCGGCGTGGTTGGAAGACATGCAATATCTTAAATGAGGTTCGGTAGGCAGCGGCGGGCTCAGATCCGCGCATGCACTTCGGTCGATGCTGGAACCGAAATTGCCAGCGCCACACACTCGGCGTGGTTGTTCGGACTAGGGGCCAACTACACGGCCAGAAGCTCACGCATCGGGTCCATCAGATCGCCGTGGCTATAGGGTTTAGAGAAGAACATACTGCCATCCGGTAGATCGGTGATCTCGACGAACTTGTTGTGGGAGGTTGCGATAATGCAGATCGGCGGGCATCGGTCACGTACAGCCATGGCCAGCTTGAGGCCATCCATGCTGCCAGACATGTCAGTATCTGTGAACAAGAGACGGACTCTCGGTGTCAATTCAAAGATCGCGATCGCTTGATCTGCATTGGCGGCCTCGAATATCTCGAACCATTCATCCTTGAGGCGTGTGTTTCTGCGTCCAATTTGGGCTATGACGGCGTTTTCCGAAGTGGAGATCTTAGCTGACGCCGATCAATCGCGTCCGCAGAATATAAATTTTTGCTATCCCGTAGATCTGTAGTTGATGAGCTTCAGTCGCGTGGTCTGGCCTTCCGTTTGCAAATTAGGCAAAGGTGAGATGATTTCGTTGGTGGCCGACAGTACCCGGATCGCCTCATTCGTCTCCTGGCGACGCAGGTATCCCTCATATTGTAGTCTCTCCGCATAAGTAAAAAGCTTGGGATCAACGACATTGCTGACGACAGCTTGCTTGGTCTGGCGCATCGACTTGCCGACAGCATAGAGAAACGCCCGACCGGAATTCTCCATCAGATGCCAGCGGCTCGCGATCTGCTCAGCATCAGGTAGAGCCTTCGCGATAGCCTCACCATGGCCGCCGCCCCGATCGCGAGCGACGATCGATATCGACTGGAACTCTGCAAACCATGACCGAGGCGTACCCAACGCACGATCCGGCAACAGGGTGACAGGCCTCTGCCGCTCAAGGTCGCAAACGATTGTTCCGTAGGCCTGGCCGCGTCTGATGGCAAAATCATTAATGCCTATTATGCTGAACTCTTCGCTCTGATCAGCAATACGGCGGCGAACCACCGGTAGCGGTGTGTCGTTGCATACCGGCATCATCAGACGATTGGCGAAGGCTGCGGCCGGTCTGCCGCCAAGCGCCAAGCCGAGGTGGTGGACGATTGTCTCCAGCCGTTGGGTGCGGCGACCATAGCGAGCCAACACGCCGACACCGAACTGTTCGCAGAAGATGCGCTGGCCGCACAGAACGGCATCACACCAGAACCGGCGCTACGACGTGAATACTACTCGCCGACCGCTGAGGGGCACAGGCCAACGGGTCGCCGCACATATCGACTTTGAACTCTCCGGCTTGGCCGTCCGCAGTCCTGACAACTTCCCGAACGAAGGCGCGATCACAGCCGAACTTGAACGCTATCTGCGACAATCTTCACTTCATCCACTGCGAGGCCGTCAGGTGTAAGGCTCGCGCGCTGGAATCGATGCTGCATATGCTGGTCCTCCGATGAATCAGCAAAAGCCTCGCCCGTGACAACAGAAATTCTGGATCAGAGCCAAGATTCGACACCGATAAGGGGTCAACACTCCGTGCCGGTTGACGGGCTGCCATGGATCGGACCAGAGGCAACCTGAGGTCCTCCTGCAGCTTTGCCTTCACCCGACGCTTGGAGTGCTTGTTGAGCAACTGAAAGCCCAACGCGCTGTAAATCTTGCGTGTCTTCTTCAGTTGATTGTCCATCCGTCGCGGTAGCTGAGCGGCGCGCCGGGATTTATAATGGCAGGTAGAGGTGTCGAACGTCGGTACCTTGCAGGCCCGCCGGATCGAGACACCCTAATCCGCCAAAATCCCGCTAAACAGTTTGCGCCTGCGGGCAAGGCCTTATAGATCATCGGCGGATGATATCTTGTCGTATCTCACCACCAATGTGAGATCGGCCACGATCCTCTTCAGACGGTTGTTCTCGTCTTGCAAAGCCTACAAGCGGCGCATCTCGTCGGCCGGCAGACCGCCTATCTCTTGCACCAGTCGAAATAGGTGGCCTGGCGGATTCCGGCCTTTCCGCAAATCACTGCCACCGTCGCGCCATCGTCGCCTTGTTTCAAATAACTGCCTTCTACGTGTCCGAAAAATTCGATGTCTTTATCGTTTCCGCTTCTGTCCCCGGCCGGGAAACTAGCGCGAAAAGCTCTAATCAAAAACGATCCAGCTTCTGGGGATCAGAGCGGTCTTCACAGGCTTAATCTGACATCGCCCTTCCTGGAGTGGCGGCCCGGGCTTCGCTAGTGTTGTTCGGCTTTGGCGCGGGGCTTTGTCTACGGGGCACGATTAGAGACGCACCGCATGGTTTTGGGACAGGCAACTAATTGTTCGCTCGGGGATATTTGCAAAGATGGTTCGTCGCAATGCTGCGGCCCCGCAAGGGGAAAGAGTTTATTTCGGAGAGAGAAAATGCGAAAAATCGCCTTTGCTGCGGTCTGCGCCATGCTCGTCGCAGGTTGCACCTCGAACGAACAGCGCGTGGCGGGAACGACTGTCGCCGGTGCTGCCACCGGCGCCGTGATTGGCGGTATTGCCAATGGAGGCCGTGGTGCTCTGGTCGGTACTGCAATCGGTGGCGCGACGGGCGCAATGGTGGGCGTAGCCACCAATCCTCGCGAGTGCTGGGGCCGCGACCGGTGGGGCAATCGCGTCCGGGTTCGTTGCTGACATACGGCCATCCTAACCGATGAAGGCTAGGAGCAATCGATATTCAGTCCAGTCCATGGGGCCTGAATGAGATGTCGAGTGGCCTTTGCCTGTGGCGGTCGAAGTCTTTCGTAGTGGTGACGGTGGTCATGCGCAACACGAGACATTCCCGATTGTCGCGCGCAGAGGGCAGTTGTAGGTTGCAGTAACATTGCCCTTGGCCACCGCGGTGCGCCGTCGGCGCTCCCAGGGAATATCGTTGTCATGAACAGCCAAGCGCTGGTTGCCCCCCTCGTCATCATCGCGGCCATTGCGCTCGTGTCTGCCTTGCAACTGGCGGCCGCTGTCTTTGCCCCGGTGGCCGGTGCGCTCTTCATCATCGCGCTAGTATGGCCATTCCAGAAGAACCTGCAGCGTCTTCTGCCGAAGCTTTTGGCCCTTGCGCTGGTGGTCGCGGTTATCGTCCTTGTCTTCGTCGTGCTGACGTCGATCGCCGCCTGGGGATTTGGGCGCATCGGCCGCTCCGTCGTTGCCGATGGTGCACGGTTTCAGGCGCTTTACGGTCAGCTTGCCGACTGGCTCGAAGGACATGGCATTGTCATCGCCGGTGCGTGGGCGGAGCATTTCAACGTCGGCTGGCTGCTGCGGATGCTGCAAGGCGTGACGGCCCGGCTGAACACCACGATCTCGTTCTGGATCGTCGTTGTCGTCTATGTGCTGCTCGGCCTGCTCGATACGGAGGCCATCGCCCGGAACATCCGCGGGGCCCTCTCCGGTGAAACCGCCAACGCCGTGATCGGTGGCGGCGCGCTCACGGCATCCAAGCTGCGGCGCTACATGCTCGTCAGGACGGTCATGAGCCTTGCCACCGGCACATTGGTCTGGGCTCTTTCTGCGGCGTTTGGGCTCCGGTTCGCTGCCGAGTGGGGCGTCATTGCCTTTACTCTCAACTACATCCCCTTCATGGGGCCGTTTGTTGCGACGCTCCTGCCAAGCGCCTATGCGCTGGCACAGTTCGGATCGCCGGAGGCGGCCGTCCTCATCTTTGCCGGCCTCAACATCATCCAGTTCGTCATTGGAAGTTATATCGAGCCCAGAGTGGCAGGGTATGCGCTTGCGATGTCGCCCTTCCTGGTTCTCTTCTCGGTTTTCTTCTGGTCATACATATGGGGCCTGTTCGGCGCGTTCATCGGCGTGCCGATCACGATTACGATCCTGACCTTCTGTGCGGAGTTCCCGTCGACGCGATGGATCGCGGAGATCTTTGGCGCACCCACCGCGCCGGAAACCGAGCCTTCGCGATAACCTGGTTCCGACCTATCGGGCGCGTTCCGCCAGATAGCGTGAGAGCCTGCTGATGTCTTCAGGGCTCCAGCCCTGCGGATCGGTTACCGCCAACCAGGCCTTGAGATAGTGTTCCGGCGCGAAAACGTGGCCGTATCCCATGGGCGTGGCATTGGCCACGGCCATATCGACGGCAAGCTGCAGCATGGTCACGATCGGAAACCACTGCAGATGCGGAGATACGTCCGGACCGCGCGGCGCGTTCATCCAATCGGGCCGGCGATAGAGGTCGCGGTAGTCGAAGAAGGTGATCGCGTCGCTGGCGTATTGGAGGTAGACGATCCGCATCGGCCCCCATGGCGTTTGCGCCGGCACCGTCGGGCCGTTCTGGTTCATGAAACGGAATGTCGCGCCATCGCGAAATTCAGGCAGCCACATTGGTGATCCGGCATTGCGCGCTTCCGTTACCTGACGCCAGATGCTGCTTGCAAAAGGCGGCCCGCTCCAGACCGCCCCCTGGATCGGGTCGCCGAGGATCTCGAAGATGTCCGTGGATCGCTCCGAGTTCAGGGCTCCAAGACTGAGCCCGTGCAGATAGAGTTTCGGCCGGTGGTCCCGCGGCAAGGTCGTCCAGTAGCCATAGACCTGCGCAAAGAGGGCCTGAGCCGCCTCCATGCCATAGTCGGGCTCGACCAGCAGGGAGAGCGGGCTCGAAAGATAGGAATACTGCAGCGCCACGCTGGCGATATCCCCGCGGTGGAGATATTCGACGGTGTCGATCGCCGCGGGATCGACCCAGCCCGTGCCCGTCGGCGTGATCACGACGAGGGTCGAGCGCTCGAACCCGCCGACCCGTTTCAGTTCATCGAAAGCCAGTTTTGCCCGTTCTGTGGCGGTGTCGCCGGCGCGAAGGCTTGCATAGACCCGGATCGGCTCCAAGGCCGGTTGGCCCGTGAATTCCGCGATGTCTTTCCCACTCGGGCCGGAGGAAACAAATCGCCGGCCGGTCCTTCCAAGCTCCTCCCAGGCCATGAGCGAGGCCGCGCTTCCGGTCTGAAGCGGCGATGTGGGCTGGTCACGATCCGGCTCGAAAAGTGCGTCGAAGGCAGCAAAGGACGAATCGAGGACATGCAGCGTGTAGCGGACCAGCAAGCCGTTTGCCACGGACCAGAACAGGATGATCCCGAGCGAAAAGCCGATCACGCGTGAAACCCTTGGCGGGACGACACGATCGGCGCCTTTCGAAATCAGGTGAACGACGACCATGAACAGCCGGGCCAGCATGACGAGGGCCAGGAAGGTCAGGATGGCGATCAGGCTGACCTCGAGAGGATGGGCACTGCTGACAGGCTCCATTGCCATGAGCGCGTGGATCGAGTTCTGCCACGCGGTGGTCTTCAGGAGGAATGCGACGGCCAGGATCAGGCAAAGACCGAGAACGACGATCTTGAGCCATCTCTCCAGACGACCGCGCGGTTCGGGCAACTCCATGTAGCGCCACAGCCAGCGCCAGCCGACGCCGATCGCATAGCCGATGGCGAAACATCCACCGGAAAGAGCGCCCTGTATAAGGAAGGTTCGCGGGATGAGGGTCGGCGTGAGGGATGCGGCAAAAAATATCGTGCCGAGCACGACGCCGCCTGCCGACAGGGATCGTAGGAACCGCAGGATGACGTCAACCAGGATCTGTCGCTTCACAAAGGTCAGCATGACGGCAGCGACGTGCCTTCGATAGCCGCCATCATCACGGATCAGGCCCCCCGATCTGCGTTAAGCCAGCCGACGCCATGCACGATCAGATCGATCCCCAGGAACGCGCCGATCACCCAGCCGCTGGTCGAAGGATATCCTGCCAGGATGAGGAAGCCGGCAATCACGCCGAGCAGGCCGGAGAAAAACATCGTTCGCTTGCCACTCCGCAGGTAGTTCACGCCGATGAAGACCCGGGCAACGCCCGAGAGCAACAAGATGACACCGAGCGCCCATGTCAGGAACTGCGAACCGAAGCTCGGCAGGCTCAGGAGTACCAGGCCAAAGGCTATATAGAGAACACCAAGCGCGATCTGCCAAAGGAACCCGCGCCATCCGCCCGCAATGACCGAAAGCCCGATCTCCACGATACCGGCGCAGATTACGGCGATTGCGAGAATGACGGCACTCACCACCGTTGCCAAAGCGACGTCCGCGAGGACGAAGGCACCAGCAAGGACCAGGGCGACGCCGATGGCCGAATTGCTCCATCGCGACAATCTGGGATGGTCTGCGCTGGATTGGCTCGTCATCGTCTGCCCCTTAACCCGCTGATTTTTTTCGACCTATCGGCGAAGTCGACGAACATCGATGACGCGGCCGGTACGGGAACTGAGAGCAATCTCGAAATGGCTGTTTCCGCGCCGTGCGTGATAGATGAATGTCCGGCCCCTGCAGTCGACCCGACGGACACTCCGGAAGCCACGGTTCTGAATGAGTTGCTGGCCCTGCCTGCAGGTGATCGCGCGTCCAAAGTTGAGGTTGGAGCCGACGTGAATGTTCACGGATACCGCATAAGCCGGCACTGGCACCGATACAGGCAGCATCAGGCTGAGTGCGAGAGCAAAGGCCGGCCACATGTTTTTGCGCATCTTCTTCCTCCATCAACCAGAAGCTTTGCGACGATAGGTTCCGCGTGCGGTATCTTGTCAAGAAGCGGCTGGGGAGGGCGCGTGCTTTAGGGACGTGGTGCCTACTTCGTGGACGATTTAATCAATACGTCATTGCCGGACAAAAGCCTGTGGGCCTGCGAAAAAGGCGCCGGTTGCCCGGCGCCCCTATATTGCTTTCGGTCTTCTTGCTGTCAGGCCTGATCGATCGGCAGGGCTACGAACCGGGTGCTGCCGTCGGCCTCCAGTTGGAAGAGCGCGCGCTTGCGGCCATCCTTGCGGGCGCCGTCGAGAACACTCTCGACGTCGGTTGCGCTGGTGACTTTCCGGTTGTTGATCGAGACGATCTTTTCGCCGCCTTTGAAGCCCTGGTCGGCCGCATAGCTGTCCGGATCGACATTCGTCACGACGAGGCCGGACTTGTCGTCGGACGGAGCGACGGTGAGGCCGAGCGCCGTCAGTTCGGTCGTCTCGGCTGGTGCCGCCTGGTCGCCTGACTGCTCTGCGTTTGCGGCGACGTCGTCGCTTGCCGTTTCGCCGAGCGTGACCGTTACGATCTGGGCTTTGCCATCACGTAGCAGGGCGACGTCCACCTTTGCCTTCGGGCCGAAGGCCGCAATGCGGCGCGACAGGTCACGGGCGTCCTTGAGCGGCTGGCCATTGACGGCCGTGATTACGTCGCCTTCCTTGATGCCGGCCTTCTGGCCGGGCGAACCTTCCTGGGGGGCGACGACGAGCGCGCCGGCAGCGTCCTTCAGGCCGAGCGAGTCGGCGATGTCCTGGTCAACGGGCTGGATCTGCACGCCGAGCCAGCCGCGCTCGACCTTGCCGTCCTTGATCAGGTTGGCGACCACATCCTTGGCTGTGGAGGCGGGAATCGCGAAGGCGATACCGACATTGCCGCCGGACGGAGAGAAGATCGCGGTGTTGATGCCCACGACTTCGCCGGAAAGGTTGAAGGTCGGGCCGCCCGAGTTGCCGCGGTTCACGGCAGCATCCACCTGGAGGTAGTCGTCATAGGGACCGGAGCCGATGTCGCGGCCGCGCGCCGAAATGATGCCGGCCGTCACCGTACCGCCGAGGCCGAACGGATTGCCGACGGCCACGACCCAGTCGCCGACGCGAACCTTGGAGTCGTCTGCGAACTGCACGTAGGTGAACTTGCGTTTGTCATCGACCTTCAGCACGGCGAGGTCGGTGCGGCTGTCTTTGCCGATCAGTTTGGCATCAATCTCCGTGCCGTCGTTCAGCACCACCGTATAGGCCAAGCCGTCGGCGACGACGTGGTTGTTGGTGACGACATAGCCGTCTTCCGAGATGAAGAAGCCGGACCCTTGCACCGTCGGGCGAAGGTGGCGGGGGCGAGTGGCGTCCTTCTTCGCGCCACCGTCAGCCTGCTGCTCAGTTCCCTTGCCTTGCTGGGCAGAGCCGCCAAACTCGCGGAAGAATCGCTTCAGCGGATGATCGTCGGGAAGCTGGTCGAAGTTGCCGCCGCCGAAATTGTTGGAGAAGTCGCCGGCATCGCTGGAGGCGAGCTGCACATCCGACTTGACGCGGATGGAGACCACGGCGGGCGAAACCGATGAGACGACATCGGCAAAGCTGGGTGCCTGCGATGGGGTGACGGCGACAGGGGCGGCGAAGGATTGCGCGACCTGTGCCGGAATGCCGGTGGCAAGCATGACCGCTGCAAGGCCGGCAACGGACGTGGTTTGCAATACGGTTTTCAGGGAGGGGCGGATGGGCGTGCGCATGTTGATGAACCGTCCTTTCAAGCTGGCTCGAGCCGGGATTGCTCCGGCGAATGAGAAAGGTATGGGCGAATCCAGGTTACGTCCGCATGGAGGAAGGGTGAAACATTGGTAATGCGCGTTGAGGAGAGCTTCCCGGCGTTGGCACCCATTCGCAGTCAATGGGCCGATTGACATGCGAATGGCGAACTGCTCACCTGCAAGCCCGCCACGATGCTGTCTATGGCGCAGTGCTCCATATTTTCCGGAGGTTTATATGACATCACACAACGGTCCCCTGCGCGTCGGTATCGGCGGCCCCGTGGGCTCGGGCAAGACGGCGCTCACCGAAAAGCTCTGCAAGGCGATGCGCGAGCACTACTCGGTCGCCGTCGTCACCAACGATATCTACACGAAGGAGGATGCCGAGGCGCTGGTGCGCATGCAGGCGCTGTCTTCGGACCGCATCGTCGGCGTCGAGACGGGCGGCTGCCCGCACACCGCGATCCGCGAGGATGCGTCGATCAATCTTCAGGCCATTGCCGATCTCAACCGGCGTTTCCCGGAACTGGACGTGGTCTTTATCGAATCAGGCGGCGACAATCTGGCGGCGACCTTCTCGCCCGACCTTGCGGACCTGACGATCTACGTCATTTCCGTCTGCCAGGGCGAGGAAATCCCGCGCAAGGGCGGGCCGGGCATCACGCGCTCGGACCTGCTCGTCATCAACAAGAAGGACCTGGCACCGCATGTTGGCGCCGATCTCGATGTGATGGAGCGGGATGCCGGACGCATGCGCGCGGAGCGTCCCTTCGTCTTTTCCGATATGAAGCGCGGTGATGGCGTTGACCGCATTGTCGATTTTCTGCGGGTACAGGGCGGGCTGTGACAGCACGAAGTGCAGGTAATGGGGCATCCGGCCCCGCGACTTTCCAGTCGAAGTCGCTCACCGTTGGGCCTTGTCCTGCACGCGGTAACTCACCGCGCAGGAGAGCGGGATAGGCCCAGAGAGTTGTTGATGAGAAGGTCGCTGAGGACGCAGCCGTGATCACCTTGCTGGCCGATGCTCAGCCAGGTGGCGTGTTTGACACCCTGCCAACCCAGGTCGCGTGCCTCGGTAGGAGACATGCCAAACTCTTTCTTGAACATCCGGCTGTAGACCGAGGCTTCGGGGAAGCCCCACTCCTCTGCAATGCTTGAGATTGTCCTTTGATCCGAACGATCAGCCAGGATATCGCGCGTCCTGAGCAGCCGTTTACGGCGGATGTAGTTGGACACTCCGCCTGCCGGCTCGAAAATCCGGTAGAGACGGGACCGCGAGACGCCGATTGCACGGCAGAGCTTGTCTGGAGTTAAACGGCGGTCGGCCAGTTTTTCTGCAATGACCCTGGTGATCCGCGCAGCGGCAATGCCGTCCATCGGTCCCTGTGCTGCTACGAGATGGTTGTCACACCGGGTGAGAGCTGCCGTAAAAAGATTGGACGTTGCCGCAACAATGTGGGGCAAATCCCCTTCCTTCAGATCAGGAAGAGAACGGTGAAGCAGAACAGCGTAATGGGCCAGGAAGTTCAAAGTGGCGTCGCTGACCTCGATCCTTGACGGATGTGTCGCCAGCCATGCGCGCGGTAGAAACAGCGTGATTAAAAGGTCGTCGTTGGTCACCCTTTCATGGGGTGATGCCAGACATGTCAGTCCAGGCCTTCCCGGGTTCATCACGCCGTCAGGAGTTCGAGAGAACGGGACGGACAGCATCCAATGGTCAAGCATGGGGCGTTTCTTGTGCGCCCATTGAATATCGTAGCCGGAGCCGGGAAGCCTCGTGGCGCTCAATGCCAGATTTCCCAGTTGCCATACCTGCTGATGGGCCGGAAATGAGGATTCCGCAGCTCGGAGAAGCTCGATTTCGGCGAGCCCTGCATACCAGGTCTGAAAAAAGTCGAACTGTTCGCCAGGCATCTGTGACGAGGTGTCCACATCGATCGCGCAACGCAGAGGATCATGGGCGAAAGGATCAAAAGGAATGCCGACTGAGCGTACTCTTGTGTCCATGGCGAATCTTATTCCGCCGGCTTCGGGCAGGCCCGCGTAGAGCGTCTGCTACGTCGCGTGTTTCCAGCTACTGGTTGCATGGTTGGGACGACGCTGGCGCACCGGCTTCGGGGTGTGCTTAGACTGGCATGGTTGCTGTGCCTGGACGGTCGATCAAACATCACTCTGCCCTTTTGGTATTCGCGGCGAACACCGGCTTCGTTGGAAATGCGCCGCCGTTTGCCGAGCGATCCCGCCGGTCCTTCAATTCCGATCTCATGGGCACGCTCGAGAGCCAAAGCCGCTCTGGAATCGATGCGGCGATGAGGTCGCCTCATCAGAGTCTGCCGAGTGCCGGGAAATCTCTATCCACTTTCCGACACGCAGAGCGGTTGATGGGAACTCAACGCCGGTGCTCTGCCGCTGGGGAATCGGAGCAAGCGGACCATCCGCAGATGCAACGAAGCGTCGGCAGTCTCAAAAGGCAGGGAATGCCGCCATCGCTGGATCAGGTCGATCACTAGTGGGCCAGCACGAGCCCCGATATTTTCAAAGCACCGTTGATGGGATGGCGCGGGTTGCGCGCAAGTCACCTGCGCAAGGCAGGCTCAGCAATGCTCATAGGTCATGGGCTCTGCATCCTCCCAGATGCGCCGACGCGTCTCGCTGGGGGAACAACCGAACAGCGCCGCATAGGCTGCGGCGAAGCGACCGAGGTGCCAGAAGCTGAAGCTCATGGCGATGTCGGTGATCGAGAGGCGGTCACCCTCTGTCAGGATCAGGCCGTGCGCGCCCCGCAGCCGTCGCTCCCGCTCATAGGCGCGAGGGCTAATCCCCAGAAGTTCCTGAAAAGCACGCTCCAGCGTGCGCTCTCCGATACCCAGGGCATTGCAGACGGCACTGACTGAAACCGGGCTGTGTGGGTTTGCATCAAGGATGGCGAGCGTGACATCGACGAGATTGTGCCGATCGCGGGATCCAAGGCTGCGGGTAGGTGCTTCCTCTGCGCTTGAGAGCAAACGCGCGAGCGCACCGCCGGCCTCGCTGGCTGCAACCGCCAGAGCGGCACGCAGGTCATGGCCGCGCCGCGCGGCAGCTTCGGCGAAGCGGGCGGTCCGCAGCAGCTTCTGCTGAAGCTCCAGCTCGGCCCCCGGGGCGAAGCGCGGCTTGTGCACTCCGGGCGTAAGCCAGCTTCGCCCTTTCAGATGGGAGGCCGGTGCCGTGCGCAACGGATCGAGGGCCGCCCCGCGCAGGCCGATCCTCATGAGCTGATAGCGGCCAGGCATTTCGAGGTTGAATTCCGTTCCCGGGCTGACGACCCGCAACTGCGGTATTTCACTCCGTTGCCCGTTGAAGGTGGTGCCTTCACCCCAGAGGAATACCGCCGTCAACGCATCGTCATTGATTGCTCCCGACATCGCAATGCCGCCTTTGTCCTGCAAGGCGAGGACGAATGCATCACCGTAATCGATAGTCGCCAAGTGCGATGCATGGCTCTGCGCACCGATCTGCTGGATATGGAATTCCGCATCGGGGTCGGACTCGCCGGTTCGGGCCGCAACGGAGTTGTATTTGCGCGCGTACCAAGTCGGCGCCTCCAGCATCATGGCCCCCAACAATGTGTCGCCCGGCCAGGGAGATACCGGATGCGATCGTTTCCGCCCAATTCAGCCTCGGTTTTCACGCTGTTTGCCTGCTCGGACACATCCCCGCGCCCGCCGTGACTCCCGTCATGCGAGTGATATTTTAATGAAGCTCATACCTGCGCGATAGGGCGATTCATCGCCAATGGACACGGATTGTAGATGAAATATCCAACCCCCGTCGACCGTCACCTATAAAACCACCACTTTCGCCAGTACTCGTCATCCACGCTGTTTGGCTCTGTTTCAGGTTTCCGCTGATCTTGCGGTCTTGTCGAGAAAACGCTGCTGGAGCGCGTCAGTTCTCGGTGTCAATCTACAGTGCGCTGGCTTGCGGTCCGACGATCCTGTCTGGTGCCTATCTCGATAGGGTAGCAGAATCCCATAAATGCGCATGGCGTCCATTTCTTGTCCTTATCGAAGACTTTGCAGGCGCGCCTGATCGACTAATCGCCAAGCCTGGTTCATGAAAATCACGGTGGAGCTGGGATGGTGCAATCTGCCGTTCCTCTCCCTCAGCCGGGTTGCTCGCGATCATGTGGCGGATCGCGATGCGTCGTGACGGAACAGATCAGGATGAGAGGCAGAGCATGGGGCTGTTTGGAATTCTGCTAGGGCTCGGCCTGCTGATGTGGTTTGCCTACCGTGGATGGAGCGTGCTGCTGCTCGCGCCCGCCGCAGCCCTTGTGGTTGCGCTCATTTCGGGCGAACCGCTTCTGCCGCACTGGACCGCGACCTTCATGAACGGCACGGCGCGTTTCGTCGCGCAATGGTTCCCGATGTTCTTGTTGGGCGGCATCTTTGGCAAGATGATGGATGACAGCGGTTCGATCACCTCGATCGCCCGCTACCTGACGGAGCGGCTCGGCGTCAAGCGGACCATGCTCTCGGTGGTTCTTGCTTCTGCCGTCGTCACCTATGGCGGCGTCAGCGTCTTCGTCGCATTCTTCGTGCTGGTGCCGATGACCCGCGAAATGTTCCGCGCGGCGAACATCCCGGCGCGGCTGATGCCCGCTGCAATTGGTCTAGGCGCGTTCACCTTCACCATGTCGGCCATGCCCGGCACCCCCTCGACCAACAATGCCATTCCCATGCCGTACTTCGGCACGACGACCTTCGCCGCCCCTGGCCTCGGCATCATCGCATCGATCATCACCTTTGCTTTCGGGATGTGGTGGCTGGCTCGCATCGAGGCGAAGGCACGCGCTGCCGGGGAAGGCTACACGGAGGATGGCGCTGCCGTCGTCATCAGCGAAAAGGTGCGCGAGCAGGCGACGACCGCCGGCGACTTCGATCCGATTGAACTGACCCACGGTGAGCGGAGCGACAGCGGCCCGTCCTTCCTGTTTGCGGTGCTGCCGCTGATCGTCGTCATCGCCGTCAACTTTCTCATGGCGCTGGTGGTGCTGCCCCGGATCGATTTTTCTGCCGCTGAAGCGGCTCTTGGCCTCAATACATCCTCGACGCTCGGCGTCTGGGCGGTTCTCATCGCCTTGGCGGCCGCGATCATCACTGTCATCGCCGTCAATTATGGGCGGCTCGGGAAGCTGCGCGAAAGCCTGGATGCCGGCGCCAACTCCGCTGTCCTGCCGATCTTGACGGTAGCAAGCCTCGTTGGCTTCGGTGCGGTCGTTGCGGCCATGCCGGCCTTCAACGTCGTGCGGGATGCGGTCCTGCAGATGCCGGGCGGTCCACTCGTTTCGCTGGTCGTCGCGATGAACGCGCTGGCCGGGCTGACGGGTACGGCCTCGGGCGGCATGGCGATCGCTCTTAATGCGCTCGGCAGTGAATATATGCGCATGGCAGCAGAATACGGCATCGATCCTGCGCTGATGCACCGCCTGACGACCATCAGCGCCGGTACGCTCGATGCCCTGCCGCACAACGGTACGGTGCTCCTGCTCCTGCAGATCAGCAAACAGACGCATGCCGGAAGTTACTTCGACATGGTGATGACCGTCATTGTCGGCGTCATCATCTCCCTGGTCGCGGTCTTCGTGCTGGGGTCGATGTTCGGTTCGTTCTGAACAGGCCGCGGCGAGCGGAAGACGGGGCCGGTTTGGTGAGCATGGTTGCAGCGGAGCTGCCGGAAAACGGAAGGTGCCCGTCGGCTTTCGAGCGCTCTTTATTCGATCAACACTACGGAGGTGGTACGATGAAAAAATTGTCCGTTCTGACCCTTGCACCGTTGCTGGTGATGAGCACGCCGGCCTTCGCGCATGTCGGCCATGCCGAACATGGTTCCTTCATTGCCGGGTTCCTGCACCCGCTCTCGGGCCTGGACCATGTTCTGGCAATGGTCGCGGTTGGTCTGTGGGCGGCGACACTCGGGGGGCGCGCGCTCATCGCCGTTCCCGCGACCTTTGTCGGCGTCATGCTCCTCGGTTTTGTTGCAGCGCTCACCGGCCTGCCGGTGCCCTTCGTCGAGCCTGTCATCCTCGCCTCTATTGTTGTCATTGGCCTTCTGGTCGCTATCGCTCAGCCTGTTCCGGTTGGGGCCGCAGCGGCGATTGTCGGCGTGTTCGCCTTTTTCCACGGGCATGCGCACGGTGCTGAGATGGCCGGCGACAGCGCCCTTTCCTTCGGTGCGGGTTTTGCGCTTGCGACAATCGTCCTTCATGCCGCGGGCATCGGTCTTGGCCTTGCCGCCGGTCGCTTGATGCATGGCTCGGCAGGCCTGCGGATTGCCGGTGGCGCCACCGCGCTCGGTGGTGTCTTCCTGCTTGCCAGCTGAGCTGACGAGCGGGTTTCGGTGCATCTGGAGCCCGAAGCCGCGGTTCTTGTCCGGCTTCGGGTCAACTGCTTTGGGGAAGAGACGTGACGTCAGAACGAACGCCCGGCAGCCTGCCCATCCAGCTTCTAAGGCTCGTCAGCCCGAGCCAGCCCGTTGGCGCGTTTTCCTATTCCCGTAGTCTGGAATGGGCGGTCCACGACGGGATCGTTCGCGACGAGGCCACAGCGTCCGGCTGGATATTCGGCCTCATCGAACACAGCTACGCGGTCTGCGATGCGGCCCTGTTCTGGCGCATGATGCTGGCTCTCGATGCGGGCGATCGTGCGGCGTTCCTGAGGGCCAATGCGTGGCTGTCGGCGGCACGAGAAAGCCGGGAGATCGAGCTGGAGGACAAGCAAATGGGGGAATCGCTGCTGCGGCTTCTCCAGGACCTCGATGCGGCTTCCGCTCGATCCTTCGCCGAGTGCAGGCTGAGCTACCCCGCCGCTTTCGCCCTTGCCGCCACCCACTGGAATATCGCGGCGGCCGATGCGCTGCGCGGACTGTTGTGGAGCACCATCGAGGGGCAGGTATCAGCAGCCATCCGGCTTGTGCCGCTGGGGCACATTGCCGGCCAGCGTCTTCTCATCGCGGCAGGAGACGTCATCGAACGTGCAGCCCTGAGGGCTGAATCCATAGAGGACGACGACATCGGCAATGCCGCACCGGCAATGGCGATGGCCAGCGCATGGCACGAGACGCAGTACAGCCGGCTGTTCCGCTCATAGGCTCCCTTTCGGGCCCTTGAGCGGATCGCGCAGACCTTCGAACCAGTCCAGGAGGGCGATGATTTGATTTCCTTGTTTCTCGGCCTTCGGTCCGTTCTCATCCTAGCTGCAGCCGGTGTGCTTTTCGGCGCTTTCCTGATGTTCTGGGAGGCGATTCTTATGCTTTGGCAGAGCTTCCGGATGGTGCGGCTCGATCCGGATATCTCGGTCATCGTCTCGGTTCTTCGCGCTACCGACAAGATCCTGCTGGGCATAGTGCTGATGGTTGTCGGTTGCGGTATCGCGCTTGGCTTTGCGCTCGACATTCCCGAGGCACAGCGATCGCGGCTGCCGCAATGGATGATCATCGATACGGTCGCGGAACTGAAGAACCTCTTCTTCCAGATGATCATTCTCTATCTGGTCGTGCATTTCGCAGCCCAGGTGGGTGAGATGCAGACGGCCCCGGAATGGGAAGCTCTCGTACTTCCGATATCCGCGCTCCTCCTGGCGGGCGCGATGAAACTGACCGCAAGCTCGCATCATCTGTCGGAGGAGGTACGTCGCGACAAGGGCGACGATCGAACGAAGGGACCGGTTTGACGGCTGGCTCGGGCATCCGCCCGTCCCGCCAGCTGCCAGGCCGAAAGCCATTCGCTCTTGGGAGCAGAAAACGCTTTTGAACAGAAAAGACCGTCAAAAGGACGGATCGGAAGAGAGGATTTTCGTCGATGGCAAGTGGCTGGCACGCCGAGCTGGAGCTGTGGTTTGCGAATTCCTACGGGAAGACGCGACTGATGCGCCGGCGGCACCTCGGGCCGCTTGCGGTACAGCGCGCCTTTCATCCTGAAGACGACGGCTCAGCGCATGTCTATCTCCTGCATCCGCCGGGTGGCGTTGCGGGCGGTGATATCCTCGAGATCACCTGCCACCTTGCACCGCTGGCGCGTGCTGTCCTAACGACGCCCGGTGCGACGAAGTTTTATCGCAGTGAAAGCGGTGCGAGCGTGCAGCGCATCCAGATTGATGTCGGAGCCGGTGGGACTTGCGAAAATCTCCCGCAGGAGACGATCCTCTTCGATGGCGCCGATGCCTCGATCAGCACGCGTGTCACGCTTGGTGAGGATGCCGCTTATGTCGGTTGGGATTTCTTCAGCCTCGGCCGACCGGCGGCGGGTGAACGCTTCGCGGCCGGGCGCCTTCGCCAGCGCGTCGAAATAATCCGGGGCCGCGAGCCCATCTGGTTCGAACAGATGGTGTTTTCGCGCGCCCCGGAAGTTCTGGACGCGCCGTTCATCTTTGCCGGCCGACCCATCATGGGAACGCTGGTCTATGCGGGGCCGGTGCTCGAGAACACGGTCGAACACATCCGCGATCACCTGGGCGCGGCGGCGCATGGTGTCTTCTCGATAAGCCAGCTCGAACGCGTGATCGTCTGCCGTTACCTCGGCCAGCGCATGTCGGAAGGCAAGGCACTCTTTCTGCAAGCGTGGAGCATCCTTCGCGAACGCGGCCTGATGAAGAAGGCCGTTGCTCCGCGCATCTGGGCAACGTGAACCGAAACGATGAGGACAAAGCCATGGAACTGCTACCGCGAGAAAAAGACAAGCTCCTGATCTTTACGGCAGGGCTGGTCGCCGAACGCCGCAAGGCAAAGGGCTTGAAGCTGAATTATCCCGAGGTCGTGGCATACATTTCCGCGGCCCTGCTGGAGGGTGCACGCGAGGGGCGAACCGTGGCCGACCTCATGTCCTACGGTGCGACGTTGCTGACCCGCGACGATGTGATGGAGGGCGTGCCCGAGATGCTCCACGACATCCAGGTCGAGGCAACCTTTCCGGACGGCACGAAGCTCGTCACCGTCCACAACCCCGTCCCGTAAGGAGGCCATGATGATTCCCGGCGAATATTTTATCGAGGATGGCTCCATTGAGCTGAATGCGGGGCGGCAGACATGCAAGATCGACGTCGCCAACTCCGGCGACAGGCCTATCCAGGTCGGCTCGCACTACCATTTCTATGAAACGAATGAGGCCCTGCTGTTCGACCGCGAAGCCACGCGGGGTTTCCGCCTCAACATTCCGGCAGGAACGGCCGTCCGTTTCGAACCGGGCCAGGAACGTACCGTGGAGCTTGTGGCGCTCGACGGCAAACGCGAGGTTTACGGGTTCAACGCCAAGGTCATGGGCAAGCTGTAGGAGGCACGGATGGGAACGATCACACGACAGGCCTATGCCGATCTTTACGGCCCCACCAAGGGCGACAGGATGCGGCTGGCCGATACGGAACTCGTCATCGAGATCGAGGAAGACCGTACCGTCTACGGGGAGGAAGTGACCTTCGGCGGCGGCAAGGTGATCCGCGACGGTATGGGACAGGGCCAGCGCCCGGCGGCCGAGGTCGCCGACATGGTCATCACCAATGTCATCATTATCGACCACTGGGGCATCATCAAAGCCGATGTCGGCATCAAGAACGGTCGTATCTCCGCTATCGGCAAGGCCGGCAATCCGGATATCCAGCCCGGCGTGACCATCGTTATCGGCGGGGGAACGGACGTCATCGCGGGCGAAGGCCGGATCCTCACGGCGGGTGGCATAGACACGCATATCCATTTCATCGCGCCTCAGCAGGCGGAGGAAGCGCTGGCAAGCGGGACGACCACGCTCGTCGGTGGTGGCATCGGTCCGACCGTCGGCACGCTCGCGACGACCGTGACAGCCGGCCCCTGGGCAATCCACCGGATGCTCGAGGCGGTTGAAGGATTGCCGATCAATGTCGGCTTGCTCGGCAAAGGCAATGTCAGCCTTCCCGATCCGTTGCGCGAGCAGATCCGCGCGGGCGTCGTCGGTCTCAAGCTGCACGAGGACTGGGGTACGACGCCTGCGGCGATCGATAACTGCCTCAACGTCGCCGACGAGATGGACATCCAGGTGGCGATCCACACGGACACGCTCAACGAAAGCGGTTTCGTGCGGGATACTTTCGCGGCCATGAAGGACCGGACCATTCACAGTTTCCACACCGAGGGCGCCGGTGGTGGCCATGCGCCCGATATTATAACGGCGGCCGGGCAGGAGAACATCCTGCCCTCGTCAACGAACCCGACACGGCCCTACACGATCAACACAGTCGATGAGCACCTCGACATGCTGATGGTCTGCCACCATCTCAGCCCGCAGATCCCTGAGGATGTCGCCTTTGCCGAGTCGCGCATCCGGCGGGAAACGATCGCCGCGGAGGATATCCTCCACGATCTCGGCGTCTTCTCGATGATGTCGTCGGATTCCCAGGCGATGGGCCGCATCGGCGAAACGACGCTTCGCTGCTGGCAGACCGCGCACAAGATGAAGGTGCAGCGCGGCCCGCTTCCGGAAGACAGCGAGCGGAACGACAACTTCCGCGTCAAGCGCTACGTCGCAAAATACACGATCAATCCGGCGCTGACCCACGGCTTTGCCCACGAGATCGGCTCCATCCAGGTCGGCAAGCGTGCCGATCTCGTGCTTTGGAAACCGGCCTTCTTCGGCGTCAAGCCGCAGTTGGTCATGATCGGCGGCATGATCGCGATGGCGCCGATGGGCGACCCCAACGCATCGATCTCCACGCCGCAGCCGGTGCACTATCGCCCGATGTACGGGGTGCTCGGTCGGGCGCTGGGTTCGACGGGTGTCACCTTCGTCTCGCAGGCCGCGCTCGATGATGGGATCGGCGAGAGGCTGAGGCTGTCCAAGCAGCTTGTCGCGGTCAAGGGCACCCGGACGGTGCGCAAGAAGGACATGGTGCACAATAGCCGCACGCCGAGGCTGGAGGTCGATCCGCAGAACTACAATGTGCGCGTCGACGGGGAACTGATCACCTGCGAGCCGGCCGATGTGCTGCCGATGTCGCAGCGCTACTTCCTGTTCTAGGAGCTGAAAAGGCCGGGCGCGGATGCCGCGCCCGGCCCTCTATCGACCGCCGCCCGATTGACGCGCGCATATGCCGGTCTCCAACTTGCGTGAGGAGCTGAGATCAATGCAACTGGATCGATTTCGCGACCATCCGTCCTTATCCTTCGTGGATTGGTCCCTGCGGGGTGTCGGACAGGTCGTTTTCCAGAACAATCCCCTGTCGGGTCTGGTGATCCTTCTTGCGCTCGCCTGGAATTCCTGGATCTACGCCGCGATCTGCATCCTCGGTGTCATCTCGAGCACGGCGGCCGCCCTTCTTCTCAAGGCCGACAGGGGCATGATGCGGGACGGGCTATATGGTTTCAACGGTGCGCTGGTCGGTCTTGCGCTCATTGCCTTCACCAGCGAGGATTTCCGGATCGGGGCCGTGCCATCCGCCGCGATGGCGGTCTATCTCATCTGCGCTGCCGCCTTCACCACGATGGCCTTTGCCAGCATGGGCGCCGTCCTGGGGCCGCACAAGGTCGCCCCTTTGACGATGCCCTTTGTGCTCATCGGCTGGTTGTTTCTCTTTGCCGTCTTGAAGTTCGATGCGATCGATGCGGGGCCGATGGCAAAGCCGATCTCGCCGGATCAGTTTTCCGAAACGGTGCCCTATGTTCTCTCGACCTGGTATGAGGGAATAGGCACGTCGATCGGCCAGATCTTCTTCCAGGACAACTGGATCTCCGGTTACGTCATCCTTGTCGCCATTGCGCTGAACTCCCGCATCAGTGCCTCGATGGGGCTCCTCGGCGCGATCGTTGGTACGGCGGTAGCCGCCGTCTATGGCGGGCCCGAAGGGGCGGTGCGGGACGGTCTCTTCGGCTACAATTCGGCCCTGACCGCGATGGCGCTCGGCGGCGTTTTCCTCGTCCTCACCTGGCGGAGCCTGCTTTATGCGGTTTTCGGGGCTGTCGTCGCCAGTTGGCTCTGGGCATCGGTTGCCATCTTCCTCAAGCCGATCGGAATGCCGGTCCTCACGTCCACCTTCGTTCTCGTCACCTGGCTCATGCTGCTGGGGCAGGGGGCGTTCAAGGCGCTCGTGCCCGTGCCGCCGGCCGAATCCACGACGCCTGAGGAAAACCGGGCGCGCTATCTAGCGCGAGAAACGCTGGAGTGAAGCGCGTAACGATTGCTCGCTCCTGCGAGGAGCTGGCAATGACGCCTTACTCTCCGGCTGCGTCGGATGCTGCGCTCGGCTCCACGCCGAAAAGCCGTTGTTTGATCGCCTCTCTCGCCGTCTGTACGACGATGTAGAGGACGGGGATCACCACCAGCCCAAGCACGGTGCCGAGCAGCAGGCCGCCAAGAACCGTGGCCCCGATCGCCTGGCGGCTGCCCGCTCCGGCACCGGACGCGATCACCAGCGGAATCACGCCCAGGATCGACGCGAGGGCCGTCATCAGCACGGGCCTGAAGCGCTGGGACGTGCCTTCGGTCGCCGCCTCGTGGATACTCATGCCCTCCTCGCGGCGCTCCTTTGCGAATTCCACGATGAGGATGGCGTTCTTGGCCGCCAGCCCGATGAGCAGCAAGAGGCCGATCTGGGCGTAGATGTTGAGATCGATCCCTCCGACGACGAGAGCGCCCAAAGCACCGACGACGGCGACCGTAACCGACAGCATGACGGCGACCGGCACGCTCCAGCTTTCGTATTGCGCGACGAGGAAGAGGTAGGTGAACACGATCCCCATGATGAGGATGAGTACCGTCTCGTTGCCTGCCTGTTTCTCCTGAAGCGCAAGCCCCGTCCATTCGAAGCCGAAGCCGGACGGCATCGCCTCCGCCGCCAATCCACCCATGATCTCGAGCGCCTGACCCGTGCTGGTGCCGGCTTCGGCCTGTCCGTTGATCGATGCGGAGGAAAACAGATTGTACCGGTTGACCGCGCTCGGCCCGTAGATCGTCGAGATCGAAACCATGCTCTGCAGCGGGACGAGATCGCCCGACTGGCTTCGCACCCGCAGGCGCTGAATGTCCTCGATGCGCTGGCGGAAGGCCGGCTCGTCCTGCAACCGGACCTGATACACCCTGGAGAAGATGTTGAAGTCGTCAACATAGGCCGATCCGAGATGCGCCTGGAGCGTACTGAAGATCGCCGCCGGCGAAACGCCGTAGAGCTCGGCCCGCTTTCTGTCGATGTCCAGATAGAGCTGCGGGACATCGGCCGAGAAGGTGCTGAACACGCCGGCAAGTCCGGGCGTCTGGTTTGCGCGGATGATCAGGTCGCGCATGACCTCGGCGAGCTCCTGCTGGCTTTGTCCGGCACGGGCCTGGAGACGGAAGTCGAAGCCGCCGGTCGTGCCGAGCCCGGGGATGGCGGGCGGGTTGAAGGGCACGATCGACGCTGTCGAGATCGCTGCAAGTTCGGGGCGCAGCCGGTCGATCAAGGCAAAGACGCTCTGGTCGGTTCCGCGCTCGCTCCACGGCTCCAGCGCGGAAATGATCATGCCGCTGTTCGAGCCGCCGCCACCAACGATGCTTATACCGGCAATGCCGATCGTGTTGGCGATCCCTGGTGTTTGCTGAAGCAGGGAACTGACCTGCGCTATCGTCTGCTGTGTCCGTTCCAGGGATGCAGCGTTCGGAAGCTGCACGTTCATGAACATGTATCCCTGGTCCTCGGCCGGGACGAAACCCGTCGGCAGAACGCGATAGAAGCCGTAGATGCCGCCAAGGACGGCGACGAAGAGAACGCCGGCAAGCGCAAGACGGCGCGCGAAGATCGTGAACAGCCGCAGATAAAAGCGACGGGAGGCATCCAGGCCGCTGTTCAGCTTGCCGAATATCCCGGTCTTGCGTTCGGGGGCGGGCCTGAGGATGAGCATGCAGAGCGCCGGGCTCAAGGTGAGGGCATTGATCGTCGAGAAGACGATCGTCACCAGGATCGTGACCGCGAACTGACGGTAGAGTTCGCCAGTGATGCCAGCCAGGAATGCGACGGGAACGAAGAGCGCGGCGAGAACCAGCGTCGTCGCGACGATCGGACCGGTGACCTGCTGCATGGTGGTGAGGGTCGCGGTGCGAATGTCCATGGCCTGTTCGTTCATCAGCCGCTGGACATTTTCCACGACGATGATGGCGTCATCCACCACGAGGCTGATCGCCAGAATAACGGCGAAGAGCGTGATTGTGTTTGCCGAATAGCCGAGCACATAGAGAACGGCAAAGCCGCCGATCAGCGAGACCGGGATCGTCAGGGTCGGGATGACGGTTGCGCGCCAGTCCTGCAGGAATGCAAAGACCACGGCCACGACAAGCACGAAGGTAATCGCGAGCGTCTCGAAAATCTCGCGGATGGTCTCCCGTACGAAGGAGGTCGTATCGAAGACCAGCGTATAGGCGACATCATCCGGGAACTGCGTCGAAAGCCTCTCCAGTTCGGCGAGCACGGCGGTCGAGACTGCAAGCGCGTTGGCGTCGGACGACTGATAGACGACGACGGTCGCGCTTGGATGGCCGTTGAGCGTCGAAGCCGTGTCATAAGACTGGGCACCGAGTTCCACGCGCGCGACGTCCCGAAGCCGGACGACACCGCCGTCCCGGTTGCTCCTGACGATGATGTCGCCGAATTCGGCCTCGCTGGCGAGCCGCCCGCGCGCCGTCACCGTAAGCTGCAGCTGCTGGCCTGTCATCGCGGGAGGCGAACCGATCTGGCCGGCCGAGGCTTGCGCATTCTGGGCCCGGATCGCAGCGCTGATGTCCGCTGCCGTGATGCCTAGCGCCTCCATCCGGTCCGGGTTCATCCAGATGCGCATGCTGTAGGTCGGCCCGAACACGCCGGCCTCGCCCACGCCGGGAAGGCGGGCGAGGGCGTCGCGAATGTTCACAGACGCGTAATTGCTGATGAAGACCTCGTCCCGCGTGCCTTTCGGCGAATAGATGGCCAAGCCGAGCAGCATGCTGGACGACCGGCTGCGGACCGTCACCCCGGCCTGGGTAACGGCGGCCGGAAGGCGAGGCGTTGCGAGAGCCACGCGGTTCTGGACGTTGACCTGGGCCATCTCGGGGTCCGTCCCCGCCTCAAAGGTCACGGTCAGGCTATAGGTGCCATTGTCGGTGCTGGACGATGACATGTACATCATGCCTTCGACGCCGTTTACCTGCTCTTCGATCGGTGCGCCGACGCTGTCGGTCATCACCGTCGCGTTGGCGCCTGGATAACTCGCGGAGACCTGGACTTCCGGTGGCGTGATCTGGGGAAACTGCGCCACCGGAATCTGCAGCAGAGCGACCACGCCGGCAATCAGCATGACGACGGCGATGACCATTGCGAAGCGCGGGCGACCGATGAAGGGGGCGGAAATGTTCATTTGGACACCGCCGGCTGGGATATGTCCTCGACGACTTCGACCTGGGATCCGACTGTGATGTTCTGAAGCCCGTCGACGATCAGGCTTTCACCGCCTTCCAGCCCGGTGTCGATGATCCAGCTTCCTTGCGCCTGCTTGGATACGGTGATCCGGCGCTGGACGACTTTCTTGTCTGCGTCGACCAGCATGACGTATTTGCCTTCCCGGTCCTGCTGCACTGCGCCGAGGGGGACGGTCGGCCGTTCGATCCGAGCGGTTTCGGCGACGACGACCGTCACGAACTGGCCAGGGATCAGGAGGAAATCCGGGTTGGGAAACAGCGCGCGGATCGGGAGAGTCCCGGTTCGCTCATCGACCTCGCTTCCCAAAAACGCGATGGGCGCCTTGTGCGCATAGGCCTGCCCGGTCGATAGTCTCAGCGTCGTCGCGTACCGGCTGGCAAGGTCGTCCTTGCTCACCCCGCCGGCAGCCTCCCGCAGTTCGAGCAGCGCGCGATCACTCACCGAGAAGACGACCCGAACGGGGTCCATCTGCACGACACGCGCCAATGCGGCCGATGCGGAGTTGACGAAGCTCCCGGCGGCAAAAGCGGCCGTCCCGATGCGTCCCTTCAAGGGCGAGGTGATGCGGCTGTAGCTGAGATTGAGCTCGGCCTGACGCACCGCTGCCTCGGCGGAGAGAACGCTTGCCGTGGCGGTATCGCGCGCCGTCTCACTCTGCTCGAGCGTCGCGCGGGCGACCGTCTGGTTGAGGGAGCGGTTGCGCGCAAGTTGCCGGTCGGCATCGAGCAAGGCTGCCTCCGCCCGCGCAAGGGAGGCTTTCGCATCGGCCAGCGCGATATCGAGCGCCCGGCTGTCCATCCGGAACAGCTCTTGGTCTTTTTCGACGGAGGAACCTTCCTCGAACAGCCGTTCGTCAATGAAACCGTCGATGCGGGAACGGATGTCGACGGCATTGAGGGCTTCCACGCGCCCCACGAATTCGTGTTTCGGCGAAACGTCCGCAAGTACAACGGTGATCGTTGCTACCTTCGGTACATCATCGGCGCGTGCGGAGACTGATATGAACTGCGAGGCTGCGACCAGTGAGGCGAGGAGGAGGCCAGAAAAGCTATCGGGGATTCCCATCCGTTCCACTCCGGAAAACGTCAATGTCCGCGGCCGAAGCCGGGAATGAAAACCCGGAGACGATCGTCGCGTTCCGGGTGTCGGCGCCTCAAAGCATATTTCTGCATGGCGCGAGCCGGAAAGCGGAAAATGCCTTTAAATCCCGGGATTTGCCCTCATCGGGAGGAAAATGGATGCAGCGCATGGAGCCGGGATAAACTGCACAGGGATATCGATTGAGCCAAGCAACATCCTCGGGCCGGTGGGCTCCGCCGGAGCTGCTATGGGTGTCCAGCGAGGTAGCTGTTCATCAGGAGGGTGTCCAGGGACGGGGCGCTACCGTGCATATCCGCGGGCCGGATCCGTGGATGCTTGATCCCGAGCCAGCCCGCCTCACGAGCCTCCTTCGGCGTCATGTTGAATTCGCGCCGGAAGGTCCGGCTGTATGTGGATGCGTCCATGAAACCCCACTCTTCGGCGATCGCCGAGATCGAGCGCCTGTCCGTATCGTCGGCGAGGACGTCCCTGGTGCGCAGCAGACGTTGGCGCCGGATATAGTTGGAGATACCGCCGGTCGGCTCGAAAATCCGATAGAGCCGGGACCGCGAGACGTTCAGATCCCGGCACAGTCTTTCCGGCGAGAGATCGCGGTCGGTGAGCTGTGCGGCGATGAGCTTGTTCGCCCGCGCCATGATCACCGCATTGATCGGTCCTTCCGCTTCGAAAACATGATTGTGGGATAGGGTGATGCAGGCGGTGAGCAGGCTGGTCGTCGCAACGGCGATGTATTCGGTGTCGCGCTCGGCTCTGTCCGGAAGCGAGTGATGGAGAAGCTGGATGTAATCGGTGATGAAGGTTGCCATTTCCGGGCGGATGGCGAGATCGAAGGGCTGCGAGAATGCAAAATCCCTTGGAAGAAAAAGTGCAAGGAAGCCATCGTCCTCACTCTGGTCTTCATGCGGTGCTGCAAGGCAATGCCAGCGCAGCTTCCCGACTTGTCTCGGCCCCCTGTTCGACGAAAGCGTATACGGGATACTCAGGACCCAGTGATCGAAAACCGGACTCTTCTTGGTGCTCCAGCGTCGGCGATAGCCGGTGCCGGGATACTCCAACGCCAACAGGGCGAGATTGCCGAGTTGCCAAACCCGCTGGCGGGCAGCGAAGGTTTCGAACTTGTCCCGCAGAAGCGTGATGTCCACCAGGCTGGCGTGCCAGGTCCTGTATAGATCGAACTGTTCGGCCGGTGGTGCCGCGGAGGTATCAATGTCGATGGCGCATTTCAGGGGCGCTTGTTCGCTGGCCTCGGTGACGGTTTGAGCCCTGCTCTCCATGGAAAACCACCCTACCGTTTGGACGCCAGCGAGCGGCCGAGACGGATGTTAATCGGAAGACGGTCCGGCAATTTGATAGCTTCGTCGATCGAGAGCCACGCGGGGCATCTGGAACCTTGCCGGCCGCGTTTACGTGCGGTCTCGGGCGAGACGTTTAACATCCGGCTGCTTGAAATCGTCCGTCTGTCAGAATTGTTTGCCAGGATGCCGTGGGCGTTCGCCAACCGTTGGCGCCGTAGGCCGCCAGCGACAAAGCCGACGGGTTCGGTATTACGGGATAGCCGGGACGCAGATGCGCCGGCCGCCAGGCGGAGTGCCGAATGCTCGCTTGAGTCCATGACGAGCTCCTAGTGTGGTGTGACCTCTTCAAAAAGTGCCAACCAAGCAGGCCCCCGAAAACCGATCTTGCCGTCTCTGCGCAAAATGAATTCAAGTTAAAAGAAAGATCGAGAGTTTGGATCGTTAGGGTCGGACACTGCGAGCGAGATTAGTCCTGCCATTGGATTTGAACATATACATGGAATCCCAATTACCAGCGTAACGTCCAATTCTTGGCCGAGGCGGCGCCCGGCCCTGCCCGTTGCGGGCGGGTGCGCAGCATTCTCAGCAACTGGCGTTTATCGATAGCCCCAGCGAGTTGTTGATCAGGAGGCTGTTGAGTGTACTGGCGTTGCCTACGGGTTGATCGATACTTAGCCAGGTCGAATGCTGTACTCCCTGCCATCCGAGGGCCCGCGCTTCCTTTGGGGATAGGCCGAATTCCCGTTTGAACATGCGACTATAGGTCGACGGGTCCATGAACCCCATGCTCTCGGCAACATGTGAGACCGAGCGCGCGTCCGCACTGTCCGCGAGTGCGCGGCGCGTCTCAAGCAGGCGCTTGCGGCGGATGTAGTTCGAGATACCCCCGGCAGGCTCGAAGATTCGATAGAGGCGGGATCGGGACACGCCGACGCTTCGGCAGAGATCGTCCGGGGTCAGTTCCGGATCGGCGAGCCTTGCATCGATCACGCGAATGGCGCGGGTGATGATCACGGCGTCGATCGGAGCTTGCGCCTCCTCCAGCTTTTCGCGGCAAGGGGTGAGCGTTGCGGCGACGATGTGCGTTGTTGCTGCAACGATCCCGGAAACGTTATTTTGCTTGAGATTGGCAAGATTGCGATGAAGCAGAAGCAAATAGTCTGCGAGGAATTCGGCAGCGCTTTCGGTGATCTCGGGGTGAAGCGGGGCCGCGACTGCACTGTGGGGAAGGAAAAGGGCGGTGAAGCTGCCTTCTGTTTCGCAGACATCGGGTACCGCCAGATTCTTCATGCGAAGCGTTCGCCGGGATTTTTCATCGGCCGCGTCGATTTCCGCGGCGGATTTCACGGTAACGAGCCAATGGTCGACGGCCGGTTTTCTCTTGTGCTCCCAGCGGAGGAGATGATTCGGGGAGGAGTCGATCGCGGCAAATGCGAAGTCGCCGAGCTGCCAGATCTTTTCCTGTGCCTCGAAGGTGACGGTTTCGCCACACCGCAGGCTGACATCAACAATGTCCGAATGCCAACTGCGAAAGAACTCGAAGCGTTCGGGCGCAGATGCACAGGCCGTATCACATTCGATCGCGCATTGCAGAGGCTCGTCCAGAAAAGGATCTGCCGGTTTCCGTTCCACCCGTGCGTCCATGATAGTTCCCCGAATTCAAGAGTTGGCTGGCGCGAAGCCTGCCACTGTCTACGCGTATGGACCAATCAAGAGAGAAGCTTATTCGCCTCGCGGTTGCAATGCTGGTTTTATACTGGAAATAAATCGTGGGCGAACGTCATTAATAATAATTAACCTCCGTGAACCGCGGGTGCGGAACGGCACAGTCAATAAACAACGTATCGCGGTGAAGGTGAGCAAGGAATCCCAATTGCGGGACGAGCGTATCTATTTCAGGCCCCGTGCGCACATAAACCGTCGCGTCGCGTCGACTAATCCCCGGCTATGGTTCATGAAACACCATTGCTCGCCCGGAGGCTTTGACAATGATCAAGACTGTTGCGACCCAATCCATCTTCTGCATGAGTGCGGTGCTCGCCTTGAGCCTTGGCGTGGCGCAGGCGGCGACGTTCAGCGCCCGTGGGAACGAGCCGGGTTGGCTGCTTGAGATCACTGAAAACGCAATCACGTTCCGTGATCAGGATGGGGAGACCTTTTCCATCGAACCCGTTCCGGCATCGGTCGCGGCCGACAACGGCGCAACCTATTCCGCCGTTGTCGGAGGAGAGGCTTTTGCCCTCACGGTTGCCGACAAGGGTTGCTCCGATACGATGACGGGAATGCCCTATCCGAAGACGGTGACATTGGTCGTAGGCGAACGTCGCCTGGCTGGATGTGGAGGCGATCCCGCAAGCCTGCTTCACGGAGACTGGAAAATCGATGCCATCGGCGGAAAAGCAATCGTCAAAAAATCCGACCCGACGTTGACCTTCGCACCGGACGGCCGCATTCACGGCAATGGATCGTGCAACCGGTTCTTCGGCGGTTTCACGCTATCGGGAGAGGGCTTGAAGCTCTCGGAGACCGGTGCCTCTATGATGCTTTGCGATCAACCGCTGATGGCTCAGGAGCGCGCGCTTCTGGCTGCCTTCGACGGCGTGACCCGCTTCGAGGTCCTATCGCCGACGCAGCTACAGCTCGTCGGGTTGAGCGGCGTGCTGGTGAGCCTACGGAAATAGACGCACCGGGGGCCTTTATTCGAAGATTGCCACGAGCTGTCTGGATGCCACCGCGAACGAAAGGCCATGCTCGAAGGTGCCGATGCGGAGAAAATTCAGCACCTCGACCACAACGATCGGATTGTACATCATGAAAGTGTGTGTCGCGTGCACGACGAGATGATCGGCGGCACCCTCGAGCCTGGTCGATTCGACGGTAACCTTGCCGTCGTTCGGCCCCGGAAGCACCGAATTGAAGATGGGGTTGACAGAGATGTCGCCTGCGATGATGCCGACCGGGTAGTCAGGCATGGGCAAAAGGTTCGGGATTGCATCGGCTCCCGTCCCGAGCTCAAGCCCGGCCGGACCATTGATCCATTCGAACGGCGGCAGGTCACCGAACACGTCGACGATCTCCGAGCCGTGGTTCGGAGGCGCCAGCATCACCACCCGCCCCAGTTCCGGCCGGCGATTGCCGGCGAGCCAATAGCGGACGAGGATCCCGCCCAGCGAGTGCGTCACGAAGTGGACAGGACGCGATCCGCATCGTTCCACAGCCGCGCCCATATGGTCCGCGAGTTCTGATATCTTCGCAGTAGTCGATGGATATTCGGCATTCACGACGTGATAGCCGCGCTGCGCGAGCGTCTTTTCCAAGAGCCAGAACGAGCCAGAACCCCGAGCGAGGCCATGCACGAGGATGACGCATTCCTGGTCGCCGTGATGTGAAACCACTGTCCTGGCAGGTTCTGCAGCCAGCGCGAGACAAGCCGCTGGCAAGGTAAACACCGCCATTTTCAGGCGGCGCAAAAAACCCGCCAGCAGGCGTGCCGCGCTGCTGCTCTTCGGTTTTTTGATCAGGCGCGGTGGAAACACGCAAACGCCTCGTGGTTCTCAGAGAGTGTTCTTGTGCACACGGCCATCTTTCATGATCACCGTGAAATTCTTCTGCGGGTCTTCCAGGAGCTCGATGTCGTCGACCGGATTGCCGTCCACCACGAGAAGGTCGGCGAACGCACCGTCCTCGATGATCCCGATCTTGCCGGGATAGGGATTGCGCAGATTGGAAAGCCCGAGCAGCTCCGCGTTGCCGGAGGTCGCCATTTGCAGGACTTCGGCGTTGCTATACCAGTTGCTCAGATGTGTCAGCATGATGTTCTGGCGGGGGCCGAGTTCCGGTGAGAAGAGGACGTCCGAGCCCCAGGCCGTCTTGATGCCGTGCTTGCGCGCAAGCTGATAGGTCCTCGGCGTTCCGACGAAGAGCTGCTGTATGCGTTCAAGACCCGGCCCGCTTTGAGATGCCGCGTCCGCCATCGTCAGGAATGGCTGCATGCTGAGCCACGCCCCCTTTTCTGCGATCATGACGGCTGTTTCCTCGTCCATGAGGTGCGCGTGCTCGATGCAGGTCACGCCGGCCTTGAGGGCGCGTTGCACGGCGCGTGGCGTATAGGCATGGATCGCGATATAGGAGTTCCAATCTTCCACGACGCCGACGGCCGCGCGCAGGTCTTCCTCGCTGAACGTCGTCATGTCCAGCGGGCTGCGGGGGGACGACACCCCGCCGCTGCCGACAAGCTTGATCTGCGAGGCTCCCTGCAGAAACTGCTCCCGGATGCGAAGCTTCAGATCGTCGATGCCATCGGCGATCGCGGAACCGCCCAGGATCTCGCCCCCGCTCAGCCTGCCGCCGTCCCTTGGGATCTCGTGCGGAAGACGCAGGTCTCCGTGCCCTCCGGACGTAGTGATCATGGCCCCGGACGGATAGATCCGCGGCCCCGGGATCAAGCCGGCGTCGATGGCCTGCTTGAACGAAAAGACGGGCCCGCCGAGATCCCGAACGG